>JAAXWC010000011.1 GCA_013335175.1 Candidatus Roizmanbacteria bacterium
GAGAACAAAACACTTTATTATGAGTCTCAATTTCTTCTCTGAAATTCGGATCCGTTTTATTCCTTCCATACTAACTATCATAACGCGCTAAACATCACTATTTCTAGCGCTTATCTAGTCAGTACCCATACTACAAATAATTAAGCGGGTTTTGCACCTAAAGTTCAAATGAATCTCCGGAGGCGTATTTTTTGCAAGAAAACAGTGAGTAGAACATACTCAGTGCTGCCAGTATCCATAAGAATTTTGACACCGTTTAGTTCGATCAGTACCGAAAGACCCCATTCAGCAAGGCACAGTTTGGAATTTTGTCGCCCGGCAGAGTTTTCATTGAGCAAAGTTATTTTCATATACTGAAACTATTTTACTTGATTGTCAACCGTTTTGTGAACGGTACCACGATTTTTCAACCTGGCGGAGAGGGTGTGACGATCCTGGGATTATGCGATAGATTACCCTTTATAATTATCGGTTTCTTCGTAATAATACGACTGTTCGATACCTTTCATGAACACTTCTCGGTCACTTATTTTGTCAGTGAGGCCGGTGCGTAGCAATTCACGAATTTCCAAGTCATTTACGTGGCTACGAATCATGGCACTAAGATAGTCGTTTTTGTCTATTTTTTGCCAATCTATGCATTTCCCAATGTTTTTTTTCAGCATGAGGTCTAACCATATACGCATGCTACGACCGTTCCCTTCCATAAAAGGGTGAGCAATATTCATTTCAACATATTTCGTTATAATCTCTTCAAAAGTGCTTTCTTTCAAAGAGTCGATTTTTTTCAACACATCTGACAAATATAAGCTATTTGCAAAACGAAAATCATCTTTACTAATATTTTTTTCGCGGATTTGTCCAGCAAAGTCATAAAGGCCATTAAATAAATAGGTATGAATCTGCTGTAAACCTCTTGTGGTTCCTATTTCGAAAGAAGCAAGGTCAGAGTTGTCAAATAATTTCAGAGCTCGTTGTTTACTGATTTCATCGACGTTTTGCATACCAATAGTATATCATCATATGAATCGTTATTTGTGTGCCTGAACTTAAAGACGGACTATATGCTACAAAATTCTGCGGACTTTGTCTCGCCGTAGCTCGCCTTCGCCTAAAAGGCTATAGCGAGCGATGGCGGAGAGGGTGGGATTCGAACCCACGGTGACTTGCGCCACACTAGTTTTCAAGACTAGCTCGATCGACCGCTCCGACACCTCTCCATGTTCTCTAATTTTCAAACACCCTTTTTTTCTCAAGGGCTATCGTCGTCATCCTCGCGTACGTGGGGATCCAACGTAACAATCTCTACCTTGGATCCTGAATCTCGGTTCAGGATGACATTCCAACGGGATTGCTTCGTTGCTTCGCCAGTTTCGTACGGTGCCTGGCTTCGCGCCTCGCAATGATATACAAACAACGATTCCCGACAAGCGGGAATGACCATGCACGTTCTCTATAACTATAAGCTAAATGCTCATAGCTTCCAGAGGCGCGTGCCAGAATCGGACTGGCGCAATAGAAGTTTTGCAGACTCCCGCGTTTCCACTTCGCCAACGCGCCTAATTATTTGTTCTGAATTTTCTATTTTACCACTAATCACTGATAAATTGAAGTCAATATGGAAAAATTCATCCTATGTTTTGTGGTACAATAAACCTATTCTTCTATGTTTTATAACAGTCCTACGTATGGAAAAGTCCCATTAGAGAGGCTGAAGGATGTAGTCTTTGACTACATGTCCAAAGATACTACGTCTTCGTACAAAATCATTGTAGGGAGCGATTCTCAGAAAGTGGTTAATAACGTTTATGATTTTGTAAATGCCATTGTAATACACCGTGTTGGAAGCGGGGGGATCTATTTTTGGCTTCGAACAGTGGTAACACAAACCATGAGCCTCAAAGAGCGCATGTACCGAGAAGCAACAATGTCTCTGGAAACTTCAGAAAAACTGGTAGAGCTTTTCAAAGAGAAGGGCATACTTCGGTACAATATTGAAATTCATGTAGATATCGGGAACAATGGAAAAACGAGAGTTCTTATAAACGAACTGACTGCCATGATCCGCGGTTCCGGGTACGAAGTAAAAATAAAACCTGATTCCTTTGGAGCATCCAAAGTAGCGGATAAATATACTTAAAGAGGCACATACTCGCGCATGTTCGTTTCATTTATCGCAAACTGTGTCCCTTGACCACTCACAATTTTAAATGCTATTTTTCGTACTAGGGTCTCGATAAGCCGTTCCAGACTTCGGATACCCGGTTCAAATCCAAGGGCCCGAATCAAAATGACCCAAACAGAATCTTCAATTCGCACCATATCGGGAGTGAGTCCAACTTCTTTCAAATACTTTGGAAGAATATAATTCTTTCCGATATGAATTTTTTCTTCATCAGTATACGACGGCATTTGAATCAGCTCTAAACGATCTAGTACTGCGGTTGCAACATTTGAGGTATTATTGGCCGTTGCGACAAAAATTACTTCAGATAGATCAAACGGATAATCAAGAAAATAGTCGGTAAAATTTCTATTCTGTCCAGGATCAAGCAGTTCAAGTAATACACCCATAACGCTCGTGCGAGTCTCTGGGGCAACACGGTCTAATTCATCAAGCAAAATAACAGGGTTTCGCGAACCTACGCGTCGGAGTGCTTTGATTACCATTCCTGGTTCACTTTCAGGAGATAGTTTTGATTGTCCACGCAGATCCAGCGCGGAAGATAGACCTCCAAACGGAATGCGAATAAATCGCCTTCCTAACGCCTCTGCGAGAGAGATAGCAAAGGTTGTTTTACCGGTACCCGCAAGACCGACAAAAAATAACGATGGTGCGTGAAATAGTTCAGCATTCAAGCGTTGTTTTTGCATGATAAGAATAGACATGTATTCCATAATGCGGCTTTTTATCTTTTCAAGACCAAAATGGTTCTTATCAAGCGTTTCTTTTACGCGGTTTATATCGAGAATGTCCTGAGTGCGGGCATTCCACGGAAGGTTGGTAATGAGATCAATGTATTTAGTTGTTACATCTAGCTGTGAAAGGTTCCCTCCATACTTCAAAGAGAGGTTAATACGTTCAATCTGTTCAACAGCTTTTTCCATCAGCTGCGCAGGCAACTGTACTGCGTCCAGTTTTGCTTTTAATTTATTTATTTCCGATAAGGCTGCTTGATTATCCATAAAATTAGCAGACAACGAATCCACTTGACAAAATCACGTTCATTGGATACAGTATTAATGTCAAAAATTACTAATTATTACTAGTTTATATTTATAACTGTATGTCACAAACACAAAATATTCAACCTCTTTTTGATTATGTACTTATTCGCCCGCTCCAGTCGGAAAAAACTCTCCCTTCCGGGATCGTTTTACCAGATTCTATAAAAGAAAAACCACAAATGGGTGAAGTTATGGCTGTAGGTGAAGGATGGCACAATGATGAAGGCAAGGTGTTCCCTCTTACGGTAAAAGTTGGTCAGAAAGTCTTTTATAAAAAATGGGGTGGGAATGAAATAAAAGTTGGTTCTGAAGAATGGCTTTTAGTTGAACAGAAAGATCTCATGGCTGTCGTTAAATAAGACAATTATTTTACAAGTTTATTTATATATATATGGCAAAACAAATCAAATACAGTAGCGATGCACGACAATCGCTCTTAACCGGAGTTAATAAATTAGCGAATGCTGTTGGCACCACACTTGGACCAAAAGGCAGAAACGTAGCTATCGATAAAAAATGGGGAGCACCTTCCGTTATTCACGATGGTGTAACCGTTGCTCGAGAAATTGAACTCGAAGATCCCTTTGAAAATATGGGTGCACAGATGGTAAAAGAGGCTTCCTCAAAAACAGCAGATGTAGCTGGAGATGGTACTACAACGGCTACTGTTTTGACCCAAGCAATTGTGACAGAAGGAATTAAGATGATTACGGCTGGAGCAAACCCGATGGTTATGCGACGTGGCCTTCAAAAAGCAAGCGACTTTGCAGTGGAAGAGCTAAAAAAACAATCTACCCCTATTACCTTAGATAAGGTGATTTCTGTTGCTACGATTTCAGCAGCAGATGTAAATCTTGGACAGAAGGTAGCTGAAGCTTTGCAAAAAGTAGGAAAAGATGGTGTTGTTACTGTAGAAGATGGAAAAGGGTTGGAAACCTACGTTGAACATAAAGAAGGTATGCAGTTCGATAGAGGATATGCATCTCCCTATTTTGCAGTAGGAAATGAAAAAATGATTGCAGAAGTGCAAGATGCCTATTTACTTATCACAGATAAAAAAATTACCGCAATTGCAGACCTCCTCCCGTTTCTTGAAAAATTTGTTAAGGTCTCCAAAAACCTCGTTATCATTGCAGACGATGTAGATGGTGAAGCATTGGCAACCCTCGTTGTAAACACAGTTAGAGGCACCTTTAAAGCACTTGTTGTAAAAGCTCCCGGATTTGGTGATAGACGAAAACAAATGCTCGAAGATATTGCGGTACTTACTGGCGCAACTGTTATAACAGAAGCACTCGGAAGTAAATTGGAAGACGCAACTATTGAAATGTGTGGACGCGCAGATCGGGTAGAAGCAGATAAAGAAAATACGAAAATTATTGGTGGTAAAGGTGATAAAAAATTGATCGATGCCCGAGTTGCACAGATTCGCAAAGAATTAGATGCTACTACCTCTGATTTTGATAAAGAAAAATTTCAGGAGCGGTTGGCAAAACTTGCTGGTGGAGTAGCAGTTATTAAGATTGGTGCTGCAACAGAAGTTGAATTAAAAGACAAAAAAGAACGGGTTATAGATGCAGTCGCAGCAGCAAAAGCTGCTCTTGAAGAGGGAATTGTCCCAGGAGGAGCCTCTGCTTTCTTGGCAGTTGCTTCGAAAATGAAAGTTGATCAATCCGTTGGTTCAAAATCCGATGAAACCATTGGATATGAAATCGTGAAACGGGCATTAGAAGCTCCATTTAAGAAATTGATGGAAAATGCCGGACTGGATCCTGGTCAGTTGCTTGCATCTGCACGAACTGCCAGTGCCAAGGGCATGGGCTACGATGTTTTAGCTCTTGACTTGGTTGAAAATGCCCAGCCGATAGATATGGTGAAAGCGGGAATTATCGATCCATTGAAAGTGGTTCGTTCTGCGGTACAAAATGCAGTATCCGTTTCATCCATGATCCTTACGACTGAAGCGTTAATTACTGACATTAAGGAAAAAGCTCCTGCTGCCCCAGCGGCTCCAGCAATGCCTGACATGTATTAACAGAAACTAAAAATGAGGGAGGTATCGAAAGGTACCTCCCTTTTTTTATATAGCGGGATGTAGTGTCCCTTTTCCCATTACCTCATATGATTTTGTATGAAGGTCGATTATTACACCGGTATGTTCGTCAAGTCCCCACACCGGTTCTTCGAGAGGAAGTAAGTTCCGTAGAGCAGCAAAACGTTCTTTTCCCATAAAACAGTAAGAAGTATCGGTTTTCTTCCCACCCTCGGTATTGTTAAAATGGGGAATAATACTCAGTTCTTGAAAGAGTGATTGGTAAATATTCAAACCTGGTTCCCAATAAAGTGGAAGTCCTGCTTTATATATTTCGTACACAGGTAATACATGTTTGGAAAATGCGCAGGTTGCAGCGGACGCAAGAGAAAGGCTGGCTCCGCGTTTTGTTTCAGATAGTATTTTTGCTAACAATGGAGTGTTGGAGAGCTGTTTTGCCGCATAGGTAGGGCTTCCTGGTCCCGTAAAAATATAATCGACGTCGTCGAGGAGATGAATCTGGTTTTGATCGTAACAATCTTCTCGTGTGTTTGCACGTATATATGATAGAGAGGGGTGAAAATTTTGTAGTTTATTTACAAAGAAATCACCAATTTCCCGGTAGACGATATCTACATTGGGTTGGAAACCCGCAGGCGTGGTTAAAATAGCTATTTTGATAGAATCCTTACCGATTCGTTTAAATACTTCTTCATGCACCTGACGGCCTGTGGAGGATATTTCGCCTGATCCAAAAAGAACCAGAAAATGACCTCCTGATTGAACCTTTTGTTCTAATTCTTTGTACAAATAAGTGTCTTCTCCTTCATCTATTAAGATATATTCATTTTGTTCAATTTGTTTACGCAATTCATCTGCTTTAGTGTATTCTTTTGCTTTTCTTAACAAATTTCTTTCATCTATAAGTTTTTTTTGCGTTTCAGATGGATCAATAGGCATTTGTGTCATAGACTCCTATTATATCTATTTTGTTGTAGAAAGGATCTTCTTATATACTGCTTCGTATTTATCCACCATGGTAGTACTATTAAAATTTTCTAATGCATGACGTCGGCACTCTACTCGATTAATTTCTCCCAGTCGAGCAACAGCTTCGGTCATCTCTTCAATATCGCTTACGACAAATCCAGTTTGTCCATCAATGATAATTTCCGGGACGGAGCCTCTATTGAATGCCACAACAGGGCAACCACATGCTAAGGCTTCGATCATTGTTAACCCAAATGGTTCGCGAAACGTTATGGGATGAAGGACACAAAGTGCTTTGTCCATAAGATTATTCCTTTCATCTTCATTTACTTCTCCGATCCATCGAATGCGGTCGTCAGAAAGCTGGGGTTCAATAAAATCATCAAAATATTTTCGATCATTTTGATCGAGTTTAGCAGCAATAATCAGTGGTTTATCAACACTTAATGCCACTTCTATCGCATAGTGAAGCCCTTTATCCATAGAGATCCGTCCGACAAATAATAAATAATCTTCAGGGGTATCTGAAAATGGATAATCCTCCATGGGAAGTCCGTGATAGATTGTGTCTATGATATTGAGATCAAAAGAAGTACGAACCTGCGCTTTTGAAATGGAAACTAAATACGGATTGCGGAAGGTAGAGTACATCCGTTTTTGGTTCAGGTTCAAGGGGCCATGGAGTGTGAAAACACTGGGGACAGAGGCTATGTTAGCGGTTTGAATACTTAAATATCCATTATGGTCATGGATAATATCGAAATTTTGTTGCATTTGGTATGCGTTCCCACTATTGTACAGCTGTAATTCATTGAACGCGTAGAGATCTTTTACCCGCGCTTCACGAAGACCTCGTGGATAAATTGAAATGAGTTTACCCGAAGTTATCGAGTCCCCCGATGCAAAAAGTGTAACATCATGGCCCCGTTTCACCAACTCTTCGGTAAGCACATGAACAATACGTTCCGTTCCACCATATTTTTTAGGAGGAACACGTTCAATTAATGGTGCAATTTGAGCAATTTTCATGAGTTTTAGGGGAAAGAAATATAAGTAACAGTACTGGGTGAGTTTAATAACTCGGTGAAGACTTGGTAGTAGGTACGTAAAAGTTTAGTGATTTTTATTTGCTGGAGAAAAGAAAGCATAAAAACGTTCCGCGAGTACCATCCCGATATGCTCAACGAATCGATAGATGAAAAAGGATCCCAGAAAAACGAGAGGAAGAGAAATAACCATCATGAGGAGGTACGAAGCTGTATATCCAAGGTGCGGATAAAATTGTAGAAACACGTAGCTACTGAAAGATAGGATAATTATGATATGGAAAATGTATAGCGAATAAGAAATTTTTCCGAGAAACAGAAAAACTCGAAACTCCATAATCTTTTGAAATATCCGTGAAGAGATAAGGCTATAAAAGAGCAAAATGACGCCAAGGCAATGATAGGCATTGTATTCAAAAGGTGCCAGAATACGGGGTAAAAAGCCATACATAGTATCTTTTAACTGATCTGTCCCCGGGAAGGTTGGGTATGAACTGAAAAATATGCCAATAATAAATGCAAAGAAGATCAATGCTTTATTTTTTAGGAGAAGAGGTTTTTCTCGCATAAACAGATCGCATAGTACCATGCCCAAAACGAACGGGTAATAGTTTGTAGGAAGGAGAACCATGAGAATTCCGTACAGGAGATATCTGTTTTTTAAAGTTCCAATAAGTGCAAGTGTCCCGGTTACGATAAAGGTTCCTAGGAAAAAATAGGGAATAGTCCACAGTGATGAATTAAAGGTTTTTGTAAATTCTACCCCTTTCACAAAAACATCTATAAATGATTGTTGAAAAAGGTTCCCGATGTTAAGTTGTACCTGACTCCAGTTTGGAGCTAGCCACCAGTATGATTTAGTAATGAGGGCAGCTTGTTGATTATAGTTGAAATGAAAATAAAGAATAATAAAGGTAAGAATATTGCAGAACACAATGGGAGGAAGAAGTCGAAAATAGCGTTTTATGGAAGTTTTTGTGAGAGAGCTTGTGTCATGTTTTGTGAAAAAAGGGATACTAATGGCAAATCCACTGAGAATAAAAAAGAGATTCACCGCAAAGTTACCGTTGGTAAAAATATTCAGCGGAGTGCTATAGATAAAACGTTCTATCGAATAGGGAAGATGGCTATCAGATGCGGCATTGTTATAAATCGCGGGAAGGAATGCCATCATAAAATGGTGGAGTACTACGATAAGTGCAGCTGCCCCTCTGAATCCGTCAAAATACGTAATGCGTTTATGCATGGTACTGATTGTATCAAATCTTGGACATCAAGCAATATGATATCAACGGTATTTCTTAAAAAACTGTTTATATCTGTTCAAAGTATATTGAAATCCGGTATGGAGTGGCTGAGGGAGGTTCGCAAGGCGAAACCAGTCAATTTCTTCGAGTTTTTCGGGATCACCATTGATGACTTCTTTCGGATTTACGAGAATGAAAAAAGGAATCGCAAGCCAGTGGGTTAATTTTTCGTTGTGCGTACGAAGAACGGAGTGAGCAGGAAGCTGTTCTTGGATGCTGCCCGTGCAGCCATATTCTTCTTGCACTTCTCTCAACACGCTTTCTTCGAGTGTCTCACCAAATTCAACTTGGCCCCCTCCCATATCCCAAGCACCCTGTTCATCTCGGCAGTTTTGACTTCGCTTATGAAACAAAAAGTTGCCCTTTCCGTCATTACAGTAGAATGGTGTTGTGACTCCGATATAATCAATCCCCGGTTTCATAGTATTATGATCTGAATGCATTCTTTTTTTTCCAACAAGGAAGTTGAGGCATAATATGGTCGGCCATTGCTTCAGCTTCTTCTCGGGTTTTGCCAAGAAGACGGATCGCAGCCTCAATACTCCCTTCGCGTACCTCTTCCATTGTTTTTAGTTTCCCTGTTTCCTGATTCTGGCAGAAGATACAGTATCGATTATCAAATCTGGAGGTCATACCCTCTTCAAGCGGCATTCCGCAGCATTCACATGGTTGCATATGACAAGGTAGGGAATTATTAATAATTGTTATTATACCGTTCATTGGAGGAGATGGTGAGGCATTTGCAAATACCGTATAATGCAGATATGGAGGAAAAAGCAGTAATTGGCGAAGAGCCGAAAAAAGATCTCGAACCGTACAAGGCATTGCTCGTATTAGATACTCAGGAACGGAGTATGAAAGCGAGGGAAGGGTATTTAAAGGCGTATATTTTAAGCGTGTTATTCCCTCCTATTGGTATTTATTATTTTGGGAAATATCTTTTTTTTGCCAATGGCACTCAGGAAGATGTAAAAGCGGCCTTTATTACTCTTGCAATTACCGTGGTTGTACTCGTGTTAGGTATTGTCTCTTGCAACTTCCTTTTTTCTTCGGTAAATAAGGCCACAAATTCTAACTCGAATTCATTCCTCAAAGAGTTGACCGTGCCAGAAAATCAAAAAGAGTTACGGCAACTTATGCAATAAGGTCAATATTGAACTTATGTTATGATAATGGTTATATGATAGTACCTTCCAAATTAAAATCCGGTGATACCGTTCGAGTTATTACTCCATTTTCAAAAACTGTCTGTTTCAAGAGAGTCCGTATGAAGTATTAGCCTCGAAGGAATGGATTGATGACCGGTGGGCAGGAGATCAGGAGAATAGAGTTTTTCATAAGAATGAAGGATATCGAGTTATCAACGAAGGAGTCGCAGAAGGGGCCATTGTAGGCGGAAATTTGTGTACTTTAAACCTTCTGCAAGGAACGGAGTATATGCCAAGTTTAAAAAATACGATATTGTTCCTAGAAGATGATTCAATGTCTGAGCCGTTTACTTTTGACCGCGATTTGCAGTCACTCATTCATCAGCCCGAATTTACTGAGGTTAAAGGTATTGTGTTTGGTAGATTTCAAACTGAGAGCCATATGACAAATGAACTTCTCGTTAAAATTGTTGAAACAAAAAAAGAATTGGCAGGTCTTCCCATCATTTCGGGTGCAGATTTTGGACACACAACACCTATGATCACCATTCCGATAGGTGGGACTGCTCGTATATCGGCCCGACAAGAGAATGTAACGATAGAGTTTCTAGCTCACTGATTTTTTTTGTATTTGAGTAACGAAGTTATGAGTTGATGTAAGTGTTCGATGTTTTCTTTCACATCTCCGTCTCTCATAAATGCGTGGGGTAGTTGGGTGTCTTCAATATATTCTCCCCGATTTATGAGCGGGGTGTTGTCATAAAATTGTTTCACCATCAGATTATTTAGTCGAGCGAATAATGCTGGGGTATCACTCCCTCTTTCCTCAACGGGTGCGTAGCCGTGTGGCCCGTGATTTCGAAGCAAAAAGTTTATGACATCAACTTTTACGTGAGAATCAATCTCTTTCATTAAAGAACTCACTGTTGGGTTTGTTGGATTATAATTTTCAAAACCCGACCAGGTACCATCACCATCATCGGCATCAAGAGAATAATCAGCCGGATCAATAAATATAGTGCGAGCGATAATCTCTTTATATGTATTATTGATAAGTAAGTGGGCAGTACTAAAAGCGCCCATACTCGTACAGACGAGTGTCAGAGGAAGATTATGATTTTTTTTTATCCATTCAACCACCTGTTCAAGATCGTGTACCTGTTGTACCAGAGGAAACTCTCTATTTGTTTCAACGCCTCGATAGGAAAATGTAACATAAGAAAAACCAAAAAGCTTTTTGGAAAGAACAGAAATAAAATCGTGAAATGAATCTTTTGTGTCACCACTCCCGCCAACGATTATCAAAATATCCTTGTAATGAGAAGTTTCGTAGAAATTTAGTTTTAGATTTTCACCGGTGTCATCGACAGGAAGAATAATCGATTTCATGATATTAGTATAGTAAATTGTACGCATACGCAGAGCCTCTCGTAATAAATAAAGGTTTAGGAATGGATATCTCCAATCTTCCAGATATTTTTTTCCAAAAAAGCCTCAATTGTTTGTCTATTTGCCTTATTAATCAGATTAGAATGAGACAATTTATGTTTTTTTGCATAATCATTCAGAGATAGTATTTCCTTGCCTTCCAGATATGCCAAGCGTTTAAAGTAACTATTGGTAAGGGCTTTACCAATAATCTCTTCCATGGTACTAGTTATACCTTTTCCATCAAACTCTTTAAATGCTTCATAATATTTCTTGCGATCTATAAATTTAATATTGATAGGGACAAATCCTTCCCGTATAAGTAGATAATTATTAATAACTCTCCCTATACGTCCGTTACCATCAATAAACGGATGTATATTTTCAAAAGTAAGATGGAGTTTAGCGAGTCGTTTAATTATATTTTCTTGGCTCGAAGAAAAATATTCCACCAGCATTCTGATAAGCAAACCAATCACCTTATCCGGGCCTGGCGCAATATGATTCCCTACACGCACAAACTCATTCTTTTCTCTAAATCTTCCCGCAATTTCGTCACGGATATTTGAAACGAGCATTTTGTGAAGAGTGAGAATTATATCGAGATTTAATTCTTGTTCCTTGGCTTTTTTATCAATGTATGATACAACTCGAGCGAGATTTTTTGTTTCGAAGATTTCTCTTTCGGTGATGTATCGGTCTAGATCTATTTGAAGAAGTATTCTTTCTGTTTCTTCCAGGGTAAGAGTACTGTTTTCGATAGCGTTAGAGTTGTATACTTGTTCAGCAACCTCTGTCTCGGAAATGAGGGCAAGAAGTGACTCTTTTCCAACAGATGCCTTATAGTATCGTTCGCGAAGAAATTGGATTTTATTGAAAACACTTAGTGTCTTTGCCATATGTCTATTGTATCATATTTCACTGTTTTATCAATATAATCGTGAAAATATGCTAAATAATATAGGGTATTCACGATTTATAATGGTTTATTAAAGCATTCGACCATTTTATACACAAGTTTAGTATAGTAGATTTTAGTTATAGATTTAATGACTATCTAAAGTCAATAGGGAAAAATCCTTTAAATGTAGGACTAATGGAGCAATATTTATTTCGTATCGGAAACTGCCAGTTGAGCGAACCTTTCGGTTCTCATCCTTTCACTCCAAAAAAAAAGACGGTGTGTCGACCGTCTTTTTTTTAGAGTCCAGAGGGAAGGATTCGAACCTTCGAAGGGAAATCCCAGCAGATTTACAGTCTGCCCCCGTTGGCCGCTTGGGTACCTCTGGTTTCAACGAAAACACATTATATCATATTTATTTGTAGGAAAAAATACTGTATGCTAATTTATATCAAAAAAATATGACACTTACTGAACTTTCCTATTACAGCCGTCGTATGGCACCACTCGTTGGCATCTTTGTAGTGGCGTTTATCTTTATTTATATTTTTCTCCAGTTAACGATAACCTCTCTTTTGAACTCACGCACTGTCTCAATTGTTTACAACCCCTTATTTGGGAAATTGAAAACTCCCTATATAAATGTTGCCTCAAACTCTTCTCAATTAAGCTATGTATTGGATACAGTTGAAGGAGAACCTATTACTGCAACCCAGGCAGCGAAAGTATATTTCCTTCCACCAAAAACAGCCAATTTTGCATTCAGAGAAAAGATTTATCTCATGGCTAAAACATTTGGTTTTGACACAGAAGTGGTAAAGCATAAACTATCCGGGACAGAAGCAAGTTTTTCTGATGCAGTACAAAAACTAACGATAGACGTAACAAATTTTAATTTTACCTACGAGTATGGATTTAAAACGGATGACCCCATTTTTACAAATACACGCATACCTACAGAAACAGAAATTCAAACGAAAGCGACAGATTTTCTAAACTCTGTGGGAACCTACCCTCCCGAACTTGCACAGGGAAAATTAAATATTATTTACTTAAAATACGATCTATCTACAAATTCAATGACGGTGGTTACGAAGCCACAAGACGCAAATGTAGTGGAGGTAGATATGTATCGTCCCAATATCGATGATGTCCCCATTGTTTCCCCTAAATTTTTCAACAGTCAAAACTATATTGTGATGGGTTTTAATGATTCTGGTTTTAAAATATTACGAGCCCAGGTACGCTTCTTCGAAAAATCTGATACCCAGATGGGACTGTATCCTGTTAAAACCGGTGAAATGGCGTGGAATCAATTAAAAAATGGCCAAGCGATTCTCGTTAGTGTGCCTCCAAACATTCCCTCAATCTCCATCAAAAAAATGTTTTTGGGGTATTTAGATCCTGATATCTATCAACAGTATTTACAACCGGTATATGTTTTTATTGGAGATAATAACTTTGTAGCCTATGTCCCGGCAATATCCGATCAATACCTTACCGAGTAGCGTTACTGAAGAAGAGGCTTCATGTCTACGTATTCCACATTTCCATCTACCCAGCTGACCACGCTGCGGGTATCTGCAAAACGGTCTGTACTTTTCAGAATGACAATCAAAAATTCATGACCATGTTTTTTGTAGAAGCTCACTAAATTTTCGCCTGCAGCCTCGGTATAACCAGTCTTCAATCCGCCAATTCCCTGTACTTCTCCCAGGAGCTTATTCACATTCTCTAATTTGTGAAAGATCTGAAAATCGACATCAGAAATGGTGATAGCCTTGGTTGAAACAATTTTTTTCAGTTCGGGGTTTTTAAGAAGCTCCCTTCCTGCAAGCGAGAGATCAAAAGGGGTTACCACCTGAGAATCATCATCAAGCCCTGCCGGATTTGCAAAATGGCTATCTTTCATGTGAAGCGCTTCTGCCTTTTTATTCATAAGAGATATAAACGCGTCATAGCCATAAAAATCAGCGAATGCATAGGCTGCATCGTTCCCGGAATGAACCAGAAGTCCATACAGTAAATTTTCGACGGTAATTCGCTCCCCAGGGACCAATCCCATTGTCTGTCCTTCATTTTTCACCTGTTTGACCGTTATAACATCATCAAGTTTGAAGGAATCCATTACTACCAATGCGGTGATAATTTTCGTTGTAGATGCAGGATACAGATGAAGATGCTCGTTTTTTGCAAAAATTGGGGTGAATGAGGCAAGATCTGTTATATAGACCCCTTCTGCAGACACAACAGGAGTAGAAGTAACCCTCAAAACAGGTACAAAAGAAGTAACAAGAGGGAGAGATGGCTCTTTTTGAAAATTTTTTCGATGAAATGCAAATAACTGAAACGTAGGAGAATCACCAGGATAAAAGAGAAACAGCAAGGAAAAAAACACAAATAACGCATAATATTTCGGTCTCATGGTTTCATTGTACCTTATTTTTTTTGGGTATTGACGTTACTTTCTCGTGTAGTATAATCATGATGAAATGCATTGACCCTGATTCGACACAGGAGAGCAAAGGAAAGAAATGCCATTCATTGGTAAAGTAGAATCCTTCGGGTAAGCCCGTAACAGCGATAACAAGACCATACCATTCGGTTGGTGAAGTAAGGTGGCACAGTCCTCAAAGGGCCCTTACAAGATTATCTTAACCAAGATAGTTTTGTAAGGGCTTTTTTTTAATTACTAATTTATATAGTTTCTATGTCTCAACCAACCTATTCTAAACGGATTTTATCAGCTGAAATTAAAAATTATATTGGAGAAAGAATTCAAGTCTCCGGCTGGCTTCATAAAAAAAGAGAGCTTGGCGGGATGACATTTCTCGTGCTTCGAGACAGAGAAGGACTTGTTCAAGTGCTCGATGAAAAATCGACTGAAGCAGAAAAATTAAAAGGGCTTCAGAATGGTACAATTCTTACGATTGAGGGATTAGTGGTAGAAGAACCGCGCGCTGCTGGTGGGGCAGAGCTCCACGAACCAAATATAGTGGTTGATGTCCCGGTGACCGACGTGCCGGCTATCGAAGTAGACAAGCCAATTGATCATAAATCAGAAAATTTAGAAACCCTGTTTGAGAACAAGATTCTGAGTATGAGAAATCTTACGGAACGAGGAATTTGGAAGGTGCAGGCAGGAATTGGCGATGCAGTACGTGAATATTTAAAGTCTCAACAGTTTGTTGAATTTCATAGCCCCAAACTGATTGCAGGAGAAACAGAAGGTGGTGCCGAAGTTTTCAAACTCGACTATTTTGGGAAAACGGCATCGCTTGCTCAGTCTGCTCAATTCTATAAACAAATCATGGTCGGAACTTTGGAACGAGTTTTCGAATTTGGAGCAACATATAGAGCAGAACCAAGTATGACTACCCGTCATATGACCGAGTTTATAACAGTCGACGTTGAAATGGGATTTATTTCCGGATTGGAAGATATTCAAGCTGTCTTAAGCGGTCTTCTCAACTATGCGGCCACCCATGTCTGGGAACGCTATGAGTCAGAACTGGTTGCTTTGAAGGCAGTAAAGCCGACGCTTACCAAGGAGATCCCAAGTGTACCGCTCAAAAAGCTCCATGAATTATATTTTGCAGCAACAAAGGAAGATACTCGGAATGAAAAAGATCCCACACCTGCGGAAGAACGTTGGATCTGTGAATATGCAAAGAAAGAATGGGGCACTGAAGCTGTATTTATAACAGAATTTCCTGCAAGTAATATGAAATTCTATCATTATCGAAGTGAAACAAATCCAGAGGTTGCAGAGCGAGCAGATTTACTGTTCCGCGGGGTTGAAATTGTCACCACAAGTCAGCGGGAACACCGATATTCCAAACTTCTCGAGCAACTGAAAGCAATGGGAGGAAATCCCGAAGATCCAGGATTTAAGTATTATTTACAAGCTTTTCAATATGGAATGCCTCCGCATGCAGGGTTTGGTATGGGACTAGAGCGTTTAACGCAGAAACTCATTGGACTCAATAATGTAAAAGAAGCAACCATTTTCCCACGCGATATTAATCGTCTTGCGCCATAAGCGCAAGAAACCGTGCCTGAACTTTTTCTCGTCCATTCCAAGTGTTTATTTCTGGTTGGTACGCAATGGTAATTGTTTGACCTTTGGGTAAGGTATAGAATAAATCTGCCTTGCCAAATGCGATACATTCCAGTGGAGATCGTAATGTGTTGCCGGGCGTTTGAAAAAAAATCCGAAGGTGGTCATTTTTTTTGCCAAATAGTTTTGCATCGGTAATTACTGCTTCGCTGGAAAAAACAGGCTGAGGATTCCCGATTCCGAATGGTTGGAGAACTTGAATCCCAGAGACAATTTTTTTTGAAATTACATTGAGGGGAATATGAATATCCGTCTCCATCTGAGGTATCAAATCGGCGGTTTTTAAGAGTAAGTTCCCTTGCTGTTCTACTGCTTGTATAAAAGCAGCGACGTTATCCTCATGGATGCTAAAGCCAGCTGCCTGCTTATGCCCTCCTGCATCTATGAGGTATTCTTTTTGAAGGCTTCTCAAAAAATTAGTAATATGAAATGTGCTAATAGAACGGGCAGAACCCTTATAGTATCCATCATTTTTTGTCATAATGATAACTGGTCTTGCGTATGCTTCCACTAGTTTTGACGCGATCAACCCCATAATCCCTTCATGCCACGAATCAGACTTCAAGATAAGAATGTGCGGTAACTCTCCTTGTGATTTCTTTGCTTCAACAGCTCCTTTCGCCTCAATGACCGCTTCTTTTACGAGATCTTGGCGTAGTGAGTTTTGTTCGCCGATTTTTGCTGCCAGTTGCTGAGCTCGATCTTCACTTGTGGTACACAACAGTCTCAGTGCGTCCAACGCGTGTTCTAAACGCCCTACTGCATTAATACGTGGTGCAATCATGAATCCAACTTCAAAAGGAGTAATTGGTTTGCCTTCAATTCCGGCATCTTTTAAAAGCGCCGTTAGTCCTGGTC
The DNA here is from genome assembly GCA_013335175.1 of Candidatus Roizmanbacteria bacterium. Lineage (GTDB taxonomy): Bacteria > Patescibacteriota > Microgenomatia > UBA1406 > GWC2-37-13 > JAAXWC01. The sequence continues at coordinate 17,059 of JAAXWC010000011.1, forward strand.
GCTTAAGGGTATTGAAAGCTTGAAGACCAAATGTTACCAACGATCGCGATGCCCCCAAAAGAGGGACCAAATCAGCAATAGTGCCAATCGAGGCAATTGCGGTATAATCGCACCCAAAATTTTGCTTCAATTTTTCGTACTGAGGAGAATGAGGATCTCCGAACTTTTCAAAAACCATTTTAGAGAAAAAGTAAGCGACGCCTGAGCCGGAAAGTGCAGGGATATGGAAGATTGCTTGTGCCTGATCAGGAAGGATTTCAGGTGCTAAATGATGATCTGTTACGATCACATCAATACCAATTGATTTCGCATATGCTATTTTTTCGCGAGCGGTAATGCCATGGTCAACACTAATAATAAGCGCGGGATCGAACTCTTTTTTTACTGTATCAATGCCTTTTTGGGAGAAACCATATCCTTCGTGTTTTCTGTGGGGGACGTAGGGCATTACATCAAATCCGAGAAGGTGAAGCGTTTCCCACAAGATGGTTCCACCGGTAATACCATCTGCGTCATAATCCGTATAGACAACAATTTTTTGTTTCTTTTTTTTAATTTCAGTCAAAAGCGAAACAGTTTGTTCAATCTCTTCTGAAAAGCCAAAATCTGCTATGGAAAGAGAAAAAGGATCGGGGGGAGCCAGAAAAGTTGCTTTGTCTTCGATGGCTCTGCTTTCGAGTAATTGCTCAACAATGCGTTCTTCGGTTAGATCGGGAATATTGGAAAGGTCGAGTTTCGATACTATTTTCATAGGAAAATAAGGATACCATATATTTTACTCAAGTAATGGGGCTTGTTTTGTTTCGCTATACAACAACGAGGTAGATTCAAGCTTTTGACCAAGCTGTCCGAACGATTTAGAAACCTGAGCAGACTGGTTGTAGGCGTTGGTAAGATGGCGATTCAGCAGTTGAATTGATTCATCGGTACGCGTATAGTCTTTTTTCATAGAACCCAAAAGTATCATAACCTCTTGAATCCTCGATTGAATTTTTTGTCCTTCAAATGACATGAGAATAGCTTTTAGATACGCATAAAAACTCATGGGGGAAACAGGTAAGATTCGTTTTTCCCCAGCAAAATCGTATAAATCTGAGTTATTTATTATTTCGTAATAAATAGCCTCGGCTGGAATATACATAAGCGCGTAATCCGTTGTTCCTTCATCCACCAATATATATTTTTTATGAATATCTACTATATGCTTTTTCACATCTTTTATAAATTCTCGTTTGTATAGCTCCTTCTCATCATTTTGCTCCATCATTTTTCGGAAATTTTCCATTGGAAATTTGGAATCGATAGGAATGAGCCCCTGAGATGTTTTGATAACCGCATCAACTTTTTCTCCCGTTTTAAATGTGTGTTGGAGCATAAAGCTGTCTTGTGGGAGATACTGAAGAAGTAATTCTTTCAATATTTGTTCTCCAATATTGCCGCGGAGCTTTGGTGAAGATAGAAATTGTTGTAAATCCTTCATAGATCGTCCAATCTCGGAAAACTCGCCCATAGAGCGTTGCAGCTCTGCAATAACATATGCTGTCTTATCGAGCCTATTATTAAATACATCCATGTTTCGCGTTAGTTTTTCATCTACGGTCGCATTTGAGGTTTGCATTTGACGTCCGAGTTCCTTGAGCCAAAGCACGAGTTCATCGTTTACTGCTGTTTTTTTTTCAATTTTTGAAAACAAGCTGCGCACTATGAGAAGAAAGATTCCGAGTAACATTCCGGTACAAATAGCAATAAGAAGATATATCACACCTTACAGTATATCAGACAAGCCCAGTCCCGCGAAAGATTTTTGGTTTCAGCCATTCCTGAGGAGCTCCCTGTTTCTCTCCTTCTTCAGGTTCCTTCTCAACATCTTCGATAGGAGAAACGTCTTGGTTCTGTTTTATAGTTCGTGGTTGATTGGGCACTGCGAAGTTTCTTTGTGGTAGTTCAAATGGTGTTCTCCCTGGTTGCTTCTGATAAGCAGGCTTTTTTATGGCACCCGCTCGAAGAAGCATTGCTGCTGTTTCAAATGTTACTGCGTTTACGGAATAGGAGGAGAAGTTGTTTGTTGCAGCAGTTATTCCTGCATATAGATTACTCGCGCTGTCGCGATCTAATTCAGGCTGTAACTTTGTTAAAACCTGCAACATAAGTTCTGAGGTAGAAGAAGCGGTTTTATTTACAAAATTAATCATACCGAAATTATCATTGATTAAGTGCCGATCTATATTGATAATAGTTTTTCCGGTGAATTCATTTTGGTTCTCTCGGTACATACTTCCTAAACTGTTTAAATTTGGTGCATCTACAACAAAAATAAAATCAATTTTTCCACCAGAATAGGTATATTTAATCTTATCGGTTTCGAGCTTTGGCTGTCCCGGACGAGGGCTTATTACAAGATTAAAAAAACTATTTTGAATATTGTAATCAACCTTATCTATAGCTCCTTCAACGTACGGAAATGAAATCACTAAATTATCTCCATTTATTTCGAATGAGTTTTGAATTTTATCAATAGCAGTAAGATCGTATGAGGGGATAGTATCACAAACGATGGTAACCGTTTTGCCTAGTTGAGTTAAAACAAGATAAAGGGAGCTAGCAGCCGCAGCTGCATCTTGGGTGGGGTTCGAAGGAAGAGCAATTATTCCTGAGGAGTTTTTTGTGACAACCTCATGAATCTGGTTTAAAATATTATCGTTCTGATCCATACTATAAGATAGATTTTACCACATCGCCTATCTTTATGTCAAGCTGAGGGCTAAATATAGTCCCACCCTCTTGATCCTTTTTTATTTCTGAAACAGACTTTGCTCGTTGTTTTAAAGACACAAGTTTTGTTTTACCAATAAGCTTATCGTCTCGGTATAAGTCAATTGTATCAGCGAGATTAAGTTTTCCTTTCGTTACTTTTACACCAAAAACGGTTTCTCCTTCTATAACGAATGTAGCTAATATTTTTGCTTCACCTTTTAGACTTCGTTCCTTTTCTTCTTTTTCTTTTATGATTTTAGAAACCTCTTCAAGTTCTTCAAATAGTTCATAAATAATGTTATAGGTCTTTATAATTACCTTTTCTTGTTTTACAAGCTCTTTTACTTCATTTGCAATCTGTGCATTAAAACCGATAATAATTGAGTTCGTTGTTTTAGCTAAAAAAACATCTGAACGATGGATATCTCCGACGGCAGAAAGGTTGACGACGATATCAGGATTTTTTGCGAGAGTATTTACAATTGCATCCAATGATCCCTGAGAGTCCGCTTTGATTACCAAAGCTAACCGTTTTTTTTCTTCCTGTGCTTCTGCCTCATACATAGCCCTAATGTCAAATTTACTTCTGTTTTGAGTGTAGGTAACCTCTTTCTTGTCCTCTGGCGGTGTGCGAGAAAGAAACACGCCAAGCTCAGGCATTTCTTCAAATCCAAGAATCTCGAATGGCATACAGGGAATCACTTCGGTTACTGGCTTGCCAAGATCGTTAATCATGGATTTAATCTTTGCTTTTATGTGCCCAGCATAAACGGTTTCTCCAACTTTAAGTGATCCATCTTTAATAATGACACTGGGGATAATACCGCGTTTATCTTTTTTTGTTTCTATAATATACGCTTTGAGCTCATGAGAAGGATCACTCTCCAAATTCATATCAGAAGCAAGAAGCAGAATATGCTCCAATAATTCTTCTACATTTTTTCCCGTTTTCGCAGAAATTTCGATAACAGGAACGGTTCCCCCTTTGTCTTCTGTGATAATTTCATGTTTCATGAGATCGGTTTTCACTTTGTTCGGGTTTGCGTCCGGGAGGTCTGTTTTGTTCAATGCAACAATAAAAGGAATTTTTGCATTTTTAATGTGATAAATAGATTCTACTGTTTGAGGTTTTAAGGAATCTTTTGCATCAATGATAAGAATTGCCAGATCAGCCACATTTGCTCCTCGAGAGCGAAGTTCAGAAAATGCTTCGTGTCCTGGAGTATCAATAAACGTAATTTTACTGGTGTGGTAGTCTTTGTACGATGTTTCGATCTCGTAAGCGCCAATTTTTTGGGTTATACCGCCATATTCGCGGTCTGCAACATGACTTTTACGAATATAATCCAAAAGAGACGTCTTTCCGTGATCAACATGGCCTAAAATAGTGACTACTGGTGGTCGATACATAATAAAATGAATAGGAAAATGGTTAAGCTGATACCTCTTCTTCTTTCGCTTCTTCTGTAACAGGTTCAGCAGATGCTATTTGCACAATATCAATTTGGTATTCAGCTAAACGAGAGGCAAGATTTACGTTAATACCATTTTTGCCAATGGCAAGGGGAGCCTGAGATTCATCGACAACAACCTGAGCGGATCGAGTGGTTTCATTAATTTCAACATTATTAATTTTCGCTGGTGACAGTGCGGCTATTAAAAATATCTTAGAATCTTTGTTCCATTGAATAATATCGATTTTTTCCTGTCCACCGAGCTCATCGGTTACGGTCTGGACTCGTACTCCTTTTTGACCGACACAGGCTCCTACGGGATCAACTCCTCCATGACTTGAAAAAACGGCAATTTTTGCACGTTCTCCCGGTTCACGGACAATCTTTTTAATTTCCACGGTCCCGCTGCTAATTTCTGGTACTTCCCGTTTGAACAATTCTGCAATAAGTTGACTATCGCTTCGAGAGAGCACGATACGTGTGTGTCCGAATTTATCTTCTGCAATATCTTTGAGGTAAAACAAGAGCGTATCATTCACTGTATATTTTTCATTACGAATTTGTTCTTCCTTGGGCAATACAGCTTCAGCTTTTCCGATATCAACATAGGCGTTATAACCATCGTATCGAATAATTCTTCCTTTAACCAAAGAAGCGACTTGTTCTTTGTAGTGAGAAATTACTGTCTTTTTTTCTGCCTCTCTAATTTTTTGAAGAATTACCTGCCGAGCGGTTTGCGCTGCGATTCGTCCAAAGCCGGGAGGTGTAATATCTTCCTCATTTTTTAGGATTTTAGTTTCTCCATTTGCTTTACTAATTTTGACAGTGATCTCTTCGTCCTCTGCCTGGTCAGGATATTCCTTATGAAACGCTGCAAGAATAGCTGCTTCAATAGAAACAACGACGTCATCTGGGGAAATTCCCCGTTCAGTTGCTACTTGGTTTAATGCGAGTGCGAATTCGCTTTTTACGATTGCCATATTTGGTTATTGTAACACAAATAGAAGGAAAATCAATGAAGAAAAAAATAGCTTCACAGCGATTATTGCTCTGATGAAGTTGGCTCTTGAGCGGCACTTGCCGATTCAGATCCTTCTTCTCCTTCTACCACAGCTTCAGTCGCTTCTGCACCTTCTTCAGGTGTTGCTGCTGCAGTATCCGGGACTTCGCTTTGGACTTTGTGAGCGGTAACAGTTACGATAACTGTTTCAGGAAGATCTATAACAGTATAGTCTTCAGAAAGGGTTAAATCAGATATTTTTATTTCCTGTCCAAGTTCAGTAATAGAAGTAATATCTACTTCGATATGGGAAGGAATATCTTGAGGAAATGCCTCGATGGTAATATGATCATGCTGATTGAGAAGGACACCACCCAAGGTTTTTACCGCCTCAGATTCGCCAACAACCAAAACCGGGACCATAGTCTGAATTTTCTGCTTTAAGTTAACCCGTCTAAAATCAATATGAACTATTGCATGAGTAACCGGATCACGTTGTACATCGGTTATGAGTGTGGGGATAGAGGTCTTGTCTAACTCAATATGTACTACACCTGTTTCCCGCGCTACTTTGTAGACTGCTTTGAATTCAAGTTCTTTTAGAGAAATAGCCTGAGAGGTTTTTTTTATCCCATAAATATTTCCGGGCAGAATGTTATTTTTCCGCAGCTGATTGACCTGTTTTCCGAATACAGTTCTTTCCTCAGCAGCAAGAGGAAGTTTTTGGTTTGACATATTATTCTTTTAATAGTTCGAGAAAGAAAATTTTATCGTTAGTAATTGTTGTATTATAGATGATACTGTTTCCTTTGACAAGAGGAGAAAAATTTTGATTCATAATGTAGGTTTTACTGGGGAGTGAAAAGGAAAAAGAGAATTCGGTATTAGCTGTCCCAATCTGCTTTTGCGTTATAAGTTGATATACATTCCCCCCTTTTTGCAACGGTTGACTAAGTTGGTATTCAACTGCAACAATAGATTTGCCTTGCGGTGGTATCTGCATGAGAAAACCAACAGATTGATAGTCGTTCTGAACGACATTATCGTAGTTGGAGAGTATTGATTCGTCGAGAGAAACACGGGTAACGTGAGCATCTTTTGGTAAAAAGAGTTGAAAATAGTTTTTATAGGTTCCGCCTGGAAAAATGTTTTTAAGCGATTGATTCTGATAAAAAGCGGTGAACCGATTGGTAATCGTACCGCTTTCGTCTATAGATACGCGAGATTGGAGACTCCGCTGGATATAAAAATTGGTTTTGTTTACGCCCAAATTTGCATCTACCGGCATGAGATAATCAAGGACACAGTTTTGTTTTGAAGAAGAGCAGGTAGGATGGATCGTTTGGCCTGACCAGTAGAGTGAGGTAATGGTTTTTTGCAGTTCGGGATCTTCAAATGCCATGACGATCTGTTTTTCATCAAGAGATGTTTTTATTGCTTCTGCAAGCTTTGAGAAGGATACATCCTCTATTTGAATTAAGATTTGATCCAAGACCGCACCGAGGAATCGCTTTTTTTGCAGCGAGCCAGGAAAGAAATTTTTCTCTGCATACAATTGTGCTTTAAGGTAAAAATTATCTTTTGTTACCAGTTCTTTAAAATCGGGAATATATAAGGAATTGAATGCTGTAATGCTGTTTTGTATAGCCGTTGTGGTAATGAGAAAGGCCCCATCAAATGAAGTTAATTTCATTTCCTTTTTGAGGAATAATTTGGCTTGTTGATAGTTACTATTAAAATCGGGAGAAAAAGCGGAATCTCTTAAGAACCAATCAGGTTGACTTAGATACAGGCGAATAGGAAGGGGAGGCTCTATATGGCTTTTTAGTTGCCCATCAGCATCATATACGTCGTAAATGATAGGAGGATCAATGGTGTAATTGTGTACAGACACTACCCCAAAAGAACCAATAAATCCACCGCCTGGTCGTAGTTCCATGTTGTTGGCAAACAAAAATAGATACGTTTTTTTGGTATCTTTGGCAAAAAAAGTATCAAAATGGAACAAAAGTTTTTGACCAATTTCAAGATAGCTGAGTGCTTTTTTTATTTCTTCTTTTTTTTTCTTGAAAATCCAATCTGGTGCTTTTTGATATAAGAGATTTAGCGACTGGGAAAATTCGGCTTCATCACTCGTAATGGAATCTTTAAGTGTTTGAATCTGTGTAAAATCATTCTTGTCTTTATTTTGCTTTAAAATAAGTTTTAAGAGTGCTGTGGTATTTTGAGAAAGAGGAACAGATTTTGTTAAAACAGTGGTTGCTGCTTCATTTACTTGAAATATCCCGTCTGGAATAGAAACCAAAGATAAAATAAGGAAAGTTGGACGCACGAGGAGGTAAATTTTTTTGCTTACCTGACTTGTGGAGCGAGCTAACTCTGTTTGTTTTTTCACGGATACAATGTCTTTTGCTGTGAATGATTTTGTTGCGGAATAAATAAAGAAAAAAGAAGTTAAAAGTGGAGGAATGAAAAGGAAGTGTATGATCAAAAAAAGTGATATCAACAAGAATGGAATGGTCTTTGGGTGAAAAATTAGATGGAGTCTCCGGATAGTTTTATTAGTCTTAGCGGAAAGAGACGGGGCAATTTTATTTTTTGGAGGAGGAAGCGGATGATGAATATAGAGGAATGTTTCGTCACTTTTGGAAAAGGTAAACCATAAAATATTATCAATATCCTGTGGAGTCGCGTGGATCAATGAGGTAATACTTACAATTTTGATAGTTGCATCTCCTCGTTTCGCAATGGACTCTTTCATTTTTTCTGCCTGTTTGTGCGAAGAGGGAATAATTAAAATACATGGCGGATGTTTGGCATGAAGGGCCCTAAAAATTTGGGGAGGTGGATCGATAAGAAAGCAAAGTGAAAAAGGGGAAAGACTTTGTGGAATCTGTGGAGAAACGTATATCTCATTTTCATATCTCTTCAATTCGTGTTTGAGCTGAGCAGATAAAGGTGTCATTCCTTTATCTACGATGAGTATTTTTTGAACGGTAGAATAGTACTCGGTCTTGAGCTTAATAGCCATTTGTATAGTATAATGTGTTTATGAGACAAATTGCGAAAAAGAAAATTCTGACGCTTCAAGAGTATCGTTCTTTACAGCCCTACAAGGGGGTTAAAACGGTCTTGGTTGGCGGATGTTTTGATATTTTTCACTTTGGGCATCTTTCTTTTTTGCAAAAAGCAAAAAAACAGGGAGATCGCCTGATCATAGCTCTGGAGTCGGATGAATTTATTATCGATTCAAAGAGAAGACCACCAGTTCATACCCATATGCAGCGGGCTCAGTTGCTGGCGGAGTTGCAAAGTGTAGATTTGGTGCTTTTATTGCCCCATTTTACCTCGGAGCAACAGTATCCTGAGCTGGTTTCAGAAATTAAACCTGCATGTATTGCAGTGACAGAGGGAGATGTTAATCTCGAAAAAAAACAACACCAAGCGAAGTCGATAGGAGCAAAGGTAATGATAGTAAGTGCTTTATTAGCTCCTTTTTCAACATCCCAAATTCTTGACTATGGCACTATTTATAGGAATTGATCTCCCTGAAGAGACGAAAAAAATTATTTATAAAAAATTGGAACCGGTACGAAACGAACACCGCGATTTTTCGTGGCTTACGCCGGACGATTACAACATTCCTCTCCTTTTCTTCCCAGAAAAGCAGGATGTATCTGATTTTGAGGCAAAAATGTACTCTGCATTGCAGTCTACAAATGCATTTGAACTGTACTCACGCGAGGCAAACTTATACATTAAGAATAAACTTCATTATTACCTAGAATTTCATCGAGAACATAAACTAGAAGATTTGGTAGAAAATTTACAGTCGACCTTTGAAGTAAGTCCTCATGAAAAATTTGTTCCCCGTATCTCTTTAGGAAAATCTCGAATTCCATCGAAACAAATTTATTTTCTTCTGAAGAAGCAGATGCAACTCCTAGATATACAAATCAATTTTCCCACCGATACCGTTTATCTTTACGAAAGCGTGTACGGTGGGAAAAAACCTGTATACCTCAAAAAGATAGCTTTTCAGCTTTCTTAAGGCTTCAGGATTATTTACTTGCTCCGATTTTGTAGGTTTTTGTCCCACAAACAGTACAAACAGCAGAAGTGGCTGGTTTGCCATTTTTCATTTTTACTTCCTGAGCATCTTTAACATCCTGTTTTGCTCGACATTTGACGCAGTACATTTGCATATGAAATTCACCTCCTTTTCGTGATTATAAGATTCAATTAATAATGCTTCATAAAATTTTCAAGGCTGATAGTAAATGATATTTCATGGTAGCAAAATATAAAAGAAATTCAAGCATAATTATGATCGATATAAAAATAAGGCTTCGTGACAGGTCTTTTATGAAATACTGTTTCAGGATTTCATCAGATTTGGTTTGATTTACTGTTTTTTTAGGCATGGGTTTAATTGGCTAATTGTAATCATATTGACAGCTTTTTGTAAAGTGGTTAAAATGGGCTGTACCTAAAGACATTCCTAAACTTGTTACTAATTATATATTATTATGCCTACAAAGTATGTTATTGGAGGAAGTTCCGTGGTTATTTTTTTACTTTCAACTTTTTTTTCGTATCGTTTTTTTGTGAATGCATCGAGTAATGGCGGTATCATTGCGGGAAGCGGGACCTCGAAGAAGGTTGTACAGTCGTTGACAATTGCCGATTCGGATGCTGATTCAAAGGAACCGCGTACCGAAGCTTGCCCGTTGAATGGCGGCCTGTACTCAAAAACTCAGATGCAAAAATGGGAAAAACGGAGGCCGCTTGGGGTAATGATTGAAAACCACACAGAGGCTCGTCCACAATCTGGATTATCATCTGCGGACGTAGTGTACGAAGCGGTTGCTGAAGGCGGGATTACCCGTTTTTTATCCGTTTATTACTGTGAAGATGCAAAATTTGTAGGTCCCGTACGCTCTGCGCGTATGTATTTTCTTCAACTTCTAGAAGGGTACGGTAACAATCCGCTATACGCCCATGTAGGGGGTGCAAATACCCCGGGGGATGCGGACGCCTTAGGTACAATCGAAGATTTGGGGTGGGCAGGGTATAACGATCTGAATCAGTTCTCTGTTCCGTTTCCATACTTTTGGCGAGATTATGATAGATTGCCAGATAGAGCAACGGAACACACGATGTATTCCGAAACTGCTAAATTGTGGGATTTCGCTAGCAAAAAGCGTGAACTTACAAATGTAGATGCAAAGGGAATCGCGTGGAATGCAAATTTTACTCCTTGGACCTTTAAGGATGACGCTATAAATGCTGAACGCGGCACCGTAACCGATGTGAGTTTTGGCTTTTGGGACGCTTCGATTTCTTCCTACGGAGTAAAGTGGCATTACGATAAAACCAGCAACTCGTATAAGCGAGAAAATGGAGGAGCCCCTCATGTTGATAAGAATACGAATAAGGCTATTGAAGTAAAAAATGTAATAGTAGTGTTTGCCAAGGAATCACCGGCAAACGACGGCTATGAGGGAGGTCATATTCTCTATAAAGTGGTAGGTAGTGGCGATGGTTTATTATTTCAGGACGGAACATCTCAAAAAATTAGTTGGTCAAAATCGAAAGCAACCAGTATGATGACCTTCTCTGACGCCGCCGGAAAGGATGTAAAACTGACACGAGGTAAACTATTTGTCGAAATACTACCGATTGGTAACAAAGTAACGTACTGATATGGTACTATCTTTAACGTATGCTTGAATCAATTATCCCGTCGAAAGCACGACGAAAAATTTTAGAGTTGTTTTTTCATCATCCACAGGAGAGCTATTATCTGCGTGGTATTGTTCGTAGTGTGGAGGAAGAAGTAAATGCAGTAAAACGCGAACTGGATATTTTAACTGAGGCAAAAGTTATTATTAGAGAGCCGCGATTGAATAAAGTTTTTTATTCTTTGAACAAGAATTACCTTTTTTACGATGAATTTTTGCGAATTTTTGCGAAAACAGCTCTCCTTTCTACGTCATTAGTTTCGAGTCTATCCCGTATTGGAAAGGTAAAGTATGCCGCTATTTCTATTAAGTTTGTGAAAAATACGCCGATAAAAGACGATGAAATTTACGTATTACTGGTTGGTACGATTGTCGTGCAGGAAATAGTAAAGTTAGTAACAGAAAGTGAGAAAGAATTTGGACGGGAAATCAATTATACTGTAATGCCAGAAGAGGAGTTTATCTTTCGCAAGAAGAATAACGACCCTTTCATCTGGCGTTTTTTGAAACAGCCAAAAGTTATGTTAATTGGTTCTGAAGAAGAACTTGTAAAATAATGAAACCATTTCAATTTATCGCTATCCTTGGGGCTTTTTTTCTTCTGCTCTGGTTTAACATGCCGGAAAACATACATCTTCAAATTCCAAATGGAAAACATCCGTATAAAGTTACGTTAAATCCGCCTACCATAGATCTCACTCAGTTTGGTATTAATTTTAAGCGTGAGTTTAAAACAAAATTGGGGCTTGATTTAAAAGGCGGAAGTCATCTTGTTTTTGACACAAATCTTACGAAAGTTAAGAAAGAGGATGTCCAGGATGCCCTTGCTTCTACTCGCGATATTATTGAAAAGCGGGTTAATTTCTATGGGGTTTCAGAGCCAGTGGTGCAAACGATCAAGAATGGTCAGAATTTTAGAATCAGTGTCGATCTGCCAGGGATAGAGAACGTATCTGATGCGGTTCGGCTTATTGGGCAAACAGCACAGCTTACTTTTCAGGAAGTCGAAACGGTACCCGATAAGACCCAAGGGGCAACGCCAGCAGCGCGGTTAGTCCCAACGCAGTTGACTGGCAAAGAGGTAAAAAAAGCAAGCGTTACCTTTAATCAGCAAAATGGTCAGCCTGAAGTTGCCTTGCAGTTTACGGAAACGGGGAAAAAATTGTTTGGAGAAATTACAACACGCAATGTTGGAAAACCACTTGCTATTGTGGTGGATAACTTTATCCTGTCTACACCCACTGTTTCTCAGCCGATTCTTGAAGGGAATGCAGTAATAAATGGAAATTTCACCGTCGAAGCCGCTAAAAAATTGGCAATTTCCATTAATTCGGGGACTCTCCCTGTTCCTATTTCATTGGTACAGCAGCAAAATATCGGGCCATCTCTCGGCGCAACCGAAGTAAAACTGAGTTTATACGCAGGGATTGTAGGGCTAGGTATGGTTATGGCGTTTATGCTTTTTTATTATGGAAGGTTAGGATTGATCGCGTGTATGGCACTGATTATTTATGGCCTGATTTCTTTTGCTATTTTTAGAATTATACCGGTGGTGCTTACGCTCCCTGGGGTAGCAGGGTTTATTCTTTCAATCGGCATGGCAGTAGATGCAAATATTCTTATATTTGAGCGTATTAAAGAAGAACGGAGAAAGGGAAAGGATTATGCAACAGCAATTCGTTTAGGGTTTGGGCGCGCTATTGACGCCATTAAGGATGCCAACGTTACTACACTTATTGTTGCTTTTATCTTATTTAATCCGTTGAACTGGGACTTTTTACCGCAGTTTGGTCTCGTAAAAGGTTTTGCTTTGACGCTTGCGATAGGAGTAATTACGAGTTTATTTACCGGAGTAGTTATTACGAAACGGCTTATCAATATATTCTATAAACCATACGTGTTAAAACTTGAACAAAAGAAATCTAAAACCCTATGATACCTTTTTTGAAATATCAGAAGCTCTATTTTCTAATATCCGGCTTGGTGATTGCTGCTGGGCTCTTATCGATTGTTACGTATGGGTTTCGATACGCTATCGATTTTACCGGAGGGACGACACTTGAGTATCGGTTCGATAAAGCAATTCCTTCATCTTCGGTGAAGCAAATCTTAACCACTGAGAAAATAGAGAGTATAGAGTATCGGGGAACCAACACCGGATTTTACTTAAAAACAAAAGCACTTGATGAAAAAAAAGAAAAGGCTCTTCAGAACAAGCTAAGCTCGCAGCTCAATAGCAAGGTGACTGTGGTAAAGTCGGAAACGGTTGGGCCTACTTTGGGACGGGAAACGCTGTATAAGACCATTACAGCTTCATTATTGGCGATAGGCGGAATTCTTCTCTACATGACGTTTGCTTTTAAGGGATTTAATTTTGCTCTGGCAGCAGTGCTTGCGATGATTCACGATTTTTTAGTTGTGGTTGGTTCGTACTCGCTCATTTCTCACTTTTTTGGCGCAGAGTTGGATACATTGTTTGTTACCGGAGTCTTGACCGCGATGTCTTTTTCGGTGCATGATACCATCATCGTTTTTGACAAAATTAGAGAATATAGTCGAATGTACGGAAAAGGGAACATCTCCGACTATGCCAACAAGGCATTAACCGAAACAATGGTTCGCTCGTTTAATAACTCAATGACGATTGTATTTATGCTATTAGCTTTGGTGCTTTTGGGCGGTTCAACAATCCGTTTCTTTGCTTTAACTTTGTTAATAGGAACTATTTCTGGAACCTATTCATCCCCCTTTATTGCTACTCCGATTGTAGTTTGGCTTGAGAAGCGGAAGAAGAAAGCATAGAATAAGGTATGCAGGTTTTTTCATACCCGTTGGGTCAGTTGCAAGCAAATTGTTTTTTGCTTGTGAAAGATCATAAATGTTTTATTATCGATCCTGGTGATTGCGCTGATTTTATTTTAGAGCAAGTAAACAGGCAAGCCTTGGATGTAGTCGGAATTTTGGCTACCCATGGGCATTTTGATCATATTTTAGCCGTGGGAGAACTGCAACTGTCGCTCGACGCCCCTTTATATATTCACCCCTCAGATGTGTTTCTGGTCGATCGTATGGAAAGTACCGCGCGCCGTTATTTATCGTATGAATCGGCTGCCTTGAGCCCTTCTGATATTGAGCCTATCGCCCCGGGACCTTTGGACATACTCCCGTTTCATGTGGAAGTAATTCACACTCCAGGGCATACACCAGGAAGTTGTTGCTACTTTTTTAAAGATGAAAATATAGTTTTTTCTGGTGATACACTTTTCTGTCAGGGAGTAGGGAGTTATGATCATGCGTATAGTGATAAAATTGATCTTCAGGATTCTGTAGATAGACTGTTTGCCCTACCGGAAGAGACGCTCGTTTATCCAGGGCATGGAGAGGAGACCACTATTGCATTTGAAAAAAAACATCCGATTCTCTAAGGCTGTTTAGCTGTGCAATTCTTTGAGACGGGCGACTAGTGCCTCTTTTTCATTTTTTAAGATTCCTGCTTCGACTTCTTCAAATAATTTATTCAGGAGAATCCCGACCTGTGGGCCAGGATTGATTTTGGTAATCTGCATAACGTCGTTTCCAGTTATTTTGAGATCAGTTACTTTGAAAGGTTCCTGTTGCACCTCTTCAAGTCGCTTTTTAAATAGTTCAAAACGCCATGAAGTAGGTGTTGCTCCCGAGCCGATACGGTCTCCGGTACGAAGAGCCATCATATCGTCTAAATATTCGATCCCAACCTCGCGGATAAATCGTCTGATCGCTTTATCAGTTTGTAATTCAGAAACAGTGAACTGATGGTATTTTACGAGACGAACAAATTTGTCGCTTTGTTCTTTTGACAGTCGAAAGCGTTTCGCAATTTCCTGAGCTTGGCGTGCTCCTACAACTTCATGGTTATAGAAGGTAATGAGGTCTGTATTTGGATCTTTTCGGAATGTTCTTGCTTTCCCAATGTCGTGAATAAGGGTGGCAAAACGGGTAATTGGATCGGTTGACGGACATGATTTGAGTGCCTGTACCAAATGTGTCCCTACATCGTAGATATGGTGGCGTTTTGGGCTTTTCTGAGGAACCTCAAAACAAACATCGAGTTCCGGCAGAATGAAGTGCAAAAGATGGGTATTGCGTAAGAAAAGAACCCCTTCCGATGGATGGGGGGAAGCAAGGATTTTCAAAAGCTCATCCCGAATCCGTTCCCAGGATATTCGGGTAATAAGCTCTGCATTTTTTTCAAGTGCTGCACGGGTGTTTGGCTCTATAAAAAAGCCAAACTGAGCAGCAAATCGGACTCCCCGCATGAGTCGAAGTGCGTCTTCCTGAAATCGGATGTTGGGATCGCCGACAGCAACAATGAGCTTTTGTTCAAGGTGTTCTCGTCCATGGAATTGATCGATAAGCGTTTCGCCATCAAAGGCCATTGCGTTAATAGTAAAGTCGCGGCGCGCTAAATCTTCTTCCACCGTACTTGCCCATTCAATTTGAGAAGGATGGCGCCCATCGTGGTATTCCGCTTCCTTCCGAAAGGGAGTTACTTCAAACAGAAAATTTTCTTCCTGAATTTCCAGAGGGACGGTAACGGTACCATAGGTGTTGTGGTAAAAAGCATCGGGATAAAGTGCCAGTATGTGCTCTGGCGTCGCATTTGTTGTAAAGTCCCAGTTGTCGATAGGTAAACCAAGCAAAAGATTGCGGACAGGCCCGCCGACCACATATATTTGGAACCCCTTCGCTCGAAAGAGTTGCATAAAATCCAGTACTGGTTGGGGCAATGTAAACATGCTGTAATTATACTCAATTCGTGAAGAAGATGGCGGTCTTAATACCTATCCTGTAATTTTTTAAGGAACGGTAAATATTCGGGGGTACGCATTATTTTAAATGCATCTTCAAATGAAAACCAACCGGCATCGTAAAACTCCCCAGTATCAAAAATGAAGTTTTCTTTTTTATCCATGAATACCAAACTCCAAAAATCATAATGCATTTTACACGTGCTATTTCTCGTAATCGCAATTATAGAAATGTCAAAAATTTCGATTGGTTCCTTAGTAAGTTGGTAGGAGAGTTCTTCTTCAAATTCTCTTCGTACGGTATCGATGATCGTTTCGTTCAGTTCCATATGGCCGCCGGGGGGGGATCCAATCATTTGCCTTAATATGATGGCCTAAATAGATAGAGTGCGATTGTTTGTGTATCGGGATTAAAAAGGTATTGAAGTGGCTTCCGGCATTTTCTTTTTTCACTACTCCTGGTTCATTCTGTAGTCTCCGAACTGCTTTTTGAATTGCGTGCTTATCGGTATGGGGCAGGCGTTGCAATTGAGTAAGTTGTTCAAAAATATGGTGTTTCATACGTTAGTTATTTTCACTATAAGATCTTAGGATATCTATATTTTCTTTATCTGGCCCTTCGTTTTTTATACCGGGCACTTCAAGAATAAAAGGGAGATTTTTCGTACGCGGATCATTGAGTACTAGTCTAAAAACGTCTGTTCCAACAGAACCATACCCAATATTTTCGTGTTTGTCATGGTACGATCCAAAGGGATCTTTACTGTCATTAACATGAAACACTTCAAGTCGGTCTAAACCGATAAGCTGGTCAAATTTCTTTAAAAATGAGTCGAGTTTATCTTGAGTCGTTAGATCATAGCCTGCTGCATGGAGGTGGCAGGTGTCGAGGCAAATTTTTACCCGCAGGGAATTTACCTTTTGCACAATTGTTCCAATTTCCTCAAGGGTGAGTCCGACTTTGCGATTCCCCGCATTTTCAATAATGAAGAGAGTAGACGGTGGCGTGTTTTGTAACACCTCTTGTATGTTCTGGATCATCCCTTCGTAATTTCGCTCAGGAGGGAAGAGAGAAGATGCAATTTGTTTACTGTCTTTGTATGAACCGAGATGAATAATACTTCCTCTCACATCCATCGCATGAGCTGTGTTGAGTTCAGCGGTAAGTACTTGTTTCGAAAGATGCCCGGTACTTCCTGAGTCTGCGAGGTTTATGAGATAGGACGCATGAAAATAAACGGGATCGATGCCGAGCTCCTGTTTTTTCTTCCGAAATTCGTACGCTGCATCCTCAGACACTACGGCACTATTCCATCCGCGTGGTGAAGTAGAAAAACACTGAAGGGCGGTCCCTCCCATTTGTGATAATTTTTCCAATGCCTTTGAAAATCCTCCTGCTGTTGAGACATGCGCACCAATATTCATATGTGTATTATAGTGGAAAATTGCCACGTGTCCCTATTAGATTTGCAATTTGAGAATGATCATACTATCATGAACACATGCTGTACTCGGCTTCATTTACGAATCTTTTTAGCTTGTCAAAAACCCTTCGTTTTGAATTAAAACCTGTCCCGGAGACTATAGAACTTCTCAAAAAGAAGAATATATTTGGCAAGACTCCTGTAGAAATAGATCAAGAAAAGGCTGAGCTGTATAACAAGGAATTAAAACCGATGTTTGATCAACTGCACGAGATGTTTATAACTGAGTCGCTCAAAATAATTCAGTTCGACAGAGCTCAGCTAGAGCAGCTTGAACAACAATATCAAACATTAAAGGCTCTGAATAAGGACAAAAATACAAATAGTGTCGCCATAGATCAACTCGTTAATCCCAAAACAGGTCTCATTGCACAACTCGAAACTAAACTTCGAGAAGTTGTGACTAATTCTTTTCTTCAAACGGGTGAAATATGGAAACAACAATATTCGGACATAAAGCTCAAAGATAATGGATATAAGATACTGACAGAAAAAAATGTATTAGAGCTTCTCAAAAAGATTTTTCCTGAAAAAATAGAGTATATAAAAAAGTTTGATGGGTATTTTATGTATTTTAATGGCTATGGCCAAAACAGAGAAAACTACTATACTTCTGAACTTAAATCAACTGCGATAGCGTCACGAATAATTAACGAAAATCTAAGAACGTTTATTGAAAACAGGCAGAATTATCAAATAATCAAAAATGTACCAGGTCTGGATAAATATGCAGAGCTCTTTGAATTGAAAAACTTCCAAAATTGCTTAACGCAGACTGATATAGATAAAGTAAATGAAGACGTTATCGGCGAGATTAACAAACAGGTCAACCTTTATTGTCAGCACGAAAACAGTCGGACAGATAGGAAGGAAAATAAACTCCGCTATCCGATGCTTAAAAAACTATACAAACAAATTGGCTGTACGGTTACGTGTGATGATGTAGATATGTCACACGTATTTCCTTTCCTGGAAAAAGTCGGTATGGGTTTTAATATACGGAAAGATAGTACAGGTAAGTATCAAATTTGGGATGCACTTGAAAGCCTCGCCACACAGCTTCAGCCAAAGATAGATAAGATATTTGCTAACTACAGTAGCTTTTTTACTGATCCTTCGCACTATCAACTTGATCAAATATGGTTTCGCAAGGAAGCTCTTAATACACTTTCAGCACGTTGGTTTGGTGGAGAGAACTGGGCATCGATTGAGCGGGCGCTACTCTACTCTGGAGTAGGTAAAAAAGAAAAAGAAGAGTACCGTATTCCACCTTTTGTGAGTCTAGCTGAAATAAAGGCGGCTTTTGATGCACTGGAACAAGGAGTTAACCTCAATTTGAATAAAAAAAGAGCAAAAGAAAACAAGGAAAGTGAAGAAAATAGTGTGCAACTATTCACATATGAGCCTAGTAATCTTTTTAAAGTTAGTTACCAGCCTCATTTTAAGGACAGGCTCTTTGACACATTTATATCAATTTGGAAATACGAACTAGAAGAAACAAAAAAAGTACTTAACGATAAATTGTCACTGTTCAATAAAAGTAAGTCTGTGGATTTTGATAAAAACATAAAAGATAAACAGGAGAATTCCATCCATCTTACTCTTGTTAAAGATCTGATCGAAGATGGTTATCTGCGCCTTTATCAGCTCACCCAATATCACAATCTTATAAAAAAAGGTGAGTTAGTTGCACTACCTACCGACTCCGTTTTTTACAATTGCTTGGAAGAGTATTGGCTTGAAAACCCAACGATCACATATCATAAAGCCTTTCAATCGACACTTACCAAGAAACCCTATTGTGAGGATAAAATAAAGCTAAACTTCGAATGTGGTACTTTATTAGAAGGCTGGTCCGCTTCATATGAGAGCTCTGGAGCATTAATATTTTCCCAAAACGATAGATATTATCTTGGGTTGATCAATGGCACAAAGCTTAATAAAGAAGAGGTTGATTCGTTATATCAAGATTTTTCTGAAGAGAACAAAGGCGCTAGGTTAGTTTATCTAACTCAAAAGGTGGACAACAAAAACCCGCCGAGATGGTTTATCCGTTCTAAAAAGACAGCGTTTTCGCCCATGGTGAGACAGGGTTTATTAGACCCAACACCCATATTAGACATCTATGATAATCGATTATTTTCAAAGACAGAAAATAAAGATAACTACCGTCAATACTTGCCAAAACTAATTGCCTATTTCAAAGAGGGATTCTTAAAACATCAGGACTTCAAGTTGTTTCAATCTGAATTCAAATGGAAGAATGATAATGAATATGATTCTATAGCAGAATTTTACGAAGATACTGCTGATATGTGCTATAAGATAGAATGGGAAAAGATAAATTTCACTTCATTGATTAATCTAGTCATAAAAGAAAAAATGTATTTATTCCAAATTTATAACAAAGATTTTGAATTAAACCAAAGCGTAGGTATGAAAAAATATGGTGAGAATTTTCATATGAAAAGCTCTCAAGGTCTACCGAATCTTCACACGATGCTTCTTAGAATGTTGTTAAAACCAGAAAATATTCATAGCTTAAAGTTGCTTGGTGGAGGTGAATTATTTTTTCGAGCAAAAAGCAAAGTGAAGGAAGTTAAGTTAGATAAATCGGGCAGAGAAGTGTTGTCGGCACCAAGATATTATGAAGATAAGTATTTTTTACACTTCCCAATTGAAATTAAAGGTCGAAAATTAAAATACGGTCTTAATCAATATCTAAATAATTTCATTATAGATAGCCAACATTCACCATTAGTTATCGGTATTGATCGTGGAGAAAAAAATCTACTTTACTACTCTATTATTGATATTGATGGCAATATTCTGAAACAGGGAAGCTTGAACACGATAAAAGGTACCGATTATAATGATAAGCTGCAGACCAAACAGGAAGCCCGAAAGCAGAGACGACTTGATTGGGAAGAGATTGGGAATATTAAAAATTTTAAAGAAGGATATTTGTCTCAGGCAGTTCACGAGATATATCAATTGATGATCGAGTATCAGGCAGTTGTAGTCCTCGAAGACTTGAACGCTGAGTTTAAAGCAAAGAGAGCTGCACAAGTTGAAAAATCGGTTTATAAAAAATTTGAGCTAGCCCTCGCTAAAAAGCTTAATCATTTAATCTTAAAAGACAAAAAACCGGAAGAGTTGGGCGGTGTGCTCAATGCCTATCAACTTACGCCAGCAATCTCCGCAGGAGACGTGGGCAAATTTGAACGGGCAAACCAATGGGGGGTAATGTATTACGTCAGGGCAAATTATACTTCTACAACGGATCCTATGTCTGGCTGGCGTAAACACTTGTACATCTCTAACTCCGAGACAGAAACAAAAATCAGAGAATTTTTTAATCCATTAACTGGTGTGCAAATTAACTATGAAAAAGGTAGTGACGCCTACTCGTTCTCTTATGAATATAAAGGGAGGCGATGGAAGCTTTATGCTCATTCTCGACTACATCGATACTGTTGGAATAATCGTGAACGGAAATTGGAATATTACAGCATTCATTCTCTGTTGGGCCAGTTATTTGCCCGCTTTGATAAGAACAAGAATATCAACACGCAATTATTGGCCGACGCAAATTTCTCCGGACAGTCGTGGAAAGATCTCGTTTTTTACTGGAACTTACTGAATCAGATTCGCAACACCGATCCTGAAAAAGTTGGGGATGCGGCTGATTTTCTCCAATCACCTGCGATTCCTTTTTATGATAGCAGAGATTACGCCGGGAAAGATAATCCCAAACTTCCTACAGGAGCCGACGCCAATGGTGCATACAATATAGCAAGGAAAGGCGTAATGATATTGCAAAGAATCAGAAATTGTAAAGATGTGGCAAAATTTGGTGCAAAACAGGGAAATGTGGACAATGAAAATGGATACTATATACCAGATGAAGCATGGGACAACTACGCAACGAAACAGGCTAAAAAATGGCAATAACGACACCTATATGATATACTATAGGTTATGGAATCTGCGATACCTATTTCGACGATAAATGATTTCCTCTATTGCCCAAAATCACTTTATCTGCACGGCATATATTCTGCTTTTGATACTTCTGTTTATCACGATACGCCACAGATAAAAGGTAGCATCATTCATGAAAATATAGAAGAGGGTCGATATTCAACTTCAAAGTATATGCTACAAGCCCTTTCTATCTATAGCGTTCGGCTCGGATTAAAGGGGAAAATAGATGTATATGATTCAAAGAAGCATGAATTAATCGAGCGAAAATACCGGGTAAAACAGTTGTATAAGGGGTTTATATTTCAGTTATATGCTCAGATGTATTGTATGCAGGAGATGGGCTATGTGGTGGACAACCTCTATATTCAGTCGCTTTCCGATAATAAACGGTATCAAATAGATCTTCCTTCTGAAGAACAAAGAGAAGAGTTTGAAAAAACAATACAGCAAATGAAGTCATTTGGTTCAGAAGACCTTATTATGCACACTTGCAATCATTGTAATAATAACATTTATGATTTACTTAATTGGTAACTTATGCTTACGCTACCCGACTTTAAAGAAAAAAAGATCTTGCTGGTTAATGTTGAATATGGTCACCACAGTTTACTTCAATTAGTTACTGATAATATTCGATTCCTTCGAGATGGCGAAGTGGTAAACCAAATATCTACCCATATTGTATTTGCTATTTTCATTGTCGGAGACATAACTATCACCTCCTCGTTGCTTAAAAAGCTAACTGCTCAAGGTATATCAGTATTTTTCCTCAATCACAATCTTGCAACGAAAGCGACAGTCATGGCAGAAGCAGAGGGAAACTTTCTCCTCCGTCAGAAGCAATACGCCGAAGAGAATACGTTAACTGTCGCTCAAATGATTGTGAAGAATAAAATTACTAATCAAGTCGCAACGCTAAAGAAAGCAAAAATGGAATACCCGGAAAAAGTATTTTCTTATAATATTGCATTATCGGAAACGGCAGACACGCACCAAGAGTTATTAGGTGCTGAGGGTAATGCGTCAAAATCATATTTTCAAACCCTGTTTGCGGACATTGAGTGGGTACGACGAGCACCCCAAACTAAAGAAGATGTTAACAATCTTTTATTAGATATTGGTTATACATACCTATTTAATTACTGTGATGCACTTCTTCGACTTTTCGGCTTTGATGTTTATAAAGGCGTTTATCACCAGTTGTTCTTTCAAAGAAAATCCTTGGTATGTGATATCATGGAGCCAATTCGACCAATCATTGATTATCAGCTTTTGAAAAGTCATCGCCTTAAGCAAATACACAAAAAAGACTTTGTTTTTATAAAAGGCCGTTATGAGTTTAAGGAGGGATTTACAACACATAAAACATACAGCTCATTGTTTCTTGACGCAATTAATGAAAATAAGGAGCAAATTTATAATTACATTCTGGGGTATTATCGCTATACGATGAATCATGTGAAATACCCCTTTCCACAGTTTACGATCTAATTATGTTAATAGTCTCATATGATTTTGCAAACGACAAGATGAGAACACGGTTTTCTAAGTTCCTCAAGCAGTATGGATGGCGGATGCAGTACTCAGTGTTTGTAATAGCTAATAGTCCCCGGGTATTACGAAATATCCTTGCCGAAATAGATACACGCTATAAAAAACAGTTTAAGGATACTGATAGTATCGTACTTTTTCCAACATGCCAAGGCTGCAAAGCTAAGATTGTGAGATACGGCTCAGCAAGACATGAGATAGAAGATGTGGTATGCTTTAGTTAAGCACATTTATAATTCGCAAACAAAAAGTACAAGTGAAATTATTACTATTTGAAAGCATAAAAAACCTTAGTCTTTATGAGCCTGTTTTTTGACAAATTGAACTCAAAGTCCTTGTTGCAGACTATCTGCCAAGTTGCATCTTTAGATTGTTCTGACAACAAACAGGCTCTCAAATACTGATAGTACATTTCTACTTTTGTAGATGCGCAGTACAAAGCACAGGATCAACACTCAAATACTGATAGTACATTTCTACTTTTGTAGATCCTTTACCATTATGAAGTATTTATTTTTCTCAAATACTGATAGTACATTTCTACTTTTGTAGATACCTAAATATATGCAACCAGAAATTGCTCAAATACTGATAGTACATTTCTACTTTTGTAGATAACCTGGAAAGCATATTTCAATTCAACTCAAATACTGATAGTACATTTCTACTTTTGTAGATTTATTTCCATATTTTTGTTTGTTTTCTCAAATACTGATAGTACATTTCTACTTTTGTAGATTCAGCTTGAACTTTTAATGCTTTAGCACTCAAATACTGATAGTACATTTCTACTTTTGTAGATCAATACTCCAAACTGCAACTATACACTCAAATACTGATAGTACATTTCTACTTTTGTAGATCAATACTCCAAACTGCAACTATACACTCAAATACTGATAGTACATTTCTACTTTTGTAGATCCAATGTAACTCGTGCATATCCAGTCCTCAAATACTGATAGTACATTTCTACTTTTGTAGATACCGCTGCAAGTTTGCGCTTCGCCTCCTCAAATACTGATAGTACATTTCTACTTTTGTAGATTTACTACGTCTTTTCTAAAATCATCTTTCTCAAATACTGATAGTACATTTCTACTTTTGTAGATGACTATCAGCCGCTGGCTACATAGTCTCAAATACTGATAGTACATTTCTACTTTTGTAGATGTCCATGCACTTGAGCTATTCTTATCTCAAATACTGATAGTACATTTCTACTTTTGTAGATTCCATAAGCTTCTTTAATACGTCCTGCTCAAATACTGATAGTACATTTCTACTTTTGTAGATAAAATGGTAACTCTCCAACCCAGCCGCTCAAATACTGATAGTACATTTCTACTTTTGTAGATCAACGAACGCATATTCCAATATTAGTACTCAAATACTGATAGTACATTTCTACTTTTGTAGATATTATGATGATACCGGTATGAATTGTCTCAAATACTGATAGTACATTTCTACTTTTGTAGATAAAAGTCAAGTACGTAAATCACTTGTCTCAAATACTGATAGTACATTTCTACTTTTGTAGATCAACCAGAGTGGCGTTTATGACCTCTTCTGCTCAAATACTGATAGTACATTTCTACTTTTGTAGATAGTGAGGAGAGTGCTCTAAATACGTTACTCAAATACTGATAGTACATTTCTACTTTTGTAGATGATATGCTCTAGGAAGAAAAACATACTCAAATACTGATAGTACATTTCTACTTTTGTAGATCATCTCTTCTTTTGTAGGTTTTTTCCAGCTCAAATACTGATAGTACATTTCTACTTTTGTAGATCTTGATCTTGCTCGTATTTTGAATGACGCTCAAATACTGATAGTACATTTCTACTTTTGTAGATCTAGAGCAGAAGAAGAAGGATATAAACTCAAATACTGATAGTACATTTCTACTTTTGTAGATAATAACTTAATAATTCCCCAACCCAACTCAAATACTGATAGTACATTTCTACTTTTGTAGATAATCCCGGAGCGTATTTCCTCGAAGTTCTCAAATACTGATAGTACATTTCTACTTTTGTATATACGGCGCCTTTTTCTATTTAAGTGTGTTGAATGAGGATGAGCGGTTCAAAATAGTACAGAGGTTATTACTTGATCTTCAGATACGAATCCCCTACTGCTTTCAGGAAGTCAAAGGTCGCGTGACATTCAAAATGGGTTTTAAAGTTGAGTGACATTTCCTGACCAGCCCTTACATGCATGACTCCCTGAATTAGACGCTCATCTTCTTTTGTGGCAATCACCATCTTACTTCCATTGGGGTCGGCTTTCATTCCTTTTTCCACACAGTAATCTTCTTCAAATCCCCCTAAAAATGTGTAGATTACGATAAAAGCCATAAGAAGAGGTAAGGCAATTTTCCACTTTGGTAGCAGCCACTTACTGAGAAAAAAATTAGCTGCTATACATATGATGGCAACTACCCAGAATAGGATGGAAGTGGCAAAAGTGTAGCCCACAAACATAAAAAGTATCCATAAGATGGGTAAGAATGTGACTATACTATGAGCAACAAGAGATATTCTTTTTTTCCTCATGAGTGCGACAAGCGGAATAACTTCCATAAGTATCGCAGTTAAGGTCAGTATGATGGTTCCCAGAGATCCGAAATTTATACTAAACCTGTTTCCATTTGAGAAGGTCAGTGAAATAAAATAGAAGGCAATCGCGGAAGCTAAGTATATATTTATAGCTACGAGTACAGTTGTGAAAAGAATAGAGGTATATTTCATTATCTTCTTGCGGAGTTTTTTATGTAGCACAGAGCAAATTATATAGTATATGGGTCTTCGGAGTATAATGAAGATAGATATGAAGCAGATAAATATGGTATCGGCGAGCGAGATAGGAGACTTCGTATTTTGTAAACGAGGCTGGTGGTTGAGATTTAATGAAAAACTTCCGAAAGATACGGAAGAAATGGCGGCAGGTAGAGCTGAACATGAATCCCTTGCGCGACGTGTAGATTTCACTCAACGTGTCAGGCTTTTTACGATTGTTTTGCTATCGGCAGGTATATTGCTTGGTCTTCTGTTACTTATCATCCAGTGGTTTTTACAATGATCCTCATAGTTATACTTCTTGTACTTATTGGCGGATTGCTGCTTTGGCTCTACGTTCAGGTACAGGGGCGGAAATTAGGGAGTCTTTTTAAGCCATCCATCTCTGTCGACCGGGAAGAAAACCCGGGTATTACGCTCGTGGGAAAATCAGTGCCACTTGTCGGAAGACCCGACTATCTCATTCGGGAAAAAGGGGCTATTATACCCGTTGAAGTAAAGACGGGCAAAACTCCCCGGACACCTCATACAAACCATACGATGCAACTTATGGCCTATTGTCTTCTCATTGAAGAGGTTTATGGACAACTGCCACCAGGTGGGTATCTTCGGTATCCGGAAAAGGAGTTCAAAATAGCATATACTGAAGAAGCACGAAAATCTGTGCTTGATCTTATTTCTGAGATTACAGAGTGTAAAAGAAAAAACCAAGAATTTACCTGCAAACACCCATATCACAATACTACGTAACTCAACTTTTCTACTATAATACACTATATATGTCTCATTCGAGGGTATTTTTGTTAATTGTGGCGGCTATCATTTGTGCTTTAGCATTGCAACGGGTCATAACGAGACGCCTTGAACCCGAACACAATCCGGTTGTTGAATCACCCAAGACGGAGATGCACAAACTCCCCTCTGAAGTCGAAAGGCAAGCCACTGTTTCTACCTCTTCTGCAACATTTCGGGTACCAATCCTCATGTATCATTATGTTGAAAATATTACTGACAAGCAGGATACTATACGCCAGTCCCTAAATGTTCCTCCCAATGTATTTGATGCACAGGTTTCTACTTTAAAGAATGCCGGGTATACGTTTATGACTGCTGGTGAACTCGCTGACGTGATTGACGGCAAAATAAAACTCCCCGATAAGCCGGTACTCCTTACCTTTGACGACGGGCACTGGGATGTTGATACGGTAATACTCCCCATCCTTAAAAAATACCAAGCGAAGGCAACTTCATATATCATCACGGGGTTCACCGGAGGATCGGATTTTATGACTCAAAGTCAAATACAAGAGGTGATTAGTAGTGGCCTTGTTGAGATCGGGGCACACACGGTACACCATATTTCTCTTAAGGGGCAACGGGCGACAGTGGTGAAAAAAGAGTTGGCAGATAGTAAAAACGCCCTCGAAACTCTGTATCATATTCCAGTTGTGTCGTTTGCTTATCCCAATGGATCGTTTGATAAACAGGCGGTTGATGCAGTGCATGACGCAGGCTATACCAATGCAGTATCTACTCTTCCGGGGATTGAGGCGAACAATACGAATCGCTTCTATATTCCGCGCATTCGACCGGGAAGGAGAACTGGTGCTTCCCTTCTCACGTTGCTAGAAAACACTACTTTCAAGAATCGCTAAAGTTATTGTATCATTACCCCCCTTAAGTGTTAATAACGCGAATATTTCGAGGCTACGTCACCCTTCAGGCGTAAAAATGACAATGCAGTTGAGCTCAGGACACCCTTAGGGTGTCCAAGTGTCCAATTAGGGTGCCTAAGTGTAAAACTTCGGGTGTCACACAATTAGTCTGGGATGAAATATTGAATGTGAGGTGGTAATATTTTCTTATGAATGAACAAGATTCTCGAAAGCCACCATTTGAGTCTCCAAAACAGCCTTCTTCACCCGAGCGACAAACAATAGGTGGATTTTTCAAAGGAAAGTTTGAAAAAATTACACGTGCATTTAAGAAAAGCGATCCTGAAGCGGGAAGGGATGCACTTTCTTCAATCTCTGGCGAAAGTGGTGAAAAGTCTGCCGCTTCCTCCCATCCTTCATCGGTATTGGTCAATGGTCGAGAGATGACATATGAGGAATATAAAAACGTGAAAGGTATCTGCAATCATTTAATTATGTCTGTCGACATTGGCTTTAATCTTACCCCACTCGATGAAGCGGCCGATAAGCCAGCTGTCAATTTTATAAATACCGATCCTTTTATTGTTCAACAAGTTGACTTTGTTTTGCAGGGGCTGGAAGCTGCACAAAAAGAAAAGTTAGATGGGAAACCACTAACCCCTCAAGAGAGAAAAATAGTGATGAGGAAGCTTGTTGAAAAAGTACTACGGGAGACTATAGATTGGGAAGCTGCAAAAAAAACGATTGAAGAAGTAAAACGAGCTGAAGAGAAACAGGAAGGTGGGACTTTGGCTGTTCGCGACCCAGCTGCTATTGAGCGTGCACAGAAGATGGTGGACAGTACGCCAACTACAGTTGATGAGATACCCATGATAGATCATATAGATGATATGGGACAATTTCCTGTTGGTACACTATTACGTACGAAGGCCGGCAATTATTTGAGGTTTGTTGAGGCCCCAGATGGTCATCGCTATATAGTTTCAACAAAACTGGAAACGAAAACGGGATCGGCTAATACCCAATTAGATGAGGAGATTGTGAATCCACAAACGGGAAAAGCTGCTCTCAATCATGAAAGGTCGATTGAAGTCGGTATAGCAGAAAAAGGAAAAGATGGAAGCTATTATGATGTACAAATACATGATAGTATTCCTACTGACAATGAATTCACATTATTCAATGACTTTCTTGATCAAAAGTTAGGAATTGATGTGGACAAAATAACACCGAAGGATTTGATAGATCTCAACAACCTTTATTCCACTCTCCTCACTATCGATGCGAAACCACAAGAGATTTACGATACAATTAAGAATACTTATTACCCGAGCAACCCGAAAGATACTACTGATACGTCTAGCCTCGCATCGTCTGTAATAGGTGAGAAAATTCGGGGATTTTTGTCTTCACCTCAAAATTTTCCAGGTACCGAAAAGACTGAGTAAATACACTTCTCGTGTATACTGATCTTTATGAATCTTAAAGATAAAATAGTAGTTGTGACGGGGGGTTCGCGAGGAATTGGGAGGGCGATTGTCGAACGCTTTCTCAAAGAGGGGGTAAATGTCATTGTACTGGGAGTCCATAAGCCGGATTTTAAGGTGAAATTCATCCCCTGTGATGTATCAAAAGAAAGCGATGTCGCAGCAGCTTTTCAAAAAATTCCTCAGCTCGATATTCTTGTCAATAACGCGGGCGTCTATTTTCAATCGGATATCGAGAATACTTATATAGATCAACTCGACAAAATGATCGATATTAATGTGAAGGGAACAGTTCTCGTGTGCAAACATGCCCTTCCACTCTTAAAGCAGTCAAAAGGCACGATTATAAACATTGCTTCTTCTCTGGGAATGGTGCCGGAACCGGAAGCACCTGTTTACTGTGCGACAAAGGCAGCAATAGTAATGCTGACAAAGGCTATGTCGCAGTCATATGCTCAAGCGGGCATGCGAGTGAACGCCGTGCTGCCGGGCCCGATAGACACTCCCCTTCTCGATCCATTTTTTAAGTCTCCAGAAGAAAAGCAAAAATACTTTAGCAAAAAACCAATGGGGCGCATCGGAAAACCGGAAGAAGTAGCAAATGTTGTAGCATTCCTCGCATCGGACGAGGCAAGTTTTGTGACAGGCGGATTGTATGCAGTTGATGGCGGCGAGACAGCCTCAAGTTTGTACACGAAATAACAAGAGTATAATAAGAGCATATTACAATATTCACAAAACTATGAGTAAACTTCTGGTAGTGTACTCGGTCGTGTTGACAGCCGTTGTTATTGCCGGTGGAGCTTACTATTTTGGTACTCACCATAACACTCTCTCTCCGGTTACTTCTCAGCCTACCTCACCAACAGGATTATATTCTCCTACCGCGATGGTTCTTCCGACCGAACTTCCCTCTCCTCAACCGACACTACCCGATTCTGATGACAAAATAAAAGCCGATATCAAGACAGCGCTTGTCGCCAAACACGGAGCTTCTGCAAATAGTTTAGTTATATCTGTTTCAAAACGACAGGGCGACTATGCAACCGGTGGGGCGAAGGAAGAGGTTGGAGGCGGTGGTATGTGGCTTGGCGCGAAACGAAATGGTGTATGGCAGCTCGTGTGGGATGGAAACGGGATAATGGAATGTTCGGCGTTCACCAGTTACCCTGACTTCCCCACTGCCTATGCTCCTGAGTGCTGGGACGTAAAGGCAGATAAGTTGGTGAAGAGATGATATATGATAAAAACTACATCGTTTGAATTAGGCATTTATGAGAAAGGGGCAGAAAATACTGAGAAGCTTGCGCTGGTTTTGCCTGGATTCTTAGATACGAAAGATTATCCGCATATGCGAGAACTCGTCGATATGCTTGCCGCATCGGGATTTCATGCGCTCTCATTTGACCCACCTGGTACGTGGGAAAGTTCGGGAGAAATCGCCCTTTATACAATGAGCAACTATTTGCAGGCGATTGATGAGCTGGTTGCATATTTCGGTAATCCGCCGACTTTTGCTGTCGGGCACAGCCGGGGTGGAAGTATGGCCATGATTGCCGGAGTTCGTAATCCCCATATTACTGTATTTGCCTCTATTATGTCGTTTTACTCATTTGATGCTTCTTCTCCAGGCCCGCACACCAATTCTGCTTGGAAAGAAACTGGCTTTCGGGAATCAAAGCGGGATATTCCGGGCTCTCCTGATTTTAAGCAGTTTCGGCTTCCCTACTCCCATTACTTAGACTCATTGCAATACAATGTACTCGAGGATCTTAAGTCGTGTACTAAGCCAAAACTTTTTGTCTATGGCTCTCGTGATACAACGGTGAATCCGGAGATTGTCCAAACTGCCTACGAAGCAGCAGCTTCGCCGAAAGAACTGCATAGCATTGAGTCTGACCATGATTATCGACATGATACAGAAAGTATTCGGGAGGTAAACAATATTGTAACTTCGTTTGCCAATAGATATTTTGTTTAAACTTTTGTTCACGTTTCTTAATGTTAGGATGCGGGTGCGGACAGGACGGTGAAGATGTACTAGTTATCTAATATATAAATGTCTGAAAAAGAAGTCCAAAGGAGTATGTCAAGGAGAAAATTTTTGAAGATGGGGAGCACAGTTATTGTAGCCGAAAGCGCTGATCAGGTTTTTATTAATGAACTCAGGACACCCTTAGGGTGTCCAAATTTGATGGATCCCGGATCAGAGTCCGGGATGACAGACAAGGTTGGGTTCACACCGTTGGAAAAGATCCTGAAACAAGTTCAGGATGACACACAAGAGATGGTGAACATGGTCGAACCTTTCAGGATGACTTCGTTGGCAGTGTGATACGATGGGGTGGATGACGAACTGTGGGTTTTCTGGTAAGATAATGGCATGAAACTATGGCAAAAGATAGTAGGAATGTTTGGCATTGCGTTCCTCATCCGTCTTATTGGACTTGATCAGTCGTTGTGGTTGGATGAGGCGACATCGGCCCAGGTGGCAAAGATTTATTCCTTCGGTGATATCATTACGAAGTTTTCACCTGCGGATTTTCATCCCCCGCTCTATTACCTTACCTTAAAACTCTGGACTTTCATCGGCGGCACATCTGAGATCTGGCTGCGGATGTTGTCTGTTATGTGCTCCTTACTGGCGGGTTACTTTGTATACCTGATCGGTAGAAAAATAAAAAATGAATCAACAGGGTTGTGGGCAGCTGCGTATTTTCTCTTTAATCCACTTATTATTTATTACTCTCAGGAGGCGCGGATGTATATGATGGTGACGGCGCTTTTGACCGGGCTCACCTACTTTACTCTCGCCTATCCTAAAAACAAATACTCCCTTATCGCAATTCCTGTTTTGAGTTTGCTCAGTATATTTACGTTTTATGGTTCGTTGCTATATATCGTTACACTTGGCATGTTATTGGTTCTAAGAAGAAAGTGGGCGCTCGCGCTGGGTGTGGGAGCGACGCTGGTTACAGGACTCATTATCGTATCACCTCTATTGTTTCAACAGTTAAATCATGCTCACATTATGCTTGCCCAGGTTAAAAACTGGAGCCTTGTATTGGGAAAAGCAGAGCTGAAAAACGTACTCATGTTCCCGATGAAGTTTACCTCGGGAAGAATCAGTTTCACTCCAAAGGCGCTTTACTATGCGCTCAGTTTTGGATGGATCACTGTTTTGTTGTGGCCGATTGTAAAAGGGGCGCGGAAGCAGCTGTTTTTATTGGGTGTTTTTTTGCTGCCGATCGTATTGGGATACGTACTTTCATTTTTCACTCCGATGATGCAGTATTTCCGGTTTCAATACGTTATCCCGATGTTAGCTTTGTTACTTACATGCGGTGTTTCCGGCAAATTATACCGGAGTATATTATTGGGGGGATTTTTGATGTGGTCGGGTGTTTATTTGTTCGTGCCTGCCTTTCATCGGGAGGATTGGAAAGCTCTCAGTCGTATACTCCCCTCCAGTATACCGACCTATATGGTATTATCCTCTTCTGATCCGTTGAAATATTATCACACAGAAGCAAGGCTGAGGGAACTTTCGTCACTGGAACACGTATCATTATCCTCTGAATTGGCCGTGATCCCCTATACTGCCGACATTCATGGAATAAATTACAGCAAGATTTTGACAGATAAGGGGTATGTAAAGAGCAAGATTGTCAGCGTAAGGCAGTTGAGCTATGAGGTATGGGAAAACTCAAATAAAACTCAAGTAGGAAAATCAGAAAGCGGTTTGCCCGGCTCGATAAGTTATATAAACGAGGGGTCTTCTGGTCATCGGGATACTTTTCTTCAACCATTGGACTCAATAAACAGCAAATAATGAAATACGTAGAGTTCCAGGAAAAGGTAGATATTGATAAATTGTTGAGTTTTTTGTATGCTAATGTCATCAATTGGTAAGTAATGTACTTTTATGGACAAATTACTCAAACTCAAAGAAGCAGCGGAACTATTGAATGTACATCCCAATACCCTTCGTCTGTGGGATCGTAAGGGTATTTTGATAGCTGTGCGGATCGGTGAGAAGAAGATTCGGCGCTATCACCTGGAGGATATTAAGAAGTTTATTAAGAAAAAATAATATACAACAATGATCAATTCAGAAGGCAAATTACTTATAGCCAAGTCGGGAATAGAAGTGTTTTTAAATCCTCGTATGGCCAACCGGCATGGCTTGATAGCTGGTGCAACCGGAACCGGGAAAACCGTTTCTCTCCAGGTTATGGCTGAAGCATTCAGTTCAATAGGTGTTCCGGTATTTATG
>JAAXWC010000042.1 GCA_013335175.1 Candidatus Roizmanbacteria bacterium
ACGGGCAATACGTTCTTGACGGATTATGTCGGGATACGGTGATCATTACCAATATTGGCAAAGGAGAACCAATCGACGGCCAGCTCAGCGCAATCGAAGAAGAGCAGTGGTTCGAAGCCGAGACGGGCCTCTCACTGAATCCTGTAATCTGGATAGGGGATGATTGACAGCTGGAAACGGGAAATAATACAGCATGTCGGATACTCAATAACGATGAGGTACAGGATTCATTATCGGTGAGAAACTCGCTGACAAAGCTCGATTATTACAGCGTTTTTATGGCGTTATCGACGCAGTAGGAAAATATTGTATACTTGACAAAAAAATAATTTGCTTTTTCCGATATGGGATGTCCCATCTTTGTTCTCTCTCGGTTAGCGGCTAACGATAAACTGAGTGGCGCGCCAAAATTCTTGCCCGTAAGGCCGCCGAGGATCTTCGCGTCCACTCAAGTGTCTGGTTGTGCGATTTTATTTCATTTTTTCCAAATACAGCACTTCTTGTATTTTTTTCCAGAACCGCATGGACATGGAGCATTCCGGCCTACTTTCAAATGTGATGCAGCTTTCGGTGTTTCAATAACGGGAAATTCTGTCACTGTTCTCTTCTCGACAACGCCGGTCTTAAAGAACCCAAGTCCTTCATTTGCTTTTTCATAGAGCTCTCTTTGTTCATCTGGCCAATCTGTACAGTCCATTAAAATGAAATCTTCGGAGTTCGTTTTGGCATATTTGGGTGCATCAATCGCAATACCGACTACCGTTTTCAAATGGTTGAATTTGTTTTTTGCAGCACCACAGGCTACTTCAAGCAATGCTTGCCTTTTTGGCCGGTATTCATTCTCATAGTCGGTAATACCGTCTACTTTGAGCTGCAAAAACACATACCCCTTGTCCTTATAAAAAGACGGCATAAACGACAAATTTCTCATTATTCGTTGCTGTGATTCTGGGAAATTACAAATTGACTGCAACATTCTTTCGGATAGTTCACGGCGGTGGAAGCGAGGTTCTTTTGCCATTTCATGAATGGCACTGCGCCCTCTCAATGGGGAAGAGCCGCCAATAGTGCCGTCAAGTGTGTTTTGACAGGTGATTTGGAGAAGTTTATCCCAATGATAAGAAACCTTATCTGCTGCCTTTTTTCTTTTGTATATTTCTAGTTCAATAAAGTCTTTCCATTCACCTTCGCCAATATACACGCCATTAATATCTTCCTCCGAAGTGCCAATAAAATGCTTGTTTTTTGTCTCATCGAAGTTAAGGAAATAGTGCGCTAATAAATCTTCTTCACCACAATAACACAACATATCGTATGTTTTGATTGCCTCCACCTTGGCATCAAGATACGACGTAAAATCATAAAAGGTATCTAATTCTGAAAAGATGATGGGGAGATTATGGCTATCAAACACATGGACAGGATTTTCTTTGTCCATGTGTACCATGAATGGAAAGGGAAGATCGGGAGTACCATTTACATAAAACATCCCTAAGCTTCCATAGACGTTATTGTCGGAGATATTTTCACATGCCTCTTTTGCGCCGTGGGCGATAATAATTTTGTGCACCACCACTTTTTGAGGGTCAAAATCCCAGGGAAAAGGAACCGCCAACTCTGTATCTAAAAAAATACCTCGACCACTTCGAATATACCGTTCAGCCCCATGAGCTGTTTTTGTCTGGGCATCTATCGTCTCTTTCTTCCAGCGATTCCATTGAATCATTGGGTCTTTGTTTTTTTTAGTAAGAGCACCGCTCTCACGATCAAAAAATATGAATAAGTGATTTTCAAAAACAGCAAGGAGGTCACAAAGTTCTTTTTTATCGCCCTTTACCGGATTGGGATAACTCCATAGCTTCAAAAAAGATTTTTCGCAAAGAACTGCTAGCAATCTTTCTGTGGGTGTTACTCCTTCTGATTTAACAATTTTTGAGGTCATTTATTTGTCGCACAACAATGTTTAGACTGATCTGCCTAATTCAGGAAAAGCTGAAAGCTTCTTTCTGTATAAGACAACTTCAAAATCATAATCTCAGATCAGTCAATTGATTAATTATAAACAACATAACAACATTAACAGCTCTTTAAGCCTTGCGGTTTATACAGATCAGCCTAAACCGGCAAGAAACAGGTCAACCGGGCTTTTTAACTCCATGACTGCCTTTGTTTAAAACATGCGTATACACCATTGTGGAGGTGCTCATATCCATCTTATGCAAACGCCCTGCTTGTCCTGTCATAACGATAGCTTACAGAAAATATAGCTAAACAGCGGCAAGTCATCAAAATATCACTGCGCCAAACAGGCAATAACTACAATACAATAAACTCGGAGACGTTCGCAATTACGTGAATTTACATCTTACGACTTTTCTATATCAGGTTTATCGCAGCAGTTAAATCCCACGAAAAGATACAGAAACAGGCACATTTACCGTTTATTCCTAAAACAACCCCAACTGCTCAGTTCCTGAATCCAACTTGAAATCAGGAACCAGTTCGGCAATCTCCGATGCATCGACGTTGGCAAGCTCGTTCGGTTCGAG
>JAAXWC010000031.1 GCA_013335175.1 Candidatus Roizmanbacteria bacterium
TTTGGGTTAACTCCTGAAAAGTTTTTTCAAAAACAGGGTGCATGGTTTTATGCACTAGTATCTATTCTTCTTACGATTATTATTTGGTTTTCTTTAAAAATTGATCCAATTCTTGCTTTCTCTGCAGTTATTGGATCAACTGCATTTTTTATAACTCATGGCTTTAAAGAAAATGCTGAAAAAGGAGAAAAGGCTTTACTTTCTAGTGACAATAAAATGTCTGATATAAGTAAAATTGCCTATTTGGAAGTTTTGGACGCAACGTTTTCAATAGATGGTGTAATCGGCGCGTTTGCGTTTACCTTTTCTGTTCCGCTTATCCTGCTTGGAAACGGTTTGGGCGCACTTATACTACGAAAATTAACGGTGAGTAATATTGATCGAATTAAAAAATATAAATATTTAAAGAATGGAGCTATGTATTCGATTCTTTTTCTTGGTATTATTATGATCGCGGATAGTTTTGGGTTCCACATTCCTCCGTGGACCTCCCCGGTTATTACTTTCGGAACAGTAGGGTATTTTTTCTTTAAGTCGTTGAAGATGTGTTGAGAAGTTCTTCTTTTTTCAGTATCGTAAGTATTTTTTCTTGAATTTTTTCAATCGGTAAAATCTTGCCTTTGGTGACACAGTCAATGGTTATCCAGTGCTTATTTTCCTGTGCTAATTTCAGATACATTTCCTGCGCTTTTTGGCGGTGATCGGTATCCGTTTCATGGATGTCGGCGGTTTTTCCCTTCAGATACTTGCGGTCTCCTTTTTTATCGGTAAGTTGTGCACCAATTTCCCAGGGGACAGAGAGATAAATAACCAGATCTTCTTTGGGAATTTTGTGTACTTTGTACTCTAATTCATAGACCCACTTGAGGTATTCTTCTCGCTCTTTTGCATGAGGAAATTTAGCCCCCTGATGTGCCATATTGCTCGTTGCGTATCGGTTGGCGATAATGTATCCTCCTTTGTTCAAAAAATCCTCCATTTCCTGTTTTACTGAAGCGCGATCAAGCGCATAGGCAAGCGATGCAAGATACGGAGAAACTTGGTGAATATTCCCAAATTCTCCCCGCAGAAATTGAGCGACAACTTTGCCGTGAAACGACTGGTAGTACTGAGGAAAATCCATATATTTGACGGGAATTTTGTGTTTTTTGAGATACTCAACCAGCAGTTGTGCCTGTGTGGTTTTTCCTGAGCCGTCTCCCCCATCGATAACAATAAGTTTGCCTTTTCTGTTTTTTGTTTTGGTGACATGGGTGAAAAAATTGCCAAGAACGAAACGAAGATTGTCCTCCTGATAGTACTCAAGAAATAGCGTATCCGAAGGATTCCCGGAAATAAGGGGAGAAAGCCTGTCTTCATGCTCTATTTGTAGGAGCGCAAGTACGGGTTTATTGAGTGATAGCGCATATTCAATTTCTGCACCCACTCCGAGGGAAGGGGCTGTGGTCTCTGCGACAACAGCGTCTGCTTGCGCAATGAGGTTTTTTTCCCGTTCATGAATTTGTTCTGCGGAGAGTTGTTTGTCTTGTTTCAGCAGTGCGGTATTTACTATCTGTTCTCCGGAGAGCACTTCTGCCTTATGGAGTTTAATCAGTTGAATAATTTTTTTGTACTGCTTCCCATAGGGACTTTCATTGGTTGAAGCGGTAAAATAAATTTTAAGCATATGACTCATTAGTAAAACAAAAGTTTCGTAGGAAGTCAAGATACATATACCGTCAAGAAAAGGATGAGTAAAATAGGCGTAAGGATTGAATATGAGGCTAGTTTGTGGTACACTTTACCCCTTGCAAACAAGTTATGAATATAGATAAAATGGGGTATGGAAAAAACTAAAAATCAACTGCAACCAGTATTTGTGCCTGATTATAATACCCAGTCAAATCGCATTTATGCAAACTATGTAACCGTTGCAAATACAGGTATTGATTTTACTTTAACTTTTTTAGATGTTGCTCCTCCTAGTGAAGAGCAGGTAAATTTAGCCAAAGAAAACAAGCCTATACCAACGCCAGTTCAATGCCAAGTTGTATTACCAAGTCATATCATTCAATCTTTAATTGAAGCTTTGAATACGCAAAATGAACTAGTTCAAACTAAAAATGAAAAATAAAATAGTATATATACTGTCCCAAATTAGTTTTACAGAAAAAATTCAATTTATTTATGAATTGAGTGTTACTTTTATTACCAGAAATAGTCAACAATTAAATGAACTGATTGATGATTGGGAAGATACTGCTGACGTATATACTAATCCTTATATAATGGGGAGGATTGCTGAATCTAGAAAAAAATTGGCACACTAAGTATATGACAACAACAAAGAGTGTATGGCAATTCAGAAAAGGGCAAGCTGAGGAGTGGAAAAAAAATCATCGAGGGGACACGATATTAAATAAAAAATTCTATTCTTTTGAACAATCAGTTACAGAAAATCCCTATTTATCTAATCCTGATGTTAAGCCTATGAAAGGAAAAATTAAAGATGTTACTGAATATAAAAAAGGAGATGTTAGAGGCTTGTATCAGATAGATGAATCAAATACAGAACTTGATCTAATTACATTTGACTGGAAGGGAAATATAAAAAACAACTATAAAAAGTAAGAATGAAAAAATAAAAAAAAGTTTTATCTATAAAACAATCACCTTCATTAAATTATTAGGAAGTCAAGAATAATGATAGTTTCCTTACAGCGCGGCACCTTTAAAGCCGGGACAGTTTTTTGTAGCCCATTCCAAGAATGCAGATGCGCACTCGGGTTTTTGCTTACCCGGGCCGGGCATACAGTTTACCCACTCCGCTTTGGGACACGCATAGGAGGTATTTGCTTTGCTCGGAGAAGTGGTATCTGCTTTTGTGGGGAGTTTACTTTCCACGACAATAGTAGAGGTTGGGATTAAATCGATGCCAATTCGGATACCTACCACACACCCAAAAAGAAAAAGAAGCACTGCCATGGTCCCGATAAATAAGGGGGTTGGAGAATGTAATCGGTTGGGTGAGGATTTTGTTTTTGCCATATAATCCATTTTTTCAAATTGGAACCAAGAAATCAAGAGTAAATAAAATGGTACTTAGTGAAATGTTGAAAGTAAAAGAATACCGTTGAGTATGATGACAGTGAAAACGATAACGTACGCAATAATCTTAAGAAGCAGCGAATTGGTAAATGGGCCCATTTTCTTCTTTTCACTGGTAAAATGGACCAATGGCCAAATGGCGAAAGGTAATTGCAGACTGAGTACCACTTGGCTGAGGATTAATAGCTGCGTGAGACTTGTTCCTCCCCCTATACTTATGGCAATTATTGCGGGTACGATGGCAGTCCCGCGGGTAATAATCCTCCGAAGCCATGGTTTCAATTTTATGTGTATAAATCCTTCCATTACGATTTGCCCAGCAAGAGTCCCGGTTATAGTAGAGCTTTGTCCCGAGGCAAGGAGCGCAATGCCAAACACCAGACTGGCCAAAGTAGTGCCTAAAAGAGGCGTGAGCAATTGGTATGCATTGCTAATGTCGGCTACGCCTCTATTTCCCGATTGATAAAACACACTGGCCGCAACGATCAGAATTGCAGCATTTACCAAAAAAGCAAAAAAGAGCGCGATGGTAGAATCCCAGGTTGCAAATTGAATTGCTTCTTTTTTTCCGTCAACGGTTTCTTCGTACCGACGTGTCTGAATAATTGCCGAGTGAAGGAATAAGTTGTGCGGCATAACGGTTGCTCCGATGATACCAATGGCAAGGTACAAAATTTCTTTGTTCTTGAATAGTTCGGGACTGGGAATAAAGCCATGAAGAATGGGAAGAAGGGCAGGATTCGCCAGGATAAGCTCTATTAAAAAACATCCGATAATAGTAGTAAGTAGAGTAATGATTATCGCCTCTAAATAGCGGAAACCCTTGTGTTGAAGCGCAAGAAGGAGCAGTACGTCGAAGCCGGTAATGATAACTGCAAAAAGAAGTGGAATATGAAACAAAAGATTGAGCGCAATGGCTGAACCGATAACCTCAGCAAGGTCTGTTGCGACAATAGCGCA
This sequence comes from Candidatus Roizmanbacteria bacterium, assembly GCA_013335175.1. GTDB lineage: Bacteria > Patescibacteriota > Microgenomatia > UBA1406 > GWC2-37-13 > JAAXWC01. The sequence goes on from JAAXWC010000031.1 coordinate 4,048, forward strand.
TTCTGCTAGAATCCACAAAATAAAGGAGACTGGTTTTGGGTAGTGATCGTGGCAAGCTTGAGCAAGATCGCGGCCGGTTGCAATGCCGAGTTTTAAGGCGAGGTGTTGAAGGATAATTGCCATAATGTTGGAAAAAAGGATGACCGAAAGGAGGAGATACCCATAAGAGGCACCTCCTGCAAGGTCGGTGGCCCAGTTCCCCGGATCGATATAGCCAATGGCCACCAAAAAACCCGGCCCGGCAAATGCCAGACATTTTCTCCAAAATGGCATCCCGGTAGGAATCGGAATTGATCGATGTACTTCATCTAAACTTTTCCCGGAGCGTGCGTATCGCCATCCTTTCGATTCAAAAAAATTTTCGTGTGTCATGCGTGAATGCAATTTTTGGAATTTAAAATCTCCTTCCCTATGGTACCATATGGAATGCAATATACGACAGTGCTTTTTGATTTTGATGGTACGCTTGCTGATACATTTTCCATTGTGGTAGATATTGGGCAGTATTTAGTCGGTAAGTATCGTAACCAAAAAATTACGCATTCAGAAATTGCATATCTACGAAAAAAAACACCCTTGGAGGTAATCCGATATTTTAAAATTCCTTGGTATATGCTTCCCTTTATCATACGCGAAGGCCAGAAACAATTTGTACAACAGCTGCCCGGGGTAAAAACGGTGCCGGGGATGAAAGAGGTGCTTCGCAGTATTCAGCGTGAAGGTTTTACTATTGGAATTGTAAGCTCAAATTCTCAAAAGAATGTGCAGTTATTTTGTAAAAATAATGATATTGATTCTATTAATTTTATTGAGGCAAAGCCAACTCTCTTTGGAAAAACAGGAGTGATTCGCAGAGCACTCAAGCATCAAAACTTGTTGCCAAATCAGTGTATCTACGTGGGAGATGAGGTGCGAGATATTGAAGCGTGTACTAAGTTAGGCATTACCTGTATTTCTGTGGCATGGGGATTTAATGATGCAGAGATTCTTGAACAGAAAAATGCGAACCGGGTAGTGTATGTCCCGAAAGAATTACTCAATAAAATAAAACCTCTTAAATCTGAATAGTGTCCCCTTTTTTTGCTTTGCCTTCCAAGAGCAACTTTGCGACCACGTTCTCTATATTGTTTTGCAGTAATCGTTCGAGATCGCGTGCCCCGAACGCGCTGTTGTACTCGGTATTGATAAATGCCTGAAGGTGTGCGTCTGAAACGGTTATCTGAATCCCATGGAGAGAAAATAGTTCGTCTTGTATTTTTCTGAGTTTTGATTTTGCTAATTCAAGAATGGATGTAGTGAGCAACGGATAAAAGGGAATAATACCATCAAACCGATTGAGAAATTCGGGAGAAAAAATATGATGTTCAACAAAATAAGGGACAATATCCTGTGGCTTGTTTGCCAGATACTGAGTAAACAGTTCATCTGCGCCTGCATTTGAGGTGCCAATAATTATGATATTTTTACAATCTACCCGTTTCCCCGCTCCATCGGTAAAATATCCTTCATCGAGAAGTGACAGGAAAATATTGAGAAGGTCATGATCTGCTTTTTCGATCTCATCTAACAGGAGTACGCCATAGGGATGTTCCCGCATTGCAACAGTAAGAAGACCCGGGTTCCCCTTTTCACCGGAACCAATGAGAGTAGAAATGTCATTTTTTGACTGATACAGCGACATATCAAATCGAACAAGTGATTGCTCATTGCCAAAAAAAGCGTTGGTCAGTGCCTTCGCCATCTCTGTTTTTCCGACACCGGTCGGTCCAACAAATAACAGGGTTGCGAGAGGTTTTGTACGTTTCCCGATCATTATAAAAGATCGACGCATGGTTCCTGCAATAGTCTGTACTGCCCGGGGTTGTTGTAGGACACGCGATCCGAGCAATAGTTCCAGTTGTAAGAGTTTTTGTTTCATTAGATCGGTGAGATGGGTTGGTACGTGGGTTTCCTCGGTCAGGACATCGTCGACAATGGCAGGAGTTACCAACCGCTGTTTTAGCGTTTGTACCGTGTATACGCAACAGTTATCCAGCAGTTTAATGGCTTTTTCCGGAAACGGGATACTAGTAATGTAATACTGACTTTTTGTGACAATGGTATCGAGCGTTTCGTACGGAATGCGAATGTTGTAGTAATTTTCGTATCTCATACTTGTTTTTAGGAGGATAGAGAGGGCTTCCTCCCGTTGTACTTCCGTTACCTGAATGGGCGTAAATATAGATGCAAGTCCAGGATTGGGGGTAATATACTTTTGCTGCATAAACGGTGTGGTAATACCAATCAGTTGAATTTGTGACGTTTTTCCATACTTTTCAATCACTGCGGAGAGATTAATCTGATTTTCATCGGTGGTGAGGTAATTATGAAGAGAATCAATAAGTAAAATAACATTGCCACTTGCGCATGCTTCTTCAAAGAGATTGCTCAAAAACTGTTCGCGTTCCTTTTGATCCTTTGAAACGCTTAATATTCGTTCCATATCGAGTTTTAAAATTCGTTTGTACATGAGCATAGGGGTTACACTCCCTTCATATAATTTTTTTGCAAATGAATCTACTATAGTATGTTTTCCCACTCCATCATCTCCTACAATTAATACATTCGCCTCTTCGCTTTTTGACAAAATGCGTTCAATCTGCGCAATTTCCTCAGTTCTGCCGACAAGTTGGTGGTAGTGGGTCTGGTAATCATGCTGCGCTAAATCTATCGTGAACTGGTCTAGGGTTGGGGTGTATCCGTTTGCCCAGTCGCGTCCTAATGGAGGGAGGGTAAAGAGATTCTCCCGTTTCCACCAAATGGCTTTTTGCATTTTTTGCGCATACAGTTTTTCAAACCAATCTTCTCCTTTTGAAAGGTTGAGGGGATCCAGTATATGCGTTTTGAGAAACCACTGTTTCATCTGCTCTTTTTTTTTAGCCTCGGGTTGGGAAAGGACCTGTTTGAGTAGACTGAGTGGAATTGTTATGAAATACATGAGTGCAATAAAAGGAAGCAATATTAGTGCCAAAATCTGGACCATAAGGTAGAAAAGGAGAACCGATGTACGGATAAAAGCACCTATGCTTCGTGAGATAAGATTAAAAAAAAGGGTATCCAGCCAGGACTGGAATGAAAATCCCACAGACGTATTTGTTGATTGTAGGTTTTTCCAAGGAGCAAAAAGGGTGCAGAATAACGTTTTTACGGAAAAAAAATAGGGAAGGAACAAGTATAAATTAACAACCGCTTTCCAGTAGTTCATGTTTTCATTATACGGAATAACTGAAGGAATGGGGGGAAAAACGATATAAAAGTAGGTCAAATAATTTTTGTAATGCCCATTCAAGTGCCTTGAAAACGAGATAGGTTGTTATAGTGGCGAAAAGAGCCGGATTCTATTCAATTGCAAAATACAATGGATCCCGGATCAAGCCCGGGATGACGGGGAGGCATGGATCGTTAGATTAATCTGTCTTTTTGTTTTTACCCCTTGAGCTTGTTCAGATAAAATTCAATAGCAACATCTCTAATTAGGGCAGCTCGGAAAGTTCTTTCTTTTGTATTTTTTTTACCCGTTTGTTATAATTTCATTTCATATAAAAGGACGCGTAGTTTAATGGTAAAACACATCTCTGATAAAGATGAGAGCGATAGTCCGATTCTATCCGCGTCCACCAAAGGCTCACCGCTCATTTTGGCCGCTTAGCTCAGTGGTAGAGCACTCGGTTTACATCCGATAGGTCGGGGGTTCAAATCCCTCAGCGGCCACAACAAAATAGGAAATGCAAACCAATTTCATCCCTCAACAGAATGAGTATCCAAAATGATGCGCTCATAGAAATAAAAAAAAGAAAAAAAGAGATTCTCGACTATTTTGCTCACCCTTCAATTTATCTTCCAGTTTCTAATCCATTTACCATTTTTATGGCTGGTTCTGCTGGAGCGGGAAAGACAGAATTTTCACAAAAATTTAATTCAGACTCGTATATCTCATATGCGACAAAGGTACCTATTGTTCGTATTGACGCAGATGAGATACGAAAGTTGCTACCACAGTACAATGGAAGAAATGCAGAGGAGGTTCAGGCTGCTGCAACAAATGGAGTTGAGAAACTATTTGACTTTGTACTAAAAAAAGATCAGAATGCCATCGTTGATACAACTTTTTCCGATTACGGGAAAGCACTTAAAAATGTAGAAAGGTCATTGAGTCATAATCGGAAGGTAGGTATTTTTTACATTCATTTTGATCCACGTATTGCTTGGGCATATACTAAAGTGAGAGAAAAGAGCGACGGACGAGTAGTTTCCACAGAATTTTTCATAGAATCATATTTTGAGTCTAAAAATAATGTTAATAAAATAAAAAAAGAATTTCCCGGGATATGAACCCCCGAAAGTGTACCGGCAGGTAAACTAAATAACTTCGTCAAAACGTTTCAAAACTTCGCGGTAAAATATACATACTATGGAAAAAAATAGTACCAAAGGAAAGAGGAA
>JAAXWC010000012.1 GCA_013335175.1 Candidatus Roizmanbacteria bacterium
TATTTCACCAAAAAATAGTACCAAAATTGATCAAAATTTGCTTTTAAAAGTAGATTTTCGTATGTTTAGATTGTAATGAAGGTCTAAAGCCCGTATCAAAAGTCATATTCTTAATACCAGCGCCAAATTTTGCATCCCCATGCTGAGATACCTGTTGCTTCTCCTCTTTCTAAGCAAGATATTAACCTGATCTTGCGAGATAATGCTCGCCTCCACCATATTGTTGCTGAGACTCATAGCAAGATCCTGTGGATCGAGGAACCAGGGAAAGTAGGGATTTCCTTTCAGGAACCGGGAGCTTCTTACCCATGGTTCCATTATGCCCTTCGCGATCGCTCAAAAGATGGTAATAAAGAGGGATACAACCCGCAGATTGATGGCATTGAAAATGAGGGTGCCGTAGAAGAATCTACCTACTGGCTCGATCCTCGGGAATCTATTTATCATCATTACCCTTCAGAAATCGCCTCATTTATTCATAATCCTTTTGAAGCACTCCCCTTTGAAAATCCGACCAAAAAAGCACTTGAAGACTGGATTATGCTGTGGAACGAAATAGTACAATTAAAGGATCCTCCCCACCCGGGACAGTATGCACTGCAAAAAATACCTGGATTACGACGGAATATCTTAGAAAATTCTCTTCGAGTATTGCGTGAAAAAAACTGGCAACAGCTACACGCAATTCCCACATGGTATCACACACAAAAACTTTATAATTATTTAGGGTATGAGTATATACATATGGCTGATAAAGCACGGGTTGAAATGATGCAAGAAAAGCTTTCTCATGTCCCCGAACCGTACGATAGTTGGATTGTAATGCTTCAGTTTTGGGCTGAATTGGCTGAACAAAATGGAGTGCACCCAGAGAACTATGTTCCAAATGCCTATATTTTACGTGATCAGTCGAATCAAATTATTACTTATCCATTATCACCAGAAAAAAACTTATGGATGACGCTACCAATTTAATACAATTTAAAAACCATTTTGATTCCCACCCAGAACTCGCCTGGGAGGAATTCAAAACACAGGAGTATATTATTTCTCAGTTAGGGACCGACTATGTGTGGAGAGATAAAACCGCTTTGATTTACAAACAAGGAGCTGGACCCGCCGTATACTTTCGTACAGAGTTAGACGCACTCAATACGATACACGGGCCCAAACATGTGTGTGGACATGCAGGCCATATGGCTGCATTAATGGGTGCATATTTGTATTTTAAAGAAAATCCTCCGGTTGCCCACACGATATATTTCGTATTTCAACCTTCAGAAGAAGCCTTTCCAAGCGGAGCAAAATACCTCGAAGAACATGTCCCCGAACTCTCGCAATGCCTACTCGGAATAGCATTTCATACCTATCCATCGGCCCAAATTGGAGAGATTATGGATGTTCATATGGCCGCAGGAGACTATTTTGAAATTACTATTCAAGGAAAAAGTACCCATATAAAAAATAAGAATGATACTACTACCAAAGATGCATTGATTTCTGCGAGCCGAATCATCCGCGCCCTCAATGAAAAGAAATATAAAAAATTTATTGTTAATGGAGGAACCCTTTCCGGCGGAGAAACGCCAAACAGTATCGCAGGTCAGGCTATTATAAAGGGTGATATTCGGTCATTAGAAGAGATAGACCGAGATCGCGCGTATAAGTGGCTCATGCATATAGTAGAGGCCGAGAAAACCCGCTCAAAGCTTGAAATTTCCGTTTTTTACAGCAGATACTATCCTGTGTTAAAAAATGATAAAAAGTTTTTGCGTCGATTTCAAACACTGCTCCCTATTTCAAAAAAAATAACAAGTTTCGCTACAGAAGATTTTTCACTGTATCCAGGAAAAAAGTTATTTCTCTTTGTGGGAACCGGGGAAGATACCGATTTGCATGAAATAAATTTTGAAGTTTCACAAAAACTGGTAAATAGATTGGTTGAGTACTGGATTATCGTCGGAACGAATCTAAAAAAACTGCTAAAATAGCTCTATGCCCGCATTCATTTCGTTCCTTCTTCTCCTTCTGTTTCTCCCCACTCAACTGGGAAAACACTTTTTTCTCCCTTTTTCCTTTATTTCCGGTGTACGCGTAGATTATCTCGCTCCTGCAATCTATCTTACGGATATTTTTGCACTCGCAACCATTATCTTTAATATAAAACTACTCAAATCACTGATAACACCAAAAACCATTTTGATCTTCGCCCTATTTGCAATCCCCACCTTGTTTGCCTTTTCCCCACTTTTGGCAGGATACAAATTATTAAAAATTGCAGAAATAATTCTTGTTTTTTGGATCGCCTATAAATCAAAACTCGCTCCTCATTTTGTGTTGGGTGCAATCTTTGCTGGTTCAGTTTTTGAAGCGGTTTTAGCGTGTCTTCAGTTCGTATACAAAGGCTCTTTGCAAGGAATCTTTTACTGGTTTGGTGAACGGTACCTTACACTCTCTACTCCTGATATTGCCAAAGCATCTTTCAACAGCATAGAAATTCTTCGACCCTACGCTACCTTTTCTCACCCGAATTCTATGGCGGGATTTTATCTTCTCATCTATATTTTCATTCTTATTTATAAACCTTTTCTTAAATTTCCGATTTTACGCGCTGCTACACTCTTTTTCTGTTCTGTTTTGATTGTCCTATCCTGTTCAAAAACGGCAATTCTTTGCTATATATTTTTTACGATTATCTACGTTATAAAAACAAAACTGTATGAACACTGCACTTTTTGCTTTATCTCAAGAATTTTAACAATTTCGATTTTGGGAGGAATATTTTTGTTTGCTCAGGGCGATCCTACCAGTTTAGCAAAGCGACTCTATTTAATACAAAATGCCGGAACTCTGATCGTTAGCCACCCATTTTTCGGAGTCGGCCCCGGGAACTATTTGGTAGCGCAATCGGTGTTCTCTATGCCCTATTTATTTTTCTTTTCCCAGCCTGTACATAATATTTATTTACTATATTTTGCTGAAATGGGAGTATTGGTCGGAGGGATTGCTCTGTTCCTGATTTTTAAAAATAATAGAGCCCGGCTAAAAAGTTTTGAACTAGCAATGATTTTGGGTGTAATCGGAGTTACGGGTATGGTAGACCACTACTGGCTCACTCTGCAACAGAATATGCTGCTCGCACCGATTGTTTTCGGAGTAGTGCTTCAAAGATACGGAGCGTTGAAAAGAGACAAGGAGTAAATTATAATAAGTACCAACGTCATCCCCTCGAACGAGGGGATCCATTTTTTAGGTACTGAATTAAGTTCAGGATGTCACAAAAACAAACAACGATTCCGGTCAAGCCGGAATGACGTAAGTGAAACTAATAGCTAACTTTTGCCCGGTCGTCTAACGGCGGTGTCATCCAACACCGTCCTGTCGAATGACAGGATAGGAGAGTAAAACTGTGTTATCATAGACCTGCAAATGTTTTATTATGTTTACATTCTATTGTTACAGAATGGAAAATTTTACACGGGCAGTTCACACGATTTAATACAGCGAATTGCAAGCCATAGCGCAGGTAAAGTTATCTCAACAAAACCTTACCGACCTATAAAACTTGTTCATTACGAAGCATATTTAGAAAAAGCCGATGCGTTACGAAGAGAAAAATATCTAAAAACAACAGAAGGTAAGTATTTTTTGAGACAGCAAATTAAGGTGCTTTTTGAAAAAATAAAAAATAAATGCCCGGTCGTCTAACGGTAGTCGCCTCATCGGCGACCCGCCGACGAGGCGGAGACAGGAGTATAATAGACACATGTTTTATACTTATGTGCTCTATAGCCTCAAGAGTAAGAGGTTATATATAGGTTCAACAGCGGACTTAAAACAACGTTTTGACGAGCATAATAAAGGCATAGGAGGAAGTTATACAAGTAAAAATATACCATTTAAACTTGTTCACTATGAAGCATTTTTAAGTAAAAAGGATGCAATTAAGCAAGAACGATTTTATAAAACTGGATACGGAAGAGAAGTATTGAAAGAAAAAATAAAGGAAAGTTTAGATATCATTTGCCCGGTCGTCTAACGGTAGGACAGCAGACTCTGAATCTGCTTATTGGGGTTCGAATCCCTACTGGGCAGCCATTTGACTCGCTTCGCTCGCTCATGGCTATAGCCCCTTTGCTATACTATCTTCATGTTACAAGCAGTGATTTTTGACATGAATGGGGTGATTATTGACGACGAACGATTCCAAAAACAAGCATGGAGACGTTATTTAGAAGCACACAACATCAAAATATCCGAAGATGAATTTAAGTACTATATCAATGGTCGGACGGAAAAAGATGGACTTAAATATATTTACAAAGACACCCTATCTCCTGAGGAGCAAGAAAAAATACTTGATGAACGAATTGGATATGTGATTGAGATAGTTTCCGAAAGATTACAGTTAACGGAAGGACTGGCAGAACTACTGAATGAACTGTATGACAATAACATAGCAACAGCTATCGCTACAGGAAGCAGACAGCGCTACTTCAACTTTATTATGGATGGACTTCAGATTAGAAAGTATTTTAATACATTTGTTACTGCGAACGATATAAACAAAGGAAAACCTGATCCAGAAATATATTTGAAATCTGCTGAAAAATTAAAAGTAATGCCAACAGAGTGTTTAGTGTTTGAAGACGCAATCTCAGGTATTCAGGCAGCTAAGAAAGCAGGAATGAAGGTAATCGGAGTCGCTACGACCCATCAGAAAGAGGAATTAGCAATTGCAGATTACACCATTTCTACCTTTCAAGAAATAAATCTAGAAAAACTGAGACGCATTGTGAACACGGTAAAATTAACTTCACTTCAAGATATTCAGGCATGAACCCAATGCTATAATTCTTGCATGTTACAAGCAGTGATTTTTGATTTTGATGGAGTGATTGTATTGAGCGAACAACCGCGATTTCAGGTAATTCAGAAAAGTGCAAAGATACACGGCGTAATCATTGAAGATCAAGCTATTAAACAGCTTTTGGGAAGAAATACCCGCAACTTCCTGACCGATGTCCTTTCTCCTACACAAATGTCAGTTAGGGAAGCGATCATTGCTGATTATGAAAAGGAATACAAAGGCAACATAACGAAGTACGTTCAGCCTATTGGCGCCAGTATCGAGTTTATCAAAAACTATCAGGGACAGATCCCCTTTGCTCTTGCGTCGATGAGTTCACGACTTGTTGTTGAGAGATTACTTCAGCATTTTGATATCAGTACCAAGTTCGTTTCCATAATTTGCAAAGAGGACGTGATGAACCATAAACCCGATCCCGAGATCTATCTCAAATCTGCACAGAGACTGAGTATTGCTCCTTCTAACTGCATTGTTATCGAGGACACGGTTGTTGGTATTCAGGCGGCACTAAACGCTGGTATGCAATGCTTTGTGCTTATAAATGGGTTCAATCATCAAGAAGAATTTACCGGCATTCCCGTTTCTGGATTTATACAAACCGAGAAGGATTTTGAGAATTTAATAAAGTTTGCTGTATAATCGACATTATGAATATTGTTATCTCTGCGCATTTTGACCTCGCACGGCCAGTAATGTCGATTAAACTAGACAATCAACAGTTATCGGGATTGGTAGATAACTTCGCTGGTGTATTCGCAGCCTATCAGATTTCCCGTAAAACTGGCACACCTGTCTACTTTACCAATTTTGAAGAACTCGAATACGATGGAGCAATTGATGTCGCAACATCTCTTGATAAAGAAAATACCATAGTTATTGTGCTTGATACTATCTTAGAAAAAGATGCTCAAGGAAAAGCAGCCACCATTACCAATGCCTATGGTATTGAAACTGAAAAATTAAAAGAAAAATTTGCTGATAATATCCACTTCATCGATGGATTTTTCGAAGAAAAAGAAGATGAAACCTGGATCTACGGACATCAGTTTGGATTCAAAACGTTTTATATCGGCATCCCTATCCCCAACGATTATCACACTACAGATAATCATGTATCTCTCGAAGCAATAGATACCATAGTTCATCTGCTTGAGAATCTCATAAACGAATTAAAATAAGCTATTTTTATATACAAAAAACCTCTGCTTGTACTTTGCAGAGGTTTTGAGGTGTACAGCAAATAGGATTTTATCCTGTTTTTACTGCAATCTTTTTCGGCTTTGCTTCCTGAGCAATGGGGGCCGTTACGGTAAGGACACCATTCCTTATTGTTGCCTCAATGTTTTTTTCATCAACCGGTCGGGGAAGATATGTCTGATAATCAAAAGATGAAACTCGCTGCATCCGATGTACTACCCTATTTTTCTTCTTCTCCTCTTCCTTTTCCTCAGATTTTCCCTGAATATGAAGTACTCCGTCCTCATAGGTAATTTCTAAATCATTCTCGGAGATACCCGGGACAGATGCCTCAACAATTACATTCCCCTCTTCTTCATAGACGTTTAAGCCCTCTGTCATTGTAAGCTCAGGCCACTCTTCTTCGTTCAGTAAAGGACGAAAAAACTGTCGTTGAAGCTGGTTAAATGGATCTAATCGTATAATTGCCATTTGTATTTTCACCTCCTTTCTGTTAGCAAACTAATAGAATGAGTGCTATATTTAGCAGTCTAACACGATCACTGCTAGGTTGTCAAGAGGAATTTAAAGTGAAAGTGGTATAAAATAGGAGAACTATGGCAGAGGTAAAAATTGATCCATCGTGGAAGGCAGTACTTGAACCAGAGTTTCAAAAACCATACTGGGAATCATTAACTTCATTCGTACGATCTGAATACGTTGCGACGTCCGTCTATCCTCCGGCAAAACAAATATTTCGCGCGTTCGATCTCTGCCCGATTGATAAGATAAAGGTTGTTATTATCGGACAAGACCCGTATCATGGGACCGGGCAAGCAAATGGGTTATCTTTTGCAGTGAACGAAAAAGTATCACTCCCTCCATCTCTTAAAAACATCTACAAAGAAATTCAAAGCGATCTCGGCATTACACCACTATCATCGGGCGATCTTACCCGATGGGCACAGCAAGGGGTCCTACTCCTCAACAGCGTTCTGACCGTACGAGCGGGAGTGCCTACCTCACATAAAGGGAAAGGATGGGAAGAGTTCACCGATGCGGTGATAAAAACGCTCAGTCAAAACCGTAAACATATTGTGTATTTGCTTTGGGGAAAATATGCGCAAACCAAAGGAGAGATTATTGACCCTGAACAAAATTTAATTCTCAAATCAGGTCATCCCTCACCCTACTCGGCAAATCTCTTCTTTGGACATCATCATTTTAGCCGATGCAATGAATATCTGGTAAAGAATGGGTTAGAGCCTATTGATTGGCGTTAGTGTTTGTAAAATAATCTATGAAATTAGGGGTATATCAACATTACAAAACCAAAAATTACTACCGCGTTCTTGGCGTTGCCAAACACACTGAAACGCTTGAAAAGCTTGTTGTGTACGAATCTTTATATGATAATCCAGGAAACAAACTCTGGGTTCGACCACTTGACATGTTTCTCGAAGAACTGGAAATTGATGGTAAAAAAATTCCACGCTTTCAATATATTGAAAATTACATTCCAATCAAATGAAACCCATAACCCTCCTCAAACTCGGCGGATCGCTCATTACAGATAAAAGTACACCGTATACTGCTCGTATTGCAGCAATCGCTGCGGTAGCAAAAGAAATTTCCACGTATAAAGAACCGCTTGTTATCTCTCATGGACAGGGAAGCTTTGCCCATACCAGCGCAAAAAAATATGGAGGGAAGAAAGGATATGAAAGTACCTGGGGAATTGCTAAAGTATGCCAGGATGTGACCGAACTCAACGCTATGGTAATGAAAGAGTTGGTTGAAGCGGGTGTACCCGCAGTATCTCTCCGCCCCCTGAGTACGATTTCATCCTCCGAAGGGGAACTTTCCTCTCATTCTTTTCAGACGGTTGAGACAGCATTACTTCAACATCTTATTCCTGTAGTGTGTGGCGATGTTATTTTTGATTCTGCGTGGAAAACAACTATTTTTTCTGGAGAAAAAGTTATATCTCTCCTTACCGATTATCTTATTAAAAAGGGATATTCTATTAAAAAAGTTATTCAACTGGGAACAGTAGATGGATTTTATGATCTACAAAAAAAGGTTATTCCTCTTATTACTCCCCAGAGTTGGACCTCTATGAAAGCAAATATTTTTGATGCACAACAAACAGATGTTACTGGTGGAATGAAACACAAGATCGAAGAGGCAATTTCGCTTGCTCGAATGGGAATTTCAACGGATATTATAAATGGAAATCATCCGAATTTAATAAACTGTTCTCTCTCCAATAAGCCCTGTATCGGAACCCACATTGCACCGGATATTCCGGATTATGACACAATCACTTTGGTAAATGAAAACAATGAAGTTACAGGCACCGCTCCAAAACTTGCTTCCCACCATAGCAAGACGGCATTACATCGCGGATTTTCTCTATTTCTATTTAATGAAAAAAATCAATTACTCCTTCAACAGCGAAGTAGCTTGAAAAAAACATGGCCATTGGTTTGGTCAAACAGCGTGTGCGGACATCCAATGATCAATGAAAAACCAGAAGATGCTGCTGCCCGTCGACTCAAGTTTGAACTCGGAATTGAGCATGCGTCTATCCTAATGGCTCTTCCCGATTATCGGTATCGAGCGGAAAAAAATAATATTGTGGAAAATGAGTTTTGTCCGATTATGATCGGAAAAACAACCGTAAAAACTCTTCAAGTAAATCCCAGTGAAGTAGAAGCTACCAAATGGATCATCTGGGAGGATTGGCTCAAGGAAGTAAAAACACATCCCGGAAATTACTCCCCCTGGTGTGTAGAAGAAACTCTCTTACTGGAGAATACTAGTGTTCTGAAATCCCTTCTACACAAGTAGTTTTTTAATTCGGATACCAACTTCGCTCGGTCATAACCGTTTACTTACCTGGCTCTATTACTTTTATTATTCTCAAGATTTAGACTCGGGATCTATGAAAAAAGATTTATTTCAAGTACGATTTTATCTGTGGCAGTCAGTAGTGTTGAGCATACTTTTTGCACTCATCACCAACTTACTCCCATAAACTACTGGATGTATTTTTCGACAACGGAGACAAGATCATATATGTCGAACGGCTTTTCAATGAAGTCTATTGCCCCTTTTTGGAGAACCCGTTCCCGTATCGTATGATTTGCAGACATTACAATTATTGGAATCGTACACAACTGTTTCTTTCCTTTTATCTGTGAAATGAGCTCCTCTCCATTGGTACCGGCCATACGATAGTCCATTAAAATCAAATTCGGTTTATGAAGTTTGAGGAGAAACAGTGCTTCTTCAGCATTTTTTGCAGGAAAAACCTCATATCCTTTTTCTTCTAAGATAATCTGCACAACTTCCAAAATACCGGGATAATCATCAATCACTACTATTTGCTTCATAGTCTACTTTTATTGTACTACGATAGGAATTATATGATAAAGTTATGAAATAATTATGAAATCTCGTTATCTATTTATAGATTATCTCCGTGGAGTTTCAATCTTCGCAATGATTTTTATTCACAGTGTAGACACCTATTTTCTTGCGCAGGACAGCATCCGTTTTCTTTGGAATCTAAGCGAATTTGCTGTTGTTACCTTTATTTTTTGTTCTGCTTACCTTACTTTTTCCAAGCAACCAGAAGTCGGCACCTTCCTAAAAGGATTGCAAAAGAGAGTAAGCAGACTTTATTACCCTTATATCGTCTTTGCAGTGATATATTTGATACTGCTTTCACTGTTCCGGTATGATCGTATTACACCGGATATGTTGTGGAAGACCTTTTCTCTTTCGGGAGGGATAGATATTGGATGGCTTGTGCTTCTTTTCTTGCAGCTTTCGATTATATTTCCACTTTTAAATATATGGCAGCACACGCATCGCTCCCTATTTATAGGATATGGAATACTCTCTTTTGCAAGCACAGTACTCTTCCTTTGGTATCCCTTTCCCTTTGATTTTCGCCTCATTATGTGGCTTCCCTGGTCTACTATTGGGTTCATAGCGCTCCTATCTCTTCGCATTCGTAGCTCTCTATGGCTACCTGGGATAGGTTTTCTTCTTTTGTATGGAGTTATGTATGGCATTTTTCAATTTACCCATCATTCTGTGGTTCAGGTAACGAATAAATATCCACCCAATCTCTTTCATCTCAGTTATGGAATAGCAGTAACTCTCATGCTTCTCGAAATTGTTCGTTTGCAATTTTCTGTTCCCACTTGGATAAAGCGCCTCACACTTTTTTTGAGCAAGTATTCATACGAAATCTTTTTTCTTCACTATTTGATTATTCATACCAGCACAATGATTTTTGATGTTTCAAGGCTTCCCTGGTGGGTCTTTTTTGGAGGAGTTTTGATCGGTACTATCGCACTACAGTATGTACTTACCAGAGTGCAATCCATTCAAAAATCGGTATTTGGGATCGAGACTGATTATTCTTAGCGTTTTTCTACATTAAAAAGGGGGCCAACAATCTGAATATTAGCAGGTGCTCGAAGATTAAAAACGTCTTTCCAGTCCTTTGCACTAAATGATTGTGATCCGGCATCTCCACTGATTGTAATATTGTTCGTACGACCCGCTCCTTTATCCCAATCGATAGAAACTCCGGAAACAGAATTAAATGGCGATTTTCCTCTATTTCGCAGTTCATCTTTCACTTTGTTTGCATCCCAGGTATCAGCACATTTTGACTGATCTGTCTGACAGAGATGAGAAGTAGTTCCCGAGTCTGCCTTTGCAAGCATCAGGGTATTTGCAATGTCTGCAACTTCTTCCGATTTCAACCATGCTGTGTTGCTATACTGCGACCGAGAACCCCAATCACAGTAAAACCAGGGCGAACTTTTATCGTACGCTTTATCCATAAGATCTTGAAAACTATTTATATCGCTGCTTGTATCACGCATATTTTTTGTCCAAGAGGTACTGCTCCAACCTACATCGCCCGAAGAAAATTCATATCCACCGTGAGTCGACGCAAACCAAGCTTTTAACGGGTGTCCTTCCGTAATCATCACCCACCCTCGCGTAGCATCTACTGCTTGTTTCCATCGATCGCTGTTTTCTTCCTGTTTCACAACCTGACAGGTTTGTGATGGACAAATAGAGCTTCCCCCGTTGTTTGTTACTGCTAACGCATAGGAACGGGCCGCCACTGCTTGCGCTTTGAGGGCTTCCATTGGCCAGTCTGTTGGCATTTCATAAACATGTTTCACATAGTTTTCAATCTCCCAATCCTGGTTACTAAATGATTGTCCATATTCATTTGAACCATCAACTTTTATGTGAATTCCGGTGTCATAATCTTTTTTTAGTTCGAAATTTGCATAGTATGCTTTTAAAATATCTTCTGTATTCTGACCGGCTTCTGCCCGTCCTTTTGCTCCGTATTGATTCATACCCACTCTATGCGGTGCACCAAACGTAAAAAAAGCAAACCGAGGAGAAAATCCAGGATCAATCGGACGGTCGTCAGAGCATCCTCGGGAACCTCCTGATCCGGCTGATTTTGGTAAATTTAAACTTGCTTGTTTCTGTGCGATAATTTCTTGTTGGCGAGCACTTAACGCAACAATTTTTGATTGAAGTTCGCTTTCATACTTTTTCGATTTCGAAATTTCACCTGCTAAGAACTGAGATTGTGTATCTACCTCTTTTTTTAGACCGTCAAGACGGGATTTTTCACTTTCCAAAGATTTCTTTTTATCATCGAGTTCTTTTATGTAACTGGCTATTTTAAGAATGCTTTTCTTATCTTCATCAATTAATGATTTATGGTAAAAAAAATTATGAAGCGAATCCGAAAGATTTTCTGCAACAAGAACGTCTAATAGGGTAAGAGGAGATTTACCGATGTTTTTGTAATAAGAAATAACACGTTGATCAAGCAGTGTTTTTTGGTAGGACAACGCAACCTCGCCATCCTTTACTTCTTTTTCTTTTTTTACAATTTCTGTGTCTAAATAGGAAACGCGTACTTTTATTCCATTGAGTTTTTGCGTAAGACCGCTTAGTGCTGCTTCATTGTTTTGTGTTGCTTTCGAAGAAGAATCGAGAAGCTGTTTGTACTCATTCAGTTCTTTTGCGATATCATCAAGTGTATCCGCCCTTACAAAAAATAGCGGAGATAAAAATACAACAACGAAAAGAAACAAAAGAGCTATTCTTTTTGTCATAGTATCATTATAGTGGGATTTTTCTCTAATTTTGTTATACTAAAATCTATGAAGGGATTTTTTCTTACATTATTTCTCCTTTTTGCTCTTATTTTTACTCCTACAACCATCCACGCTGAGGAACAGGTCTCCTGTGACATGTGTGGATACTGCCCTTCTTCAGGGACAACTACTCAACCCTCGAATTGGAAAGATTGTTGTAAATGTATCTATGAGCCAAAATATCCAGGAATTTGCGACAGTCCAGACCAAACACTCAAGGTAAATCCTGACACAAATGCTCCTTATTCACCTGCCGAGGGCAAATATTATACGATGATTGGTTGTCTATCTTCGGATGTGGGGAGTTTTACTCAGACAGGGGCAGCGGGTTCTATAGCTCAAACACTCCTCAATATTGTGTTCTCTCTCGCAGGGGGCGTTGCATTCCTTTATCTTATCTATGGAGCATTTTTGGTTCTTACCTCTCAAGCAGATCCAGAACGGTTGAATCAGGGAAAACGGATTATTATGGGGTCTATTGTTGGACTTATTTTTGTATTCTCAACGGTATTCTTAGTGAATTTACTCGCTTCTGGAATCCTGAAGCTCCCTGGTTTTGGAGGATAGAATGTTAGGCTTTCTTTCGTAAATAAATCCCCGCTGCTAAGAGCGAAAGGGTAAGAGGAACAAACATTTCTGGTCCTGTCTGAGGAATATTTGAAATCCCAGTAGAACTTGTTGTACTCACTGTAGAAGCAGCTTGCTGATTTTGATAAAACCCAAGAGTTGGTGTAACGGTGGGAGAAATAGTTGCCCGTGCTGAAAGAGTTGGAGTTGGTGAAGTTGTTGCTTTTCCACGGAATGGGATGAGTTGTCCCGCGCTAAACCGCCCGGTAAGCAACGCTACCACGATAATAATTACTATTAACCCTAAAATGAGTGAGAATATCTTATTCATACCTTCCATGGCGTCATTATACCAGTTATTTGTAAGAAAACAATAAGAATATCTTAAGGTTATCCTCTCGCATAGGAAAAGCCAAACACCTTTTTTGCTCCCGCCCGTTTCAGAACCAGAGCGGCTTCATTCATCGTTGCCCCGGTCGTTATAACATCGTCAACCAAAATAATGGTTTTTCCTATTACAAGCGAATTTTCCTTTAAAATATATGAGTTTTTTATGTTTCCCCTCCGAAGCGCACGATTGTGAATGCTTGCTTGTGGCATAGCTGCTTTATTCCGCTCTAAAAAATTTACAAAAGAATATCCAAAAAGATGGGAAAACCACCGTGCGAAAACAATAGATTGATTAAACCCTCGTGCTTTTTGTCGCTGTGAGTGAAGTGGTATTGCTTGTATATCGGCGTCTCGTACAATACGCCTAAAATGGTAAAACTTTTCTATTTCTGCTGGTTTCACAACCTGAAGCATTTCTCTTTGAGCACTTGTTACCAATCTATATTTAATTCCTTTTAAAAGAGCAGGTAGCACCCCTTCATAATGAAAAATACTCAATACGCCATCTAAAGCTGTCTTTCCCTGACAAGCAGGATGGGTAAACCCATACAAACTAGCCTTTCCACAAACCACACATCTATCCGGGTTATACTCTCGCATTTTACTCTCGCATCGCAGACAGATATAACTTCCTAGTTTTCCACAAGACAGACAGGATGATGGATAAAACAGCTCTGAAAACATAAAAAATATTGTACCCCTTTACTATTGGAAAAAAATGTGTGAAAATGAGCCTTATGTTTTTTGTGAAGATGTTTATTAATTGTGGATAAGTTATCCACATTTCTACCACAATACTAAATTATGGCGTCATTACACTCTATTTGGGAAGATTTTTTGTCCGATATCGAAACAAATAAAAAAGAAAGTACTGTGGTTCTCTCGCTGTTAAAGCATATGAAACCGCTCACCATGGAGGATTCAATCCTCTCGCTTTTGTGTGAGAATCAGGGAGTTCGTATTTATCTAGAAAAAAAGAAACTCCATATGGAGCAAATGATGAGTTCTTTTATCGGGAAAAAAATTACCATTGAGTTTGTTGTTGAAGAACGAAAAAAACGTGAAGCAGCCCCCCTTCTTGAGTTTGAACCGTCTACAGAGGATCTCCTTTCAAAGGCAGGACTTCACCCAAAATATAATTTCGATAATTTTGCGGTTTCTTCCTCAAATCAGGTTGCCTATGCGGCCGCTCAATCTGTCGCACAAACTCCCGGACACTCCTACAACCCACTGTTCCTGTATGGTGGGGTTGGAGTAGGAAAAACTCATCTCGCCCAGTCTGTCGCTCGAACTGTTTTAGAACGTAACCACGATAAAAAAGTGTTTTTTTGTCCGGGGGATCAGTTTACAAATGAGCTTATTGAGTCTATTCGAGAAAAAAGTACGCCTAAATTTCGACGAAAATATCGAGGACTCGACCTGCTTATAGTAGATGATATTCAGTTTATTGCAGGCAAGCAAACTGTACAGGAAGAATTCTTTCACACCTTTAACTCTGTAGTCTCTGCACACGGTCAGATTATCCTTACCTCTGATAGGCCCCCTTCTGAGATAAAAAACCTCGAGGATCGGCTTAGATCGCGTTTTTCGGGTGGTTTAATCGTCGACATGCAGGAACCAGACTTTGAACTACGAACCGCTATCCTCCTTATAAAGGCAAAGGAAAAAAATATAGAGATCGACATCGAGGCAGCAAAGATACTTGCGGAGCATGTCTCAGACTCACGAGCCCTTGAAGGTGCCCTTATTTCTCTGTATGCAAAAACGTTGGGGACTTCTGAGCGCATAGATTTAGAAACCGTCGAGCTTTTCTTTCATGAACGAGTAGAACGGACCGTAACAAGAACCTCTTCGGGTGACATTATTAAGGCAGTATGTAATTTTTATAATCTAAAACAATCTCATTTGAAGAGTGCTACAAGAACAGAAGAGATTGCTCGCCCTCGACAAATAGCTATGTTTTTAATGCGTCGCGAACTGAAACTAAAGTTTGAAGAAATTGCAAGTATACTGAAACGAAAAGACCATACGACCATTATGCACGGTGTGGAAAAGATAAATGGTCTTATTATGAAAGATGGTAATTTGCGAGCGGAAGTTGATGCAATAGTCCAGTCCTTTACCCAGTCCACATAGCTTCCACACGCTATCAACACGGTTTTTTTTCAGTTCTCTTTGTCTTGAAAATCCGCGTTTCATTTTATACACTTATACCCACGTACTACTAATACTATAAATTTAAAAAAAGCTACACATGACAATTCAAGTACCAAAAGATCTGTTATTAGAAAAGCTAACCAATGCTTCTCGTTTTGTATCTAATAAACTTTCATCCGCAACAGCTCTTCAGGGTATTCTCGTAAAAATCGTTGATGGTAAAATGCATTTCTATTCCACCAATCTTAGTACCTATTTTCATACAACTCTTACTCTCGAAGAAAAAGGAACACATGAATTCATTATTGAACCAAGAAAGATCATCGAATTTATCCAGTTTCTATCTTCGGGACTCATAAGTATAGATATAAAAGAGAATCAGATTGCTATATCTCAGGGAAAAACAAAGGGAAACTTTCCTTTAATACAAGCTCAAGATTTTCCCATTCCCCCCCAGTTTAAACAAGAGCAGATGAAACTTGAAGGAAGTTTTTTTCAAAAAAATCTTCCCTTAGTCCTTTTTTCTGCTTCTCACGATGAAATCAGGCCAGCTCTTACAGGAGTAAACTTTGTTTCCTCAGATGAAGAACTTCTCATGGTTTCAACAGATGGTTTTCGGCTTTCGTTAATCAAAGAAAAAAATAAGCACGCCGTCCCCTCCATGATTGTTCCCGCAGAGTTTTTAAGCGAGGTCTCCCGTTTGGCAAAGGATGCAAAAGAAGTCGGTTTTATTTTCTCTTCAGAGGAAAAAATGGTCTTCTTTTCCGTTGGGGAAGACGAGTTTTATTCGCGTATTATTGAAGGTGATTTTCCGCCTTTTGAACGGGTAATACCCTCTGAAGTAAAAACGACAATTAAAATGGAAAAGGACGAATTCTTACGAAATATTCGCCTCATTTCGATCTTTGCACGAGACTTCTCAAACGTTGTGGTCTGTGAATTCAAAAAAGAAGGTCTCTATATGCGCCCAAAGAAAGACAGCAATGAAGAGAACACAACCTTTCAGGATATTGAGTTCGAGGGAGAAGATCAACGAGTTGCGTTTAACTATAAATTCGTTCAGGACCTGCTAAATCATATCGACTCAAAAACAATCATTGTGGAGATTCTTCGTTCAGATGCTCCTATTGTTTTTAAGGAAGAAAACAACAAATCGTTTCTTCACATCATCATGCCGGTGAGAATTCAGGAGTAAGCAGACTTATTAATTTAAAAAAATTTATTGTCCATGGAATTCAAAATATATACTGATGGAGGATCTCTTAATAATCCGGGCGAGGCTGCCTCCGCTTTTTTAATCTTTGAGGACAATGTTTTAATCTATGAAGAAGGACGGAGAATTGGGATAGCTTCAAATAATATCGCTGAGTACTCTGCGCTTGTTTTTGCACTGGAAAAAGTAAAAAAACTGCTCTCCGAAGGGAAAAAACCAAATTTCATACGTGTATTCTCCGACTCTTCACTCATGGTAAATCAGGTAAATGGACTGTTTAAAGTGAAAGATCCGAATATTGGAAGAAAAGTGTTTGAGGTCCACGCTTTAGAACAGGAAATTAATATCCCTATCTCTTACACCCATGTGTTACGTAACTATAATGCTCTTGCGGACGCATTGGTAAAAAAAGCCTTAAAAGGAGTTTAAAAACGAAAAAGAATTAATTCTATAAGCTTATAGTTGGCCCAATTTTTCTTTCCGTTCTGCTTCTTCTCGTACAAGATTTAAGAATCGTTCAGTAGAAGAGAGACGACGGTGACCAACTACTTTTGCGATATACTCAAGAGATGCTCCATTCAGAAGTTGATGCGCGATAAAGGTATTTCTTAGATCGTTTACCGTTGCATTTTCAATACCTACTTCCCGGAAGCATCGATCGATAATTTGTCTAATATTTCGGATAAGAAGGGGTTTTCCGGTTCGGGTAACAAATAAATGAGTATCTTTTACAGGCTCTCTTATTTTTAAATAATCATCGATTCCCTTTTTTGCTGCCTTATTTAAAGGAACCTGTCGCTCTAAATTCTTTCCATATGGACTTATGTGAAGTTCATTTGTTTGGACATCCTCCAAATGTAATTCTGCTAATTCTCCAATTTTTATTCCTGTTTGAAGAAGTATCTCTATTAAAGCGTAGGTTCTATCATCGTCTTTTGCGAGATCTCGGAGTGCACGATACTCAAGTTTACTTAAAATTCGAGGAGGAGTTTGAACATATTTAGGGTGAGCGATATCTAAAGATGGGTTTTGATCGATAATCCCCTCACTTTTCAAATATCGAAAAAATGTCCGAATAGAATTTAATTTTCGGGAAGCTGACTTTTTTGTATAATTATCGGTTAATAATTTACGAATAAATCCATCAATATCATCTTTTTTAACCTCTCGAATATCAGTTTTTTCCTGCGTTGTAAGATATCCGACAAACTGTTCGAGGTCTTTTTTATACGCAATAATCGTAAATTGTGATTTACTTTGAGCTCCAAGATGTTTTATAAAATCCTCGACTAACGAGGGTAAAAGACGCGGTTCCATAAGTCCTATAATATATCATAAAGGTCTTAAATAAGCAATCGCAGAAGTTTGAAAAGTACTTATGCTTGATTCAATTATAAAATAAAGCTACAATAGACCTATTATTATTTGTATATTCGTATGTCGACAGTGTCTCATATTTCAAAAGATAATTTTCAGGAAGAAGTTATAGCTCACAAAGGATTAGTGCTCGTAGATTTTTATGCAGAATGGTGTGGTCCCTGCAAATTAACCGCTCCTATTCTCAATGAACTTGCTCAAGAACTTTCTGATGTAAAAATTGTGAAGGTTGATGTTGACCAAAATCAAGATTTAGCATCAGACTACTCTATTTTTTCTATTCCAACATTTCTTATTTTTAAAGACGGAGCGGTAGTTACTCAGTTTGTTGGTGCAATGGGGAAAGAAGGATTTTTAGAGCATATACAAACGGCAAAGTCAGCATAAAACATCAGCGGATTAATACCCGTTTTGCATGTCCATGAATAACTTTGATTGTGTAATGCGACCTTTTTAGCATAAGTAACGCAAACGTTGCAAGCCATCTCCACGCAGATGAAACGGGTTTGTGAAGCCCTTTTACAATCTCTTCATCTGATAACGGGATATTGAGTGGATCGGGCGGTGTGGCTGCACTTGGATGAATTTCAACCCCGGCTTTTTTTACTTCTACAGGGATTTCGGGAACTTCCTTTTTTACTTCGACATAATTATTTACTGGCGGGACAGAATACTCAACAGCGGGTGTCTGTTCTGTAGTTGAAATTGGTCCTGCCTCAGGAAAAGACGTGGATTGCTGTTGTGATTGAGAAATGAGGTCGTCAATAGGAGTATAGTTTGGTTCAGGCATAGTATTCATTATAAACACAAATAATCGCTATTTACAGGTGGCTTTTAATCCACACCCCGGGCATTGTTTTGTTCCTGCTCCCACTATAATAATATGTGAACATTTCGGGCAATGAAAATGTGATTTATGACATTCACCACACTTACAAGGGCTATCATTTGGATCAACAGGTTCTATCGCATATCCAGCATTTTGAAGAGCAGTTTTTCCTAAACCAATAATACGTGATGGCTCTTGTTGTTCTAATGGATTATAGTCAAACATATCAGAAAAACCAGTATTTCCCCCACAACTGGTAAAAAAATTTGTAATTTTCTCTTCATACCAATCTAAATGTTGCATCATCCCTGCATATGAAAAGTTATAAACAGTGGAGGCAAACTCCTGAAGTTGCTGCAAATCTTGTTTTATATGGAGAATATCCTTGCCTAGAATCAGATTCTTGAGAGTATTCTCCCACGTACGCCATTCTTTCAAAATACGTTCGCTCCTCTCATTCGGATTCATGAGAAGGGTATAGACGTTGTGTAAAATGGGGCGTGCCACCTTTAAGTATTCTTCCATAAGTTCATCGGTGGTTTGATAGGGATCATCTTCAAGTGGGCGGATTTTTCGTTCCTCTGGTGTTGCTTCATACAATCCTCGAATGAGCTGGTCGATTTGCTTAGTTTCTCTTTTATTTCGGATATCGGTAATAGGATACCGTTCGGTATCAAGTGGCGTTACAAAACCTAAAAGATTCCCTTGAGGCGGATTTTTGCCAGTAAGCAGAGTAAAAAGCTCTTCTTGAGCTTGTGGATCGAGATAATGTATAAATGCTTTCAGTTCTGAACGCGGAGTTCCATCAATAGAAACTACCTGATGCACACGGAGAAAACTATAGTTACTAAATCCTTTTTCTCGCAATTCTTCAATATTATTCATTTGTTCGAATACGGCGGGGCTAAACTCAACAAAGATCTTTTGCATTTGGCCGGTTTGAAGAATGTTTTGAATTTCTTTTTGGAGTTGATGTGTTACAGAAAGATCGTATTTAGCTCGGTCTCGATACCACGCTGGAAATGTTGGATTGTCAATTACTTTCTGGGAAGAATCCTCAGCGAGTTCATCGTTGAAAAATGTGAGCTTTACGGTACCATCTTCACGATTTTGTATTCCTTGGTGGTACGTTGAGCTGGATACTTTTCCAAACATCTCACTCGCTCCAGACTCAGCTTGTTTGTAGAAGAACTCACGATAGGCTTCTTGCTCTCTGAGAGCTCGCTTCCATTCAAGGTTTAAATCGAAGGAAAGTGGCGTTTTTTGTTGTTCATCTTGTGTTTCGGGATACGAAACACACTCACACATAGGTGGTACCATAGAGTGTTCTGCACGGAAAAATAGCGTCTTGGTCGGTCTTCGGACTTACCTAACACAAGTGTTAGGCTTACCGCTGCGGCACAGTCGCCGATTTGCACGGCGTTCCCAATAATCTCTCAACATGAAAGGTACCTTCCCACCCCCTGGAGAGGAGGCAGTGGTACAAACCAAGAATAAATAATACTATTACTTTATAACGATCTCTTCTTTTTCTTCATAGGTTCTTGCGAGTATAAAAAAAAGATCAGATAATCGGTTTAAATACTGCATAATACCTGCTGCTTTATCTTCAGTAGCCACTTTTTTCGTATGAAATAGCGATACCACTTTTCGCTCACTTTTTCGTGTCAAAGTACGAATTACATGAAAAAGAGAAGAAATTTCACCTCCTTGCGGAAGGATAAAATGAGTCAGTTCCGGGAGATTGAACTCTGCTGTATCAATGAACTGTTCAAATTGTTTCACCTGAACGGCCAAACTTTCTATAGGTTTATTGTAGCCTGCCAAAACACTCATTATTTCATACAAAGAAGACTGAATATTGGTTAATAATCGAATATCTTCTTTCTTCGTCAATTTGGCAATGGCAAGACCAATAAAACTAGAAAGTTCATCAAGAGAACCGTATGCTTCTACCTGAATATCGTCTTTTTCTATGGAAACTCCTCCAAATAGTGAGGTAGTTCCCGTATCCCCTTTTTTTGTGTAAATACTCATAAGTAACAAATTGGCAGCCAACGATTTCGCGAGTAAAAATCGTTGACTGCCCACTATTATTCAACTTAACATTCAGAATACCCGCATCCATAACACTTTTTACATCCCTCTTCATGAGCAAGGAGTGCCTCTCCACATTTTGAGCAGATATCAAACAGCGCTCGTTTTTCTACAGGCTCTTCCTGAAGAAGACTCGGCTGCATCATCTCACTCACAAGTTCAGGATCTTCCTTTGTGTGTCCGTTGGTAGATGCTTGTTTTTGGGCATTGAGTTCAAAGTGCATTTTCAACACTTTTGCGACGGCGTCAGGAAGACTTTTAATACGGTCTTTCCCAAATCCCATAGGTCGTGCGCCCCCTATTCCTTCCAACTGACTCATAATTTCCTTTATTCGTACTTCTGGTTTCAGGTGTGATGCAAATCGCAACGAGAGCGAGATCATTCGTCCTAAGCCTTCTGCTACGGCATATACATCGGTTCCAGCTTTACCTACGTTAATAAATACTTCCAAAGGATCGTTATTTCCGTTGGTATTAATAGTAATAAATGCAGTTCCAACTGGTGTTTGAATTTTATAGGTCGAACCATGTACCACCATCGGTCTTGGTTTTACGTTTTGTACAGGTGTAGAAATTTCTTTTGCCGTTTCTTCTGGTTTCTTTTCTTCAATACGGGAAAGTACTCCCATTCGAGAACCATCTCGCATATACGTAATACCTTTTAATCCAAGTTTGTAGGCCATGGTATACAAATCCCGAACATCTTCAACTGTGTGGGTATTTGGTGCGTTTACCGTTTTAGAGATAGAGGCGTCTACATATTTTTGAATAACGGCCTGTACTTTTATATGATCTTCAGGAGAAAGTTCGTTTGCTCCTACAAACCATTCCGGCTTTTGTACTTTTTCTTCCGCATGCTTTTCCACCCATTCTTCATATAAATGATGACGGATAACGTGTTCTCCAATACGATCTCGACGTACAAATTCAAATTCGTACACCGGTTCAATTCCGGAAGTGGTATTTGCCATCAACGAGGTTGATCCTGTAGGAGCCTGCATCAAAAGGAGCGAGTTTCGTATCCCATTTTTTTTAATATTTGCCCGAACATCAATTGGGAGCTGTTGGATAAAGAGGCCTTTTGAATAGAGATCTGCATCAAATTTTTTAAATGCACCCTTTTCTCGTGAAGCTTCAATAGATGCTCGATAGGCTTCATCTCGAATAATTTTATACACTTTTTCAATAAATACGAGTGATTCTTCTGATCCGTAGCGCAAATGAAGTTTGATAAGTGCGTCTCCAAGGCCCATGGTGCCCAATCCGAGTCTTCGTTCTCCTTCAAGTTGCGATTTACGAATCTCTTCAAATACATAGGGATCCATATCAATAACATTATCCTGAAGACGAACCGCAGTTCGCACTGTTTTTTTGAGTGCTTCAAAATCAAACTCTCCCTTTTCATCGATATCAGACGATTTCACGAGAGCAGAAAGATTAATAGATCCTAAGTTACAGACTCCCCAATCGGGAAGTCCTTCTTCTCCACAGGGATTGGTGCAGTTAATCCGATTCCAGTACCAGTTATTGTAGAGCTTGTTGTATCGTTCCATGAATACAAGTCCAGGTTCTGCCGATTGCCAGGCTGCCTTTGCAATAAGATCCCACAAAGCACGCGCTTTCACAATTTTATGAACATTTACCTTTTTCCCCATTTCTTTCCATTTCACCAAATCTCCAGTCCATTTTTCGTCATATTCTGGATCGTCAACATCTGGGAAAACGAGAGGCCAATCAACATCTTGCTCAACGGCTTCCATAAAAGAATCCGATACACAAACAGAGAGATTAGCGCCTTGTATGCGAGTTAAGTCTTGTTTTACTGTAATAAATTCTTCAATATCTGGATGCCAGTCCCACATCATAAGCATAAGGGCTCCTCGACGAGATCCTCCTTGCTGAATAATGTCTCGGGTAGCTACAGAAAAAAGTTCTGCCCAATTAATAGGACCGGAAGAAAAGCCATTTACTTTACGAACTCGAGCACCTCGTGGGCGAAGAGAAGAGATGTTAAATCCAACTCCTCCACCTCTCGACATAATTTCAACCATCTGTTTTAACGTTTCAAGAATTCCTCCTCGAGAGTCTTTTGGTGAAGGGATAACAAAGCAGTTGTAATAACTTACCTCAAACCCTGTCCCGGCACCTGCAAGAATACGTCCACCTGGAACATATTTAAAGTCTTTCATAGCTTCATAAAACTCTTTTTCCCATTTTTGCTGATCCGATTTTTTCTCCTGAAGAGCTACTGCTTTCGCTACTCGTTTCCACATTTCTTCTGGCGTTTTTTCCAGAGCTACCCCTTCTTTGTTTTTCAGAGAGTATCGATCGAGAAAGACCTTTTCGGAAATACCTTTAAGTTTCATATAGTGTTTTTATAATGCTGCCTTTTGGACAGAACTAGTAATAATAAATTATTTTTGCAATTTTTTAACTTCTTTCCCGAAGTCCTCTACGTCAACAAAACGACGGAACACCGATGCAAAGCGAATATATGCTACTTTATCCAATTCTTTTAAACGGTTTGCCACCATGTCGCCAATAGTATTACTTTCAATCTCCCCCTTATCGCTCCCACTTGCCTGTATCTCAATCTCAGAGACAATCAATTCAATCTGCGTTGGTGAAACCGTTGTTTTCTCGACGGCGTGCAAAATGCCATTTCGTAATTTTTCCCGACTAAATCGCTCCCGTCGCTTATCTCGTTTCGTCACAAAAAGCGGTAGTTCCTCAGTCCGTTCGTACGTGGTAAATCTCTTTTGGCATTGAGGACACTGTCTTCTTCTTCGAATGGCGGTGCCATCTTCAGTTATGCGCGTCTCAATAACCTCTGTGTCAGTATGTTTACAAAAATAACAATGCATATATTGTGTCCTGTATCAATATATGCCACTAATGGTAGTAAATCAACCATAAAATGAATATAAAAATGTATCAAACACAACACAAATTGCTATAGGTATATAATGAGTTATTATTGACAGATCCATCCTCTTACGCCTACAATGGAAGTATGGATTCTCAGAACACAAATCCCCCCAAAAGTAATCAAAACGTTGCTGAACTACAAACACTTCTTTCGTGGAGGGCCCCGCTTCGCGCTTATAAAAAGAGGGGTAAAAATGTACTCCGTTTTTATGTTGCCCTATCAATTCTCCTTTCTCTTATAATTTTGTTCTTCGGTGATAAAATCCTCTTAATTCCCTTGTGGGCGGTTATGTTTCTCTTTTATGTCCTTACCATTACTCCGCCTGCTGAGGTTGAAAATAAATTCACCGTGTTCGGAGTCGAAACAGCAGGAATATCTCTTCGTTGGGAGTCGTTAGGATCTTTTTATTTTACGAAACGGTTTGGGTTTGATATCCTTACCATCATCGGACAATCCCCCTACTACTTTCGGTGTTATCTTGTTATCCCAAACGAAGAAATTAAAAAAGGAGTTATGTCTCTTCTTTCAGAACGACTTCTCTATGTAGAACACCCAGAAAAAACATTTGTAGATAAAATGGTCGACTGGTTTACCTATCTCATTCCCGATGACGAAGAGAAAGAAACGGAAAAAAAAGAAGTTACTGCTCAAGAATCTTCTGCACCATACGCCCAAACACAGGCGCCAGCATCTCTTTGACTCCCAGTATTCTTCCCCATTTAATAACACCCTCATCAGTAGAAACGAGATAAGCATTTAACTGTTTAGCAAGCATGATACTATCTAAATCAGCAACACTGTCTAAAAATCCAAAACGAGTTGCCTGGCGATATCGTTCTCGAAAGTGGCGAATTACCGGGCCAATCTTAATCTCAAAGTCCTTTTTAGAAAGTTCTGACTGACTCAAAAATACTTGAGCTCCTTTTTGAATCTCTTCTTCGGCAATCGTTAATCCTCGATAGCTTCTTCCCCGTGTTTCTTCAACAAACTGATAAAAAGCAGAGGCCGGAATCTCGGTGTGAATGTCTGGAGATTGAATAACGAGCTCTTGTTGAAATTCCTGAATGAATTTTTGATTTTTATTTTCAAAAAAACTGAGAAACTCTTCCATTATTCGCGGCGGCATATACATTCGGCTCCCCTGTTTTCGCAGGATGGCAGCGGTTTTTGTAATAGTTCGTACCACTGTTTCCGTATCTCTTCCCAAATCTAAACCAGCTTCCATATTGAAGAAAAGATTGGTGTCCAAAATATAGTGATCCATAGTGAAATGATAGCAGATCATATATAATACATATAATGAAAAAGATTGAGATTGCACCGCGGACCATTATTTTTACAACCTTTTTCCTTATAGGTTTATACTTACTTTGGATTTTACACGATTTATTGTTCTCGCTTTTTATTGGTTTCATCCTCATGAGTGCCCTACGCCCCATGGTTTCCTTTTTACATAAACG
This sequence comes from Candidatus Roizmanbacteria bacterium, assembly GCA_013335175.1. Lineage (GTDB taxonomy): Bacteria > Patescibacteriota > Microgenomatia > UBA1406 > GWC2-37-13 > JAAXWC01. The sequence goes on from JAAXWC010000012.1 coordinate 25,287, forward strand.
GCGTGTCCCGCGTGCGGCATCTGTTCTTTTGGTGTATTTATCCTTTGTTATTCTCCTCGGATATCTGTTTTATATTATCTTGCCACCCATCATTATTGAAACTACCAACCTGCTTCGTAGTCTTCCAGGGATTATGCAAAAACTCAATCCCACCCTCAGTTCCTATATTAAATTTGATCAGCTTACTCAATTCACGCAATATATCCCCACAGCAACGAACGAGGCGTTAAAATTTATAAGCAGTATTTTTTCAAACGCTCTTTTTGTCGTTACCACATTCTTTTTTGGCTTTTACTTCCTATTAGATGAAACGATCATAAAACGAGTCATTTCGTCGTTATTAGATGAAGAAAAAGGACAGATTGTGGCCTCGATTCTCGATAAGTCAGAACGACGTATGTCGTCTTGGTTCTGGGGAGAAATTACTCTGATGACGGCGGTAGGAGCGCTTACCTTTATCGGGTTGAGTCTTATCGGGAATAAATATGTACTCCCATTAGCAGTGCTCGCAGGAATGCTAGAGGTGGTCCCCAACATTGGCCCCACACTCTCTGCAATCCCAGCAGTGCTTATTGGCTTTTCACAGTCACCTGTACTTGGTATTTCGACTATTGCTCTGTACTTTATTGTGCAACAACTAGAAAATAACCTCATCGTACCCATCATTATGAAACGGGCCGTTGGGATAAGTCCTATCATCACACTTATTTCCCTGATTATCGGTGGAAGAATTGGCGGCGTTTTTGGTATATTGCTGGCAATCCCGTTATATCTATTTTTGGAAACGATTTACCTAGAATTACGCAATACAAAAGCCTTTGCGGAGAAAAAGCCGGAATAATGCGGGAAAAACAAACTAATACAGTCGGGAATACTACGTTAAATATGCGGGAAATATAGACGTCTCAAACAACATCCTCACGCTATAATATACTCTATGAACATTGCAATTCTCGGTGGTGGTTTTACGGGGCTAACCGCTGCATACCAACTTTCAAAAAAAGGGCACACCGTTACCATTATTGAAAAAGAAACAGGTCTTGGGGGATTGGCAGAAGGTTTTTACGATCCTGCCTGGAAGTGGCCGCTCGAGCGAGCATATCATCATTTATTTGCAAACGACGATGATATCTTATCTTTTGCTCGAAAGATTGGTTTTAAGGATATTATTATAAAATCTCCAGAAACGGCCTCTCTGTATAAAGCTAATAATCAGTCGAAGAGCGTAAAAACTATTTACCGCAATTTTCCCGTAGATACTCCGCAAGATTTTCTCAAATTTCCCCTCCTTACTTTCCCTTCAAAAATTCGTGCCGGCATTACCGTCGTTTTTTTAAAGCTAACCCCACACCTAAAATGGTTTGATACCGTTCCATCAGCGGAATTCCTTAAAAAAAGCATGGGAGAGGAAGCATGGAATGTGTTGTTTCAACAGTTATTTCGGAAAAAGTTCGGTAAATATGCGGAGAAAATAGTTACTTCTTTTATATGGGCTCGGCTCAAAAAACGTTCAAAACAATTAGTATATTTTAAAGGAGGATTTCAAGCATTTATTGATCATATAGAAGACACATTAGAAGATCGGGGAGTGACCATACTTAAGGGGAATGCGGTAGTCTCCGTGGCTAAAAGTGGCTCTGTGTTTACGGTGAGCCTCAAAAATAAAGAAAAATATACCTTTGATGCGGTTATTTCTACATTACCTTCACCAGTCTCGATAAAGGTTGCGGAAAAACTTTTTCCTGTTGCCTATAAAAAAAGAATGGGTTCTATTAGCTATTTGAACGCAGTCAATTTTATTATCGCATCTAAGGAGCCTTTGTTTGATACAACATACTGGTCGAGTGTGTGTGTGAACGAGTTTCCGATGATGGTGTTTGTTCAACACACAAATTTTATAGATCCACGTCACTATGGTGGGCAGCACCTTTTATATATTGCAAATTATGTTGAGCAAAATCATCCACTCATGAAGATGAATAAAGAAGAAACCTTACAGCATTTTCTTCCGTATCTTGAAAAAATCCGACCGGGTTTTTCTAAAAAAATAATTAATTTATATCATTTCAAGGCTCCTTATGCACAGCCGATCTATGATAAGGAATTTGTACAAAAAAAGCCCCATTTTGTAACTCCGATCAAACATTTATATATTGCTAATCTGGATATGACCTATCCGTATGATAGGGGAACCAATTATGCCGTAAAACTCGGTATGCGCGTAGCTAACACCTGTCATACGGCTTTTCGTAAAGAAATGTAAGGTTTTTTGCGGTATAATAGGACAAAATGAGACATCAACAGAATATTGATTTGCAAGGCACAATCATCCAGGAACCGCTCCCTGATTTTGTGTATAGAGATATTGAACAGTACCTCAAAAAATCAAACGACTATCATTCTCAACCTCCTGAACTGATCGAGTGGCTCATCAACAAACATGGATACACGGCGGAACACTACTTTCTGACTGCGGGAGAAGATGAAGCAATTTTGCTCCTTGCACAGTTGTATGGCAAACAGACGGTTGTTTTTACTCCCACATATAGCATGTATTCTTGTGTTACCCAGTTTGGTGGCGCATTGGGCTTAGAACCGTCGTTGGAAGATGGTGTCTTTACCATTGTTCCAAAGCCCTATCCCAACGCAACTCTTATTTTCCTCTCAAACCCAAATAATCCTGTAGGATCTACTTCTCGGGAATCCATAATTGAGCTCATCGAAAATAATCCTCAGGCAATGGTCGTTATAGACGAAGCTTTTGGAGAATTTTTGGGAGAAACAGTTGCTGACTTGATCAAAGAGTATGCCAACTTGGTGGTTCTCCATAGCTTTTCGAAGAGTTACGGGATGGCTGGAATTCGGATTGGCTATGCTATGGCACAACCACAAATAATTACCTGTCTTTCAGAAAAATCCCAGTATGCGAATATTTCTTACCTTTCGGTGGGAGCTGCTATTTCAGCTCTAAAACATGAACAGTATTTTGCCCGTATTCGAGGAGATATCGTAAAACGACAATTAGAGTTTGCTTCATTACTTCGCCGTCAGGGCTTCACCGTAATTTCTTCTTTTATGAACACTGTGCTTATAAAATTTGATACGATACCTGAGAAAGAACGATTTACGAATTTCCTTTTAGAGCATTCTATTGCGATACAAAAAGGAGAAGATGGTAGTCTTCTCGGATTAGATCCGTTGTTTGTTCGTATATCAATTGGGTCGAAGGAGCAAATGGAAAATGTGGAGTCAATTATCCCTCAATTTATCTTATAGTATAACTATTGCGATCGATTTATTTTTTTGAACAATAATAGAATAAAACTCCTAAGGGAAAGCATAAACGATCTTCTTTCATTTCAAAGTATTTGCAGCATCTCATACGGTCATAGAAAAATAGAGTATAATGCAATCTGTAATGACACGGAAAAAAATATTGGTCTATCTTCGCGCCATGAGGGTAAATCAATGGGTAAAAAATCTCGTTGTGTTCACTGCGGTTATTTTTTCTGGAAAGTTATTCGAGGTGCCCATTTTGCTCTCATCGATTTATGCTTTTTTCGTTTTTTGTTTGTTGTCTTCTACGTCGTATGTTTTAAATGACATCATCGATAAACCATACGATCAAATTCATGCGCAAAAACGAAGAAGACCCATTGCCTCAGGTGAAATAACAATAGCGGAGGCGCTTTTTTTGGTATTTATTCTCACCTTTATTTCACTCATGGTTTCGCTTCTTTTTTCAGTAGAATTTTTTCTCTTGGCATTTATCTTTATTTTGCTCCATTTTTTTTACTCCCTCTATTTAAAACGCTATCCACTTTTTGATTTATTTGCAATTTCTTTTTCATTTATGATTCGGGCTTTTGCCGGGGAAGTGGTATCAAAATATCATATTCCTATCTGGCTCCTTCTTACGATATTCTTCATATCTTTGTTTATGGCAAGTGTCAAACGCCAGGCAGAATTGGTTGTACAGGGGAGTGCTGCACGTATCTCTTTAGCCTCATATAGAGAGCATTTACTCAATTTTTTGACAACAACATTTGCAACGGCAACCATTATTGCCTATTCATTCTATACCTATTTTGAAAAGCCGCCTCAACTAGCAGATGTATTCGGCTCATTGTTTCCCACTTTTGAAGCTCGGAAGTGGATGATGGCAACCATTCCTCTCGTTGTTTTCGGATTAGCCCGGTATGCTCAGTTGTTGTTCGATAAAGAACAAGGGGAACGTCCTGAACAGATTATTACCACAGATATTCCTCTCATTATTACGGTGTTTCTTTGGGGTGCATTAGTGATAGGGCTCATTTATCTGTTTTAGAGCTCTGTAACGTGTCGGTAATAAATTACTACAGGATATTTTTGTAGCATATATTCACTTGTTTTTGTCACAAATTTCCTTCATAATGTTCCCACTATAAATTCTTAAAATCCTTATACCTATGGCACAAGCAACAGTGAACCCGAAACAACAGGCAGTTTCATTAGCAATTGAACAGATTCAAAAACAGTTTGGAAGAGGTTCCATTATGCGTTTAGGGGATGCCCCCGCGGTTGCGGTAGAGGTCACATCAACGGGGATTCTACCGTTGGATATTGCTCTGGGAGTAGGAGGGGTTCCCAAAGGAAGACTTATCGAAGTTTTTGGTCCCGAGTCTTCAGGGAAAACGACGCTCTGTCTTTCTCTTCTTGCTGAATTACAAAAAAATGGAGGTACAGCTGCATTCATTGATGCAGAACACGCGCTCGATCCCGATTGGGCTCAAAAATTAGGTGTTAAACTCGACGATCTCCTCGTTTCGCAGCCAGATAATGGAGAACAGGCCCTTGAAATTACGGAAGCGCTCATTCGTTCTGGGGGAGTGGACCTTTTAATTGTCGATTCCATCGCGGCATTGGTTCCTCGAGCAGAAATTGAAGGCGAAATGGGAGACGCGCAAATCGGACTTCAGGCACGTCTTATGTCTCAGGCACTTCGAAAACTTACCGGCGTAGTTTCTAAATCAAAAACAACGGTGGTGTTTACTAACCAGTTGCGATTAAAAGTAGGGATTATGTTTGGTAATCCGGAAACCACACCAGGAGGATTGGCAATGAAGTTTTATGCTTCCATGCGTATGGATGTCCGTAAAATCGAAACTCTGAAAAAAAACAACGAAGTATATGGAACTCGAGTGCGGGTAAAAGTAGTAAAAAATAAAATTGCTCCTCCATTCAAGGAAGCAGAATTTACTATTAATGCTGCGGGAATAGATAGAGATGAAGCCATTATTGATGTTGCTATCGCCAATAATATTCTTTCAAAAAGTGGTGCCTTTATTCGGTATGGAGAAAAAATGCTTGGGCAAGGGAAAGAAGCAGTGAAAGAAACATTGGCGCAAGACGCTCAGTTGAAGGCGAAAATTACAAAAGAAGTAATGGACAAGGTGTTGAATAAAAAAAATGAACCGGTAGTTAAGGAAAAGCCAGAGCCAGTAGCAGAAGAAAAGTAATCTTGACTGTTAAGAATTCAGCAACACAAACGCATGTCAGAACTTGTAACCGCGCTCAACCGTGCCTATTTTTATCTCCAGTTTAGAGCTCGTACTCGTTGGGAGATGGAACAGTATCTCACCAAAAAAGCTATTCACTATGGCTGGAAAAAGGAAACAGTAGACGAGGCTCTCGATTCACTCAGAGAAGAAGGTCTTGTTAATGATGTTTCATTTATAGAACTTTACGTGGAGGATCGTAATAGAAATAAGCCTAAAACAGAGTTTGTTCTTCAGCAAGAACTCATGCGAAAAGGCGTAGACAAAGAACTTATTCATTCTTATTTCTCCGAACACCCACAAGATCAGGAACCCTTAGCAGTACAAGCATTACAGTCAAAAATTCGTCAATGGCAACATCTACCCGCTGAGGAGCGTTTTCAAAAAGCAACCGCCTTTTTAGGTCGGCGAGGTTTTTCTTACACGACTATTAAAAAAGCTGTTGCGCAGCTGAAAGAAACAAAGTAAAATGGTAGCAGTTAAAATTTGCTTGAAGCAGGTTTATTAGAATATTGTCCAATTGATTAATTTTATGTTATCTCAATACTCATAAAATACGAAAAAAACCTCTTTAGGCGTACTATATAAAGGTATGCTCCCTAAATTATTTCAAAATCTATTCCCCAACAAAAAAAGAAAGGAAGAAGAATTAACCCGGGTTAAACAGGAAGCCAAAGAAATTATCCTGAAAGCCAACGAAGATGCCCTTCGGTTAAAACAAGAGGCAGAACAAGATGCTCGAAAAGCAGTCTCCGAAGCTTTAAATGCAGAAAAAAGACTGTCTACAAAAGAACAGCAACTGTACGAAAAAGAGACTGCTGTAACAAAAGAAAAAGCTGCACTTGAACGAGAAAAACAGCAACTGGAAACATTAAAAAAAGACCTGGAAGAAAAAAGAGATGCTACTCTTCAAAAACTTGAAAAAGTAGCTCAACTTACCAAAGACCAGGCACGAAATCTTCTTTTACAAGGTTGGGAGGACAAACTACGCGCTGATATCGCCAAACGAATTAAACAATCAGAAGAAGAAATTAAAACAACTGTTGATGAACGTGCCAAAGCAATTTTAGTAGATTCTATGCGCTATGGTGCTACTGACTATGTCGCCGAGTACACGCTCTCCGTTATCAATCTCCCCAGTGACGACTATAAAGGGCGTATCATCGGGAAGGATGGAAGAAATATTCGTTCATTTGAACTTGCAACAGGTGTAGATGTTGATCTAGAAGAAGAAGGTGTTATCCGTCTTTCTTCATTTGATTCTGTTCGTCGTGAAATTGCCCGTTTATCATTGGAACGCCTGATCAAAGATGGCCGTATTCAGCCTCCTCGAATTGAGGAAATTGTAAATAAGACCAAAGAAGAGGTAGATAAAATGATCTACAAGGCAGGAGAAGAGTTGTGTCATAAAGTGGGGGTATTTAATATGCCGACAGACCTGGTTCGGTTACTCGGACGATTTAAATATCGATATTCCTATGGCCAAAATATGATACTCCACACATTGGAAGAGACGAGAATTGGAATCGCTCTTGCCAATGAACTGAAAGTAGACGTAAATGCTGTAAAACTTGGTTGTTTGTTGCATGACATTGGTAAAGTAATTAACGATAAAGAAGGTTCTCATATCGATTTAGGTGTAGAACTTCTTAAAAAATATCGTTTGCCACAAAAAGTAGTAGATTGTGTCGCTTCTCACCACGAAGATGTTCCCTTCACCTCTACAGAAGCCGTGATTGTGTACATCGCCGATGCTGTTTCTGGAGGAAGACCGGGAGCACGACATGAAGATTTGGAAGAATATTTAAAGAGAATTAAGACAATCGAGGAAATCGCGAAATCTAAAAAAGGCGTCCGAGAAGCGTATGCATTGCAGGCGGGGAGAGAGTTACGTGTTATTGTGAAGCCAGACGAGATTTCAGACGATGAAGCTGTTGTTATTGCAGCAAAAATTAAAGAAGATCTTGAACAAAAGTTTGATGTGTTCCCAGGGCAAATAAAAATTACTATTATTCGAGAGTATAGAGCAGAGTCAGTGGCAAGGATATGATTCGTCCTTTACTAGAGCCTTAAAATTGATATATATTGTTACAATAAGATAGTTTAAATATAGATTGACAATAGGCCTAAAACTGGATATTCTGATACTATCATTTTATTATCAGTTCCATGTGTGTAAGGAGGTGAATTAATCATGACAAAAGCTGATTTAATAGCTCAGGTAGCAAAGAAAGCAGGACTCACCTCCAAAGCTGCAAAAGACGCTGTTGGTGCAGTTTTCGGTTCTGTTACAGACGCTTTAAAACGGAACGAAAAAGTCGTCGTTACAGGATTTGGAACCTTTATTGTTCGTAAACGAGCAACTCGAAAAGGAAGAAATCCTCAGACCGGTGCAGAGATTCAAATCCCAGCAACCAGAACTCCTGGTTTCACTGCGGGCAAAAGTTTGAAACGCATCATTAAATAATGATTTGGTATATATCCCGCTGTTTTTATCACATTTATGTATAGAGACAGCGGGATTGTTTTTTATAAAACTTTTTGGTATCATTACAAAATGAATCTCAGGGTTCTTCTCTTGTTTTTACTCATTATTGGTCCATTCTTTTTGGGGCTCAACATACCTCTCTCTTACTCTCAACAACCTACGCCTTTTGGGCAAAAAATTGTTTATGAGCTTCCCTATCCAGGACTTACTCCAGACAGTCCGTTTTATTGGATGAAATCGGTCCGAGATATGTGTACCGATTTTTTTACCCGGGATTTATTAAAAAAATCTGAACTTTATCTTCATCTTTCCGATAAACGAATCGCTATGGCTATAACGCTTGCAAAACAAGGAAAAAATAAATTAGCAATCTCCACGGTAAAGGAAGCAGAGGAGCTCGCAGCGAAAATTCCCAATCTCTTTGTTGAATCAAAAAAACAAGGAGCAAATCCTTCGGGGGAGCTTATCTCTCGCGTGAAACTGAGCGCTGAAAAACATAAGGAGCTTATAGAAGAGTTAAAACGCACCCTTCCTCAAGGGGAGGCGGAACTGTTGCAAAGTGCTCTCGATCTGAATCAAAAAACGGAATCAGATCTAAAACGTTTTTAAAAAAGACAGGTTGTATTTTTCTACTTGTTTTGGTATATTATGGAATCCATAAAAAATAAAGGAGGATTTATAACTCATGCCAAAAAAAACAAAAACCCAAACTCAACCCGAATCCATTAACATAATGGAGTCATTACTGCAAACAGGAGGGCCAGCCCTTCTTAAAAAAGGAAACGAACTAGATGCGAAGATCATCTCACTTTCACGAAAAGCAGTCCTTTTTGATGTCGGTGCAAAAGCCTATGCAGTACTCGGGGATAAAGAAGTGAAGGAAATCTCTACATATCTTCCGTATTTGAATGTAGGCGACCCTGTTCATGTTCGGGTCATTTCTGAAGAATCAAAAGAAGGCTTTCCCGTTGTTTCCATGTCTAAATTCTTTGAAAAAGGGAAATGGGAGATTGTAAAAGATAAAAAGGAAAAAGAAGAAGAAATTGAGGTCGTTTGTGGCGAATACGGTAAAGGCGGCGTTTTTATAGACTTCATGGGTATCCGCGGAGTAATTCCAAAAATTCAACTTACAGAAGACTTCTTAGATGAACCTTCGAAACTTGATGGCCAAAAGATTAAGGTAAAAGTATTAGAGGTAGACCAAACAAAGAACCGTTTGGTTGTTTCCCAGAAAGCGTCTGCTTTGAAAATTTCACAAAAAGAACTTCATGAGCGTTTTGAAGCGATAAAAGACAATGAAGAATATGAAGCAAAGGTACTTGGTGTATCTGAATTTGGTATTTTCTGTGAGGTAAACGGAGTGGAAGGACTTATTCATATTTCAGAAATTTCATGGGAAAAAGTAACGGATGCAACTTCTTATGTACGTCAGGGGGAGACGATTAAAGTATTGGTCGTTGAGAAAAATGAAGGCGATTTGAAACTAAATCTTTCCTTGAAACGTTTAATGAAAGATCCATGGGATGAAATCGAAGAAAAATATCCAAAGGACAAAGAAATTCAAGGAGAAATAATTCGTAAAGAACGCTATGGGTACTTTGTACGATTAGAACCAGGAGTAGAGGGACTTATTCATGTGAGTAAACTCAGTGGAGAAGAAACTCTCGAAATTGGTGATAAAGTAAAGGTATTCGTAGAACGAATTAGTAAAAAAGATCGTAAAATGAGTTTGTTATTGCCTCAGACGGAAAAGCCAATTTTGTACCGTTAAGACTCAAATTCTCTCTTTTCTGGAAGCCACTTTTCGTGTACTATGTAATCTATGGAGCAGCATCAGATTCCTCGTCAGATTACTACTTTTGAGTTCAAACTAATTGGGTTCATGACCCTTAAGCAGTTTTTGTACCTCATTATTTTTTTCCCAGCAGCTTATATTGTTTTTAGCCTTTTTCCCATACCGTTACTCAATGTACTGTTGGCGATAGTCGTGGCGGGGAGTGGAATAGCAATTGCTTTTCTCCCTATTCAAGACAGACCCATAGATGTCTGGCTCAAAAACTTATATAAACGCCTCACTTCACCGACACAGTATACGTATCATAAGAATAATCAACCGTTATATTTTCTACAAGGGCTCTATTTTCTTACTGATCCTCACAAAATCATGGCTCAGGTTGAAACAAAGGAAAAATTGCACGCGTATCTTGCTCAAACTACAAAAGCTCATCCAGCATCAAAACAAAAACAACAAATTCACGGGCTGTTGCAAAAACCAGCAGATCAACTTCATCAGATTCCATCTTTACAACCAGTAGTACCTGCCCCCGTATCTCCACCCACATTACCTACTCAACCAGAGATCACGAATGCAACTCCGCTTCCCCCGGAAGTTCAGCCGGTACAAACGGTCCTAGCTGCCCCTCCAACAACGCCTACAAAACCGTTTTTCGTGGGAGTAGTAAAGAATAATAGAAATATTCCGCTTCCCGGAATTCTCATTTATATTAAAGATGGGCAAAATAAATCGCTTCGTTTACTAAAGAGTAATCCCCATGGATTGTTTGCGACCTTTAATCCTCTTCCAGCAGGAGAATATACCATTGAAATAAAAGATCCAAAGGGTGGGTATTTTTTTGATACAATGAAAACAAGGATCGAAAATGAAAACCCACGTCCTTTAGAATTAGTCTCAAAAGAGATGCTATAACTTTGTCCTATGCCTATTCAAAAACCAACTTCACCAATCAAAGCCTCAACTCAATCTTTTATTGAGGTAGAGGATATACGAGACGACATTTTGCTTTTGAAAGATTTTGCAGCTGCGAGCGTAATTGAGGTGGGGGCAGTTAATTTCTGGCTTCTTTCGCAAGAAGAACAGGTTTCTATGATTTATTCCTATTCTAGTTTACTGAACTCACTTTCATTTCCGGTTCAGATTCTGATTTTGTCTCGCAAGATGGATGTATCTTCTTATTTGGAATATTTAAATGGAAAGATTGCCTTGCAACGGGTACAACTCATTAAAAACAGGCTTGTTAGTTATCAGGAGTTCATCAAAAATATTGTAAAAAAGAATACGGTGTTAGAAAAACGCTTTTTCTTTGTTGTTCCCTTTACCCCATTGGAACTTGGAATTTCAGGTGTGAATACGGGATCATTAAATAAAGAATATGTTATTAATCGTGCAAAAGTTTCTTTGTACCCCAAACGGGACCATCTGCTTCGATTATTATCAAAAGTTGGTCTTCGTGCGACGGTATTACAAAAACAAGAATTAACCGAGTTGTTTTACAATTTATACAATCCTTCCGCAACGGGAAGACAATTGGCGCCTGTTGAAAGTTATACCGATGTCGTGGTAACAAGTGGATAATATGGGTCTTTTTAGTGGTTCAAAAAAAAATACGGGTACTATTCCTGCTTCAGTCCATAATGTCGCGGATGTTATGGCAAAGGGGAGTGTGGGTATAAAAGACATTATTGCGCCTTCGTATATTGAAGTAGATTTCTCAAACATTAAAGTAGACGATAAATACTATCGTACGTTGTATGTGGTGGGGTATCCCCGATATGTAGCTGCCAACTGGCTCTATTCTCTTATTACGTTTGATCGGCCTCTCTATATTTCCATGTATATTTACCCGACAGAGGCAAAGACAGTCCTTGAGGAACTGAAGCGAAAAATTGCAGAAATGGAAGCCACCATTGAAAATGATATTAAGGCTGGTAAGGTAGTCGACCCGTCGATTCAGGTTGCGTTAGATGACGCGATGTCATTGCAAGCAGAGTTGGCAAAAGGAGCAGAACGGTTTTTTCAGTTTGGGTTGTATATTACCATTCCCGCAGATACCTTGGAAGAGTTGAATCATACGGCAAAGGAAATTGACTCCGTGCTCTCTTCGCTGCTTATCATTTCCAAACAGGCAATTCTCGAGGCAGAAGAAGGCTTTAAATCAACGCTGCCGATGTTTTATGACAAGCTTGCGGTATGGCGGAATATGGATACCACTTCCCTTGCCATGACCTTTCCGTTTTCCACTGCTTCCCTTACCCGAAACGAAGGAATCATGTACGGAATGAACCAACACGACGGAAGTCTCATCATTTTTGATCGCTTTACGTTGGAAAATGCAAACTCCGTTATTTTAGGAAAATCAGGAGGAGGAAAAAGTTTCTTTGTGAAACTAGAAGCGCTCCGGTTGCTCATGATGGATGTTGAAGTAATTATTGTAGATCCGGAAAACGAATATCAAAAACTTACCAGTACCGTGGGTGGAGAGTTTGTAATTTTTTCTTCTCAGTCCCAGTATAAAATCAATCCTTTTGAACTCACCGATGAAAATCCAGAACCAGATGAACTCTCCAATAAGATTCTCAATCTCCATTCGCTCATGCGGGTTATCATGGGCGATCTTACTCCCGCGCAAGATGCTCTTTTGGATCGCGCATTGGTGCTTACCTATCGCGAAAAAGGAATTACACAAGATCCAAACACCTTTAAACTTCAACCACCGCTGTTGGAGGATTTGTACAAAATTCTATTGGGAATGGAATCTTTAGAAGGGAGAGAATTAGCAGACCGATTGGAAAAATTTGTTCGTGGTTCTGCTGCTGGCATCTTTAACCAGCAATCTAACTTTGATATTAAAAACCCGTTTACCGTGTTTGGTATTCGAGACTTGGAAGAAAATTTGCGCCCCATTGCAATGTACATTGTCCTAGATTACATTTGGAATCGTGTTCGTAAGGACATAAAAAAACGGGTACTGGTTGTAGATGAAGCGTGGTATTTAATCAAAAATAAAGATTCAGGAGCATATCTCCATAATTTTGCTAAACGTGCACGAAAGTATAAACTCGGTCTTACGACCATTACACAGGATGTAGAAGATTTCTTAGCAACAGATGAAGGGAAGGCAATTATTACCAACTCTAGTTTGCAAATTATTTTGAAACAATCGACTGCTGCCGTGGAAAAAATTACTGAAACTTTTTATCTCACGGGCGGAGAAAAACACTTTCTTCTTTCTGCTGGAGTAGGAGAAGGACTTTTCTTTGCTGGACAGTCTCATGTCGGATTTCGCTGCGTTGCTTCAGAAGAGGAAAAAACAGTGATTGAGTAAAGCTCCTCAATTCTCGGTTGACATTTTTGGTTAGCCATTTACTATTATTTGGTATGCGTAGACTTCCTTATATTGAAAAAGGTGATGAAGGTAATATGGAATTTGGCCTTCGTTCGCAGAATAAAAGTTTTCTCTTTATTATTCTATTTATTGGAGGAATCGGAGTATTTCTTCTGCTTCTTTTTTTACGTCTTTTTCAATTAACGATTGTAAAGGGTGCCTATTATCGTAAATTAGCTGAAGAAAATAGGACTCGGGAAATTGTTATTGAGGCAAAGAGAGGTACGTTATTGGACAGAAAAGGGATTGTATTAGTTCAAAATTTGTCTGCCGTTTCTTCTGATACTGAAAATAGAGAGAAGAGCATACGAAGTTATACAGATGGAGAGGCTTTTGCTCATCTTGTCGGATATCGACAGTTGGCAGATAAGGTCGATTTCGATCGTGATCCCTGTTTAACCAAATTAAAATCCGGCGACAAAACGGGTAAAAAAGGAGCAGAGCAATTATTTGAATGTCAACTTCGTGGGAAACCAGGGAAGAAATTAGTAGAGATAGATGCAAGAGGAAGGTATCTGAATACCCTGAGTGTTGTCCCTCCCACAGAAGGACAAGCGCTCAAACTTGCAGTAGATTCAGTTCTTCAGAAAAAAGCGTACGAGTTAATCAAGGGAAAACGAGCAGCAGTTGTGGCCTTAAAACCAAACACCGGAGAGGTGCTCATACTTGCAGCATCTCCTTCTTTCAATCCGCAATCGTTTGAAGATGGCGCATCTGCAGATATTACCCGTTCATTTACCGACGAGACAAAACCAATGTTTAATAGAGCTTCAGAAGGAGGCTATCCACCGGGGTCTACCTTTAAATTGGTGGTTGCTACGGGAGCAATGGAAACAAAGAAAATAGATGAATCCACGATTATAGAAGATACGGGGAGTATTAAAGCAGGCCCGATTTCATTCGGAAACTGGTACTACTTACAGTATGGCAAGACGGAAGGGCCCGTAGATTTAGTAATGGCAATTCGAAGATCAAATGATATCTATTTTTATGAAGTGGGTGAAAAACTTGGCCCAGAAGCAATAAAGGAGTGGGCTGAAAAATTTGGATACGAACGACAAACGGGGATTGGTATTTCAGAAATTGCGGGGTCGATTCCTTCTCCCTACTGGAAAGAAGATGTCTTAAAGGAAAAATGGTATTTAGGCGATACCTACAATCTTTCTATTGGTCAGGGGTATGTTGTATCTACTCCATTGCAGGTTGCGCAGGCAACAGCAGTTTTCGCACAAAATGGAAACTTGTGTCGTCCGCTTATGCTTCGTGCTGGATCGACTGCTGATCCTGATATTGTGCAGTATGCTACGCCCGACTGTCATTCACTCCATATCTCTCAAAAGACATTGGATGTTATCCGGGAAGGCATGAAAGAGGCCTGTTCTACGGGGGGAACGGGCTGGCCACTATTTGATTTCACGGTAGGTTCGAAAGAAAAAGGGGATGAGCGAAAGATACAAACAGCTTGCAAAACAGGAACTGCAGAATCGCAATCAGCCTCGGGTGTTCCTCATGCATGGTTTGCGGCTTTTGCCCCATTTGAAAATCCGGAAATAGTCTTAACAGTACTCGTGGAGGAAGCGGGACAAGGCTCTGATATCGGCGGCCCCATTGCCAAAGAAATCTTCAAAACGTATTTTGAGAGAAATGAGTAACCAGTATGTGGTAAAATATAGTGAGGCAATCAACAACTAATTTCGTTGATTCTCATGATCTAAATTGTTACACCGCATACTTAAGTCCGTAAAAGAAAAGTTCGTTTCCCATTCAGTAAGTCAATGTAATATACGTTCACTAAAAGAAGCAGATTTAGTATCTATACGACAAATTCTCTATTTTTGGTTCGTAGATTTTCAATTATCTATTCACAATAAAAGTTATCTTTCGTTAGTTCAAGAATATTTTAAAGTTATCAAACAAAGTTTGCAGAATGACGAATGCCATTATTTCGTAGCAACTCACAAAAATACAGTAGTCGGAATTTTTGGATACACGAGTAAAATGACCTCAGAAGTCAAAGAATTGTATGTACAATTGAAATCAAAACCTCTTGACAGTGTAGTCCAAGCACGACTTTTGTTTGTCCATCATAAATATCTTCGAAGAGGGATTGGGGAGTTACTTTTTTACTATGTCCTACGAGAAGCACATACTAATAAAAATAAAGAGTTATTATTCACCAGCACGCGGAAATGGGATCAGACAAGTTGGGGATTTTACGATCATCTTGGGCTTAAACATATCTACGAAAATGAGGAAGGTAGAGTATATTATGTAAATTTAGAGAATTTTTTTTAAAGATGATCCGTGTTGCGTGATAAAGGAATGTTACCGAACGAAAAAAAAGTCTGAGAGGGTTTGATATATTGCGTGATATAGTAGTGTTACCGAAAATCATTAAAAAT
>JAAXWC010000001.1:0-129213 GCA_013335175.1 Candidatus Roizmanbacteria bacterium
CTTGCACCAAACCTCACGATCAATGCCGGAGTACACCACATTCGGGGGATATATTACGGACAAGAGGTAACCATTCTCGGTGATGATCCAGTCACGGCAACGAGCACCGGGTTAAAGGTAACCGGGAACCTCATTGCCCAGACCAAACTCAACCAAGCGCGAAGAAGAGCAGACAATGCCTACCCGACGCTTTTGGTGGTAGCCAACCCCAGCCTGTATGTAACGCTGTTACCCTACCTATCCGTTGCCAGTTATGAATGGAAACAACTCCAGTAAATCCTATGTACATTCCCCCTCCCCGCACAAACCCCACAAACGATATCCAGTCTCAAAGCGGGCAGGTGCTCCTCATTGTGGTTATGCTCGTTGCAACGGTGATAACGGTTGTCACCTCGGTAGCCTTCAAGTCGACGACCGAGACTCAGGTGTCCAAACTTCAGGAGGAGTCCCAGAAATCCCTTGCCGCAGCAGAATCAGCCATTGAAGCGGCCCTTGCACAAAGTACGGCAACCACCCTAAACGTAAGCTCAATTCCCAACCTTTCCGACTACACCGGATCGGTGGTGATCACCACACAAAACAAGACGGAGTTTTCAACCCCCCTTCTTACTCCCGATCAACAGTACACCTTCTACCTTTCCGACTACCCGGGACTTTCTGCCCATGTATATTCAGGGAACCTCGTTTTCTACTTTGCCTCAGAAGGATCAGGCGACTGCACCAGTCGAAGCAGACCCGCCTTAGAAGTTACCCTCATATCTCTTTCAAACATAGGGACCCATTACCTCGTTGAACCCTGTAGCTCAGGCCTCCACATAAACGGGACTACCGATGTCTTAAGTAGCAGTGCCATTTCCGCAGGGACAGCAATCGATGGAAGTACCTATTCCTACAAGACGGCCACACTCAGCGTATCCAACACAAAGTTGCTCCTGGTTCGTGCTTTGTATGCGGGAACCCGGATAGGGTTCAAATCACAGGGGCCTGCCTTTAACCCTCAGGGGAAATATGTAGACGCCTCAGCAACCAGTAAGGCAAATGTAGAAAAGAAGGTCCAGCTCTTTCAGTCCTACCCTCAGATCCCCGCAGACTTCTGGACTACCCAGCTGTAATCGTTACGTAAATCGTTCAAAAAAGATAGAATCTGAAGGCACCTCAGCATCGAGAAGATACTGTTTCAAAGCAGCTACAACATCTTTACCTCCACAGATATAAAATTCGCCCTGCGATTTATAGAGATCAAGAAGAGGTGGGAGAGCCGTTGTAATTCTTCCTGTCTGAAATCCATTTTGGTCGGGGAGTGTTGATTCTTGAGATAGACAAATCTTGCTTGTGAATCCATTCACTTTTTTCTCCAAGGTGTGAAGTTCTTCCGTATAGTAAACCTCTTGCAATGTCCGAAGGCCCCACAGCAAAGTCTGGGGTACAGAGGGGACAAGAGGATGTAAAAGCTGGTTTCTTAAAATGCTCAAAAATGGCGTAATACCAGTTCCCGTTGCAAGATATATCTTTGGTCGGTCAGTTTCTTTTAGGGTAAATAACCCAGCGGGGCCTTGAAATGTTACCTCTGACCCAAGGGGAAGAGCATGCAGATAGCTTGAGCCAATCCCATTTGGTACGTGGCGAACTAATAAGGAAAAAGATTCCGTTTGCTCCGGTGAAGTGTCAATAGAGTAAAGTCGACGGACAGAATTGGTGCCGGATGGAATGTGTGCAATTATATACTGTCCCGGGAGAAACACGAGAGGGGAATCTGTGTATGTGAAGGTGACGGAAAAAACGTCAGCCGATAATTGAATTTTTTCAACAAGTTTGGCAGAGAAGGTTGATATCATAGTTTCGCACGGTGGGTAATTTCAGCTTCGACTAACTCCTTGGGACGACCAAATTTTAAACGAGAAAGCTGAATAATAGCTTGGGCAATATCTTCATTGGCTTCTGCTTTCAGTTTATCAATATCTTTTGTCATATCAATAGAAAAAGGTGGGACAGGCTCGTTGTTTACAATTGTTTTCATATAGGCGTGAAAACGTTCGACATTAATGAGATCGTTTTCACCAAAGAGTGGTTGAAACTCGCGTTGGAGATAAGAGGCATCGGTTACACCGACACGGAATGAAATATTCGTACCTACGTTTCCAAATACAGCATTTTTCACCTCTTCATCCATCTGCCCAATAAACTGGTTGGCCACAGTTAGACTCAAGTGATATTTACGAGCTTCTGAAAGAATAACCGCAAAATCTGGGGTTGCAAAATTTTGGAATTCGTCTACGTAGAGGAAGAAATCTCGCCGTTTTTCTTCAGGAATCTCTACCCGACTCATCGCGGCAGCAAGAATTTTTGGCACAATTACCAATCCTAAGAAGGTAGAATTTTCCTCGCCAAGTTTTCCTTTAGAAAGATTAACCAATAATATTTTTCCGTTATCCATGACGTCTCTAAAATCAAAAGCACTTTTTGATTGCCCAATAATATTACGCATCATTTTATTGGTAATGAAACGGCCAAACTTTGAGACGATATAATCGAGTACTTCTGATTTATGAAAATCGGCGGTCTGGGCGATTTGATCGGTCCAGTATCGGCGGATAATAGGGTCTTGTACTTTGGGGAGGAGCTCTTGGACAACCTTTGGATCAGTCATAATACGAACAATTTCAACAAAAGTTGCCCCTGGTTCACACATAATCGTAAGCATGGCATTTCGTACTGCGTGCTCAAATCGAGGTCCAATAATACCCGTACGTTGAGGATCATAAAGTTTGTACATGAGGTTAATTATGGCTCCTGTTATGAAATGTTTTTGTTCTTCTGTCTCTGCTTCCAAAAGATTAAGACCCATAGGGCGGTCTGTGTCTGCCGGGTCAAACAAAATAACGTCTTCAGCTCGTTCTGGAGGAACAAATCGAAGGGTGTCTTCTATTAAATCTCCGTGAGGATCAATGACGCAAACTCCAAATCCTGCGCGAATATCCTGTTTAATCATTTCTTTCAGAAGTTCAGATTTACCTACACCGGTTTTTCCAATAATATAGGTGTGTCGCATTCGATCTTTTAAATTTACGCACACAGGTCTACGTATGCCTCGATAATATCCATATCCCATAAAGGTTCCGCCTTCGGTGGGTACTTCAGCGGATACGGGAGCGGACTTTGCCTTCATCCACTGAATATGAGGAGTTTCGATGGTTTTATTGGGGAAGTGGAACATGGTCCCCAGTTCGTCTGAAGAGAAGATTGAAACTTCCCGAGCGAATGGCCATTTTAGAACAGGAAAAAATTTATAAAGAAAGTTCACCATGAATCCTCCTTTGAATAGGATTCGAGCACTTGTGAGACTATTTTGATCAGAATTGAATTGTGAAAAAGCATTTTTAATATTTCGTACATGGACATCTGCCAGATCTTTGTCTTTCGCATTTACCACGTAGCGGATCGTGGTTTCAAATCCCGTTTTTGCACATTTTTCATCAATTTTTTCCAGTATTTTTTGGTCGGTCTTGAAGGTGGCTTTTTCCGGATTGGCTTCATTTTTTTTAGTTGAAGAAATATATGATCGTCCGAGTTTTTTCCATTTAGAATTTGCGGGACGGATAAGAAATTGAATTATGGCTGCTTCATCATCATCCATTTTGGAAAGGGCAGAGGTGAGGGCAGAAATGGGATCGATGGGGATTTCTTTGAAAACCTTGAGCGGGAGGTAGCTTACCTCTTTTTGGACCAAAGATCCATACGCAACCTTCCCATTTTCGGTAAAAATATTCGGTTCATCTACTTTTTTAATATCTGCTGCGGGATAATAACCGTAAATTGTTTTTTCTATCAAATCTTTGCTTTTTTCAGGGCAGGAAACGTAAAAACGGATATCGGATTTTTTACCTACGATTTCAAAGGCAAGGACATCATTTACGTTCAAAAATTGGAACCAGCCACCTTTTTTCAATGAAGCAAAAGCAGCAAACATTTGTTCAGCAGCATCAATTTTTATCTCATTTTCTTTAGACACTTGTACCTCAAGCGTAATCATGTTGAGAGCACTTTTTTCTCGTTTTTTCATCCTAGTGTAAATAATAAACGCGAAGAACAAGAGAAAGAGGAATGTAACCGCAAAAAGAAGGAACAGCAGAAAAAACAAAAGGTCATAGAACCTATTCAGCAGTGTTTGAACATACAACGAATCCATAAATACATTATATAATAATACTAATGCTTAACAAAGTGACGATTTTAGGGAAAACAACAGGATATATATTTGCCGGAACAGTATTTGCTAGTTACGTAACTTTAAATGTGTTATTTTCTCAGTGGATCGATCCTCTCTATTTTGACTATGTAGAAGAAAAAGAACCGGCTGTAGTTCAAACTTTGGAAAAATTGCAAACGATACCAGAGTTTCCTCAGGTATTAGCGGTCCAGAAAAATATTTTTGGAGAAAATTTGAAAGACAAAGTAGTTGCTCCTCAACTACAGCAAAAGCAGAGAATTTCTCAGTTAGAGAAATTGTTGGAGCGAAATCCCTCTGCAAGAGATGTTTTGTGGAATGTATCCCGGTTGGAACAGATGAGCGATAATCCCGATAAGGCAAAAGAATATGCTGACCGGGCGAAGGCAGTAGATCCGACATTGTGATAATTGAAATTTCTCGTCATTTCCGATCTTTTTTATGCTATCTCAAACTCATGTATACATTACAGGAGATGTTATCAATGTCGGTATGCGGGCTTGGGTTTCTATACAGGCAAAACTTCTTCATGTAAATGGTTGGGTACGAAATGTTTTCGATAAGCCAGAGGTTTTTGGTTCACAGGGGGGAGTCGAGGCGGTTTTTCAAGGAGAAAAGCAGCATGTTGATAAACTTGTTGAGTTGGTTCAAAAGGGTTCAGATATTGCACGGGTAGAGTATGTAGAATCTCTCGAACAGACTCCTACCGAAGTGTTTGAAAAGTTTGAAATACGTAGATAAATAGAATATAATTGCACTTTACAGGTAACGGATTGTTTTTTTGGGCCTATAGCTCAATTGGCTAGAGCGTCTGGCTGGCAGTCAGAAGGTTAGGGGTTCGACCCCCCTTAGGTCCACTCAGTATGAAATTTATAAAAGATCTCCTTTTACTCTCAAAACGAGCGTTCTATTGTTCTTATAAGAATCTTGATCTCTATGTTTTTCAAAGTGTGCTTTTTGTGCTGCAGTTTTTCATTTTCACGACTACCGTTCAATTTGAAAAATCGCCAATCATTATTCCCATAACTCTGATACAGATCGTTATCGTAATTCTCTCAACAGGATTTATGTATAGCATTCCTTATTTTATTACCTTGCGGCAGAAAAATGAACTAGTAAGCTTTCCCTTTGTTATTCAGGTGTCGTTCCGAAATTTTATTCGTTCACTTTTTCTTATTTTTCTCTATTTGCTGTTTTTTGTTGTACTTGGGCTCGTGAGTTTGGTCTTTGCATACCTCTTCTCTATGCATTGGGAATCAGTGTTCACCTTATTTTCTCAAGATGCTCTTATTATGCTTATCGTATTTTTCCCGATCTCCACGTTTTTCCCGATCTATTTTTCGGTGGAGAAGAAAAGTGTATCTCAATCCGTAAAACAAAGCATAATTACTGTAGCAAAAGAGTGGAGATTATCTCTGGTCGTGTTAGTAATGTATACTCTTATCCTATTTGCTCCCCAGTTGGTTCAGGGAATGAATATCCCTGGGATGAAAGAAGAGTACATACAGTTTGTTTATGGCGTAATAAGAGATTATTTCTATTTTGTAATACAGATAGCAATCTTATTGTATTATCAGAAGTTTATCCGGTCTTCAAAAGTTCAACTTACGAAATAACCCCGAACGTAGAGAGAAAAAAGCATGATATGGAGGATCAGAAACAAAAATCCGATCAGCAGTTTTATCCATAGTTTTTTTATCGATCCCAGGGCAATAAAAATAGAAACGGATAGGAGTGCGTATCTCGGGACAGAGGATAGAGTCCCCGTTAGAGTAGGGAGAATAAGGCTGGCTGATGAAAAATACACGAGTCCCGCGAGTTCAGATAGGAGTTGTTTTTTTCTCCATAACTGCACCAATTGAAACACCAAAATCGCTCCGGCACCAATGAAAAGGAACAGTTCACAGAGAGATATAAAATACGGGATGTTCCAATCGGAGGTTACCACAATTTTGGCATAGCGATACAGAACTTGGGGGATAGATATGAGATTATTAGATCTCTGAGCCCCAAAAGCCCACTGAACATGCATAAAATATAATGGATCCCCTGTTGTTTGCCAGAGATACAAGCAGTAGGTAGCGAGTCCGACTACAGGAGCAAAAAGGAGTATAAAGTATCCCTGCAATTTTTTGCCCTCCTGCCATCTTCGCAGAATTATAAGGGCAAACGGGATAATGAGAAATATTCCAATAAGACGTGTCAACGAAGCAAAGAAGGCACATATTCCAGCTAAAACCCAGTTTTTTTTATGAATGAAGTAGAACGTTCCTATGCTCAGAAGAAAAAAGAGTCCTTCGGTATAGACAGCATTCAGAAAAAATGAAGTTGGAAAGAGAAGAAAGAATAGGAGTGTCCACCAGATTGAAGTATCTTTCTTCATTAATTCTTGGAGATATTTTTTAAAAACATACATTCCTCCAATAAATGAAAGGAAAGAAATAAGCACTCCAGCAACAATACTATGGCCTCCAAAAAGATACTGACTCAAGAGATAAATAAGTAGAGGATATAACGGGAAAAATGCCTGTTCATACTGAGCATATCCATTTTCTGAAATCAGCAAGTAATGAATACCATCAAAATGGGCGAGTGGTTGAAGGAAAAAAGGTTCATACATCTTTAGTTGTGCTTCATAGGGAAAAGATCCAGGGGTAGGGAAAATACTGGGCGCTAGAAAGCCCAAAAGAACGAATAGACTACACCATCCGAAAAGAAGCAGTTTCATGGAGAAAGTATAGCATTTTTTTAGTCGGGACGGCGAGACTTGAACTCGCGACCTTTGGACCCCCAGCCCAACGTTCTAGCCATCTGAACTACGTCCCGTTAATGAGCTTTTCATAAAAAGCTCTATTTTTCTGTTTTTTTAAAAAGTGCTCTCGTTGTAAAACCGATTTTTTTGTTTCATGTGTCTCTTGGTATACTACCTTCCAAGGACCTTTTTTCTTCGTCGATGCTGTCAAATTATTATTATGATGCCATAGTCGATCTTCTAAATCAGAGGTAGATCCGATATAAAAGGCACCTGTCTGCGTACTTTGAATAATATAGACAAAGAACATACTCCAATTATAGCGATTGTTAGTTTCTCGGGACGGCCCCGAGTCCTCGGGGCGACCTTTGGACCCCCAGCCCAACGTTCTAGCCATCTGAACTACGTCCCGTTATCTATCACACTATTCTACCACATAGCAAGTTATTTCTTTCAGAAGTTCAGATTTACCTAGACCAGCTTTTCCAATAATAGAGGTGAGTCGCATTCGATCTTTTAAATTTACGCACACAGGTCGACGTATGTCTCGATAATATCCATAGGTGACAATCGAGTGACTACTGTGGTACAATACGCATGAAATGGAAGATACTAACAAGATTTCTTCACTGAGAATAACATTTGACAAATCACACCTCTCTTCTATTGGCGAACGAATGTACAGCCAAAGCCTTGATCTTATTCGAGAACTGGTTGCAAATGCCTATGATGCAGATTCAAGTCGTGTAGAAATATCGGTCGGTTCACAATCACTGACGGTTCGCGATAATGGATCAGGTATGGATAGGGCAGGTTTGGAGCAGTATTTTACTATTGGATCAGCGTACAAAAAAAGTAATCCGGTCAGTTCAAAATACAAGAGAGCACGAATTGGAGAGTTTGGTATTGGAAAGTTTGCTGTGCTTTCACTTTGTGATCGATTTGAACTCTACACTTCTTCATCAGATTATGCTGCAACGGTTATCTTTGATCGGCAGGATTTTGAACATCAACAGGATTGGACAGTGCCAATTATTGAGCACACTCCAACGGGAAAACAGGGGACATACGTAACCCTTTATAACGTAAAAAAAGATATTTCACTCCTCGATTTAGAGCGTTATCTTACCAATTTATTTCCCCTCACCGACCCTCATTTTAGCATTGTACTGAATGAACGAAAATTAGAACCAAAGTATATTGCAGGTGAAAGAATCCGGATTCAGGAGTACACAAAATTTGGCACCATTAAAGGTGAAATTATCCTTGCTTCGCTTATGCTTTCAAAAGAATCTATCGGTATAGGAATTCGAGTGAAGGGAGTACTCATTAAGCGAAGTCTTTTTGGCGTTGACGCTAATGATTCGCTTTCCTTTCGTAAAGTTACTGGGGAGGTGAATGCTGATTTTCTCCTTATGAAAACCGATCGTTCTGATTTTATTACAGATAGAGAAGAGTATGAATTATTTGAAAAAATAATGATTAAAAAATTGAAACGGGCAGTTTTGAAGATGGAAAAACGACAAGTTTCGTATCAGGATAAGAAATCGGAAAAAGTGTTATCGGACGTATTGTTGATGATACGTGGGGCTTTACGAAGGAATAATACCATGTTTATCAGTGGCGATCTTCCACTCTTTGCTCGTCATAAAACAAAAAATCTTATTGCATCGGAGATAACAGATGGAATTATTGGTACAGAACTTTCGCAGAAAAAATCGCTTCCAAAAACCGAAGATGAAGAACTGAAAAAGTTAGTCAAAGAGGCAGTAAAAAAATTGAAACCGAAGTTGCGGGGAAGAGTCAAAACGCTTATGAAAGATGAACAGCGCATTATCAAAAAAATTAAAATCGGTGGAACAGAACTGTTGGTTTCGTTTGCTCATTTGGGAGAAGAGGAAAAGGAAAGTTTTGTAGATGGCGGTATTATTTTTATCAACCGTGATCATGCGCTGTATAAACAGATCGAAACAAAAACTGATCTGATGTTCTACCATCTTATTCGTCTCGTTTCTCAGGAATTGATAAAGTTTGCCTATCCAAAAAATATTGAGGTTGCCTTTGACTGGCAGGGAAAACTGATGAAGGATTGCTATCAGGGAAGGGAAGAGTGATTTATAAAAGAATGAGTTCAATTCCTGCTTGCTTCAACAGTAGCTCACCAAGAGGATCATGTTCTTCTTGTTTTGCGTAGATTGTTTTTATGCCACAGTTAATAATAAGTTTTGCACACTGACGGCAAGGCATTCCGGTAATATACATATTCGCATCTTTTGTAGAAACGCCATGATAGGCACATTGAATAATGGCATTTTGTTCTGCATGAACGCAGATACATGAGTTTTTGTCTTCGCCTTCGGCAAGCTCATTTTTTTCCCGTCGAATGCATCGTTCGCAACCTCCCTCAAAACAAGGAGTAATCCCTGCGGGAGTGCCATTGTACCCGGTGGCGATGATACGTTTATCTTTTACGATAATCGCCCCTACCTGACGACGGATGCAATTTGAGCGTAATTTTGTGTCTTCGGCAATTTTCATAAAGTATTCATGCCAGCTTGGTCTGATCATATCAGGTATAATTGTAGCAGGAAAAAGAGAATTTGATCGTACACAATTTTAGATTACAATCCGGATTCCGGACAAGCCGGAATGACGTATAATTGTCGACGCATTCATGCGGCTTGGTGAAGGCCTACAAGATGTTTCTTATGTTGCAAAAATTAATTTTCGGTATCGTTTTTTTTCTGGCACCCCTGCTTCTTTGCGGTGGTATTTTTGCACAGGAAAATAACAAATTCGGCATACACCTTGCACAACCGCATGATGATGATCTGTGGAAAGCACAAAAGTTGGTAAATTCCAATGGAGGAGACTGGGGATATATCACGCTCGTCATGCAGGAAAATGATCGAGACCATACGAAATGGCAAAATGTCTTTAATATGTTGTCCGATATGCACCTGATTCCCATTATCCGTCTTGCAACAAAACCGGAGGGAGGAAACTGGAAGCGCCCGTCAAAAGAGGATGCAGATGGCTGGGCAAGTTTTTTGAACGGTTTGCATTGGGTTGTGAAGGATCGTTATATTATTTTATTCAATGAACCGAACCATGCTTCTGAATGGGGTGGAGCGGTAGATCCAGTAAACTATGCAACCGTGACGAAAATTTTTGCACAAGAACTAAAAAAGAAAAGTGATGATTTTTATCTGATGCTTGCAGGATTAGATGCTTCAACACCTTCTCAAAAACCACTCTATGAAGATGAAGGCTATTATTTAAAAGATGTAATTCAAACAATCGGTGTACAGGATTTTAATACGCTCTTTTCTGGGCTTTCTTCTCATTCCTATCCGAACCCGGGGTTTATTGGGAGTGTGGAAGGGACAGGAAAGGGGTCTATTCGTACCTATGAATGGGAGTTGGATTTATTAAAACAAATGGGCGTAAAAGATCTTCCCGTATTTATCACCGAAACCGGTTGGGATGGAGAACAACTATCTCGAACGTTAGTTGGCCAAAATTATCAAACGGCATTTCAACAGGTGTGGCTCCCAGATTCTCGAGTGCAGGCAGTTACCCCTTTTATTCTTAACTATCAAAGTAAGCCCTTTCTTTCGTTTTCTTTTGCAAAACCAGGGAATTCCGAGTATTTTCCTCAGTACACAATTCTTCAATCCATGTCCAAAGTAAAGGGGAACCCGACGAGAGAAATAGCCGGTGAGGTTATTTGCAATCTCCCCGGAGAATTGGTAATCAACTCTGCATACCGGTTTAGTTGTGACATCAAGAATACCGGACAGACCGTAATCCAAGAAAAGGACGGGTACACGGTTCGATTTGGAGGAGTAGATTCTCAGACCTATTTTTTCTCTTCCTTCAATCCCATTAAACCACTACAAACTTCATCTATCGATCTATATGTGAAAACTGGGTCGGAATTAAAACAAAAACAAACAAAAATATATTTGGAAAAAAATGGAAAAACAATTGGGAAACCTCTTGAATGGGAATATAAAACGATCGCGTTGCCAAGCCTCAAAATGAAAATTGATCTGTATCCGAAACTGCATGATTCCGGAAGTGACTTCCAGTTACAGGTTTTTGATGAGAAAGAACAACTCGTGTATAAGGTAGATGGTGTACAGTTTTCGAACAAATGGGGGACCATACCTGCAATTTATAACATTGTATTTGGAAAAAAATATCGAGTGGTTTTGTTGAAGCCATACTATCTTCCTCGACAGGAATACGTAACGTTTCAAAAAGGTGAAAATACAGTAAAATTTAAAATGATGTATCCTTTGGATTTTAATCGGGACGGTACGTTTGATTTTGGAGACATCGTCACTGTTTTTCAGAAGCCGGGGTTGCTGAACCTGTTTTCATTTTAAGATGGAGCTGTGCAATTCTTGCCTCCAATTCGTCTCCTGCATTACTGAGATAACTTCCTACACAAAGATAATTCGGGCGGTATTTTTTTTGCATAATTTGAGAAATAGTTCGATCATTTATTCCGCCATCTACGTATATGGGGGACCTATAATCGTGCTTTTTTAATTGTTCAATTTTATATAACGAATCTGATAAGAAAGATCCTCCCTGAAATCCAGGATTAACCGTCATTATTTGTAAAAAAGGAATGGAGGAGAGAGTGTACTGTACTGCCAAATCATCAATCTGTTCTTCCGGGTTTATGGCAAGTCCTATAGTGAGATTATTACATTCAAATTTGAGTTGTTCAAGTGGTGGGGCAAGTTTTGAATGAAGAAAAATATTCCCAATGGAAATGAGGGGGGAAAATATTTTAAGTTCTTGAAGTGCTTTTCGGTAATCGACGACCATGAGGTGAAAATCAAACACGATACCTTTTGGCGATAGAGAACATGTTTCTAAAACATTTTGTATTGATAGTGTTTTGTTTGGGACAAATGTTCCATCTGCAATGTCGATTTGTACGGTAGAAAAGTAGGGGGACACGGTAGTAATTTGCTTTTGCAATTCTTCTTTTGTTTTTACGAGGAGGGCGGGTATAATGTTCATAGGTACTGTTATTATAGCTGAGAAGGTTGGTTGTTGAAAGGAGAAGCACCATCGTCATCCTCGACCTGCCGAGTCTAACTCGGCTCACTTGCCCTCAGATGCGATGAAAAACGAGTGCAAAGGGACGACAGCCACGTTCGACGTGGATCGAGGGGCCATCACTAACCCCCTGGATCCCCCTGTTCAGGGGGATGACGAGGAAAGGCAAAAACGACGTAAATTGAACTTATCAATACACATAACTTTATGAACAAACAAGCAATTCTGAAAACCCTTTCCGATTTTGTTGCTATTCAGTCCGTTTCCACAAAACCAGCTCACTGGCCGGAAATGATGAGGGCAGTATCGTTTTTGGGAGATAAATTTACGTCTCTTGGCTTTGAAGTAGAAGTTATCAAAAGTAAAACAGAAAAAGCACCTCCGCTTCTTGTTGCTTCTCGCATCATTTCGCCATCGGTAAAAACACTGGGCATTTATGGCCATTATGATGTCCAACCGGAAGATCCACTTTCCGAATGGAACAGTGGACCGTATTCACTCACGCTAAAGGATGGAAAAATAGTTGGACGAGGTGTCGCAGATAACAAGGGGCATGTAATTCAAAATATTTCTGCAATTGAAAATCTTATCAATGCCAATCAGTTGAAACACAATGTTGTTTTTTTGATCGAGGGTGAGGAAGAATTGGGGAGTGAACATTTTGAAGAATTAGTGATACAGGCAAAGAATCGTATCAAAACAGCGGATGTATTTTATATAAATGACGGGGAAATGTATGGGAAGAATAAACCAGCTATCGAGTATGCGTTACGCGGTTTGGTATCTCTTGAAATAGAACTTGAAATAGGGAAACAAGATCTTCATTCCGGTGCATATGGAAACCGTGCAATAAATCCTGTACTGGTAGCAGCTGATTTGATTACAAAAATAAAAGATAGTAAAACAGGGAAGATTGTAATCCCCGAATTTAACGATGCAGTTCGTACTATTTCTGAAGAAGAACGTACGCTATTAAAATCCATATATAAATCTGATGAATTGGAACAGGAAGAAATGGGTACGTATGGAGTTGTGTCTTTAGAAAAAGCTAATCCGACATTATCGAGTAAAATATATCCATCTTTTGATGTGCATGGAATTAAGGGCGGTTATACCGATCCGGGGTCAAAAAATATCATTCCTCGTTCGGTTTCGTTTAAATGTTCGTTTCGTTTGGTAGAAAATCAGGACCCCCAAATAATTGAAAAATTGGTAATAGATTTTATTACACAAAATGTCCCCAACGGGGTAAAATGTACCATTACAAAACAGGGGGTAACGCCTCCGTTTTATACGAGTATAGATAACGGAGAAGTAACAAAAATGGCGGAGATAATGGGAAAAGTGTTTGGGAATAAAACGGTGTTTACCCGATCGGGTGGTTCTGTTGGTGCAGCTGGTGTTTTGCAGAATTTATTCCACAAACCCGTACTCCTTTCAGGATTTGTGTTGCCCGATTGCGGCATGCATTCTCCAAACGAAAACTTTGATGAGGAGATGTTCTGGAAGGGAATCGAGGCAATGCAACAGGTATTTACATAGAGATGAATGAGTAGCGTGTCTTGCATTGTCATCCCCGACCTGATCGGGGATCCATGGATTTAGTTTATTAAATAGATTCCGGACCCGCACCATCCGGGGCAGGCTCCCCTGTCCGGAATGACGACGAGACCTCTATTAAAACTGCGCTATAATTATTCATATGACTCATATCGTAGATCCCGATAAAGCGCATTATTTATTTACGAACAATATAAAATTTCTGCAAAAAGTTCTGATTTTTCATCCGACAGATCAAACGTTTCTTGCATTAAAAAGATCTTCAGAAGATATTTCTCGTCCAAATTGTTGGGACCTTCCCGGAGGAAATGTTGCATTTGGTGAACTTAACACGGATGCTCTAGAACGAGAAGTAAAAGAAGAAACAAATCTATCATTTTCAGGATTGGAACCGGTGATCGTTACTACCAGTTTTGATAAAAACGAGGAACGATACTATTTATTCATTGGATATAAAGCCAGAGCTTCGTCAACACTGGTAACTCTCAGTCATGAACATTCTGAGTTTCGCTGGGTAACAAAAGATGAATTTATGGAGGAAGAGTCAGCTGATTTTTTGCAAAAGTTAGTGCAAGCCTATTACGAATTACGCCATAAAAAATAGTATGAGTACCATTTTTGTTTTTGGTGATAGCATTGCATATGGAGATTGGGATCAGGAAGGCGGGTGGGTAAATCGTCTGCACAAAGAAATAAATCAAAAAGTACTCAATAGTAATTTTGAAACGTATGGTGCGATATATAATCTTGGTATTCCGGGAGATACATCTCAAGAAATATGTGAACGATTTGAGCAGGAAATAAAGGTCCGTATTGATACAACAGAGGATACTCTTATTTACTTAGCTGTTGGAGTTAACGATTCCCAGGTAGAATTAGCAACAGGTAGCAATCTTGTCTCACCGCACATTTTTAAAACTAACATACAGTTACTTGCGTATAAAGCGAAGAAATTATCAATACCTCTTACTCTCATAGGAATTACCCCCGTCGATGAATCGAAAGTGTTTCCTATGCCATGGAAGCTAACCCACGGCTATAAAAATGCAGAAATTATAAAATATAATCAAATTTTAAAAGAGGTAGCTCAGTCGGAGCACCTATCGTTTGTAGATGTGTTCTCGGAGTTTATAAAAACAGAATATACAGATTTATTACTTACCGATGGAGTGCATCCCAATACACAAGGTCATCAACTGCTTTTTGAGGTTATTAAATTCATTTAGCCAAACAACTGATAGAGGATAATTCCTTAGTAAAACATAATTATTCTTATGAAATATACAACACTCATTTTTGATTTTGATGGTACGTTAGCAGATACCAAGACAAGTATTTTGACAACGGTAAAAAAAACACAGGAAGTTATGAATCTCAAATCTGCAAATGAAACTGAAATAGTAAAACGTATTGGTCTTCCGTTGAAAACCACTTTTGAAGAATTGTATGGGCTAACGAGTACCGAACTAGATACAGCTATAACGTTGTATCGCTCAATGTACGATGAAGTTGCTTTAAAAACTGTTACATTATTTCCAGAAGTTTATAAAACTTTACAAGTATTTCATAATAAAGGAATAAAGCTTACGGTCGCCTCGAGTAAAGGTAAGCAAAGTCTTGTGAAATTACTAGAAAATCTTGAAGTTTCTGAAATGATATCTTATATCGCTGGAGAACAAGATGTGGAAAATAAAAAGCCAGCACCTGATCTTGTTTTTCATATATTAAAGACCATAAAAGATGATTCTGCAAATACGTTAGTCATAGGGGACACAAAGTATGATATTCAAATGGGACGAAGTGCTGGATGTTCTACCTGTGGCGTGACCTATGGCAATGGTACGAAACAAGAACTAGAGACCGCATCATCAACATATGTTATAGACACTTTTGAGAAGCTGAGAGATATTGTCATGGACTGAAAAACATTTGTAGCAAAAATCTTTTCTGGCTTTTTTTTGATCTTGAAATGATAGCCAAGTGTTTATACGGATCGACATCGGTTGAAGAACTTCATGCAATAACTTAAAATGGTAAACTAGTCTCGCAAAATAGCATCAAACCGTAGGAGGGAAGAGATGGTATCTTCATTCCCACTCCATAGTTGCAGGGGGTTTGTTAGAGATATCGTAGACGACGCGGGTTACTTCAGGAACTTCGGTAACAATCCGAACACTGATTGCATTTAGCACATCGTAGGGAATGTTTGCCCAGTGCGCGCTCATTGCATCGGCCGCTTCAATAGCTCGAATCGCGATTGTTTCTCCGTAGGCACGTGCATCGCCACGGACACCGGTTGTTTTAATCCCCGTAAATATGGCAAATGCCTGCCAAAGTTTCAATTCTAGTCCAGCTTTTTTAATCTCATCTTTCACAATTGCATCACTCTTTCGGAGAATAGCAAGCTTTTTTTCAGACACTTCACCAATAATACGAATGGCAAGTCCGGGGCCGGGGAACGGTCGACGATTGACAATTTCTGTTGGCATTTCTAAAAGAGAAGCGACTTTCCGAACTTCATCTTTATAAAACATACGGAGCGGTTCAATAAGAGAAAGTTTCATACGATCGGGGAGACCTCCCACATTGTGGTGGCTCTTAATTTTTGAAGCATGTTTGGTACCTGCGCTTTCGATGACATCGGGGTAAATAGTCCCTTGAACAAGGAATGTGGCACCAGTTTTTTTTGCTTCTTTTTCAAAAATGGTTATAAAGGTTTTTCCAATTGCTTTGCGTTTTTTTTCCGGATCGGTTACTCCTTTTAACGCTTTGAGAAACTGCTGCTTGGCATTCAAAATTTTGACATTCATATGATAATGATTCTTGAATACTTCGCGGAGTTGTTCTGTTTCATTCTGACGCATGAGGCCAGAGTCGATATAGATTGCTGTCAGATGTTTTCCGATTGCTTTATGTACTAAAAGAGCGGCAACAGAAGAATCTACCCCGCCAGAGAGTGCGCAGATTGCTTTCCCGGTTCCGACCGATTCTTTAATATCCTCAATCATGTCGGTAACCGTGTGTTTGGTAAGTTCTTGTTTTACGGGTTCGATTCCACAAATTTTGATAAAGTTGGAAAGGAGAACATCTCCAAATTGGGTATGAACGAGTTCTGGATGAAACTGAATCCCGTACCATTTTTTCCCTTCATTGGCAATGGCGGCGTGGGGGATAGTATCTGATTTGGCAATAGCCGCAAATCCTGCGGGAATTTTAGAAACTTCGTCTCCATGGGACATCCATACATTGCACGTTTGCGGAATATGAGCAAAAAGTGGCGAATCTCCCTGAATCGTAATATTTGCAGGTCCGTATTCTTTCTTTTTCCCGGGTGTTACCTTTCCATCAAGTTTGTAGGCAATAATCTGTAGCCCGTAACAGATCCCTAAAATAGGAACGGACGTTTTAAAAAGTTTACCGTCGATGGTCGGAGCACCCGGCTCGTATACGGAAGAAGGTCCCCCTGAAAGGATGATCCCTTTTACTTCATTCAGATTTATTTTTTCAAATTCATCAGGCGTAATGATCGTATTCTTTATGCCTAATTCGCGAATTCTGCGGGAAATAAGATGGGTTGATTGTGAACCGAAATCGACAATAAGAAACATAGCTATTATTTTTGATTATTATAATTTACACCTGCATTTTCAAGAACAATACTGTGTGGATGGCTCTCAATAAGACTCGCATTCGTAATTTTTATGTATCGAGCCTTTACAAAGTATTCTTCAAGAGTGCGTGCACCGATGTAATAGAGCGATGATTTGAGACTTCCTGCGATTTGAAAGAGATAGTCTTTCACTCGTCCTTTCATTTCTACTAATCCTTCTACTCCTTCGGGGATTAATTTCTTTTCATCAGTATCTTTTGATTGACCATACCGTTCTGCTCCACCTTTTTTCATTGCAGCTACAGATCCCATTCCGCGATACTGTTTATATTTTTTTTCATGAATTGTGATGCTTGTACCGGGAGATTCTTCAAAACGCGCAAGGAGTGATCCAAGCATTACTGCCTGTGCACCAAAGGCCAGTGCCTTTGCCATATCTCCCATTTGTTTGATTCCGCCGTCGGCAATAATACTTATATTCGTTCCTTCTGCTGCAAGTACGGCTTGTTGAACAGCTGTAAGTTGTGGGACTCCCATTCCTGTTATGACTCGGGTAGTACAGATACTTCCCGGGCCCATTCCAACACGAATACTATCTGCTCCGGCTTCGATAAGTGTTTTTGCTCCTTCGTAGGTTGCCACATTGCCCGCCATAACAACCATGTGTGGATAGTCTTTTTTTATCTTTTTTACTCCGTCTACCATGTACTGTGTATTTCCATGACCTGAATCGATAACAATAATATCGACCTCTGCTTTTACAAGTTCTTCAACCCGTTCATCAAAATCAGTCCCTGTTCCGACTGCAGCTCCCACAAGTAGTCGCCCTTTTTCATCAACTGCGGCGTACGTAGTATTTTGTACGGTTGCTTTCTTTACCTGTTTTACCATATCGGCTTGTTTCTTAATGTCGAGGTTTCGGTGAATAATTCCCAATCCTCCATATTCTGCCATTTGAATAGCCATTGCATCTTCGGTAACCGTGTCCATCGGAGAGGAAATAACCGGAAGAGTAAGCACGATTTTTGGATGAATGACGGTTTTGAGTTGTACCTCTGATCGTTTAAAATCGGTAAACCCAGGGAGCAATAGGACGTCATCGTACGTGAGCCCCTCATAGGGAATGGTTTTTTCCTGAAATAATTCGGTAACAGATCTATGGGGAGATATTTTCATAGAGTTCTTTTTGAGAATTAGTAATAAAAGAATATTTCTTGGCGGTTTCGATAGTTTTCTGAATTTCTTCCAGCGAAAGAATATTGTGTTTGTACAGTTTGAGTAATTCTTGTTTCACATTGGTCTGTAGCAACTCAGGTCCATCTGAATTGATAGTAAAGAGTATAGAATTTTGTTTCAAAACAGTAATAATATGTTTCATTTCTTGCCAGCTTTTGACGGCTTTTGTACTCAAATTGGATGTGGGACAAAGTTCTAGAACGATGGAATGTTCTCGAATGTGGTCGAGCAGGCGCTGGTCTTTGACTGCTTGGATTCCATGTCCAATGCGATCTGGTTTTAGTTTATTT
Organism: Candidatus Roizmanbacteria bacterium; assembly: GCA_013335175.1. GTDB lineage: Bacteria > Patescibacteriota > Microgenomatia > UBA1406 > GWC2-37-13 > JAAXWC01. The sequence continues at coordinate 18,756 of JAAXWC010000001.1, forward strand.
ACGACCTCCCACATTTCTTCAACACTTGTTACTTCGCCGGTATGAATTGTTATCTTTAACCCGGCTGCTTTTGCTTGTTCAACCGGCTGTATGAGTCCATCTACGTTGAGTGGCGTTTCGATTGGCCCTGCGATGTCGAGTCCTACGACTCCTTCATTTCTGAAAAGACTGGCTTTTTCTGCAATAATTGCATTGAGTTTTGTGTCGAGACGTCGATCCATCATCAGAATTAATCCTGCACGTACCGGGTACTCGATCATTGCTTTTTTCATACCAACTAAAGCACTAAAAATAATCTTGTCGAGATCTTGTTCCCCCCCTTTGTTTCGGAACATGGGGCAAAACCGAATTTCAATCGTACTCACATCTGATTTACGATAAGCGTTACTAATTGCGTTGTGAGTAGCTTTCTCTACTCCATATGGTGACGATTGGATAAGTTCAGTGAGGTGAAAGTAGTTCAGGTATCCCTGATAATCAGTTTTGTTTCGGATAATAACAGAGTCAATGAATTTCTGATAGTCTTTTTCGGCAAGACGAATACCTTGATCGTGAGCAAGTTCCCATAAAAAATGTGGCGTAGAAGCAGAACCTAAATGTATGTGAAGATCGACTAAATTGTGCAAGAAACTGTCTGGCACCATAATTAATTATAGCGGAAGTCGGCGGGAATGCAAGAGAGAATGACACCAGTGGCAGGCCGCCATTCTTTTTGAAGCATTGTTGAATTGAATAGATTCCGGATCACGCTCATTCCATTCGCTGTCTGGAATGACAGTGAGGATAACAACGACTCCCGGCAAGCGGGAGTGACGTTGCTACTCCTTAGCGTGCCATCCTTTTTTTGAGAGACTTGGGATCGCCCGCAGGGAGGGAACCCACCGGGTCTCGAAAAAAATAGGTGGCGCGCGATGAACGGATGTCGAGCATGTGCTTGGGAAAGACGAGTGGCAGGCCGCCATTCCCTTGGAAACTTCTGAATAATTACATTTTGTTAATATCCTTTTTCAATCTCAAGCAAGCGATTATATTTTGCCAATCGTTCACTTCGGCTCATCGATCCGGTTTTTATGAAATCTGCACCAACGCCGTAGGCTAAATCAGCAATAAACGAGTCCTCTGTTTCACCTGAACGGTGAGAAATAATCACATCCCAGTTTGCGCTTCGTGCAAGTCGGATTGCTTCAATTGTCTCGGAGAGTGTGCCAATTTGGTTCACCTTTATGAGCACGGTATTGGCTGCTTTTTTATCAATCCCAACCTGAATTCGTTTTGCGTTGGTGACAAACAGATCATCTCCGACAACGAGGCAATCAAGATCGTTTACCTTTTCTGTAAACTTTTGAAAGTGCTCCCAGTCATCTTCTTGAAAGGGATCTTCAAAAGAAAACAGAGCATATTTTTTTTGTAAAGCAAGGTAAAACTCAATCAGTTCTTCTCCGGAAAGCGTTTTCTGCTCTTTTTTGAAAAGATACGCGCCTTGTTCATAAAACTCGCTTGCTGCTGCATCAATTGCCAGTTGGTAATCGACTCCATTTTCGTAGCCTGCTTCTTTTGCACTCGCAATGAGAACCTGGAATACTTCCTCATTTGAGGAAAGCGCGGGGGAGAATCCGCCTTCATCGCCCACAAGTGTTGAACATCCAAGTTTTTTGAGATGAGCACCAAGGGTGTGAAAAATAGTAGACGCAACCTCAACAAACATACTCGGTGTTTCGCTCATGGGTACAACCATAAATTCCTGAATATCAAAATTCCACGATGCATGTTTGCCTCCGTTTACAACGTTTGTCATGCAACGGGGGAAACGAGGAGTACTGTCTGGCATAAGGGAATCGTGAATAAACTGCCACACTGGTTTCTTTTCTGCATAGGAAGCTGCGCGAACGGCTGCTAAAGAAACGGCAAGAAGAGCATTCGCACCGAGGCGAGATTTGTTTTCTGTCCCGTCGGCTTGAATCATTTCCTCATCAATAGACTGAATATCGCTCACTTCTTTATTTTTAAGGAGATCGTTCAGTTCTGTCTCAATCGAATGGACTGCATTTTGTACTCCTTGTGAAAGATAGTGGCTCGGATTATTATCTCGTCGTTCAACTGCTTCGTGCGATCCAGTTGAAGCACCAGAAGGGACAGAAGCACTATGTCGAGAGCCATCTTCAAGTTCTATAAATGCGCGAACGGTTGGCCTTCCTCGGGAATCGAGAATTTCCAAAGCAGAAAGACGTGATATTTTCATATGAAACTATGATAGAAGGTACTACGGCAAAATGCAATGGATGGGCGAGTATTTGTAGCATATAGTCTACTGACAGGGGAGGAAGATTGGGGTACACTTCTGAGGTATGATTACACCGAAAGAAGCGTGTGTGGGGTTCTCGCACTGTTTGGGTATTGGTCCTATGCGGTTTTCACATCTTATCGTTCAGTTTGGAAATGCAGAAACGGCGTATCTGGCATCGGAAGCGGAGTTAGTGCCGGTTATTGGGAAAAATACTGCGCACGATTTTGTAGCATTTCGCCACCGATTTGATGCAACGAAAAAGATAGAAGAGATAGAAAAGAAGGGGATTGGTATTCTAACAAGAGAAGAATCAGGATATCCAGAGCCGCTATTGCAGATTTCAGATCCCCCAATTTGTATTTATATAAAAGGGAATAGAGAGCTATTTGACACTCACAATTATCATTGCTTTGGACTCGTCGGGAGCAGAAAACCAACCAATTACGGCCTATGGGTTGCGCGAAAGTTTGCGGCAGAATTGGCAGCTGTCGGTATGGTTATTGTGTCGGGGATGGCGTATGGGATTGATGCCGTTTCACACATCGCATGTTTGGATACACATGGAAAAACAATTGCTGTCTTGGGCTGCGGGGTTGATCTTCCCTACCCGGTTCAGCATACGTTTTTATACAATCGTATCCTTGAAAACGGAGGGGCCATTATTTCAGAATTTCCTCCGGGAAATTTTGTGCAGAAGGGCTTATTTATTTCTCGGAACAGGCTTATTTCTGGAATTTCACAGGGAATTATGGTTGTGGAAGGGTCCTCTCAATCTGGATCGCTGAGTACGGCACGATATGCAGCTGAACAGGGGAAAACAGTGTTTGCTCCCCCCGTTCCCCTCAATTCACAGGTTTCAGAAGCGCCGCTCATTCTGTTAAAAGAAGGAGCGATTCTTGTTACGAAAGTAGAGGATATTTTAGATGGTTTGGGGCTCACGATAAACAGTATTAGTAGTTCAAAGAAGTTTGATAATCTCTCTCTTGAAGAACAAAAAATTGTTGCTTTGCTTCAACAAGAATCTTTTTCCGCAGATAGTCTTTGTTTGCAGGCTAAAATCGATATTGATGTCGTGCTTAAATTATTACTCCTTTTAGAGATGCGTGGAATTGTTGTGAAGAATGCAAATGGCAGTTATACCGTAGGTTGATCCAATTTTTGTTGCCGGCGATCATATTTTTCCCCGACGTTTGCCGCAGTTTCGATAAAAATATCTACCATCCTTTGCGCTTTTTCGGTATCGATATAATCGGAAGGGAGAGCAAGGACATTAATATTATCGTGCGTTCGTCCATGTTCCACCTGCCGTTCGTCAAACCCAAGTGCGCAGTAAATGCCTTTAAATCTGTTTGCGACCTCAGAAACGCCAATCCCCGATCCGCAGATAACAATTCCTCTATAGTCTGTGGGATTTTGAAGCACCGCCTGAGCAACGGGTCGCGCAAAGTCTGCATAATCATCGGTTGCGTTATATTCATAACTTCCCATGTCTTCAACCCGAATATTTTTTGATTGAAGATACTCAAGAAGTTCCTCTTTCAGTGCAAACCCACGGTGATCAGCTCCAATAAAAATTGTCATACGATAACTGTAAAACCTCCAAGGTAAAATGTCAAAAGATATCACAACTAGTTCGAGTCAGAGAATTATAGCAATCTCAAAACCGACTGATAGGTTTGTTCGTCATTCCCCTGGATTGTTCGTCATTCCCCTGGAAAGGGGAATCCATTGCTAAGGGTTATTCTAACCATGGATCCTGCCCCCGACTATGATCCGAGACGGGGCGTTGAAACGATATCAAACATGTCATTTTGTTGCTATCGTGCTATATACATAAAAATTGAAGTATGATAGAGATATGTTTGACACCCATGTTCATCTCAATTTTTCTCGCTTCAAAAAAAACCTGGAAGAAGTAATCTCTCGTGCCCATGCGTCGGGGGTGCATGAGATGGTTGTGCCGGGGACCGATCTCAAGACCTCCCAAAAAGCGGTAGAAATCGCAGCGCGGTTTGAAGGAATTTACGCAGCAGTTGGACTCCATCCGCACCATGTGTACGAACAGAAGGACAGCACCGCAGCGGATTTGCCATGGGGGGAGCTGGAGCAGTTGTTACCGCATCCAAAAGTTGTCGCCATTGGTGAAGTGGGATTGGATCGTCATCCTTACGAAGAAACAAAATATGAAAATTACACCGTTGATGAATCGTTTATTGATCTGCAAAAAGACAATTTACGACGTCAGATTGGGTGGGCGATTCGGTATAAGAAAAGTCTTATACTCCATAATCGAGAGGCAAAGCAGGATCTTTTTCCGCTGTTGGAGGAGGTTTGGGACGAGTCTTTATCTGGCCGGAGTGTTTTTCATTGTTGTGAAGCTGATACGGAGTTACTTCACTTTGCGAAAAAACACAACCTATTTATTGGAGTAGATGGCGATATTTCGTATGGCGAGGCAAAAAAAAGCTTTATCAAAGAGGTTCCGTTAGAGATGTTGGTGTTAGAAACAGATGCTCCGTTCCTCCTTCCTGAGCCGTTGCGTTCCCAACGAGCCTATCCAAATGAGCCTAAAAATATTCCTCTCATTGCCCAAATCGTTGCAGAGGTAAAAGGATTGCCCGTGAAAGAAATTGAGAAGACAACAACGGAGAATGCACATCGGTTGTTTGGGCTGTCACCAAAAAACTAACGTAAGAATAATGGCCACTACGAGGCCCGTTTCATAGCTATGTATAAAATAACCAAGCACTCCACAGAGGACAAAAAAGCTAGTAAAAAGGTAAAGTTCTAAATCTTTTTTTAAACCGATTCCAAAATGAACGATTAAAATATAGGTAAACGAAAGAACACTGTAAAGTAGGAGGTCCATTATATTGTTTTTGACACAACCGGTAACAGTATTTTTTGCAGACTTTCTTTACTTTTTTGAAATGTAAATAACTCCACGCGTTTGTATGCTTTTTCTCCGAGTTCCGTTCGAAAAGCAGGTTCATTCATGAGTTTTTTAATACACCGTGCGATGTTATCGGGATGATCTTCCGCTGTGAAAACAGCAGAAATACCGGCTATTTCATGGAAAATGGGAATATTAGAAAGGATAGATGGTGTCTTTTGAGCAGCTGCCTCTACAAAAGAATATCCAAATCCCTCATCGCGAGAAATGAGGAGATTGGCTGCGGCATTTTGGTAAAGATTGCGCAGTTGGGTATCGGTGATAAAGCCAGGGAAGAGAAACCTCGAATCTCCCTTTGCTTCTGCAAGGAACCCTTTGAGTTCACGCTGCCAGGGGTGTTCGGGATTTATTGTTTCAAATACTTTCCCCACAAATACGCACGAAACATTGGCAGTTTTTATGGCTTTTGCAAGCATAATCAGATTTTTGTTCCAGGTTGCATCTCCAACGTAGAGTACATACTGAAATGGTTGAAGTTTCAAAGTTCCCAGAATTTCTGAACCATCGCCCGATTGTTGAAGGAGAAACTGTTCATCGAGACAGGGATAAGAAACAGAAATGCGAGCAGGATCTTTGTGAAGGATGCATTCAATGTCTTGTTTTGTTGTCTGCGAATTGGCAATAATGTGGTCGTAGGTGTTGAGCGTGAGTTTATTAAGAAAGACATTCAGTTTGCCGCGTGCACCAAGAGGGAAATTGTCTGGATATTTGAGCGGGATGACATCGTGAATGACTGCAATTTGTTTCTGTGCGATCCGAGTATAAGAAAATGGCGGTTGCAAGAGGTTGAAAAATGGGTTCATAAAGACTGATTTTTTGGGGATGCTTTTAAGATCTGCGGTAAAAATACTTTCAGGGGGAAGGAGTGATTTTAATATATGAACGTACCGTCCGATACCTCGCACTCGGCTTAATTCATCTGATTCGGTAGGATCATACACATAAATGGGCAACGCCATACATCTTTATTGTACAGCATGAGTTTTGACTTTTTGCATAACTCCTACTATTATATTCTTCTATATGCCGAACGTAACTTTAGCCCCAGCAGATATTCAAGATTTGATAACGGCCAATACCTATCCGGTCGAGGAATCGACCCGGTTTATCAGTCGCTGTATGGAAGGTCAGTACGAGAAAGCTCCTCTGCCGTCGCTTGCGATTCCTGGAGGAGACGCCGGTGATTTAGCTATTTTGTATGCAACCGGAGAAAAATATGGATTTACCGTAGAGTATGAAAAAGCCCTCGACACGTTTCTTGACCTCATTGGGGGAAGTGCCAACTTTTCTCTGCACACAGATTGCTATGCAGCGGGAAACGAGGGCGCCGCAGGGTGTAGCTGTTTACAGCAAATTCGTTTGCATGGGGAAGCCTTTGGTATTACTCAAGAGCAGATTGTTATTCTTAATTCACAAATTGAACGGGTGAAAAAAGAAGGCGCACAAGAATTACTTTTGAACGGGGATCATCAAGAGGGGGCAGTTCTGATCGTTGAAGGACAGTATGGAGTTCTTCCGCAGTACCAAACGAGTTCGTTTGCTGGAGCAGGAGTGGTACAGGTACTCGTTTTTCAGAAAACCCTTGTCGATGCTCGTCACAAAGAGTTTGCGCGAAAGTTAGTCGAAAACGGTGGCGTGAAACTTCTCGATGGTTGCGATGAAGAGTATCTGTACGAGACGCTATCTGAAACGACGGACGACCATTTTTTGGAAACGGTAAAACGGATTACACCGGGATTACCACTCTATTTGGTGAGGTTTGATGAGGCGGGGGAATTTACGGTTGAAGAGCAGGGAGTGGTGTAATACACTATGATCTATGATCATCGGTCCAAAAATTCTTTTAGAACTTGTTAAAACACAACAGTTAGTAGAAAATCTTACCGAACGTGAGTTAACCAACCCAGAAGGGGCAGGGTTTGATTTACGTCTGGGAGAGGTTTACAAAATCTCAGGTACGGCGTTTTTAGGTGTTGAAGAGCGGCAAACTCCAGACGTGGAATTGGTAGTACAGTATGAGGAGGGTAAAAAAAATACCATTACCATTGAGCCGGGAGATTTCTTCCTTGTTTCTACCATGGAAACGGTAAATACTCCATTGGATATTACGATTAATTTTAAGCCGCGAACTACGACATTTCGAAGTGGCCTTTTTTTAAGAACGGGAAATGTGGCCCCTGGGTATAAAGGGAAACTTACATTTGGATTGAAAAATGAAGGACCTATCCCTGTTACCATGGAGTTGGGAGCGCGGTTTGTTCATGCGCAGTTTGCATGGGTAGACGGGGGAGGTAGTCAGTATCGTGGCCAGTGGCAAGGAGGACGAGTTACTACGGAGAAAAGAGAGACACAGGTATAATCGTTTACAATTACTAGTTGTCATATTGCACCTATGAAGACACAAGAAATGCATCCCGAATATCAGTATTTGAATCTGCTCCAGGAAGTTCTCGACAACGGGGTAAAAAAAATTGATAGAGGCACCGATGTCGTGCTTTATAGTCTGTTTGGGAAACAAACTCGGTATGATCTTTCCCAGGGATTTCCTCTTCTTACTACGAAAAAAGTGTACTGGAAGGGTGTTCTTCATGAGCTGTATTGGTTTATGTCTGGGCAATCAAATATCAAATACTTGGTCGATCACAATGTGCATATCTGGGATGACTATCCTTACAATATGTACAAAAAATTAGCAGACGGAGGCAAAGCTCCTGAGCTTTCTAAAGAAGAGTTTGTACAAAGAATTAAAGAAGATGCTGCTTTTGCAAAAAAATATGGCAATCTTCAAAGAATTTATGGAGAATTGTGGCGTCGATGGCCGACCCGATCGGGGAGGACAATTGATCAGCTGAAATGGATTATTCAGGAGCTAAAAGATGATCCTGATGCGAAAAATCTTATTGTTACCTCTTGGAATCCGGAATATTTATACACGATGGCTAGTTATGAGGACGCATGTCGTTTCCCAATCTGCCACAACATGTATCAAATAAGTAATCGAAACGGAAAGTTATCACTTCAACTCTATCAGCGAAGTGCCGATTTGTTTTTGGGAGTACCGTTTAATATTGCCAGTTATGCTCTTCTCACCATTATTTTAGCGCGGGTTACCGGGTTAGAACCGGGCGAATTTATTCATACGTTTGGTGATGTGCATATTTATGAAAATCATATCGATCAGGTAAAGGAACAGCTGAAACGTGAACCAAAGCCGTTTCCCACTTTGCGACTTGATCCAGCTGTAACAGACATAGACTCCTTTCTACCAGAACATGCAATTTTGGAGAATTACGATCCCCATCCTCTGTTAAAAGGAGAACTTACGGTGGCAGGTGGATTTTATGAAACTAAAAAGAAATGATACGTATTCAAAAGCCTCGGCTGAGCATTATTGTTGCGGTTGGAGAGAACCGCGAGATTGGTAAGGATAATCAGTTACTTTGGCATATCTCTGCTGATCTTAAGCGTTTTAAGAGCCTCACGTCTGGCCATCCGGTGATTATGGGAAGGAAAACATTCGATTCAATTGGTCGACCACTTCCGAATAGATTGAATATTATCGTAACGCGAGATACGACAATTGTTGCAGAAGGATGTACGGTCGTGCATTCTTTAGAAGAGGCAATCTTCGCAGCTCAACAGACAGAAACAGAGGAAGTGTTTGTTATTGGAGGAGGGAGTCTGTATGAACAGGCTTTGCCGCTTGCTGAGAGACTGTACATTACCCTCGTACATACATCATTTGAAGCAGATACCTTTTTCCCGGAATATCACTCGCAGTTTCCAAAGATTATCGAGCAGGAAGAAGGCCAAACAGAAGATGTGAAGTATACGTTTCTTGTGCTGGAAAAATAAAGTAAAATAGAGCTTCTATGATTTCTGCCAACGATTACCAATATAATCTTCCATCGGAACTCATTGCGCAGGAGCCAGTTGAACCGCGCGACAGTTCTCGTTTGTTTGTATACTCTATTTCTCAGGATACAGTTACTTTTGATTCCTTCTTCAATTTAGCAAACTATCTTCCCCAAAAGAGTTTCTTAGTTATGAATGAAACCAAGGTTTTGCCTTCACGGATTACCCTTTTTAAAGATACAGGTGGGAAAGTAAATGTATTATTTTTGGTGAATGAGATGACGGAAGAGGGGAAGGTAGAAGGGTTAGTAGATCGAGAAGTTCACGTTGATCAAGTGCTTCGCACAGATTTTGGCCATTCATTTCATGTTATTTCTCAAACGCAGAATCGGTTTACCTTTCAATTTGATTTTAAGAAACAGGAACTATTTCATATCTTAGATGTGTCTGGCCGGATGCCGATTCCCCCGTATTTGAAGGAATGCCCTTTGTCGGAAACCGAACTACGGAAAAAATATCAACCGGTTACGGCGCACGATCCCGGCTCTATTGCTGCCCCAACTGCCTCATTGCATTTTACCGATACAGTGTTTGAGACCTTAGCTCAAAAGGGAATTTCCCATTATTTCATTACGTTGCATGTAGGAATGGGAACATTTGCACCAATAGGTGAAGAGGCTGTCCGAGAGAAACGTTTGCATACCGAGTGGTATCAGATCCCTCCCGAGACACAACACGCAATAGATCAAAAAAAACAAAATGGGGAGCTATTAGTGGCGGTTGGGACGACGGTCGTTCGTACACTAGAATCGGCTGCGGAAGCGGAAGCATCGGGAAATACAAGTTTGTTTATTTACCCTCCGTACCGGTTTCAACAGGTAGACGGAATGCTTACCAATTTTCATCTTCCGAAATCGTCATTGCTGATGCTCGTAGATGCGCTTCTGAAAGATAAAGGTGCAAAGCGTGGTATTCTCGAACTCTATGAAGTGGCGATTCAGGAGAAATTTCGTTTTTTCTCGTTTGGAGACGCTATGTTGATTCTCCCTTGACAAACTGGAATCAGAAAATTACTATTCTGATAGTATGCACCCAACTCTCAAGTTAAAACCGTATTTTTCTCAGGTTGAATCGATACTCGACCTTTTTTTTGTCCAAAAAATTCCTGCGCTTCCTTTCGATTGGAAACGAGGAATTTTGAAATATCGGTCGCTTATTGGTGTCGTCTATGCGGGTATTTCTACGCTCGTATATTTTAGTAGCTGGAGTGTTCTTCTGGTTTCTATTGTGGGAATTATCGTTCTGTTTGTTCAACTGGGGATTTATTTTTTCGCCTTACCGGATCTTATTTTGCAACAACGAAAGGGGTGGGAAAAGCTCGTGTTCGGTACGGTGCTGGGGACTATTTTTTACATTGTTTCGTTGCAGTTTTTCTACGTTTTTATTGTTTCTATTCCACTCCTTTACGTGGCTTTCCAGATACGTAAGGAGTTCGAGTAGGAAATGGTACAATACACCATGGCAACGCCCTATTTTTCAGTACTCTCGAAGTCAAAAAAATCGCGCGCACGGACGGGCGTTATTCATACCTCCCATGGGGAAATTCAAACTCCCGCATTTGTCTCCGCTGCGACGAAGGCAACGATAAAAAGTCTTACTCCTTCAGAAATTTCTCAGGTCGGTACGCAGGCAGGGTGTGTCAACACCTACCATTTGGTAATGCATCCCGGCGTTGAACTATTGCAAAAAGCTGGAGGCGCTCATTCGTGGGCGAATCTTTCTCTTCCCCTCATGTCAGACTCCGGAGGATTTCAGGTATTTTCGCTTGCTCAAAATAAAAGGAGAGCCTCAATTCGTGGTGAAGAGGAGACGTTGCTTCTTAAAATGTCTGAGGACGGCGTTATCTTTCGTTCCGTATACGATGGTACCGTGCAGACATTTACCCCGGAAACCGTTATGCGATTTGAGCAGGCAATTGGAGCCGATTTTATAATGGCCTTTGATGAGTGTGTGTATTATCCATCGACCCATGAATACGCACAGAAATCAACAGAACGCACCCATCGGTGGCTCGAACGCTGTGTTGCTGAGTTCCAAAAAATAAAGGAGCAAAATCCAGAAAATTATCAGCATTTGTACGGGATCATTCAAGGAGGAACCTTTGAAGATCTTCGTATTGCGAGTGCAAAGTTTGTACACGATCAGCCAACTGATGGCGTTGCTATCGGCGGGGTTTCGGTCGGGGAACCAAAAGAAGAAATGCGGAAAGAGGTTTCGTGGGTTGCCCCGTACTTGCCTTTGGATCGGCCTGTTCATTTGTTAGGAGTAGGGCACGTGGATGATATTGTTGATTTAGTTGTTCACGGGATTGATACCTTTGACTGTGTCGAACCAACGCGGCATGCGCGGATGGGGAGTATTTATCAGTGGAAGGACATGGTTCTTATGCTCGACAAATTAGAGTCCGAACGCATACCGTACGCAATCGATATTAATCATTTACAGCATAAAAATGATCAGTCTCCGTTGGATGAAAACTGCACCTGCGAAGTGTGTACGAACGTTTCTAAATCATATCTCCATCATTTATTTAAACAAAAAGAACTGCTTGCCTACACCTACGCTACTATGCACAACCTCACCCTCATGAATCGCCTCATGGCAGAGATTAGAAGGAGAATAGAAGAAGAGTGAGTGTAATTATTGATAAATCTCTATTGACAAAGTGTACATTAGTCAAGTATCATTGGGGCATGAATACTCTTCGAATCTCCGCAACCTATGCTCGAAACAATTTTTTTGAGCTATTGAATCAAGTGGCTCTTGGCAGGGAGGCAGTTATTGAAAAAGATGGGAAAGAGGTCGCTCTGCTTACTGCAAAGACGACAAAAACCAATTGGAGAGGCTTATTAAAAGCAAGCAAGGCTGTTCATGCAATTTTGAAAGAAGAAATGGATGAAAATCCCTTAAGAACACAGAAGGCAAAGAAATTGTTAGGTTCATGGGATAGATAATGCTATGAAAATAGTTGTTGATACCAATATTATTATTGATTATTTGCGAGGTGGAACTGCTTGGGAAGAATTCCTCACTCACGCGGATCCAAAAGCCGAGCTTTATCTATCGACGCTCGTCGTTTTCGAATTATTCTCAGGAAAAATCACAATAAAAACAGAGGTTGCAAAAAAAATACACGCATTCCTTTCCTATTTTGAAAAAGTAGATGTTACTGAAAAAATAGCTGAGCGCGCGGGAAAGATATATCGAGACATTTCTTGCAATCTCGATGTTCCTGATTACATTGTGGCAGCAACCGCTTTAGAAATGAATGCTGCTGTTCTTACATTAAATAAGAAACATTTTTCTCAAATACCTGAATTAAGATTGCTTGATATTACAAACGTATCACAGCGTTAAAATACCCCAGATTTTTCCTTCAAAACGGTATCAAGCGTTTTCCGACAGGCACCGATTAATGAACATTCATAGTCATCTATTTATATACCTGATCATGAGTCCCGATAGCTACAAAATATGCTTCATTATTCTCGAGTACGATGTAGACGATACGAATACTTTTATTTATTGATATGCTCCAAAGATTTTGTAAATTACCAGACAGTTTATGAAGACGTAACGAGTGATGGGTTGGCGATTGTTGAAATAGTTTGAGTTGTTTCTGAATTCGTCGAAATAATACTGCGTCTCGTTTTTTTATTGCTTTTAAATCTTCTACAATATCGGGAGAGAATTTAAGATACATGTTATGGTTTCGGTTTACAATGATTCAAAAAATGTATCAACATTATGTACTGATACCGATTTTTTCATTTCCTGTAGAGCTTTTTTTGTTTTTTTCTCAAGCAATTCAGAAGCTTGATAGGTAGGAAACTGATCTTTTTCTATCTCTTTGATGATAATGTACTTCACATATTGGGTGACCGGTACCCCGAGAGCATCAGATTTTTCTTTTAATAGATGATTGAGTTGCGATGATAGACTAAGTTTCAATTGAATTTGTGGAGTTTGCATATCATTTAATAAACTAAATAATACCTAAATTGTACCTAATACTACTTATTTTGTCAAAACACTTGATATGCTTTTTGAAACGTCTCAAAATCAACCTCATTTTTCCCCTCGAGTTGGACGCGGTCAATCAGTATCTTCCCCTGATTCAGGCTCAGCTTCGTCAATTTTAATCGTTTTTCGATTCCGTTTATCATAATTTTTGTCCATATCCCGGGCCAGGGAGTAAGGGCGCGGTAATAGTTGAAAAGCGTACGAGAATCGGGTCGATTCCCGACAAGCGGGAATGACGATAATTGGTTATTTTTCTGAAGAAAATAATGGATTGCAGGGAAGAGAGTAATGTCAGTTTCTCGATTCCCGACAAGCGGGAGTGATGCCTCGTTTTGCATGATCATGTTCAGCGATTCAAAGGGGATAAACCCATCGTTTTTTTCCAGCATCCGTGTATACGTAGCTTGAGAATGGTCCTGCGGAGTGAATTGAGATTCAAACAAAGGGGTCGCAATAAGATCGTGAAGGGCCTGTTTCAGAAGGGGGATTGCTTCCAGAGAAAGGAGCGTTTCCATCTCGTCGCGGGTAGCAACCGAAGGAATGACGACTTCTTTCTGAGAAATAATATGACCGTGGTCCAGGAGCGCATCCATTTTCATCAGACTCACGGCCGTGGTTTGATCTCCCATGAGAATCGGGTAGGCAATTGGAGAAGCGCCTCGATACTGAGGAAGACGCGAAGGGTGAATATTCCAAAAACCGTACTTCGGCTGGTCGAGGAGTGTTGGGGGAATAATCGAGCCATAGGCAAAAAGGACCGCGAGATCAATGTTCTGTTCTTTCAAAAACAGGGATGAAATGGTTTTCAGAGGCTGGTCAATGACCGGCAGGTGAAACTTGAGAGCAGTCGTTTTGACAGGGGACGGTTGTACGAACTGTTTTCTTCCGACTGGTTTATCGGGTTGGGTTACTACCAAGTCCACAGAAAAGGAATCATCGTTTAATAATGACTCAAGAACGGTGGCTGCGATGGTGGGAGTTCCGAAAAATGCTAAAGAAATCATAAGAATTTTTGTACGTCATTCCCCTGAACAGGGGAATCCAATGTAAAAATTACCCCTTGGATCTCCCTCGACGATTGTTCTTTGTACGGGGACTTTCTGCGGTCGCCCGATCAGGTCGAGGATGACAACCATTCATTTTCAAATTTAAAATTATCTGATTTACTTTCCAAACTCGAGTGTCGTTTCAAACAAATCAAAGTAAGTTTTGCTTACCGTAGCTTGTATTTTACGCCGATTCATCGGATTTTGAAACGTAAAAAGATACATCCCTGGTTGGGGAGTGGTGAATGCAACGGTTGTTGTACTGAGTTTTACCGATTCACTCGCCGTTTTGGGCGATTCAATTTTTAAAGATTGAAGAGGATCCTGGCAGTTCAACGACAAAATATCTTTTCCTTGTTCTTGCAAAACAGCCTCATCACTGGCGGATTTTTGAAGAGTATATACAGTGGGGTAAAGGAAAGAGATGCCACAGGTAGGCAGACGAAGGGTTTGAAAGGAAACCGTAGGAGCCACAGATGGGCTCAGACGGGGAGTAGGAGTGATACTCAGAATAAATGCGATTTTTTTGTTCGTTTTTTCCACAGAAGTTCCATATCGTACGCCACCAACAAAAATAAGAATCATTACAAGCACACCCATAAAGAGAAATGGAACGTACGGATTTTTGCGCATAGGAATAGTGTAACATAAACAAAAACATGATGAACAGGTTCATATAACATCGCTTGACAACGAAAAAGGGTGGTGTATACTAATAATGATCCTCCGAATAGGGTCGGCAAATTGAAATCTTTTTTTCTACAAGCATAGTTTAGGGTAAGTTCATTCTTTTGAATAATGAGACTTTGTGTCTCTAGAGACCAGGTCTTCCCATTTCCGGAAGGAAAAAAGTTTTCTTTACGCCCATTACGGAGGATCTTTATTTATTCATTTCCATTCGTTATTTCCACTTTTTTGTCTTGAGCCTGCAATCCTGTCTCCGGCCAAGCATAAAAAAAATTTACAATTTTTCTCTATCTTATAGTATGCTACGTAAAAATAGTAGATCTCAGGAAGAAAAGAAAGACGACCAATCGTTAGATGTCGGCGCTCTCCTGGATACCTACGAATCTAAACCTATCGTTCCTGCCTCAGAGGAGGTAAGTACCCCTGCATCAGAATTCTCTGCTGCACCTTATGAACAAGCAGAAGCACCTCAACAGGCTTCACCACAAGCTCAACAGCAAGCTCCTGATGATCGACTGAAAGAAGATCTCAAAATGAGCTACCCGGCAAAAGGGATTTTAGATGTTACTTTTGGAGGATACGGATTCCTTCGTCAGGACTATGCTATTAATCCTGATCAGGATATTTATGTTTCAACCTCTCAAATTCGTCGTTTTTGGCTTCGCCGTGGCGATGAAGTCGAGGGATTGGCACGACCACCCAAAGAGGGAGAACGGTTTCACAGTTTGCTTTTGATTAAAAAAATTAATGGTGTTGAACTGACAGAAGAACAAAGTAGAACACGTAAAAATTTTGATCAGCTCACCTCACTTCATCCGAATCGTCAGATAATGCTGGAAACAAAACAAGATGTTTTGTCTACCCGAATTATCGATTTAGTATCACCTATCGGATTTGGACAGCGAGCACTTATCGTTTCTCAGCCAAAGGCGGGAAAAACAACCTTGCTCAAAGAAATTGCTGAAGGAATTTCTGCAAATTTCCCTGACGCAAAATTATTAGCCATTCTGATCGGAGAACGACCAGAAGAAGTGACAGAGATCAAACGATTTATTAAGGGGGAGGTAGCAGCTTCCCATTTTGACGAATCGCCACGTCAGCAGGTGAAAGTAGCCAATTTGGCACTAGATCGTGCGCGCCGGATGGTGGAAATGGGACACGATGTTATTATCCTTTTAGATTCTATTACTCGACTTGCACGGGCGTTTAATTTGTCGGTAACGAATTCAGGAAGATCGCTCTCGGGAGGATTTGATCCACAAGCTTTGTTCCCTGCAAAAAAATTCTTAGGAGCAGCCCGCAACTGTGAAGAAGGCGGGAGTCTTACGATAATTGGGACAGCTCTCATTGGAACAGAATCTCGTATGGATGATCTTATCTACGAAGAATTCAAAGGTACGGGGAATATGGAAGTCCATTTGGATCGAAAATTTGCCGAACGGAGAATTTTCCCGGCCGTGAATATTGAGGCTTCGAGCACACGGCATGACGAACTTCTCTTTACTGAGGAAAAACTTAAAAAAATTAATACGCTTCGTCGCATGCTGTCTTTGCTTAATCCGGAAGAACGCTTGACGGTAATGATCGATAAGCTTTCGAAGACAAAAGGAAATGTAGATTTTCTGGAAGCTTTGAATGCAAGTAAATAATAATTAGTTTTTGTTATAAAGTAGGGGCAGGATTTTCCTGCCCTTATTTTTTTGTGTCGCATAAATGGTGTAAAAATAACTACATCAAAATATATAATTAATAGAACAAAAAACATCAATTCTTTCATTATTTGTATTTTTTATCATTAAGGGCGGGAAAACCCCGCCCCTACAAAAAATCTCCGCGCGTCAACCACGTTTGACGTGGTGCAATGGGACCCTTCCTCTCGTGTCACCCGTTTTTTTTGTCCCCCGCCCGCCTGTTTGTCATTCCGGCGAAGTCCGGAATCGTTGTTTCAAAAAGAATGGAGGCCTGCCACTCGTCTTTCCCACGCACTTGACTTCGAGCATCACACCACCGTCAAAAGTGCGTGAGACCCCTGACTCGTGTCACCCATTCTTTTTTTTACTGGTTTGTTTGTCACTCCCGCTTGCCGGGAGTCGTTGTTATCCTCACTGTCATTCCGGACTGGGGAGCCTGCCCCGGACTGCGCCGATCCGGGGGAATCTATTCCATTAAACAACGCTTTAAAAAGAATTGCAGCCGAATATTGGTCATTGCGAGGAGTGAAATGACGAAGCAATCTTACCCGCACGTCATCCCCTCTCTCTCGTCATTCCCTCGAAGGAGGGAATCCATGGTAGGAGTCTGATGCAAGGGTCGGGATGGATCCCCGCCTACGCGGGGATGACGATGCAACGTCATTCCGGATCGCATTCACTTCGTTCATTTGTCCGGAATGACGGTACTTTGGATCCATGCATTGCAATGCCGTTTCTCGCCCGGGTTTAACCAGAACCAGGATGATAAATACCAGGTACGTATTGTGTATAAATTGTGGATAAGTGATGGTATAACTAATGGTTGACAAAGGTGAAGAAAATAGCCTATACTCTATAGGGGTATGGAGTATATAATTTATCTATCACATCTATGGAATTAACAACACGGATTAACCGTATTATTGGACAGCTCAAAGGGATTGTTAAAATGGTAGACGAGAAGCGAGATTGTACCGAGGTACTACAACAAATCTCGGCGGTGAAAAAAGCTATTGACGGACTATCGAAGGAGATAGTAATATCTGATATCTGTCAGTATATTCCCAAAGAAGATACCGAAAAGGTAAAAGCCATGATAGAGCGGGCGATAAAATTATGATAACGGAATGACAGTCTTTTGACGTTTCACATTATCACTTATATATACATATATATGGAAAACAAAACAGTAGTGCCGGTCGTAATTATTGGTGGCGGTCCAGCCGGGCTATCGGCTGCACTTTATACTTCTCGTGCAGGTTTGCAACCGGTTGTGTTTGCAGGTTCTCCTCCCGGAGGACAACTTACACTTACGTCTGAGGTTGAAAACTTTCCCGGTGTTGCACATATTTTGGGGAGTGAACTGATTCAAAAAATGCGAGAGCAGGTAGTTCCCTTTGGGACAACTCTACGAGATGAAAATGTGAAAGAGATCGATTTCTCCCAACGACCATTTGCTGTTACGCCCGCTGGTTCAGCAGATCCGATATATGCACGATCTCTTATTATTGCAACTGGTGCAAAGGCTTTGTGGCTCGGGCTTGAATCAGAACAACGGTTGCGTGGAAAGGGAGTTTCTGCCTGCGCTACCTGTGACGGATTTTTTTTCAGAAACAAAGTAGTTGCGGTGGTTGGTGGGGGAGATACCGCGTTAGAAGACGCACTTACCCTTACAAAATTTGCATCAAAGGTTTATATCATTCACAGAAGAGATACTTTTAAAGCTTCAAAAATTATGCAGGAGCGTGTTATTCATCATGAAAAAATCGAGATCCTTTGGAATTCGGCAGTTACAGAGATTTTGGGGGACCAAAGAGTTACGGGGATTCAAATTGAACAGGGCGGAGGGGAAAAAGTAATCGAGCTCCAGGGAGTTTTTATTGCAATTGGGCATAAACCGGACACTGACCTTTTTCGAGAACAGCTCAAGCTCGATAGTCGTGGGTATGTGCTCACAACACAGCAGGTTGCGTATGCGCGACTGAAAGACCAGAGTGCATATCAAGATTCTGTCTTATCGTTTGATACTGAGTTTCAAACGGCGACCAGCGTGAAAGGCGTTTTTGCCGGGGGAGATTGCGTGGATACGGTTTATCGCCAGGCATCTACTGCTTCAGGCATGGGAGTAGGCGCAGCTTTAGATGTAGAAAAGTACTTGGAAGAAAGCGAATCGGCGTAACTGCATCAATTCCATCTGAGAAACTGGGTTAGGCGCGGATATGGTACAATGGGAGTGCTATATTTATGCAAGACCTTAAATCATTCTGTATATTTTTGCGCCAGTACATTGTATCCAGACTCTTTTTGTTTGGTCGGGGTTTTGAACAGGTAAAAAATATTATCGTAGCATTTTTGTTGGTTAAGCGAGGCAAATATTCAAATTCATTCTTAAATACGTCTTTTTTTGTCTTGGTAGCCGCGGTTCTTATTGGTATCCCGACCATTGCCGAAAATAATCCCTTCGTAAGTTCTATCGACGCAACCAATGCACCGAGCCAAGCGGCTGTCGTTTCTTACAATCCATACGAAAATCCCTTAGGGACGAGTGTCTCGATAAAGCCGCGCGATAAAGTAGAGGATTATACGGTAAAAGGGGGAGACACACTTGCCTTAATTGCACAACAGTCAAATATTACGGTAGATACCATTAAATGGGCAAATAATTTGAAGTCGGATAGCATTAAGCCTGGTCAGGTGCTCAAAATTCCACCGGTTACGGGAGTTGTTCATAAGGTAAGTTCTGGAGAAAATATCTACACTATTGCGAAAAAGTATAAAACCGACGCTCAGAACATTGTAAACTTTCCGTTCAACGATTTTGCTGATTTGGATACCTTTCAGTTGACTCCCGGGCAGACGCTTATTGTCCCAGGCGGAGTAATTGAAGAAGAACAGCCGAAATATGATTCTGGCTATGGAGGGATGGCTCAGATTCAGGCAGGGGTAAAAGGAACTTCGAATTTTATCTGGCCAACATCGGGAATAATTACGCAGTATCCTATCTGGTACCATATGGCACTTGATATTGCGAACAACGCTCATCCGGCAGTGATCGCGGCCGATACCGGTACCGTTACATTTGCCGGATGTATAAACTGGGGATATGGGTGCCACGTGATTATTAATCATGGAAATGGATATCAATCGTTGTATGGGCATATGGTTTCGGGGAGTATCGTTGTTTCTGCAGGTCAGGTTGTTTCACAGGGGCAAAAGCTAGGAAATATGGGCTCTACCGGTCGTTCTACCGGTACTCATCTTCATTTTGAAATACGATCGGGAAGCACGCTATTGAATCCACTTAACTTTCTCAAATAAGAGAAGAGTGTCCGGGTTATTATCACCATAGTATTTTCGTGTTGATTTTTATTCCCAGATAATGCATCATAAAATATTATGACACATTCTCACCAACCTCTAACCGTTTTTCAAAAATTAAAAACTCTAGTCCTTCTTGGCGTTATCTTTCTGACGCCCTTTTTCTTTTTGACAACCACTCAAGAGTATTATGTTACCAACAAATTTTATTTACTGGCAGTAGCTGCTCTGCTTCTTTTGGCGATTTCTACTATTGAATTTATAATTACCAAAAAGATTGTCTGGGTAAAACGGCCATTGGATAATGCGGTGAGTTTGTTTGCACTGGCTGTGGGAGTTTCGACGCTATTGGTGAGTCCTAACAAAATTCAGGCCTTACTCAATCCAACCTTTGGATTTGTGGTCGTTTCTTCTTTAGCGGTACTTTATTACTATATTTCGCGCAATACTTCGGCAAAATTCGAAAAACTAGCGCTTGGAGCGATTCAGTTGAGTACGTTGCTGGTGGGATTGGTGAGTATTTTCTTCTTTTTTCAACCATTAAAAGGAGCAAATTTGCCTTCTTCGCTTGCATTCTTAAAGCAAACAGGTTTTACTCCGGTCGGGAGTTCTCTTGATTTAATCGTTGTCCTCGGATTTGGCTTCGTTGTTTCTGTCATGGGGATTATCTTGGCAAAAAAAACACGTGAAGCTCAAACGGAGGAAGCAAAGTCTCGACGGATATACTCACTCGTTTCCGCAATTGTTCTTTTTGTCGGATTGCTTCTTACGGTGTTCACCGTATTTAAACCATTTCAGGCGACTGCACAAAATAACCTCCTGTTGCCGCCATTCAGATTGTCTTGGTACGGAGCAGTAGAAATATTAAAAACACCTTTGAATGCAGTATTTGGTGTAGGGGTAGATAACTATCCATTCTTATTCACTCGAGTAAAAGATGCAGCCTATAACGCTACAGCTATGTGGCAGTTGTCATCATTCTCTGTTGCCAGTTCTACATTGCTTCACATTATGAGTGAGTCAGGGCTATTGGGACTCGTTTCATTTGTCCTATTCCTCTTTGTAGCAGGGAAAAAGAATATAGTGAATTTAAAACAAAAAGCATTCTCTAAGGTTTCGCCAGTCGTGTTGGGGTATTTAGGATTAATTATTGTGGCACTGGTGCTCCCGCCATCGTTCATAATCTTTTTTCTCTTATTCGTTTCCGCTTCATTGTTGACACGAAAAGATGAAGAAAATGGACCAGAAGCAGAACCAACGGTGTTGGATGCGGGGAAATTGCTTCCCATCTACGGAATTATTGCGATTGTATCCGTCGCCTTTATTTTGAGTTCAGGATTTGGTCTGTATCAAACCTATATGGCAGAAGCGTACTTCAAAAAGTCGCTCGATGGATATTTGGCAAACAGTGCACAGGATTTGTACAATAATCAAAGAACGGCGATCCTTTACAATCCATACATTGAGCGATTCCGCATTAATTTTGCTCAGACCAATTTGTTAATCGCGAACAATTTAGCAGCAAAAGCAAGTACTCAGACTGCGGATGGAAAAACACAGCAAAATCAGCTCAGTGATCAGGACAAGACAACGATCACCAACGCAATTCAAGCTGCTATTTCAGAGGCAAAAGCTGCGGTAGCTTTGAATGATCAGAAATCTACCAACTGGGACAACCTGGCAACGATTTACAGAAATGTATTAAATGTAGCGCAGGGGGCGGATAGTTGGACGGTTACTTCCTACACCCGAGCAATTACTTTTGATCCTCAGAATCCGGTGTATCGGTTGAATTTAGGAGGAGTATATTTCTCTCTGAAAAATTACGATGATGCAATTCGCATGTTTGAGCAGGCTGCTTCTCTGAAACCAGATTGGGCAAACGCGCACTATAATCTGGCCTGGGCTACCTATCAAAAAGGGGATTATCAGAGATCGGCAACTGAAATGCAGAACGTATTGTATCTTTTAGACCAGAAGAAAGATGCAGCAGACTATCAGAAGGTTGCGGCAGATTTGGAAGAGATTAAGAAGAAAATTCCAAAAGCGGAAACCCAGACGCAGCAGCAACAGCCTGAAGCGCAGGCACCTCAGAAACTGAGCTTGCCAACGCCTCCTCAGGCCACCATATCTCCGAAACTGAAACTAAAGGAGAAAGAAGCTCAACCACCCGCTCCATCACCAAAAGAGCAGGCAGCAGAGCCGACGCAACCGTAAGGGATTAGATATACGAACATAAAAAAATAACCCTCCAGAAATGGAGGGTTTTTTGTTATTGCCGAGTCAAATCCTTCGGCTTAGACTCAGGATAGTGAGCCATGTGTTCACGAGGATGACGATGTATTTTTTGTCATTCCAGGCTCAAGGTTGTCATTCCGGACAGCGAATAGAATGAGCTCAGCGTCGTCATTCTGGCAAACGTAGTGCGTCCAGAATCGTTGTTTAGTTTCAAAAAGAATGGAGGCCTGCCACTCGTCTTTCCCACGCACTTGACTTCGAGCATCACACCACCGTCAAAAGTGCGTGAGACCCCTGACTCGTGTCACCCATTTTTTTTGTCCCCCGCCCGCCTGTTTGTCATTCCGGCGAAGTCCGGAATCGTTGTTTCAAAAAGAATGGAGGCCTGCCACTCGTCTTTCCCACGCACTTGACTTCGAGCATCACACCACCGTCAAAAGTGCGTGAGACCCCTGACTCGTGTCACCCATTCTTTTTTTTATTGGTTTGTTTGTCACTCCCGCTTGCCGGGAGTCGTTGTTATCCTCACTGTCATTCCGTCCTGAGGAGCCTGCCCCGGACTGCGCCGATCCGGGGGAATCTATTCCATAAAGCACACAATGGGGCCATAAAAGCGGTTATATTATATAGATTCCGGCTCGGAGGCCGGAATGACGGGGGAAACGGATCCCGGATCCCTGGCATGCCCTGCGATGCCGCATGGCTGTCGTGCAAGCCCGGGATGACGAGAAGAGGGAAATGGATTCCGTTCCGAGTGGCAATAAACAGGTCTATCGATTTCCATCCTGCTGACATGCCATTCGACTTGAGTAGAATTTGTTATCATGGCAATAGTGGTTTGTGATACACATATTGTACGTTCCGCAGTCATTGCATTTTCCATCTCCACCTACGCATTGATAACGGGCTGCCCTATCGAGATCTATATTCGGGCTGGAGATTCCGAGATCGTATCCGAATGGTACCTCAGAATTGGACAAAAGCTCACTGTCTGGTATCCCACAGCCTTTGAATGCACATCCTAATTGGACACTTTGTTGATCTTGGTGATTGGTAAGGACGGAGTAGATTTTATACCAATTGTTTGTAGTTCTGCTGACAACGTATAAATACTTGTGGTCCGGATGGGCTGGATCGCAGGGAATGTTTCCATAGGAAGAAAGAGATGGAGGCGACGTAGATTCTCTCCCACAGATATGGCAGGATTGAGTATTCATATATAAAACGGGCGTATCGTAGCAAAGGTCGGAGGGATCGGGATAATACTGTTTGTCATTGTACCACTCTTCTAGCATTTTGTTGAGTTTGCTCAAATCTGCTTTCCGTTCCCCGTCGCGCGCTTTGTTAAGCTGTCCCAAGGGGTTTAATATCGCGAGCGACGCTACTGCAATAACAACGAGCATGGCAATTACGATCAGGATCTCTACCAATGTCATGCCTTGAGAATAGTTTTTCTTTTTCATTATTTTCTTATCGTACCATGATTAATGAATAATAAGCCAGTTGAATTTTACATCTGAGTGTATTCCGTTACCCACTGATACTGTGAAATATGGTTTGCATCCCGGCGTTTTTGTGGTGCATGCTTCTTTTTGCACGACCGTAAGTTGTGGTGCATTTTCGCCTACGGGGGTAAGATAGATGAGCGAATCTTTTGTAACACTCGTATTGTAGATTGCTACCTCAGGTTGTCCACTGGGTATAATTCCAATACCTGCGGACTGAGTATCTGTTTCAATGGCCGGAGCGTTTAATCCATTTTTATTGAAATTATCCGGTGCAGAAAGTACAGAGGCACTGGAAGTTGCTGCGAGGTATTTGTTTAAGGACAAGTTTTGGAACGAAGCAGAACCGGATGCATCAATGGAGGCAACCGTTGTTCCGAGGACGTCTTTTACTTTGAGTTTTGCATTTTCCATTTCACCCGAGCCAGAAGCAGTTCGTGCCCCGAGGACGACACTTACATCTTGATCAGGAGAAATTGCTTTTATTTCATTCGTTCGTACGCCGCCTTGTGCAATAATTTCACCTCGAGAGGTGATGGTGCCATCTTTGGCGATAATGACTGCGCCATTCATGAGGTTTATCTGCGAAAGTGCTGCAAGCTTGAGTTCGTTTGTTAACGAACTTATTGAATTTTCATGAACAATAATCTGTGAAACGGTAAGCTGATCTGTAATAACTGCCTGTGTAGCGTTTACCGAACCGGTAGCCCACAGATTTACAACGGAGGCATCGGCAAGAGATGCACTTCCAGAAGCTAACGAATCAGAAGAGAGATTTTGATAATACGCAGGGCTGGGGAGTGGCTGATTTTTAATATCACCCAGTAATTTTTGAACATCGTTCATTTGCTTAGAAAGTTCTTCCATAGACTGGAGAGAGGAACTGGTTTGGTTAGAAATAGAAGAGACCTGATTCTGTAAATTGGTGATATTTTCAGATTGAATTTCTTTCGCAATGAGTTTTCCTTCAATGGTTGCTTCATGAGCGGCAAGCGTTCCCGCTATGGTTGCTGTTTGTGCTTGGACATTATTGGCAATAACGACGGATGAGACGATGGAACCGCTGATAGATGCATTTTTAACTGAAAGATCTCCTGCGGTGTTGATGTTCCCGGCGGCATCAATGGTGGTAACTGTTTTTCCTTGTAGACCTTTGAATATTACTTTTGCGAGTGCGCCTGTCTGGGAATTAGAGGTTGTTCCATTTTGTTGAACAGATGCATCTTCAGTATTTGATCCACTTTGATCAGTACTGATATCTAATGTTATATTTTTATCTTTCGCTTTAATTTCATTTGTCTGGATTTTGGAAAGGGTTGCCGTGCCGGTTGCGATTAAATCTCCCGTTTCGATGACGGGTGAAACTATTTTTTCACGGACGATTAAGTTTTGGAAAGAGGCGAGTTGAGCATCGAGGGTATCAATTGTGGCGTGCTTGGCTGCAAGAGTGCCATTCACGATGGCATGTTCTGTCTCAATAAGACCGGACGTAATAGTTGAGGCAATTACTTTGGCAAACGAGCCGGAATTCGTAAGTATCTGTTGAGATCCGTTTGTGAGGGTAAAGGTGAGCGACTTCAACAGTGATTTAACTCCATCGAAACTCAGTCCGGTGGTGGAGACAGAGGCGGTTGGTGTGGATGTGTTTAACGCAACGTCTCCAGATGGATTCAGATTCATGGTGAGGGCGTTGGTGGTAGATTGCAGTGCTTGAATCTGGGATTGTTGCTCTTGGATAGCACTGGCAAGCACGGCTGTAAGTTTCGAATAGTCTAAGTATTTAAATCCGTCTTGATCAGTAATTACGAGATCTGGTAGGATCTGTTCAACCTCCTGAGCTATAAAACCTAAGGATGGTGCCGTACCAAGCAGTCGTTCCGGATAGGCATCTCCATTCCAGTTGAATGTGACTCCTCGCAGTTTTTCGACAAGGTCTAATCCATTACTAATGGTATGAACGTTTGTTTTAAATCGTGCATCGGAGAGTGCGGCTGTGTTATCGGTACAGTTCCCGTCGGCGTTAAGATCAAGACAAACAGTACCTTTCACATGGAGCTTGTAAGCGGGGCTTGTTGATCCAGTTCCAATTCCGACATTGCCACTTGAACCACTGATAGCCATTCTCAAACCGTTTGCGATAACAAATCGGAAAACATCATTGGTCCGATCAAAATCCATATAATTTCCAGACTCAAAGTTTATCCCGACATTGCCACTTCCAAGGGTACCAAGGTAATAACTCGTATCGTTGCCGGGGTACATTGATCCGCCTGCGTACATAGATCCTGTTGAACTGACGGCACCAGAGACGGTTAGTTTGTATGATGATGTTGTTGTTGTGCCTATCCCGACGTTCCCACTCGTATCCCAGATTCCACTCCCCGGGAAGTTGGTTGCTGCCTGAAAGGTTTGGGCGGCAGTCCAGGTATTGGCATTACCGAGATTAAGGCCTAAAGTATAGGGGGCACTGGCACTTCTGGTAAGGGTAGCGTTTGTTACATTGTTGACATAGGGAAGTGCCGTGACGGCATAGGTGCCTAAAGTAGAGGCATTGATTGTCCCGGTTCCGGTGTAATTGAGCGATGCTCCAGATCCCACGACCATAGCTGCAGCTGTATTCGTTCCTCCCGTAAGATAGTTAAATGCAAGGGATGTTACGGGGATTGAAGTTGTCCATGACAAAGTACCACTTCCGTTTGTAGTAAGGAATCCTCCGGATGTCTGAGAAGCAGGCCAGGTGTAAATATTGCTGGCAAACTGAGTGGTTCCAATGTTAAGGAGGTTACCGCCATTCGAGATACGGGCTGTTCCTCCGGTTCTCAGTTCTGCACTTCCTGTTAAATTTACATAGCTTGCTCCTGAGGTCAGATAGGTTGAGGAAATGGTCCCAATATTGGTGAGATTTCGTGAAGAGTCAATAACGGTAGAGCCTCCTGCCTGATAGGAACCGGATACAATATTGAGGCTGTCTCCGGTAGCCAATGCAAGGGTGTTGGCCGCTGATCGATACAACTCTACATCTGTCCCAAATCCAATCCCTCCCGTAGCAGTAGTATCCGAAGCAAGTTCCAGCTTATGCGCGGGGGCCGTGGTACCAATGCCTAAATTCCCTCCGTCGGCCATGGTCATATAGACAGTGCCGGCGGTTCCAATATTCGGTTGTTGGAAAATGCGCAAATTATTACTATTATTGTCAAAATGCCATGTTTTTGTAGATAGTGGATCTCCACCTACATTACTTGCTAACGATAGTCGATTCCCCGAGCCAGACACTACGAGATCTCCTACTACTTGCAGTGGGCGGATTGGAGTTGTTGTGCCGATACCTACATTTCCATTGTTACTGATTACTCCAATGGGGTTATTAGAGATATCATACCATTCAAGAATGGGGGAGGTGTCTATTGTCCCAATATTTGCCCATGCACTTGTCCCAGTAGTTGCTACTTGGAAACCAGTATTAGATCCAAATCGCATGGTGGCACCACTATCTGTCACTTCAAGTTTTGCTGCTGGTGCTGTTGTCCCGATGCCAACATTTCCTCCAGAGTAAGAAATTTTTCCTCCACCTCCATTTGCCCATTGGGTGCCGCCTGTTCCGACAGGGACACCATTAACTAAAATGGAAGTAGCATTAATTGCTCCATTTACATCGAGCTTATACGAAGGATTTGTTATTCCAATGCCGACATTTCCTCCATACGGGTTCAGTAGAAGATCTCTATATGCGGTCCCTTGATCTTCAACTTGGATAATGCCGGTATTAGCGACAACATCTCCATAATCTAACCAGATGCCTTTATCACCTGTCCCTAGGCCACTTGCCAGTACTACATGATTTGTTGAGCTTCCAAATCTCGCGTAGCCCGATACGTCAAGTGTCGCTTCTGGGTTCGTGGTACCAATTCCCATATTTCCGCTAGCAGCGATAAGACCTAAGATATTATTTGATGTATCAAACCACTCAAGAATTGGCGCTCCATTGGCTGAACCTAGGTTAACCCAAGCAGAGTTACCGGTTGTCCCTACTTGAAACCCGGTATCGAAACTTGATCGCATCGTATAAACGCCATCAACTACTTCTAGTTTCGCACTAGGAGCAGTTGTTCCAATACCAACGTTCCCATTCGCGTCTATTCTCATCCGTTCAGTGTCGTTTGTATTGAACGTAAACGGGATAGCCGTGATACTCCCCGAATATACGGTGTTCGCACCGCCAGCTGCACTTGGATTCCCTGCACCAAAATATGCTACTTTTGTGTTATTTGAATTAAATAAATCGAAACCAGTCCATGCATTAGCATTTGTATTCCGTATTTTTAGATTTGTTCCTCCTGCATAGTTGTTTGATATTTCAACTGGGTATGAAGGGGCGGTAGTTCCAATCCCCACATTTCCCCCTGTATATGAAATTGCTCCTCCACTTCCATTTGCCCACTGGGTGCTACCTGATCCGACAGGGACACCGTTAACTAAAATGGAAGTAGCATTGATGGCTCCATTTACATCCAGCCTGTAACCTGGGGTTGTTGTCCCGATTCCTACATTTCCCTGGCCTAACCCGTTCAAAATAATATTGGCATTTGAAGGTGTACCATTGTTTGTCCCCGCTAACGTGAGGGTAGAAGATGCACTTGTACCTCCATAGATCGCTGGTGAAGTAACGGATGTAGAGAAGGAACCGGTTGAAGCACTCAATGATCCAATACCGGAGATATTTGGAGATCCGGATCCGGTTATAGAACCGGCAAGGGTAAAGCCTTGGACATTGCCAGCGAGTGTGGTAGACTGTCCGAACCGTCCAAGTATAAGTCCGTTTTGTGTGACCCCTCCGATAGTCAGGGTGCCTGCTACTTCGGTATCAATGGTTCCTCCTCCTTGAACAAGTATGTTTCCATTTACATCAAGTTTTGCTCCTGGTGCTGTTGTGCCAATTCCGACGTTCCCACTATTGTCGATCAATAAATTTTGCGTTGTCCCACCATCCATAGAAATTCCGAATTTGTTAGCTAATGAGTTTCCACTTGCATAGCGTCTCAAAACAGTTGTTGCTGTACCATCAGTGATCATTCGGATAGTGGCGGCTCCTGTATTGCTCCCTTCCTCCAATCTAAGCTGATTACTATTACTGCTTACGATATGGAAGTTACTTCCTGGATTCGTGGTTCCAATTCCCACATTCCCCCCTGCGTCGATCGTCATCGCTATCGATGAAGAGAGGTCGCTAATTGACCCATTTCCAATACTATTTGTCCCGGTAAATTTTGCTGTTCTATTCGTAGTCCCCGTCAAACTTCCTGCGTCTAGTACCTGATTTGATCCCTGATAAATCGTTGCCCCGCGGATAGAACCGTTGACATCGAGTTTGAACCCCGGAGTTGTGGTACCAATTCCCAAATTACCGTTTGGATTTACAATAATATTTCCTGTCTGATTGTCTCCAATAGTGAGTGCATTGTTCGCTCGTGATGCAATTGTACGTGCACCGTTGAAAGTAAGATTACCTGAAATAGTTGCATTCCCAGTTACATCGAGCATTTCAGTTGGACTAATGTTCCCAATTCCGATTTTCCCTGCCGTGATAAGAGAGGTTCCAGAGTTTGCAGGATCAAGGAAATAGCCACCAATTGTATCCCAGAAAGCGGTAGCGCGAATAGCGCCGTCTACGGAAAGTTTGTATCCGTCATAGGGTGTTCCAATTCCGACATTTCCATCGGCAGTAATGGTAAGTGGGGGAGTCGCATTTGCACCCGGATTGATTACAACAGCACCCGTTTCTGCATCTCCGATGTAGAGAGTGTTTCGAGCTCTGGTTGCAATGTATGCAGGGCCTCCGTAGAAGGTAAGGTTTCCAGATATGGTGGCAGCGCCAGCAACATCGAGTTTTGCAAGGGGAGAGGTTGTACCGACACCCACATTTCCATTATTTGCTACATAAAGTCTCGAAGCGAGACCTGCATCGCCGCCGCCGGACGTTTTGAGATTGAAATTTCCTCCGTTTAGGACATTTAAGAATGACGTCTGATTGGTTCCAGTGGGAGAGCCGAGGGCCAAATTTCCCGAAATCGAGGCAGTGGGGCTTCCTGAATTCACATTCATGAACGCGAATTTAGCAGAGGAAGAGGCAGTACCGCCAATGAACATATCAACCGTTGAGTTTAGCGGAGAGAGAGCTCCGTTAGCCTGATTCCAGTAATTGGTACCTAAGGATGCCGGGCTTGTCCAAGAGAGAGTACCCGATCCATTGGTAGAAAGGATAGCACCATTTGAACCAGCGTTCCCTGGCCAGGTGTAGGTTTGGCTATTGAATGTGGTAGTACCAGAGAGTTGGAAGTTTCCAACAACATCAAGCTTCTGAGCTGGAGCGGTGGTACCAATTCCGACGTTGCCACCGGAAAATAATGCCGGCATCTGTATATCAAGGTATCCAATATTACTATCCTGACGAGTTAGCTCATAATTGTCGGTAGTGTCACTTACCTGCCATTGGACATACTTTTCTGCAGTGGCTGCAGTAATATAGCCATACTGTTTAAACGTAGTATTGCCATTTGTCCAATGACCAATAGTAAGCGGAGATTGAGCGGCTATTTCATAACCAACACCCGAGCCAAGAGCAAAATGTCTTGATGCAGCAATTCTACTCACCTGGTAACTATCGATATTTAGGGTGAGCAAGTCATTTCCTTCAGCCGCTTTTCGATAGATGGATAAGGCTGATCCGTTTGCCGTATCACTTACTTGTGTGTCTTCGCCTATAGTTACATTACCGATAGCATTTGAATCTAACTTTAAATTGCCGGAGGAAGCATTAATATATCCGTTCGCACCATCGGAATATACCCCTAATTGATGGGTTCCATTTCCAATCGCCAACTTATAGTTAGGGCTCGTCGTCCCAATCCCGACGTTGCCATTAAATGCCGCAACGCCATTGGCAATGGTTGAAGGAGTGTACCCAACGCCGAGAGTAGCGGAACCGAGTTGATTCACGCCCGTGATATTTTTACTATTCCCAGTGATATCTCCACCCAAGGTATGCGCATTGAGGGTAAGAACCCCAGTTGCTCCGATTGTCAGATTGTTTGATGCACCAATGGTAGCAGTGCCACTATTGGTAAACGTGAGATTTCCGGAAGCATCAACCGACAGGTAAGCACCCGTACCTCCTGCACGTAAGGCAGTATTGGTTCCGGTTGAAGTAAAAGTACCCACTGTAGTAGCAGAAGAGGTAGCAGCAACGACATCAGAAGAAGTAGCAGGGGAAAGGACACCATTGAGTCTTGTCCATAAATTACTACTACTCATCTGCCCTAAGGTAACAAACTCATTGGTATTTACTGCATTAGCACCAATTACTCGTCCGGAGAACTGACCGACAATGCCTGTTCCTCCCTGGATATCGAGCTTGTACCCAGGAGCGGTGGTACCGATACCAAGGTTGCCGTTTCCAATATACATATTTCCATTTACTTCAAATTTATTAGTTGGGAAATAGTTGGTTGAAAAGCCTACTGCCAGGTTACCGCTTGAAGAAGCAATGAGAGCGTTGTTCATTGCCGTCATGAGAGGGTTCGTATCATTCCCTCCAGTAGCTGCGCTATATGCAATATTGGTCCCATTGTATACATCTACTGCTGCCATACTTACGCTCATAATCTTCATTTTTTGTCCTGGATTGGCCATCTGAGCGTCAATTTTCCAGTAGTAAGAAGAACAGGAAGCTCCAGAAACGGCAGTTGGAGGAATCTCTACCCAATTTGTAGATCCTTCATCAATGTTACCCCAGTTGCTAACTAGGCTAAAACCATGCCCTGGAATATCAGTTCCACCATTCCAACCAGAGTCACAGGCAAAGCGCCAATTACTGCCATTTCCGCCTGGTTGATCGTCTCCTTTTCTGATCACGAGATAGTACTTACGTGTAGCTCCTGGTAATGTGCTCACTCCACTAAAGAGATTGGTCATAGCAGCATAATTCGTTTTGGTTACTCGCTGCCATCCGGGACTGTTAATGATAATTTCGCTGTTTGGCATTGCAAGCGGTACCACTGCTCGAGTAACTCCATTTCCGCCTGGTACCATATCGCCAGTTGATCGAATTGCACCAGCAACATCTAAAGCGGAACCCGGACTCGTTGTCCCAATTCCGACGTTGCCATTGGTCATAATCCTCATCATAGTGGAGCCAGAATACGAACTATTTTTAAAAGATATTCCGGTCGTATTGTTTGTAAATAATACGAGATCAGAAGAATCGATACCCAATCCATACGTGGTTGAATAGAGGTAAATTTTATCTTGATTGGGTTGACTGCCGAGTGCGATTTTTCCGCCACTAGCAATGTCCATTTTATAATTTGGATTTGTCGTCCCAATCCCGACGTTGCCGGAGACAATAAGTCCATTACTTGGAGCAGCATTATTGCCGGCATAAGATCCTACTGCAACGCCTCCGTTTACATCTAGTCTCGATAGAGGATTCGTTGTCCCTATACCTGCACCATATCCAGTTGAACTTCCGGCTAGAGTTAAAATAGTGTTATCATTTGCACTTACGCCACCCCCTGTTTCCGTATCGGTATTTTGTAATCGGAATGAAAGTCGGCTACTAGATTCATCATTAATATAGTTGAAGTACGTATTTGCATCATCAAGGCCTACTCTTAATTCTTCAAAATTAGAAACTTTGTGATTTCTACTGATAATGAGAGGGTATGCATTTGTGTTTGTAGCAAACTCAGCAGAACCTCCTTCTACCTGCAAACGATTCCCCGGACTCGTTGTCCCAATTCCCACATTCCCACTAGAGTTCACTGTCAATGCCTCAGTACTTCCAGCTCTCACCCGAAGAGGCATAAGAGTAGAGGAGGCTCCTGTTTGCAGATTTAAGAGAGTTCCTGTCCCATTGGCACTCGCATCTGAGGTGAGACTGAACAAATTATTTGTCCCGGTTCCGGTTGCCCAGTTAAACCCAGTTGTGTAGGTACTCATATTCAAACTTAGATTCGCAACAGGTGCAGTCAGAGAAGACCAGGCCATAGAGGACGCAGTGAGACTGTTGTCCCAGGTCAAGGTTCCCGAACCATTATTCTTCAAATATCCAGAGGCATTGGTTGAAGGGAAGGAGGTAACCGCTCCATTGATTTTAGTAATATTTCCGTTCGTATCTACCTGGAATCCATTAGTTGATCCGACTGAGAGGAGAGCACCAGGAGTAAGAGTGCCAATTCCCACATTTCCGTTCACTTGAGTAAGGGCAGTGCTACCGAAATATCCGGTCGGAGCACTGACAGAACTTGTATTAGTTGAAGCGGTAAAGGTGTCTGTATTTACCCCCTCTTGTTTTATAACGATATAGGCGGTGCCTCCAGTGGATCCGAGCGTTCGGCGAAGTCTCAACATAGCAGCTGACCCGTTCACATTAACATCGAGATCAAAATCATTGGAACTATAGGAGCCGGTACTAGAGGTTGGTAGAGCTGTAGTCCATGTATTTGTAGTTTGATTATATTTAATTGGTAATAGATATTCTTTTGCTACTGAAAAGCCACTGGATGGTACTGTGATACTTATATCAAACGATCCGCCTCCGTTAGTGAGAGTAAAAGTACCGATATCCACTTCATCGTTGACGGTTGTTGGTAGAGTGCGAGTCATGGTTCGAGTCCGCATATTGTTGATTTTCAGATCACCATTCACATCGAGCTTCTCGACTGGTACTGTTGTCCCGATCCCGACACTACCATTTGATAATATGGCCATTTTGGTAGTTGATCCAAACGCAGAGAAATATATATTATTTTCTGATCTTATAGCTAGATCATTATTATTACCGTTTGAAAGTAATCCAGAAGCACCTCCTATATATCCAAATTGAGTACCTGTACCTGCAAAGCTAATTGAACCACCGTTACTACCTGTTGTATCAAATACAGCAGTGTTATTAGATGTGGACACAACAGTTAATTTTGCACTTGGAGCAGTAGTCCCAATCCCGACTCCACCGGTGCCTTTAGGGATTAGTGCTAAATTGATATTTGTGTCAGAGCCGGTTGCTCGTATTTCTGGGGCGGTACCACCGACAGAGCTTGCATAGAGCTCCATATTTGTATTACTACCAGGACCAAGCTTTAGTGTTGTAAAAAAAGCATCTAGATTAGTACCGGTAGAAGGTTCAATCCTTTTAAATCTAACCGCATATCCGGGGAAAATAACTCTACCACTTCCTGTATCAAGGTTAATATCAGGTGCAGATCCTGCAGGCGTAGTGAAATATACCCGTGCGTTAGCGCTATTAGTGGTATCACGAAAAATAAGAGCGTCAGTTCCTCCTACAGAGGTATTTATTTGTAAAGCAGCAGCGGGATTAGTGGTTCCAATTCCGACGTTACCGGTTGAGTTTGCATAGGCGGCAATGGTGTATGTTGGACTTGTAATATCTTCAATCGATATTTCATCCATTTCGACCCATGGACAGATACTGCTGTCAACCAAATTTACCAAGAAGTTACGGTTGCTCCATGAATCCACCGTTTTGGTGTAATCGAAACTAAATACTTTCGCGGTAGTGGCATTCGCGGGTACAGTAGCAAACGTGGTATCGCGATCTCGAATAGTGAAAGGCCCGCCGCTTCGGTACTTAAATGAAACCCGGTACGTATGATTGAGAATAAACTCCGCCGACTGTGCACCTCCCGATGCCCAATCTCGCTGGCCTTGAGCTCCGCCGGTTGCGTCCCAGCGAAGCACCGTGCTAGAAAAACCACTTCCAGGTGACGGATTTGAACGTGTGAGATAACTTGGGGTCTGATTAGACCATCCGGTAAACGCAGAACCGTCATAACTTGTATTATTCATCAGATTTGTCCGAGTTTGAAGTATATTCGGTGACCAGTTTGAAAAATTATTGTATAAGCCTCCACTCACGTTTAGATTTCCTTGTAAATCCAATTTTGCAATCGGGCTTGTTGTCCCAATTCCCACATTCCCATTATTTGCTACATAGAATCTCGAGGCAAGGCCTGCGTCGCCACCGACAGACGTTTGAAGATTGAATGCGCCTCCGTTTAGCACATTCATGAATGCTGTTTGATTATTCCCAGTTGCATTTCCGATGGCTAAATTCCCCGAGATTGAGGCGGTGGGAGAACCTGCGGCATTATTCATAAATGCAAATTTAGCAGAAGCGGTACTGGTTCCGCCAACCAAGAGATCAGCAGTGGAGTTCAACGGGGAGAGAGCCCCGTTTGCTAAATTCCAGTAATTGGTGCCTAAACCGGAGGCAGTAGCCCAGGAAAGGGTACCACTCCCGTTCGTAACTAATGCATAGCCATTAGAACCCGTATTCCCTGGCCAGGTGTAGGTTTGACCATTGAAGGTGGTAGTACCAGACAGTTGGAAGTTCCCAACCACATCAAGCTTCTGAGCTGGAGCGGTGGTACCGATACCGACGTTGCCGTTAGAGAGTAGGGTCATCGCCGTTGAACCACCGGGGCTGAGCCCAATCGGCTGGCTTGCAGCAGAGCTTAGTATAATTCCACCAAGATAATTAGCAGTAAGCGAACCACTCGCACCCGTTCCGCTGTAACGACCTGTTAATGTGAGTGTCGCATTGCTGCTTCCACTGCCTTTATCAATCGAAAGTGAAGAAACTCCAGAGAGATTTAAACCACCATTTGCCGGGGCAATGTTGAGGTTGCCGTTATAGTCCGCATAGATTGAGGCGGTATTTGCTGTTCCTCCATTGCGTCCGATAAGTTGCAACATAGCGTTATTACTTCCTGAACCGGAATCAACGGTAATGGTATTTGCAGTGTGCAGTGTACCATTTACGTCTAATGTAGACCCTGGTGCAGTTGTCCCGATCCCGACGTTGCCATCGCCTCTTATTGTCAGCGCGTAGTTTGTAACTCCCGTGTTTCCGGTATTAATGAAACTAATTCCTCCATCCGGACTTGCTCCATTAGCATCGGTTTTTTCAAAAATGAGGCCATCAGCGTTTGTCCCATAAAAATTGGAATCATATTTCATTCTGAAACTGTCTGAACCGGGATTGCCTGTGGCGTTTGTATCGTTATAAATAAGTGTACCTGTAGTAGGAGTTTTAATAGCGCCAGCTACTTCCAATTTTGCTCCCGGGCTCGTTGTCCCAATCCCGACGTTACCAGTTGAGTCAATTCTCATCTGTTCAGCCCCAGAGGTGACTAAACCTAGTGTATTTGCTGCAGGTCTATACAATCCAACAGTAGTGGATCCATTAAATGTAATACCTGGTGAACCAGCCGATCCCGTGTTAGCATAAAATGTTCCCGCTGATGATATTCTCGATAGTCCATTGACACGCAAGGTAGAACTTGCGTTGATCGTACCTGTAACGTCCAACTCATACGATGGGCCCGTCGTCCCGACCCCAACATTTCCTGTTCCGTCTACAAAAAGGCCGGTTGTGCCTTTTGGTGAGAGCTGAACAGAACCGGTGGTGGAAGAACCGAGGACCATCGGTTTCATAGCGGTCGTTTGAATTGTACCATTGGCATCAAGGGAGAGAACGCCACCAATTGAGGCAGTAGGAGTACCCGAGTTTACATTTAAGAAGGCAAACTTGGCAGAAGCGGTACTGGTTCCGCCAACCAAGAGATCAGTAGTGGAGTTCATCGGAGAGAGAGCTCCGTTAGCCAGGTTCCAGTAATTGGTCCCTAAACCGGAGGCAGAAGCCCAGGAAAGGGTACCACTCCCGTTCGTAACTAATGCATAGCCATTAGAACCCGTATTCCCTGGCCAGGTGTAGGTCTGGCTATTGAAGGTAGTAGTACCAGAGAGTTGGAAGTTTCCTGCAACGTCAAGTTTCTGCAAGGGGTTGGTTGTCCCAATACCGACATTGCCTCCAGGTTGGAGTATGATATGTGCACCAGAGCCAGTTGTCGCCAGAGTGGTAAGTTTCCCTGATTGAGTATTAGAAAGATTAATATTACCATAACCATCTTGATTTAAAGACTGTGCGCTTGTACCAAGGTAGAGAACACTCGTACCTTCGAGTAATATATTTCCTCCTGCGATGTCGAGTTTTTGTCCTGGGCTCGTCGTCCCGATCCCGACGTTTCCGGCATTAGTCACCACTAATCCTGTATTCGCTGAACCACTTACATTCATTGCGATTGTAGTATTTAAGGAATCAGTTCCTGTAATCATAGCATGTGCAGCATTGACCTGAGAAACTGAAAGAGTGCCGCTTCCGTTCAAACTACCTCGTTGTATACCATTTACCACCATAATAAAATCACCATATGTTGGATCGATATTTAAACCACTGTTTGGTTTTGCCGCACTCGCAATACTCGGTAAGGACGCTGTCCCGTTTGCGATAAGAAGTTGACCTCTCCCTATATGTAATGTACCAGAAGGGTTTGTCGTCCCAATCCCGACGTTACCATTTTGCTGAACTCGCATGATTTCATTTGTCTGCCCGTCATAGAATTGGACTGTTCCGCCTGTTCCTGATTGATTGTAGTTAAATCGTGTAGACTGTCCCAGTTTTGGATTTATCGTTAAGCCACCATTCCAATCGGCTAATAATTGAGCAGAGCTTCCGACACCTGCGTTTCTCCCAGTTAACACCAGTGAGGCATTGGCACTTCCGGCTCCGGGATCAGCAATAAGGCTGCTGGTTGCTCTAATTGAACCAGTTACATCAAGCGGATATCCCGGACTCGTCGTCCCAATTCCCACATTTCCAGCTCCGGTGATGCTGATTAAGGAAGAACTGTCGGCATTGTTTCTGAAGTTTAGGTTGTATCCCGCAGAGGGGAGTATAAACTTCGTATCTTGTGTAGCAGTTTTTGTGCTAAAGAAGTTTGAATACAGCCCACCAAATGTGATAACGTTTCCGTAGCTGTCAATATTTACACGATCGTATCCGTCCCCGCTAATTCTCCCTGCAAATAGATTGGCGCCAGCAGAAGGTGCCGTTACATCTACCTGGCCACCAACAACGGTAAGTTTCTGTGTGGGATTACTCGTACCCACGCCTACATTCCCTGAGAATACACCATTACCAATCCCACCGAGAACCGAATTGTATCCGACCGCCAAAGATGCAGAAGCAGTGGCATAGCCCTGGAAGTTTACATTGCCAGCAACGTCGAGCTTCGAGCCAGGAGCAGTAGTACCAATTCCTACGTTGTAAGAAGTAGAACTCGGGTACAGGTTGGATCCATTTAGATTCCAGATTCCGCCTGTGCCGGCTACAGCCGCGTTGTACGCAGTATTTAAAGCACCGAGAATACTCTGGGTTGAAGCGAAATTACTTCGGAAGGTATTCACCTCGGCAGAGCCAGTGGCAAAACCAATAGGAGTGGTGTCGGTTGCATTTTTAACGTTCGAATCATTAAATTTGATGCTCCCTGCGCCAGATGGTCCGTTGGTACCTGCATCGAGCACAATATCTCCATAATTGTACGTTCGGAGATAAAGATCGGAAGAATCATAGGATTCACCCGATTGAATATTTAGCGTGGCTAGCGATTTAATAGTAGAAGAAGTGGGGTTTGCAAAGAGCATATCATAGCTCACACTTACATCACCAGCACTGGTGAAAGAAGTTGGCGTGTTGAAGGTGGTGTTGGTGGGGGAGACCGTCATAATATCACTGCCGTTATTATTTAACGTGAGTAAGTTTCCGGTTCCATCTACCCGTATGAATAGACCACCGGCAGAAGATCCCGTATTTGCATTCCAGATACGGGAGAGGTAATCATTCTGAGAGCCATACTGATCAAACTGGTAAAGGGGAGCGGTGGTTCCCAAGCCCAGGAATCCATTCTGTAAGAGCGACATCTGGGTAGTAAGGCCAGCATCTCCACCGACGGACGTTGCAAAATCAAGTCGACCGCCGTTTAGCGATTTGATTACGTTCGTAGAAGTTCCCCGCATCACGAATGATCCAGAAGCAGAAGCATCTCCCGAGATATCGAGCTTGGATGTTGGAGTAGTTGTTCCGATACCAATGTTACCTGCGGTATCGATAACAAACCTGTTTGCTACCGCAGTGTCATCAAAAATACTAAAATTACCAATACCAGCACCATAAAGGTTTGTTCCCACCGACCATTTTCTATCCTGATTTTTGAATTGTATCCCTGTATCAGCCCCGCGATTGCTTTCAAAAACTGCTTGCCTATTATTGAGAGTGTTGTAAACATGGAGGGTAAAACCTGGTGATGTCGTCCCAATCCCTACATTCCCATTGTTTGCCACATAGAGTCGTGAATTAAGTCCTGCATCGCCACCGACAGACGTTTGAAGATTGAATGCGCCTCCATTTAAGACATTTAAAAAGGCCGTTTGATTATTTCCAGTAGCGTTTCCAAGTGCCAAGTTCCCCGAGATTGAGGCGGTGGGAGAACCTGCGGCATTATTTATAAACGCAAATTTAGCAGAAGCGGTACTGCTTCCGCCAAGGAGAAGATCGGTAGAGGTATTCTGCGGCATTAGAGCCCCGTTTATTAAATTCCAATAATTCGTGCCTAAACCGGAGGCTGAAGCCCAGGAGAGCGTACCTGATCCGTTCGTAACTAAGGCATAGCCATTCGAGCCCGAAGCTCCGGGCCAGGTGTAGGTCTGGCCATTGAAGGTAGTGGTACCTGAGACTTTTATGTTTCCTACAACGTCGAGTTTTTGTGCTGGTGCAGTAGTACCGATACCGAGGTTGCCAGCAGTGGTAAGTCTCAATAGTTCGTTTCCTGGACCATCATTTATTTTAAATGCCCCTTGGTATGTCGCATCATTTCCTAATTGGATTGTAGTCCCGTGTAAAGCAGTTGCTCCACCTACTTGGAATAAGGCCCCTGTAGACATAGAACTCGAAAGTGTTGTTTGACCGATAGCAAGATGTGATCCATCACTCATGAGTTTTATACTTTTGCCGAACAACATTTCTGACATATTAGAGTCAAGTAATATACCCCCAACATATGTATTGCTAAAATCTGAGGAGCTTATAGATCTAACCGAAAAATATTGATTAGAATTTACATTGGTAAAACGTGCTATTTCGTTTCCGTTTGCACTAGAAGCTAAAATGTCTAAAGATCTCCCCGGATTTGTCGTTCCAATCCCCACATTACCACTAAATGCGGCGTTACCTACGCCACCTAAGACTGAATTGTATCCGACCGCTAAAGATGCAGAAGCAGTGGCGTAGCCTTGAAAGTTTACGTTGCCTGCGACATCGAGCTTCGCAAGGGGAGAAGTCGTACCAATTCCAACATTTCCATTACTATCAAATCGTACACGTTCGTTACCATTAGTAACAAAACCCAATTCGTGAAGCGCTGGGAAATACACACCAGTGTTCGAATCACCCCAACTTCTGAAGGCAGGATTAATGGTCGTTCCATTAGATAGTGCTGCAAATTGAGATGCTCCTATATTTCCAGTAAACTTACCCGAACCAACTACGTCTAAATTATATGCAGGTGTCGTCGTTCCAATTCCGATATATCCGTTATTTGCTACATAGAATCTCGAGGCGAGTCCTGCGTCGCCACCGACAGACGTTTGAAGATTGAACGCACCACCGTTTAAGACATTTAAAAATGCTGTTTGATTGTTCCCAGTAGCGTTTCCAAGTGCCAAGTTCCCCGAGATTGAGGCGGTG
Organism: Candidatus Roizmanbacteria bacterium; assembly: GCA_013335175.1. Lineage (GTDB taxonomy): Bacteria > Patescibacteriota > Microgenomatia > UBA1406 > GWC2-37-13 > JAAXWC01. The sequence goes on from JAAXWC010000001.1 coordinate 59,073, forward strand.
GGAGAACCTGCGGCATTATTTATAAACGCAAATTTAGCAGAAGCGGTACTGGTTCCGCCAACTAAGAGATCCGCAGTGGAGTTCATCGAGAACAGAGCCCCATTTGTTAAATTCCAATAATTCGTGCCTAAGCTTGAGGCACTTGCCCAAGACAACGTACCTGATCCGTTGGTGGTTAATGCATAGTTGGAAGAGCCAGGACCACTGGGCCAGGTGTAGGTTTGACCATTGAAAGTGGTGGTACCAGAGAGATTGAAGTTACCGACGACATCAAGGGCTTGGGTGGGAGAAGAAGTGCCAATCCCAACATTCCCGGCATTGTTAATAACAAACTTGGTCACACCGGAAGAAGAAGCCGTTAAGATATCCTGATTTTCCAGTTGATCAACAATGAGTGCCGCTGCTCCCGTTAGGTTCGTTAGATCTGTCGCTACGTGGAGTCTTCCTAATGGGGATGAGGTGCCCACGCCTAAGTTCTTTGTAACGAGCACATTTGCCCCTGGATCCAAAACGATGTTCCCACTATTAAATGAGTTCAACGTGAGATCTGTGGAACTGTAAGAATCGCCAGCTTGGATATAGAGCGGCGCAGCAGATTTTATGTAAGAAGCGACAGAGTTGGTGAATATTAGGTCATAGGCCATCGAAACATCACCGGCGGCATTGAAAGAGGTGGGGACGTTGAAGTTTGCACCAGTAGAGGAGACAGTCATAATGTCACTGCCGTTACTATTTAACGTCAGCAAATTTCCGTTGCCATCTACTCGAAGGAATAGTCCCGCAGCAGAGTCTCCGGTACTGGCGTTCCAGATCCTCGACAGATAATCATTTTGTGTTCCATACTGATCAAACTGGTAGGAAGGAGCCGTGGTTCCTAACCCTAAGAAGCCATTCTGAAGGAGAGACATCTGGGTAGTAAGGCCGAGGTCCCCACCGACGGACGTTGCAAAATCAAGTCGTCCCCCGTTCAACGATTTTATGACGTTCGTAGAAGTTCCCCGCATCACGAATGATCCCGAAGCAGAAGCATCTCCGGCTACATCGAGTTTCGCCAGGGGAGAGGTCGTACCAATACCGACGTTTCCTGCTCGATCAAGATGCAAACTGTTAGTGAGTGCTCCCCCTTGGCGTGTATAAAAATCGAGACTCGTATCCCACCCCGAGATTACTGTCGGCTCAATCGCAGCAAGTGTATTTGTTGACCCTATGTCCCCCTGTTCCCATGAAATTCCAAACTTTGCACCGGAACCTATATTGGTATCTTTAATTCGAATGGCCGTATTAGTGTAAGCACTTGTGATCGAAGCACCACCTGCCATAGCAAGGGCTAACTTTGCGTTCGGTGACGTAGTCCCAATCCCTACATTCCCATTGTTTGCCACATACAGTCTCGAGGCAAGACCTGCGTCGCCGCCCACGGACGTTTGGAGATTAAAAGCACCGCCATTTAGCACATTCAAGAAGGCGGTTTGATTATTTCCCGTGGCATTTCCCAGCGAGAGGTTTCCGGAGATCGAGGCCGTAGGACTTCCTGAATTCACATTCATGAATGCAAATTTAGCAGAGGAGGTACTGGTTCCGCCAACTAAGAGATCCGCAGTGGAGTTCATCGGGAACAGAGCCCCATTCGTTAGATTCCAGTAATTCGTGCCTAAGCTTGAGGCACTTGCCCAAGACAACGTACCTGATCCGTTGGTGGTTAATGCATAGTTCGAAGAGCCAGGACCACTGGGCCAGGTGTAGGTTTGACCATTGAAGGTAGTGGTGGAAGCTACGTTCAAGTTTCCGTTCACATCTAACGAATACCCCGGAAGAGTTGTTCCAATTCCCACGTTTCCTGCATTGTTAATCACAAACTTGGTGACCCCAGAGGAAGAGGCAGTTAAGATATCCTGATTCTCCAGTTGATCAACAATCAAAGCGGAGGCACCGGTTAGGTTCGTCAGATCTGTGGCGACATGCAAACGTCCCAACGGGGCGGAGGTGCCGACTCCTAAGTTTTTAGTAACGATCGTATTTCCACCTGCATCTAAAATAATGTCACCACTGTTAAAAGTGTTTAAAGTAAGCGGTGATGATTCATAGCTTTCTCCCGACTGAATGGTAAGCGGCGCATGTGATTTAATAAATGAGGCCGTCATATCGGTAAACAATAAGTCGTTTGCAATAGAGACATCCCCGGCGGCATTGAACGAGGTAGGCACATTGAAGTTTGCTCCAGTAGAGGAGACCGTCATAATGTCACTGCCGTTACTATTTAACGTCAGCAAATTTCCGTTGCCATCCACGCGAAGGAATAGTCCCCCAGCAGAGTCTCCGGTACTGGCGTTCCAGATACGGGAAAGGTAATCATTCTGAGAGCCATACTGATCAAACTGGTAGGCCGGTGCCGTGGTACCCAAGCCGAGGAATCCATTCTGTAAGAGAGACATCTGGGTAGTAAGGCCGAGGTCCCCACCGACGGACGTTGCAAAATCAAGCCGTCCACCGTTTAACGATTTAATTACGTTCGTAGAAGTTCCCCGCATCACGAACGATCCAGAAGCAGAAGCGTCTCCTGCAATATCGAGTTTCGCCAGGGGAGCGGTCGTACCAATACCGACGTTACCGCCTTGATCAAGAGATAACACATCAGTAGAATCAGCTAGTCTAAAGCGAAAGTTCTGGTAGTAGGACATGACATCTACTGCTTTTCCACTGAGGTTACTGTTGTAATACCAGGAATGATTTGCGTCGGGATAGGTGTAATATCTCTGGGATCCATCTTGCCCTGCAGCTGTTAAAGCGATAGTGCCGTTCACTTGCAATTTTTGACTGGGATTCGTAATACCAACACCGATATACCCGTTATTCGCCACGTACAGTCTCGAGGCAAGACCTGCGTCGCCGCCCACGGACGTTTGGAGATTGAATGCACCACCGTTTAACACATTCAAGAAGGCAGTTTGATTATTCCCGGTAGCGTTTCCAAGTGCTAAGTTCCCCGAGATTGAGGCGGTAGGAGAACCTGATGCATTATTTATAAATGCAAATTTAGCAGAGGAGGTACTGGTTCCGCCAATGAGGAGATCAGTAGTGGAGTTCATCGGGAACAGAGCCCCGTTTGTTAAATTCCAATAATTTGTGCCTAAACTTGAAGCATTCGCCCAAGAAAGAGTACCCGATCCGTTCGTTACTAATGCATACCCATTCGAACCAGTATTTCCCGGCCAGCTATAGGTTTGACCATTGAAGGTAGTGGTGGAAGCTACGTTCAAGTTTCCGTTCACATCTAACGAATACCCCGGAAGAGTTGTTCCAATCCCCACGTTTCCGGCATTGTTGATCACAAACTTAGTGACCCCTGAGGAAGAAGCGGTTAATATATCCTGATTTTCCAGTTGGTCAACAATCAAAGCCGCTGCTCCGGTTAGGTTCGTCAGATCCGTGGATACATGCAAACGACCAAGAGGGTTGTTTGTACCAACTCCAAGGTTCTTTGTCACGTACGTGAATCTTCCAGGATCAAGCACGATATCGCCATTATTGAAGGTATTCAGGGTAAGATCCATAGAACTAAAGGTGTCACCAGACTGGATGGTAAGTGCACCCGCGGATTTTATAAACGAAGAAATAGGATTAGAGAAGATCAGGTCATAGGCCATCGAAACATCACCGGCGGCATTGAAAGAGGTGGGGACGTTGAAGTTTGCACCGGTATTGGAGACAGTCATAATGTCACTGCCGTTACTATTTAAGGTAAGTAAGTTTCCGTTGCCATCCACGCGAAGGAATAGTCCTGCAGCAGAGTCTCCGGTACTGGCGTTCCAGATGCGAGAGAGGTAATCATTCTGTGTTCCATACTGATCAAACTGGTAAAGGGGAGCCGTGGTTCCTAACCCCAAAAATCCATTCTGAAGAAGCGACATCTGGGTAGTAAGGCCGAGGTCCCCACCGACAGAGGTTGCAAAATCAAGTCGGCCTCCGTTCAACGATTTTATGACGTTCGTAGAAGTTCCCCGCATCACAAAAGATCCTGAAGCAGAAGCATCTCCTGCGATATCGAGTTTTGCGAGAGGAGAGTTTGTCCCGATCCCAATATTCCCGTTATTTGCCACATACAATCTTGAAGATAATCCTGCGTCGCCTCCCACGGACGTTTGAAGATTAAACGCACCTCCGTTTAGCACATTCATAAATGCTGTCTGAGTGTTGCCCGTGGCGTTTCCAATAGCCAGGTTCCCCGAGATCGATGCTGTTGGGTTCCCCGAGTTCATATTCATAAAGGCAAACTTTGCTGAGGAGGTAGCCGTACCTCCTAACAAAACATCGGATGTTAGATTTGCAGGATAAAGTGCCCCGTTCGATAGCGTCCATAGATTTTGTGCACTTGCACCCGTGGCAAGCACGTTCCATGAAGAACCATTGTAGTAATACAGTTGGCTTGTCCCCGTGTTGTAGTACATCGACCCACTGCCGATAGCCGTTGGTTCACTTCCAAAATTCCCTATGCGAATCTGGCCGCCATTTGCATAAATATTCCCCGCCACTTCCAATTTTTGAGAAGGAGCAGTCGTGCCAATACCGACATTGCCCAAGTTGTCTACAACCATCCTTGTATATACGTCCGTATTTCCACCAGTTCGGAAGCGAAGTGTTCCACTTTCGGTTGCGACCATAACCACATCACCGCTTCCTGCAGATTGGATGGTAATAGAATTTGCGCTCGAAAGGGTGAAGTTTGCGCTTGCAAGGGTGGAGCGTACCGCAGGTGTAGCAGCCGCAATTAGCAGATCGCCGGTGTTACTGATATAGGGAATTGAAGATGTTGTTTGCCCAGGTGGAAGGCCCTGAAGTGTTTCGGCATTTATTGCATATCCCACGTTCGCAATTTGTTGCCGCGGAGACATCTCGGCGTCACTTCCCACGGTTACTCCCAAATAGACATTGGTGTTCTCTGTAAAAACAGAACTGGGAATTTCTGCCATTCCACAATCGGATCCAACATTTACATTAAAAATGCCATCCACATCAGGGGACACTCCGTTTACTCCTTGGCAGGTTCCCGTGTATAAAGGTGTCCCACCAGTCGCAACATTATACAACTTAAATAAAACATCAGTTTTTGCAGTAATCGGATTTCCAACAGTGTCAGTCATTCTTCCTTGAAAGGAAATTAAACGTCCGGCTCTTGTCAGGATCGACGGATAGGCGAGGGGTGTGGTAGCTTTTTTAAAGAAGCGGTCATACACGCCCGCGCCCATGGTAGATACCAATAATAATAAAAGGACAAAGCCAATTGCCTTGCGAGGGTCAAATTTAGATTGTTTCCGTCTGTTGTCATCCTGGCTTGACCAGGATCGTTGTGAAAAATAATGTAATGGCAAATGGATGCCTAACAACGATTCCGGACGAAGCCGGAATGACGTTGATGCTGTCTCCTGAGAAACAATATTTTGAGTCTTTGTATCCGTCCGTTCTTTTTCTGCTTTACTGAGTTCATCTTTCATTTCAGCAATGGTTTGTTTCAATTGCCAAACCTGCTCTGCTGCGATTTTTCCTGTTCCATAGGCCCATTCAAGAAAATTCTCGATGGAGCTAATTTTTCGCTTTACAATAGTAACGTCAGTGTCTTTTTTAAGGAGCTCTTCAATAAAGGAGCGAATTATTTCGGGGGTACACTCAATCATGGATAATTTTCGGTGAATTGCTTGATAAATACTGGATAAACTCCTGAACATCAGACTCAATCTGAAGTGCTAATGCTGGATCCTGAATGCCATTGCGGAGACTCGCTCTAAATTCTTGAAATTCTGTACCGTACAAGGCAGAGGATGAACTGTTCTTTTGAGAAATATTCAGCAGGTGTTTAGTTGGATTTTCTTTCAACCACCCTTGCTGCACGCAAAATTCACTAAACGAGCGAAGTGTAGATAGTCTTCGGTTAATAGTTTTTTCGGGAACTTCATTTTTGAACAAATGCGATCGATATTCTTGAACGCAAATAGAGTCGAAGGAGCTTTGAAGTGCTCCAAATTCATCAGTGGGAGCCTTATTATTAATTGTACCTGCGTTTATTTTTATTGTGAGCCATCCAAAAAAATGTCGAAGGTCGGATAGATAATTGCGAATCGTAACATCAGAATATGCTTGTGAATGCAGGTATTTTGAGAATTTTGGTTCGAAATTATACAGATTATACATGGTGTCCATATCTTTAATACTAATTCAATAATAATAATAGTGTCAAGTGGCAAATTTAGATATATTTAGATATATTATGATATAGTTTTTAGATTAAGCCTACTTAATCTCATAATATTATTTAAACATATTTAAATTAATTACCGCATAGTAATTTAGCTTACCTTAATATGTCTATCTATATCATTGGTCCTATAGAAATATTGTTATATAGTATATAACTCTCTATTTTCAAAAATTCAGTCGTTTTTTATTTAATCAATTTAATTTGAGGCTAACTAAAAGTAAGGTGGAGTAGTAGTGTGTCTGAGGCTAGGACATTGATTTGGAGCTCTATAAAGCCTTCTATTTACGCACGATTTGGCCCGACGACGGGTGCAGGGCCATAACAATTTTTCACAACGATTCCAGACCACGTCAAACGTGGCTGTCGCATGCCGGAATGACGTTTGTTTGTCATCCTCCTGAACAGGAGGATCCAATGAATAATTACCCCTTGGATCTCCCTCGACGATTGTACTTTGTACGGGGACTTCCTATCGGTCGCCTACGCGTCATCCCCGCACATTTTTTCGTCATCCCCGCGAAGGCGGGGATCCATGATCTCTCCTCCCGTCATCCTGGGCTTGACCCGGGATCCATGATCTCACCCACGCGTCATCCCCGCACATTTTTTCGTCATCCCCGCGAAGGCGGGGATCCATAGATGGAAGACAGTACGACGATAGGGATGGATTCCCGACTAGATCGGGAATGACGACGATGAGCCTGCCCCGGACTGCGTCGATCCGGGTATAGGGTAAATGTGAAATACCCAGACGTGAAAAATGTTTTTTCAAAAAATCTTCACTTCGCTAAAAATAGCCAATTATCACTTAGATAGCCAGATTGCTAGGGTTAAAAATATTTTAAAGAGGTCGTTCTGACACCTACCAGTAATTTAGGGCATATCCTATATTATTTGCAGTCGTAGTTTATAGAGAGAAGATTTTATTGTAAATGCACCTATTAAAAGAGAGATGTATCCTTAATTATGAACGAACGGGCAATATTATGTGCGGTATTTTTTCAATATTTCATATTTTTTATACAAAATGCTTTTAAAGTTCCTATTAGGACTGACGTGTATATTTGAGGCTATAGAAGGCCTATTTTGGCATATTCTGAGGCTAGGTGATCTATTTTGATATAGTTACTATTTTCTAATTTTTTGTTAATTATTATGTGGGGCTGCTGTAGGCCAGAATAGCATGAAATGAGCCCAAAATGACAAACGAGCGCCGCTCATACTCCGTCATCGTCATTCCCGATCTAGTCGGGAATCCATCCCTACCAGTGTACTATCTTCCATCCATGGATCCCCGCCTTCGCGGGGATGACGGGAGAACACGCGGGGATGACGAAGAAATGTGCGGAAATGGCACTGCTACGTCATTCCGGACAGCGAATGAAATGAGCCCGAAATGACAAACGAGCGTCGGTCATACTCCGTCGTCGTCATTCTCGCGGTTGCAGAGAGTAAAAGCAACGTCATTCCCGCAAGTGAAGTATGAACGCGTCGGGAATCGTTGTTATTGTTTTATCGAATCGTACAGATCTGCAAACGAAGGATTATTTCTCACGATAAGATCCAATTTTTCTTGTCTCGATAAGTTCTTCAGCTGTTTTTCGCGAATGATGGCCGCCTCAATGGTGGGGAGGGTTTCATAATACACGAGCTTTGTAAGGAGGTAGCGAGCGGTAAACATCGATCCGCGCTCCTGTTTATGTTCATAGACCCGCTTTACAATATTGCTGGTTACTCCCACATAGAGCGTGGGTCTGGTATTAGCCATTATGTACACGTACCCTGTTTTTTTCATCGGAAGTAGTGTACCCTAAACAACGATTCCGGGCAAGCCGGAATGACCAATGATTGTCATTCTGGCAAACGGAGTCCTGCACCAGACGGTGCGGGATGGAGTGCGTCCAGAATCGTTGTTACTGTTTTCGTCATTCCTACAGACGTAGGCGACCGCAGGAAGTCCCCGTACAAAGTACAATCGTCGAGGGAGATCCAAGGGGTAATTATTCATTGGATCCTCCTGTTCAGGAGGATGACAAACAAACGTCATTCCGGCTTATCCGGAATCATGGCCCCGATCCCGTGCTTGGTCCAAACCGTACAGCTGCACCTTCGTTAAATACATTCTGCACCTGGGAAGGAGTAAGCGCGTAGTTATATACACGGACGTCGTCGATTAGCGCATCTGCCGAATATGTATTATCACCTTTAGCACCAATTACTGGACTAACTGTATTTGAAACAGCAGTTTTACTTGAACGATTAACTGATTTATTAATTCCATTTATATAGATTTTGCTATTTATTGAACCTTGTTTAATAACTGCGACAACGTGATACCATTGATTTTGCTGTAATGAACTCAATCCTCCATTTGTATCAACTGCAATACCGTTACCTACCCAAGCATACAAATATCCTAAATTATTCCAGCATAGTTGATATCCATCTGTTACAGCTCCAGTTAACTTAGAAAATAGACATTTAAACGAACCTGTAGTCCAATTACTTTTTGGTTTTACCCACATTGAAATAGCGAAGTCGGAAGAAAAATTAAAGTTATTTTGATTTGATACAGTAACATAATCATCCGTTCCATCAAAATTCAAACTACTCCCAAACTTTCCATTTGCGCCGTTATTCCATGCACTAGCACTATTTCCGTCCGTGCATGTTCCAGCTTGTGTTTGTGTCCCACCCGAACCAACCGCCAGCGTGCCGGTGTTTCCATTCCCGGAAGAATCTTTAATTGAGGTTCCCTGACACTCATTCATCCGCCATTGGGCCACAGGCCCACCCTTGTTATAATCCCACGCTACCTGAGCAGGGGAGCGCGCGTAGTTATACAAACGGACGCCATATATCTGTCCGTTAAACCAAGTATTCCCCACTCTGCCAATCCGTGATATCTGTCCTGTTGGTCTCCAGGAAGGGTCTGATATTGCAGACGTGGAAACAAGACTGCCATTTGCATAAACCCACATTTTTAAAGCTGAAGTATCAAAACTAACAGTAATATAATTCCACTTGTTATCTGCAACGTTAGTTATAGCAGCCACACTGACATAACTCATATCACTTTGGAGTGCTATCTGATAACTATAGGTATCTCCCGTTCTTATAAATAGATGGTTTCTCCCATTATCCCAGCTGTCAAATATCCCACCAAAAAAATTATTTGATATTTTACTTTTAATCCAAAACGATATGGTCGCCGCGGTTTGAGGAAAGTTAGTATTGTAAAGAGTAGGAATATCGACATAATCACTACTGCTATTCCCATTAAAATTTCCCACCTTTTGTGTCTGGCCATTGGTCCAATGGCTTCCGGTCCCGCTCCAGGTTCCATTATTGTTATTCCCGCTCGTATCTCCTACGGTCGTGCCATTTCCTTCAGTAAAGTTCCATTCACCTACCGGTGCATTGCAAAGCGAGGTATCTCCGGGAATGCAGTACTGAGAAGAAGCAGAGTATGAAGCGGTTTTTCCATCAGAAGAAGTGCCAAGTGCACCGAGGACCATTGCCGAGCCTTTGTTGTAGTCCTCCTTTATTTCATCGGCAGTAAGGGCGTAGTTGTAGAGCTTTACTTCATCTACAGAACCTGCAAAATATGCACTTCCACCAGAGTTTAAACCTATTGTTGCATTCGCTGAATTAACCGATAAGCTACTAAGTATCGCTCCTGAAAAAACTTGTTTTCCATTTATATATCCAACTGCAATACCATTGCTGAATGAAACAACGATATGATTCCACTGATTTAAATTTATAGTTCCACCATGCAAAGTATTCACTCCATCGTGAAACTCTAATTCATTAGTAGAACCATAACGCTGTAATCTATAATTTACAAAGCTACCTCCCTTTGTAAAAAATATTGCATAAGAAGACCAGCTTGAAGATGGATTTATCCACATTGAGACAGTACCATCTGATGCTAAATTCATACTACTGTTATTTCCCAAATTAACATAGTCACTTGTACCATCAAACGTTCCTGCTTTCCCAAATTTCCCGTTCGGAGTCCAATGAGATCCAGATCCGTTCCAAGTTCCATCCAAGGTGCTCCCGCCATTTCCGGTATTATGCACGGTCGTGCCCGTTCCTTCTTCAAACTTCCAGTACCCAACCATGCTTTTATTTGTCACTGCCGGCGCACCACCATTCATATCCTCCACAATTTGTTTCTGAGTACGGGCATAGTTGTAGACTTTTAAGTCATCTAAATGTCCTTGGAAAAAAAGGGCATATCCACTCGAGCCTATGGAACGATACCCTCCAACAGAGTTCATATCAAGAGTTGCTATACTGCTCGCATTAGAATTTGCTACAAGAGTACCATCTATATACAAATAAGCTATATTTGTGATCCTATCAAGGACACATGATATATAGTGGTATTTATTATCGTTATATTTTAAAGGAGATGTTACTGATACTGTGGTGTGATACCCACAAAAAGCTGCCCCATCGCTAAGCATTTCTATACTAATCCCGTTGGTATTACTATTTTGAGATTTTCTATAAATAAATGCTTGTGTTGCTTTGTTTGTGCGTACCCAAGAGCTCACTGTCAAACTTCCTAAACGTGCATCCATCTGTACACTATCAGGGAGTGTGATCATATCATCTACTCCATTAAAATTTGCTGCTTTTCCATATTTGCCTTGGGTCCAGTGAGAGCCGGTTCCTCCCCACGTAGCATTGTTCCCATTCCCCGATATATCTTGTACGGCTGTACCATTCCCTGCATCAAACGAATACTGAGCCACCGGCCCCGGTGCCCAGTTGTAAAGGGCAGAAACTTCAGCAGGTGAAAGTGCACGGTTGTAGATACGGGTTTCATCAATATTTCCATTCATCTTGCCCCACACACCTGATCCAATATATATCAAACTATTATTTGAAACATTACTAGACACTCCAATGTTATTATCGGCCCCTAAGAGTGATCCATTTAAATAAGTATATAGTACAGAATTTTTTCGAGAAATTACATAATGATTAAATATACCTGTTGTAAGTCGTCCTGAAGTAGTTTGATAAGGAGATCCTGATGCATTCCCAATTCTATAAACAATGTAATTATTATTTGTTAATGATAATTCCCAACCAGCACAGTAATTTCCACATGCACCGTTTTCAATAACGGACATGGGTGTTGTTACAGAAGGTTTTACCCAAACAGAGACTGTGAAATCATTTGTGCCAAAATTATTAAATGAACTAGATGTTGGTACACTTACAAAACCACTACTTCCATCAAAATTTCCTCCATTCCCAAACTTTCCACCCACCGTCGAAGGTGTGATCTTATATCCATCACTTCCAGGTGTTCCTCCGAATGCTGTCGATACAGTGATACATGTTGCAGTATTGCTGGCAATAGTTCTTGTCTGTCCACTATAAGTGCCGGAAGTTAGTGTAAGGGTATCATTTGCAAAGGCATTCACGGTCCAAGTCTTGGCACTATCACAAACAATAGTCGAACTATTCCCTGTACTAGTAGAAGTTCCTGTTATTCCTTGTGCAGTTCCATTATTATTATTACCTGAAGAATCTTTCACCTCACCACTAGTCCCATTCCAGCTGCTTTCATCCATCTTCCAGTAGCCAACCAAGCCTTGAGAAAGGGAATCTCCCTGCTTGTTATTGGAACCTAAGACAGCATTGGCTCCTTTTGCCATGCCTGCCTTGCCCTTCCCGGCGTTGTAGTCGGCTTTTATTTGATCGGGAGTACGTGCATACCTGAAAATTTTATGTTCATCTACGGTAAAATTCGTAATCGTTCCCGGTGCCCACCCCGTGTGCCCAATGTAATAGTTATTTCCTTCGAAATTTATATCCATGCTGTAACCGCTAATACTCCACTGTTGAGTCTGTTTTCCGTTCAGATAGAGGGTAAGTATATTTCCTGCTTTCACATACTCAATATATGTCCATTGGCCAAAATAAGGGAAATTTGGTATGGAATAAGAATGCATGACACCAGCAAAATCCCGATAATTAAAGAAGAGTGTCGTCTTGTTATCACTAATGCCAATAACAAAATTCCCGTTGTAAGCTGTGTTATGAGGATATCGACCAAACATCCCATAGCCTGCTGATTGTGGCTGTGAAAGTTTGAACCACGATGAGATGGTAAAATCACTTGTGCCGATATTTAAACTGCTGTTCCAAGGATTTGCGACAGTGACATCTGCATAATGATCAGTAAACTGCAAGCACTTTCCTGAGATACACTGATCCTCGGTAAGCCATGAACCGGTTCCCTCAAAGAAGCCATTTGGTGAATTCACAATACATTTGGAAGTAGAATTATGAGCTGTTCCATTCCAGGAAGCCTGAGTAACCGCGTTTGAAGAACCACCATCACAGTACATAGACGGACTAGGCGCTGTATCAAACTCAATGCGATCCCACCAGTAATTGGAGTTACCGGTAGATAATTGCGCCATATTCAAAGCTAAACGAGCATAGGCTGCGTTTGATGGGCTTTTTCCGGTAACAAAAAGTTGAAAGCTATAGGAATATGCAGAACGTGCAAGTGAAGAACCCGTTGTCGTGGAAATCAGCGCATGAGAGGCATCAAACCACTGAATCGAAACCCACGCAGTTTGAAAATCAGCAGCATCGGTCCGAAACCACGCCGAAGCCGCGTAGTTGGTAGATGGGGAGACAGGCATTTCATCGGATCGGACGTCAGCATTACCACTTCCCTGGATTACTTGGGTTTTTAACGCATAACTTCCCACCACCACCTGATAGTTATCGCGCACAATAGAGGATATTCCTACATCGCTATTCCAGCCGGTTGTATTGGTTTCAATACTCGGATTGGTAATCAAATTGATGATTGTTGTTTTTCCCGATGGAACGCTATTGACCACTGTTCCCTGTCCTTCATCAAACTTCCAGTAGGCAATAGGGGCCGATCCACCAGTCTCAACGCCGCTTAGGTTATACGAAACAGCAGAAGAGTATTTTCGCACCAGCTCTTTCCCGGGATAGTTGGGAGTTGTGTAGCCTAACCGATCTCCCCCCGTGCCGTAGAGGTCTGAGATTTCGGAAGGGGAAAGGACTTTCTTATAAATACGCATTTGAGAAAGTTTTCCGTACCATGGAGCAAACCCACCACCTCGAGAACCAAGAACAAGAGCATAAGAGTTTGATAAATTAACTCCGGAAAGATAACTCATATTTTGGGTGATAGAAAGTTGATTATCTACATATACAAGTAAGTTACTGTTCCGATTAAAAACCCAGGTTATTTGATGCCACGTTCCTATAGAAGGAGCAGAGGATAAATTAATATTGTTTGGAGATAAAGAGTTTGTTGATGATCCAAGGTTAAGATTTACAGAGCCTAAGTTGTTACTTAAAGAAGATTGCCAACATCCGGTATTTGCACCACCAGTACAGTTTGATGTGTGAAGATTGCCAAAAATATTATGAGTATTACTATCATTAGCAGTGTAAAAGAGCCATGTTGAAACAGTAAAATCTCCTAACCCCGGCTGATAAACAGATGAATTAGGAACTGTGACGTAACCGCTTGTACCATCAAAAACTCCTGCTGTACCAAATAAACCTGCAGTCGTTGAAGGAGTAATTTTATAACTATCAGTATTTGGAACACCACCAAAAGCCGAAGAAACGGTAAGGCAGGTAGCAGTATTTGAAGATATTATTCTTGTCTGCCCTGAATATGCCCCTGAAGTTAACGTTACAGTAGCATTTGCATAGGAATTCACAACCCATGTTTTTCCCGTATCACAAAGAGTTATATTTGTATTACCTCCGGTTGATGTCCCAACTGAAACAGCAGATACGCCTATTGCCTGTCCATTATTTCCATTTCCCGAGCTATCTTTTACCTCTCCCGCGGTTCCGTTCCAACTAGATTCATCCATATTCCACGCGCCAGCGACATTGGAGATCTCTCGGATAAAGACGTTTTTTGAGTTAGATTCTGTTGTGGCATTTGGATTACCGTAGTACATAAAAACGGAAGAGGAGGTGGCGGTACCGGTTGAGGCGGGGATCGAGGGCACTTTGGTCCAGATCTTGGTTTGCGCGGTGTTACAGGTATTGGGTTCCACCCAGTAGGGGAGTTTCTTCCCGTTTAGGTCGGTAATGCGGATATCTGAACAATCATTCTTCAATCTTCCCGCATTAATCATGCTTGCTGAATCGGTGGCAATCATCACCTGAAAATCGGTTTGGGCGCTTCCGGTGTTTACCAAACTCACCGTTTGTCGATACGACCAGTTGTCATTGAACCAGCCGGCCTGAGCAGAGAACGGACGATATTTTAAGACCAAAAAGAGGAGGGGTAATAGAAGAATGATGATGCCGAACGATGCAAACAGAAATGGACGACGTTTTGTCATTGCGAGGAAGGAACATGGTGACTGACGAAGCAATCCCTTTAACAACGATTCCGGACGGAGCCGGAATGACAACGTTGACACGAACCGGTGACCAGGAGAGCCGGAATGACCCCTGTTCGTCATTCCCGCAAACGAAGTCCTGCACCAGACGGTGCGGGACGAAGTGCGTCGGGAATCGTTGTTTATTATTTTCACACCCAGATTCCGGGCAAGCCGAAATGACGAATATATCCCTTTCTCTATCCCCTCAATGTACCAGTCCCACAGTTTTTTCATGTTTATTATTATTGTATATAATGGGTGAAAGGTTGGAAAGGGCATTCTTGTCAGCATTGACACGTTTACAAATATTCTTTATCATAATTCAGATATGCTCAAACGTATTATTATTGGAATAATTGTAACGATCGTAATTTTTATTGGATTTGCCGGCTTTTTTTGGATGTATGAAGCACGATTTATGATAGGGCGTGCCAGCGTAAATCAGGCAACCATCTCCGTAGATAATTCGTACGTATTTGTGACTCCATTAAAAGCGCGTGCGAATAGTCTGGATAAAATTCGCATTACCGTTTTTCTTCTCAATAATCAGGGTTTAGGAGTGATGGGTAAAACTATCGTGCTCGGTTTTGATAATAAGTTAAAAATAGATGCAGTTCAAGAAACTACCGATGCAAACGGAAAGACAGTGTTCGATATATCGGCTGCGAATACGGGCGAGTATTTTATAGAAATCAAAGTAGACAACATAACATTACCACAAAAAGCTCACGTCAGTTTCAACTGAGTGGATGTCATCATTTAGCCCGTCGGGTGAGTTCTCTGTGTTCGGGAAGCGCAAGCTCCATCGGTTCTCGAATCGCTAAAGCGAAATATTTCGGACGTAATTTTTTCTTTCGGATAATAAACCACCAAACTAAAAAACCAATTTCTCCGACCGTGAGTAAAAGAATCCAATTTGATAAAAGAAATCCCATGAGAAGCATGAAAAAATGAACGATCAACATCCAGATTGGATAAATATTTAACATAAGAAAATGACTCGTCGGTGAGTTTTCGTTGTTAAACAGCGTTTGGGTAAACAATCGAAATGAGTTCGCTTGAGAAGAGGGGAGTTCAAAAGCAAAGTTCCCTTTATTGTCTGCTCGTGTCTGTAACGGGGGAAGTGAAAATGCAAACGCCGGGCGAACCACAGAGAAGGAACTTACTTTTGAAAGCAAGGATAGTTTTTGTTCCTGTGTAAAAAATGAAAGGGTAACGAGGGTGTTTGGTATTGTTTGTCCGGAAAGCAATACTTCATCGCCTACATAGGCAGTACTCTGATTAAGTGATATAGATGGAGACAAAACAATGGGTCCTATCTTTTCAGTTTTTTGAATAGAAAAAGGGGGAATACAGGTGGAGTTTGAAGCACGTTTTTCTGTGTCAACAGAATAAAAACACGTGTCCGATGGTATATAAAAAAAGGGAAGTACGATATTTTTATATTCAAAATATCCAGTAGTATCCGCAAAGGTCTGGATATGAAGACTAAGACTATCCAAATAAACTGTAGCGGAAGGAGCAGTATACCCGAAAATAGCAAATTCCTCAGACGTTTGTTTTCCTATAAGTGCTGAAACTTTTCCTGTTTTATACTGCTCAATTGCAAAACTGGAACGAACAGCACCTAAAAAGAGAAAAACGCAGATCAGAATTCTCAAACCGGTTTTTTTACTCGTCACGGTGCTTTAATTCTTCCTTCAATTTTTCAATTTCAGATTTTTCCTTTTCAATCTCCTGTTCCAAACTAACTGTTTTCTTTGCAAACTTATCAAAGATTGATTTAAGAATAATAAAGAGGGTAACAAGTGAGAGCCCTGCAACGGCTGCCACTTTCCATGGGAACACAAGCACAGTCGCAACATTGGAGAGTTTTTTTCCATGCCCATATGTTGCATTCAACTCAACCTTATACTGCCCAAT
Organism: Candidatus Roizmanbacteria bacterium; assembly: GCA_013335175.1. Lineage (GTDB taxonomy): Bacteria > Patescibacteriota > Microgenomatia > UBA1406 > GWC2-37-13 > JAAXWC01. Next base: position 75,678 of record JAAXWC010000001.1, read on the forward strand.
CATCCATTTTTCACCGATTTCAGTTGCGTAGGTGCGCAAAGCATCGGGGAAGATATTATGTTTCGCAAGTGTTTTTTCATCAACTTTTTGATTGAACAAATTGACAATACTCACCGATGCTTCGGGGGTGATGTGATAGTCTGATCGATTTAATATATCGTATGATACAGAAATGGGTCCATACTCGAGAAAGCGAGGAATTATCGTTTTTATGATGCTCGCGTCTTCCTTACATTCACCGGGGATTTTAATGCTAATCAAACTTGCCAATCGAAAGGCGATAGACGCATTCGATTCACGCTTTATCTGTTTTCCACCCAAGGTTGGTGTGGTTGGCTCGAAATATACGCTCGTATATCTACCACAAGCATAGGCGTTGGTTGGTACTTTGATTGTTGCATTTATAATCGTCTGAGATTTCGGAGGAATGGTCACAGTATTCGTATTGAATGTCATCCAGGTAGAAGCGGCAAACCGATTGTTTGCAACGGTTTGATCTATCAGGGTAGGTGTCCCTTCTTTATCTAACACTAAAAAATCTGCTTTCCGAATTACCCCTGAAAGTGGTTCATCTGAACGATTTATGAATTTTATCTGAATATCTTTCACATCTCCTCCCTTTAACTCAAACTCCTGTGAAGGAGGGGAAACCGTCAGATCGATTGTGTGTTGCGCAAAAGTCGATGCGGGGATGGTAAGAAGCGCACCTACGATAAGACTGATGCTAAGCAATGATACAACCGATTTAGAATAGTTCATAGGGTGAAAATAATTTCTCAATGATTTTTAAAATTTAGCTAAAGCCTGATACAACACCCGTGTCTGGTAATATCCTGCTTCCTGTGTTGGAGGGATACTCAATCGATAGCACATATAGAAATCTTGCGCGGCAACTGGTCCGGTTGAGTTTGCAATTTCATTATAAGTTGTGCTACTTAATCCAAAACTACGAGCACAGTATGTTGTCCCTGCTGTGCAGTTTCCCACAGAAGTTGTATTGTAGATGAACGGTAACCGTGCAGTTGCGGGAGGATTTGTAAGACCGTTGCCTGCAGAGCCGCCATTATTGTCGAGAGAATAACCCCATCCATTGGTGACGGGAGATGAAGATTGCCACTGCCCTGGAGAAGAGGTGGTGCAGGTTTTACCAGTATCACAAGGGATATCAGGAATATATTTATCGGGCGAACCAAGCGCCCCATCTCCATTGGTATCAGAGTAAAAAAGACTATCCTGAGCAACGCTAATTGAATATCCATTTAAAGCATTGGTCGAAGCGGTAATCTTTTGAGAGGCATTATTCCATGCGGCAGGAGTTGAGATCTCTCCAAAAGGAACGGTAGTAGCTGTAGTTGTGACACCTGTCGTTACCCCGCATCGCGTAGTCCCAGAGTTCTCTCCAGAAATGGTAAGGTTGAGCACTGCGTTTATGGTAGCAGAAACAAGCACTCCGTCTACCGGAGCAACGCTTATGATATCGGAATCAATAGGGCTACTTGAAGCATTTAACGTAAATATTCGAAGATTGTATGTATCGGCAACGCCCCGGGTGTGACCAAGTTTTGGGGCAGGGTTAATAATCTTTTTTGAGCCAGTGCCGATGGTTACGGTAATCGTTGTGCCCGAGACAACATTTGTATTTGTTGTTGTACACACAAATTCCAAAAAGCCGGGAGTAGTAGTACTTACGCTGGTTGAGCTCCAACCGGTTGTGTTATTTACGCTATCAGCACAGGTAAAATCACCAGTCCCAACGCTATTGAGATCAAACCCAGCGTTGCCGAGTCCGTCTGGTTTGCCGTCATTCATATTACTTGCACCGGCAGGAATCAAAACTCGAACTTTATAGCCAGTATTCAGAGAAGAGGTAACATTGAACTTTATGGTATGTTTTGAGGACTGTGTCGCAATAACAGGATCACCACTACTTACTCCATTGGTTATCCCTTTTGTCAACTCGAATGTCGTGAGAGAGGCAGAACGAGAAGAAACGGTACATATCGAACCGGAGCAAAATCCATTTGTCCCAATAGCCACGGTGTCAAACGGAAAAAGATTGGTGAGATCTGCATCCGGGACACTCGATGTATTGATAGAAATAGTTGTTGATCCTGGGATAAGTGAACCATTCAGTGTCGATGCAAATGATAACCGAGGATTATCAAGCGTGTCGTATGAGTTTAACAGTGTATTTGCGCGTACGGTGCCAGGAGTCTGGAAGAGAAATATATAAAAAAATTGGGAAACCAAATAGAACGCTAACAGGAACGCAACTCCACTTTTTTTATTTTTTTTCATATATCAATACATTATTGATGACTATTAATTCGTTGTCAACTGCAATTATTGTGCGGGGGACAATTGCAGAAGATTCGCGACTATACTTATATGTACATATATAACTTTTATTCGTATGTATTTACTATGTTAATTAATTTATAAAGGGTTATGACAGTAATTTAATTTACTATCTATTCCAATTTTATAAAAATAACAAAAATGTATCGTTTTGATCTATTGACAGGAAAATTACCGTCTGTTACATTGATGCTTATATGGGAATTAAAGAACGACGGACGAAAATATTACTTTCATTGTTTTTAATTGCTGACGTTGATTTTTCAAGTCTGGAAATTACTCCAGAAATTCAACATGTTTTTGACTATTCGTTAAATCAAAAAACAGCCAGCACGTTTGCTTCTCTGAGTAAAGAAGGATCTATTATGAAGACTGATTCGCAGTATCAACTTACCGAGAAAGGTTTTGATCAGCTTTGTTTGGAGTTCCCATTTTTTCGTTTTCTGAAACATACCTGGGATGGAAAATGGCGAGTTTTATCGTATGAGATTCCTGAATCAAAACGTGAACTCCGTGATAAACTAAGACGAGAAGTTACCGGCTGGGGGCTTGGGCCATGGCATCGATCTTTTTGGCTTACTCCACACCCGATCATCGAAAGTCTGAAACAATTAGTTTCTCAAAAAGAAGAGGAACAATACATTCAAGCATTCGAGTCGGAACATGTGTTTGGAGATAAAGATATTTTGATAGAAAAAGTATGGGGGACAAAAGAGCTAGATAAAAAATATAGAGAGTTGTTTAAAGTATGGCATGACATTTTATCCCAAGATCTGGAAAAAAAGGACAAACTGAAAAAAATTGTAGGGGAGTATGTAGAACTACTTCGTCTTGATCCTGGATTGCCAAAAGATTTGGTAGGAGAAAAATGGATTGGCTTTGAAGCATTCTCAATCTTTAAAGAAATTAAAACGATTTTACTCGCTCAGTAAGAACTTACCTGTCGGTGCGAGCGTAAACACGATGTCTCCTTTTTTGTCCGTTCGGAGGTATTTTATATTCATGGCTTCTAATAAATCTATTACTGTCTCAGCAGGATGATGATATCTGTTTTTTGCGCCAACACTTATCACTGCTAGCGCATGTTCTGCTAATCCAAGCAAAGCGCGATTTATTCCTGACTTTGAGCCATGATGTGGCAATTTGAAGATATCCAGATGTGGGGCATATTCCCGGAGAATCGGTTCTAGAATATACTCAGGGATATCTCCCGTAAGGAGCAGGTGCTTATTGTGGGAAGAGAAGAGAAACACAAGCGAATAATCGTTTGTGGGAAGAGTAGATCCGGTAGTAAATAGTCTACGGGGAGGCCAGAGGACCTGAATTTTAGCCGATCCAAAAAGAATCTTGCTGTCTTGATATTTTGAAACTACGGAGATATGTTTCTCTTTTATTCGTTTGAGTAATTGCCGATTGGTATCTGAGCTATCCGGTATTGGGTTCATAACAATTGTTTTAACCGTATATCGGTTTAAAACCTCAAGTAACCCACCGATATGATCATTGTCGGGATGGGTAACAAACAGATATTCAATGGTTCGATCAAAAAATGGCATATGTCTGCCGAGGCAGGAAAGTACTTTAGTGTCGGGTCCGCCATCGACGAGCATATCAATTTGATTATCTACGCGCGCATAAAACGCATCGCCCTGTCCGACATCACAAAACACAAAGTGAGTGTCGCGCGAAATAAACGAAGTAAATACATAGGTTGAAATAGCAAAAGAAATCACCGCAGCTAAGATGATTGATTTACGTGAAAAAGGTGGTGGATTCATAGTCCTACGGCAAAGAAATAAATGAAAAAGGGATGTGAGATAAGAACGTAATTACCCAGAGGATATAGGTCAATAATCCATACGATAGAAAAGCTGGAATAATACCTAATACAAAAGCTATTTTTCCCAAAATAAGAGTAAGACCTCCAAAGAACATGAGCGGAGCAATGGTCCATGCTACAAGAATATTTGCAACCGGTGAAATAAGAGAAATTTGTTTGAAATAGATAAATATAAGTGGAGCGGTAAACACCTGTGCGGCGAGGGAAAGCTGAAGTTCTGCCTTCACCATTGATATGATTTGAAGTCGGAATCCACGTTCTTCCGTTTTGGGTGAACTCTCCCTTCGAGGACTAAATAGTATAAGCCCGATAGTAGCAGCGTAGGACAACTGGAAGGAAAGAGTACTGATCCATTCTGGCCAGACAAGCATAATTACCAAACCTGAGACAATGAGGGAAAGAAATGATAATGAACGCTTCCCTATCCAAATACCTACGGACGTGAAATAATACATAAGCGCAGAACGAACTATTGGGGCTTGAAATCCAACAAAACAGATAAATATGCAGATAAAAATTGCAGTTATCACTAAAGCAATTTTTCTGCTAATTTTACCCGCGAGCTGCATGCATGTTGAGGCTAAAATTGAGATATTCATGCCTGATAAAACGACGAGATGGAGTAATCCTACCTCCTTTAACAGTTTATAAAGGGCAGGGTCGGATTTCACTGGTGTACCGAGCAATATTCCGTTCAAAAGAAGTGCATGTGGCTCGGGGAGATACGTATTTACCAAATCGGTAAATACAGAAACGGGAGGGAGACTCATAGTTCTATCGAATCTTGTATTTTATTGAAAATAGTTTGACTCAGTACTTTTTTCGTTACAAGATCGTTCACCGATTTGTATGGTCGGTTTGAAATAATTTTGTTAGCAGTAGTAGTCCCTACCCCCGACAGTTCCATCAGTTCAGAAAGAACTGCCGTATTAATGTTAATTTTTCCAGTTGAAGGTTTTTCGGCATAGCTTGTTGTTGGGCCTAAAACAACGATAGAGTGCTCGTTTTCATGAAATAATCCGTTATACACTTCTTGCTTAGAGGGGATATATATTTTTTCCTGATCGGTTAATGGCTGAGCACGGTTAATGTTCCGATAGAAGTAGTCTTTATCTGCATCTTCGGAAAGTCCTCCTGCTAAAACAAGTAGGTCTTTGAGGCGGGCACTCGGAGTAACTTCGTATACATCTGGTTTGTTTACTGAACCTGCAATATCAACCTTAAACACCTTTGCCTGTGGCAGCGGGTGAATCTCAGTTTCTTCGTTTTCAACTCCATTGTTGGCTCCAAGGACCTGGTCTTTAGATTGAAAATAGAGTAGTGTGGAAATCAGAATAGCACAAACCGCGCTTCCTATCAGAATAAGTTCTACAGGGTACTGTCTTACCTTTGCCTTTGCCAGTTCTATTATGTTTTCCATGTGCGTATCTTTACACATCCAAGCATGAATCACAATGGTATATATGCTACAAATATCGTTAAACGGCGCGACAGAAAAAGAAAATTTTTTCATTCATATACGTCATCTATAAACTTTCTTCGAGTCGGGGATCGCGTGCTGGGACGTCGCATTGTCGCACGCTTTCCCGTCATTCCCTCGAAGGAGGGAATCCATGGTAGGAGTCTGATGCAAGGGTCGGGATGGATCCCCGCCTACGCGGGGATGACGAGGAGAGTGACGGGGATGACGAGGAGAGTGACGGGGATGACGAGGAGAGTCGCGGGGATGACGACAGGGGGTTTGGGAATGACGCTAGAGTCCTAAATACGATTTGTGAATTATTCTTCTGTAACAGAATCAGTTTGATCTTTTGGCTTTGTCTTTCTGTCTTTTAGTTTTACGAGTAATAGTAGCGCAATGCCAATTACTATGATTAGGGCTACAAGAAGCCTCAAAGGGAGAGCTATAAAATTTGTATTAGCTGTAATAAGAGGGGACCCTTCCCCAAAATTGATCGTAGTAGACAAGGTATATAACCCAATAAAAAAACCTTGTAATAACAGAGAATATTGATTATTGCAGAGCCCCTTTTTAGGAATTGTGTCACAGTCGATATCCGCAGATGGAGTGGCAGTTACTAGGCGTTCAGATTCGGCGAGTATATTTACGGGTTCAACATCATAGGATATTTTTTCTCCAAAATTTCCACGAAGATTAAGAGTTCCTTGGGGCTTAATAGCGTTCTTTCCTTGATTGTAAATAGTAAGAATAGCAGGGATAGTATCGTTGCTATCAACGATCTGTATCTTTGTACCAAACAGCGAAAATGATAACCGTGGTATAACATCAAATGTGGTAATTTTACCTTTAAGGTCGAGCATTCCCGTTCGAGTTACTGTCAGGAGAATCGGGGAGCCAATTTTAACCGTAGCACGGGTGCTTCCAATACCCTCTGTGGTGGGAGGTGGCTCGGATTGAACCAGGAGTGAGTAATAATAATCTCCTTCAGGCGTTCCCTCTGGAATGCGGATACGAAGCAACAACTGTTGAGAGTCTTTTGATTTAAGAAAGAACGGCTCTTCTAGCGCGATTTGTGAATTATCGAGCTGAAATCGTACAGGGCCGGATAATTCCTGCTTCAACTGCATTTCCCCGTTGTTACCTTGAGGAACAAAAGAAACAACTTGAGGCTTAAGAACAAGAGGATCTCCACTATTTTCCACGGTATATGCAATCAAGATTGACTTGCCAGGCTTAATAACTGCCTCCAAAATAGGAGGAGAAAGCGAAAGAGAAACCTGCTGTGCATGAACCGAAACGAACGGAAAAAGAAAAATACAAATTCCTAAGATGGCGACAAAACCTCGTTTACAGTTCATATTAATAGGTGGGAGTTGCAATGTAATTAACTACGGTTTGGTATGTACCTGCCTCTTGGATAGCGGAAATATTAGCTCTAAACGTCATGGTAGATTGGCGATTTTTTCTCCCTCCGTTGGTGTTGTGCATAATAACAGCTGGATTTTCGGATGCAGACCGATTGGGGAAAGGCCTGAAATAGGTCGCGTTAATAAAATCCGACATAATGTCCTGTCCTGTCATGGAATACCCAAATCCCAACGCATTCGAAGAGGTCCACGGTTGCGCAGTGTTCAATGTGCAGGAAGAAGGCGAGCCATCACAAGTAGTATTTGGAATGAACGACCCGGAAATTCGTTTCAGAGGCGTTTCTGCGATAGTGGAAATTTGGTATCCTTGCCCATTATATGTAACGGTAAGGTTTGTTGTTCCGGAAGAAAAGGTGCCGGGCTGCAACTCTCCGAGGTTAATAGTAGTATTACTTACCGTAAAAGAAAATTTATATAACGTATGTACATATTCAAATCCTGATTTAATAACATATCCATTTGAATTGAATTGCCCGGCGGCGAACTGACCTAAGGTAGAAGTCATTTTGTACGAAGAACTCGACTCTTTGCTATTTCCACTGCTGACATTCCCAAACTGTATCCGATACTGCCCCGATTCCATATCTATTGCCTGTGCTGGGAGGGCTAAGAAAACAAAAAAAAGACTGCATCCCAAAAACAGTTTATTTTTTTTGTTCATAGGTATCAATTAATTTTTTCATTCGTTGGGTATTTTTTTGAATATCAGAGAGCTGTTTATCACCCATAAAGGTTGTTACTGCTTCTTCAATATTTCGGATATGGTTCTTGAGGACTGTAGAAAGAAAGAGAAAGGTGTCGGTTTTGTCTTGAACAATCGATTGCTTGAGAGTATCAATTTCGTTTTCTTCCTTCTTCGTTTTTTGATACAGTGAGCCAAGATAAAGCGCGAATGGACTAATAAAAGCGAGAGAGAGGATTGGTACAAGAGAGGAAACTTCTTGTCCAGGAGATAGTTTACCGATAAAAAAAGCGATGAGTGCCAAAGTCGTCGTAATAGAGATGATGGGTTCGAGAAGGAGGCTCAATGAAAAGAGGAGGAAATAGACGAGGAAAAAGAATAGAGAATGGATGCCTCCGGTGGAAGCAATAATTTGCAGCACCACATAGGTAAAAATGATTGATTCCAAAAGATAGGAATGAGGGTTCTTGGGAATAATAAGTTTTTTACTAACATAGAGGAGTATAAATAAGCAGGCAGCGATTTGCAGGTCGTACTGAACAAGGGGAGTGTACCCAATAATAAAAGCACAAACAACCGTAACAATAAGTAGAATAGCATGCGTTAGTTCTTTCGTCATACAATTAGTATACAAATTGCTTTTTTATGTTACAATAAGACGTATGAAACAAACGAAGGCCCTTTCTAATCAGTGGGCGGCAGGAATAACGGAAGAATTAAAGAAAGTTACGTGGCCAAGCCGTCAGGATACGATTCGTTTAACAATGATTGTCATTCTAATATCCTTGATAATTGGAATGTATATCGGTATAATAGATGTTTTATTAGCAAAAGCACTAGAACTCATTACAAAATCTCGTTAGTCAATAGCAATGACAGAAAACACAAATACACCTCAGGACACAACTCCAGAGGAAACGACCTCATTACAGGATCAGGCAAAGTGGTATGTTATCCATGTACAAACTGGCCACGAAGGACGCGTACGTGCTGCGTTGGAACAGCGTGTGAAGAGTTTGGGTGTCGAAGACCAAATCTTTGATATTGTCATCCCAACTCGTGAAATCGTCGTTGTAAAAAAAGGTAAAAAAACAAATGCCACAGAGAAAGTTTTCCCTGGTTATATTTTAGTTCGCATGGTTCTTGACGATAATTCTTGGTTGGTAGTACGAACAACAGAAGGCGTAACTGGCTTTGTAGGAGCTGGTTTAAAACCAACCCCAATTACAGAGAAAGAAGTAAATGCTATTATGAGATTCGTCCAACAGGAACAGCCGAAGTTTAAAGCGAAATTCTCCGTTGGAGAAGCAGTAAAGATAACTGAAGGGCCGTTTACAGACTTTCTTGGTACGATCGAGGCAATTGATGATGAGCGGGGAAAAGTTCGCGTTCTTGTTTCTATTTTTGATCGGGAAACTCCGGTAGAACTCGACTTTTTACAGGTAGCAAAACTTTAAGCTTTGAGTTTGCAGATATATCATGTTACGGTGGTAGTCTGATAAAGAGGCTTTTTTAAGAATTTTTTTAATAGTATGGCAAAAAAAGTAAAGACACTTATAAAACTAAATTTACCGGCTGGAGAGGCAACACCTGCTCCACCAGTTGGTCCTGCATTAGGGCAGCATGGTGTTCCTATCATGGATTTTATTAAGGAATACAATGCAAAGACTGCTCAGCAAAAGGGACAGATTATTCCGGCGGTTATTACCGTTTACGAAGATAGAAGTTTTACTTTTATTACCAAATTACCACCTGTCGCAGCTTTAATTAAAAGTAAATTAAAGATAAAATCAGGTTCTGGAAAACCAAATTTGGAAAAAGTTGGAAAACTTACGAAGGAATTAATTGAAGAAATCGCCAAAGAAAAAATGGACGATTTAAATACAGATGATGTAGCAGCTGCTTCAAAAATAGTAGCTGGTACTGCTCGCTCCATGGGAGTGGAAGTTGAACAATAATTTTTACTATTTAATATTTTAGCTATGGGTAAAATTCGAACACGCATTCTCGGTTACGAAGAAATTGAACGTCAGCAAAAAGAGGAACAAAAACAGCGTTCATTAGACAAAAAACAGACAAAAGGAGAGGGCTCTGTTGAAGAAACAGACGGCGAAACTTCTGCTGTTGAATCAAAGAATAAGAAACAGACGCGCAAAACTTCAAAAAGTAAAGTACATGTACGAAGCGAAAAATATTTGAAAGCAAAAGCAAAGCTTGATCAAAGCAAAAAATATTTGATTTCTGATGCGGTTACTCTTTTGAAAAAATCAGCATATGCTGGTTTTGATGAGTCCTTGGAAATTCACATGAATGTCTCAAAACAAGGATTAAAAGGAGAGGTAGAACTTCCATTCTCCACGGGAAAAACTGTCCGTGTAAAAATTGTAGATGATGCGCTTCTTGCACAACTGGAAGATGGGGTAATAGAGTTTGATGTTTTGGTAACACATCCTTCTTTCATGCCAAAACTAGCGAAGTTTGCGCGCGTTTTAGGCCCAAAAGGACTCATGCCGAATCCAAAATCTGGGACAATCACTGATAAACCAGAAGAAGCGGCTGCAAAATTTGCCAAAGGAACCCTTCGTTGGAAAACAGAGGCAAAATTTCCTTTAGTACATCAGATGGTCGGTAAACTTTCAGCATCAGAAACAGATCTCTCAGAAAATGCTGTTGCTTTTATCCGAGCTGTGGGTCGACCGAACGTTAAGGAAGTCTTTTTGGCAACCACAATGGGACCTTCACTCGCTTTAGATATAGAAAAGATATAAGTTCCCGGGTATAATTGATATCATGCTTACTCGCGATTACCACAGCGCATTCTGGAATTATTTGTCTCAGGCACAGAAAGATCTCATTCTAGAAGGCGACTACCTGATGTATGATATAGTCGAGGATTGCAAATATTCATTCAAAGATTATTCTTTCTTAGTGTTTCCCTACGCAAAGACCTATGAAGGTTTTTTAAAGCAGCTTGCCTATGATTCTGGTTTTATCGGGCATCTGGATTATATCTCGGACCATTTACGTATGGGGAAACTTCTTTCGCCTTTTTTGGTTGGCCGATTGGGAGATAAGTCGTTATATCGACGGATTAAGGAGTACACAACGAAGGAACTCGCAGAACAAGCATGGTATACCTGGCGCAATGGGAGAAATCAGGTATTTCATTACTTTCCGCATAATTTAAAGTCAATTTCCTTTGAAGAAGCAGGTACTATTAATGCGAATATAATCTCTACGATGGAAAAACTGTATCAGGAAATTTATCTTCCGATTCAAGCAGCGAAAGAACATGTTACGGTAGAACAGCTTGTACAATAGCGTTGGCATCTATTTCTTCAAATTGCATCAGATCTTCAGAAGACCCGGAGTGTGGAATTTTGTGAACTGCCAAGTGAATGAATCTTCCTAAATAAGGGCGCAATGCTGTCTGGAGAGCTTCTCCAATTCCCCCATACGGGTAGTGATCTTCAACAACCATTACGAACTCTTTATGTTCTACGAGGGTTTTTATTTCTTCCGGGGAAAAAGGTTTTACTGAATATACGTCTGCAACGGTAACAAATATATTTTTTTCTCGAAGATGCTGATACGCTTTTCGTGTTTGGTGAAGGGTAATTCCTGCAGCAAAAATGACTCCGGTATCCTGGGGTGAGGAGTGGACAATTTTGATCTTGCCAGAGGGAAATTCATCGTTTAGATTATAAATCACTGGTGTTTTTTCCCGGGTGGTACGAATATAAAACAAACCATCTTGTTTAGCAGATTCGACAACAAGTTTTTCCGTTTGAAAAGGATCTGCGGGGTAATACACGGTACTTTTTAGTATGCTTCTCATCATGGAAATATCTTCGAGTCCCATTTGGGAAGAACCATCCGGGCCAATAGAAACACCAGCATGAGAGCCGGCGAGTTTTATGGTGCCATGGGAATACTGGGCCATACGGATTTGATCAAATGCACGGGTAAAAAATGCTGCGAATGTTGCTATGAATGGCAAAAAACCGAGCTTAGAAAATCCAAGTGCTACGGAAACCATGTTTTGCTCGGCAATAAAAATTTCAAAAAAACGTTCGGGAAAGTGATTTTGAAATTGCTCAGTGCCAGTAGAGTTGGCAAGTTCTGCATCAAGAACAACAAGTCGAGGATTGATCTCTCCTATTTTTACCAGAGCATTCCCATATGCTTCACGTGTGGCAATGAGTGAATCGGAAGGGTACTTTGTATATTGTATGGTTGTCCAGTCGACTGCTGGTGCGGTACAAGAACGGTAGCTTTCTGGTTTGGTGAGAGGAACAATGAGACCTGGGGAAAGTTCTCCTATTTCCCGGATGGCTTGTTCTAATAGCTCAGGTGGGAGTGCTTTCCCGTGCCAGTTTTCCTTATCTTCCAAAAATGAAATACCAGCGCCTTTTTTTGTTTTCGCTATGAGGATAGTTGGGCGTGTGGTGTTGAGGAGAAGAGCTTCTAATTGAGAGAATGCATTTTGTACGTCCGATTCACTGTTGCCATCATTTATTACGATCGTATTCCATCCAAACGACTCAAATCGTTTCTGATACGTTTCTACATCCCATCCGAGCATTGTTTCTCCCCGTTGACCCAAACGATTTACGTCAAGAATGCCTACAATAGTTGAGAGTTGATAATAACTGGCAAGCTGTGCTGCTTCCCAGACCTGACCTTCTGCAACTTCGGAATCTCCCATGAGAACATACACCCGTGGTTTACGCTGCATATCTATCTGTAATTGATTCATCTGTAATCGTTGTCCGAGTGCCATCCCTATTGCCACGGAAAGGCCTTGTCCCAGGCTTCCCGTTGCTACATCTATCCCAGGCATGGGCGGTACCGGGTGTCCTTCAAGACGAGAATCGATTTTTCGTAACGTAGACAATTCTTCAGGTGAAAGTATTCCTGCTACGGCAAGTAACGAGTAAAGGAGGGGCACGGCATGACCTTTGGAGAAAATTACTCTGTCGTTAAAGAGATTATCTTCCCTTTCAAAGTCGTGCAGAAAATGGCCATCAAAAAACAAATGTGCCATTAGTTCCACTGCCGAAAGAGCAGATGTCGGGTGCCCGGTTCCTGCTTTGGTAGTGGATGTAAGAATAGAGGAACGAAGTAATTTTGTGATTTCTGTGAAAGGTACCATTACGTATAATCATACTTCGATTTGTGGTAAGATACAAATACATATGGGGATAGATGAAGGCAACGAAAATTTGCCTAGAACACAATCTGCTGAAAAGCCATTAGCGTTACCTTCACGTGTCGAGCAAATAGCACGTAAAGAATTTAATTTGGAGGAGGAGACAAAACGAACCCTTCAGGAATTGGGAATCGATTTGGGTGAATCGGATGATCCAATAAAACAAAAAGAAATAAAAAAAACTCTTGAATTTATCGGGAGACACATGTTTGATCGCGGATCGACTCAAAAGTTACCAGCTCTTGATGGAAAACAATATGATTTTGTCCCCGGACATGAAGAAGTGTATATGGGAGAGTTGCCTGGGCTTCCCATTTTTGCTTCCGGGATGGAGAAGCTGTTGGTAGAGAACGGATATGAGGCCGTGGCCATGGTAGATATTAAAAATACCTACTTCGCAAATAATGTTTCTCGTGAATTGGGAGATCGTCTTCTTCGGTTGGGGAGCAACTATCTCTTAGAAAAATTTTCAAACTGTAAGTTAGTCCGTTGGGGAGGGGATGAGTTCATTATTCTAAAAAAAAAGGGGGCAATAACCAGTCTCGATGCTTATGTTTCGGCGAATGGTGAAGAGCAACTAAGGAAAGATAAAGAGTTAAAAGAAGAGTTACAAGCGGAGTTTCGTACACAGAAAGGATTCTACTCTGATGTAAACCTCAATGAAGTTGAAAAAGGGGAAAAACAGAAGCATATTAGGGTAAAAAGTATGGGGTTTAAATTTGAAACGTCGGTTCCCGTTTCGAGGGATTTTTATGCGGATGGGGTATACTCTGTTGCACATAGACTCCATGTATTCGCCGAGATGTTCCCGGAAATGGATTTTATGCGAACAAAGGAAGATAATGACGATACGAGAAAATTGATCACTCTTTTAGAAGCATCTGCCTACCATTCATTGCTACATAGATGTGTTGAAGAGTATAACTACCCTTCGGAAAAAACTCCAGAAGAAATTACAAACACGCAGAGGACGTTTAATGTATATACGGATGTAGAGGATTGGGCGCGATCGCTCGTGAAACATGCAGTTCCCAGGACTGATGGTCGACAGCTGCGTATGCATTTGGTGAAAATTTCATCACCGGGAACAATAAAAAAGATAAATGATGGTGAAAGTCATGATATGGGCGATGAATTTATAAAAGATTTTAAAGTAAGCGAAGAGTTACGACGATTCGTGGATAATCTCGATTTACGGAAGAAAGCGAAAGAAGAAAAACTTCCCTTCAACTTATTGGTGCGCGGTACGGAAACATTCATGGCATACTGGGATTTTGAAGAACCAGTTGATGAAGAACCAGTTGATGAAAAATTTCGTGAACATCTGCTCTCTCTGACGTTGCGAGATATGCTTTATGCAGAAAATAGATTAGAAGCAGATTTTTACGGCAACCCACATAAATGGGATGAGTATTATGCGCAAATAAAAAATAAAAATAAAAATAAAACACGGAGATTCCCTTTTATTATGACCACACTACCCGCTAATAATTTACTAAAGGAGATTCACACAATAATTACAGGAGGGCAAGATGAAACTTCTGTGCGTTCAGCACTGATATCGGTGGTCCAACCATCGAATGATTGGAGCAACGTGATGGCGTTGATGCGCAACTACTTTGATGTCTCAGAAAAATATAGTAATGAAGAGTATATGGTCGCGCTCAGAAATGGAGTTTCCCGCATGAGATGGGTACATAATCAAGATTTGTCTCAGTACGCAGAGTGGCTCATTCCCAATAGTTATTATAATCCCTTCGATAAGCGAGGTAAAACTCGATTAGAACAACTTGGTATTAAAATTGAAACACATGAAGATGATAGCGTTACATTCCGCTGGGTAAGAACGTTCTTTCCGAAAGGGGAACAAAGTGCGACGGTGAAATACAAAAAATTGCAAAATACGCAACAAGCAAAAGAAACCGCACCTGTCTATTACGTTCCTGAAGAGAACGAAGATATTCTGACAGTGTTAGAAATGTTTCGTGATAGAGCTATAGAGACTATTGGAGAGACGAAGGAGAAAGCGGATAGCCAATCTGGTATATCGAGAGGTATAATACAAGGTATTCTAAAGCATGCCTCTGTATTAAAACCAGAAGAGGTAGCTGCTTTAAAAAGGTCGGATGAATTATGGCAGCACGGTGGTATTGTAGTGCGTCGCTATAATGCAGCTATGTTAGGTGAAGTATACCCATCGGAAAAAGATATAGAACAATTGCAGGAGCGTATTTCAAAGTCTACCTCGTTACCTGATAACTCTGTACAGCCTGAAGAAGTTTCTTAGCCTCTTCATTTTCTTCAAAATGCTTTCGTACCGGTTGCAGGATTTCATCAAGCATTTTTATGACCGTCGCTTTCAAATCCATGGGATGAAGCTGTTTTTCAGCAAAGGTTTTTTCGAGTTCAGCATAAGAATGAAAGGTGAGATTTCCACCAAATTTTTCCGGACGTTCAATAACCATCGTGTCATATTTTTCAAAGAGAAGATATTTGCAATATTCAAGAATCGGATTTTCCGTTATTACTCCTTCTGGGCACCATGCCTTGGTAATCTTTCGCTGAATATCTTCACGGGTATCGGTCATGAAAATAGAACTATCAGGCTTTGATTTGGACATTTTTAACTCGATTGTACGTTTTGTTTTATCTTCTGTTTCTGTGGCAGGGGTACCTAACCCCATGAGCATATGATGGCTTACAACTACTGGTTTCCAGTAGCCAAGTTGTTCCCCGATTTCACGTGCCAGCATATTTACTTTTCGCTGATCCATCCCTAGTTGGGTAATATTTGCTCCAAGCATAAAAATATCTGCTACCTGCATACACGGATAAATAATTTGAGCAGCAGTGAGATCCATAGATTCCTCTCTCCCCATAATTTCGGCGGTACGAATAAATCGTTTCAGCGAGTTTGTTTTGGCAATTTGAAGAACCAATTTCCAGTAATTATGATCCTTTACTAGTTCAGAAGCCCAGATAAATTCCACGTTCGTTAAATCCATCCCACAGGCCTTCCATACTTCGATAAAATATTTCCCGGTCGTTTGAATTTTATCGAGGTCGCCTCCCATTTTATTATTCGCCCAAGCGTGCCAATCGGCAACCCACATTTTGAACTTCACCCCGGTCTTTGTCATTTTATTGATATTAATCGCACGCAGTACGCCCTGAGCAATATGGATCTGTCCAGAAGGTTCAAAGCCATCATACGCTACGAGTGGTTCTCCCGAATCATAGAGCTTTTTTATGTCTTCTTCGGTAATAATTTCCTCACCAACTTCCCGCACAAGATTAAGTTTTTCCTCAGTAGTCATGGAGATATTATAGTAGTATAATGTCCTCATGTCCACAAAAAAAGAAATTATATTTTCCGGTATTCAGCCTTCGGGGAATCTTCATCTTGGCAATTATTTAGGAGCAATTCAACAGTGGGTTGACATGCAAAAGCGGCTTTCTCCGGAAGATACGCTCATTTTTTGTATTGTTGATTTACACGCAATTACGGTGTATCAGGATCCAAAAATTCTACGTCAGAAAATTCGGGAAGTGGCAGCAATGTATCTTGCCTGTGGTATTGATCCGAAGAATGCCCATATTTTTGTGCAATCGGAAAATCCTGATCACACTTATCTTTCGTGGGTGCTCGACTGTGTTGTCCCGTATGGTCAAATGCTCCGCATGACCCAGTTTAAAGATAAAAGTCAAAAACAACAGGAGGGGACAACCGTCGGATTATTTAATTATCCTGCGCTGATGGCAGCAGACATCCTCTTGTACGATACCACAACGGTACCTGTTGGAGAAGATCAGAAACAGCATATTGAACTTACCCGCGATGTTGCAGAAAAATTTAACAGCATGTACGGGGAAACATTTGTACTTCCCAAGGATCAGATAGACACGAGTGCTGCACGAATTATGAGCTTACAAAATCCACTTTCTAAAATGAGTAAATCGGATGCCGATCCATTTGGCTCCATCTATTTGCTTGATGAACCGGATGAAATGATCAAAAAATTGAAACGCGCGGTTACCGATTCGGGAAGTGCCGTTTCCTCGGAAAATCTTTCGCCTGCATTGACAAATCTTATCTCCATATTTGGGAAGGTCACTAATAGATCATTCGAGCAGGTTTTGAAGACCTGTGAAGGGTTGTCGTACGGTGCATTTAAGACACAATTAGGTGAAGCTGTTGTTGCAAAGTTTGAACCGATTCAAAAAAAATATCGGGCGTTATTGGAGGAATCTGGAGAGTTGGATCGAATCTTAGATCAGGGATGTGCGGCGGTGTCGGTGTACTCGTCGGCAAAGATACAGGTGGTGAAAGAACGGGTTGGCCTTGGGAGGTGAGTTGACAAATACCTAAGATTTTGTATACTAACTTGTAGTTACTCAAGTTGTTTCTGAAAACGAAGCATACGTTTTGGTTCTGTGAATTTTATTTTTTTTGTTTTTCTGTTATATCTTCTTTTTTCTACCTCTTCTTGGATGAAGGTATCTTCTTCTTTTCCTTTTTTGAATACTAATAGTAGTATGCTACGAAAGGAGGTGAATACACATGAATAAAAAACTGTATGTCGGGAATCTTTTGTACGAAGTAACAGATGAAGAACTGCGTGATTTTTTCTCACAAGCAGGAACGGTAATTTCTGCATCCGTTGTTCGCTTTCACGATAGTGGACGATCAAAGGGATTTGCATTTGTTGAATTTGACACAGAAGAAGAAGCCCAAAAAGCCGTGGATATGTTTAATAACCAAGACTACAAAGGCAGACAACTTCTTGTTTCAGAGGCACGTCCTCCGAAACCACGCACTTTTGGTGACAGACCTTCTTATGGAGATCGACCACCACGTCGCAATGGGTTTCGACGTGATTATCAGGGAGATGATATATAATTTTCACGTGTTGAAACAATAAAAAGAGCCAGGGAAACCTGGCTTTTTTTGTTATAATAATCTCGATATGAAAAAATATATTCCGCAGACATTTGAAGATGCTCTTATTGCAATCTGGGATCAGGAGGGGGTCTATACTCCTAAAGACGATTCTAAAAAAGAAAAAATGTATACGCTTTCCATGTTCCCGTACCCTTCTGGTGCAGGACTTCATGTGGGGCACACGCGAATCTACACCGGGACAGACGTGATTTCTCGCTATTTCCGTATGAAAGGATACAACCTTCTGTACCCGATGGGGTGGGATGCGTTTGGTCTTCCTGCAGAAAACGCAGCAATTAAAGCAAAGAAAAATCCAATGGATATGGTTCCGCAAAATATTGAGAACTTCAAATATCAGATGAATAAATTAGGACTCGCGTATAACTGGTCGCGAGAGTTTTCAACTACTGATCCAGAGTATTACGGTATGACGCAGTGGCTCTTTACTGAGTTCTATAAACTGGGACTTTTGTATAAAAAAAATACGCCCGTATATTTTTGTCCAACGTGTAAAACGGGATTGGCAGAAGAGGAAGTATTGCCTAATGGTACTCATGAACGCTGTGGCAACCTTATTACCCGAAAAGAACTTCCCCAGTGGATTTTTAGAATAACAACCTATGCAGATAGCTTATTGGATGGATTAAAAGGTCTCGATTGGCCAAATGGAATTCTAGAAATGCAGAAAAAATGGATAGGGAAGAAAGAGGGGATTAATATCCACTACTCAATAAAAAATGTGGAGGAGACAGTTACTTGTTTTACTACGCGACCTGATACCAATTTTGGGGCAACATTTGTTGTTATTGCTCCGGAGCATCATTTTGTAAAGCGTATTTTATCTGGCGAAATTGCTGTTGATGAAAAAACGAAGCAAGAAATTGAAGCCTATGTCGCTACATCCTTGGCAAAAACAGATGTAGAACGTATTGCCGAAGGGCGCAAGAAAACAGGAGCATTCACAGGCTTTTATGCGATCAATAATTTAACCGGACGTGAAATGCCGGTATGGGTTTCCGATTTTGTACTTTCAGGTTTTGGAACAGGGGCGGTGGTAGGGGTACCAGCCCACGATCTTCGCGATTTTGAGTTTGCGCAACAGTTTGGAATTGAGATTATTCGCGTTGTTTCAGGAAAAGACGGTGATGTTTCACCGATATCAAAACCAGAACAAGTCCAGGAAGACGCAGGAACAATGGTCAATTCTGGATTCTTAAATGGTCTAGATATTCATGATGCTACTCAAAAAATTATGGATTACCTAGAAGAAAAAGGGTGGGGGGAACGCGTGGTTAGTTACCATTTGCGCGATTGGATTTTTTCACGTCAGCGTTACTGGGGTGAACCAATTCCTATGGTGTACTGTGAATCGTGTGCCCTTAAAAATCAGTCATGGTTTACGACAGAGCAGGGGAATGCGTTTACAAAAACACATCAAACTATATCGAAAGTAGACAAAGAGTTACAAAACAATATGGCTGGGTGGTTCATAATTGATCAAAAAACTTTACCATTAGAACTTCCGTACATGGAGTCTTACGAGCCAACTGGTACGGGTGAATCGCCGCTGGCGCAAGCAACAGAGTGGGTATCCGTTCCCTGTCCTCAGTGCGGTGGTGCAGCGCGTCGTGAAACGGATACCATGCCCAACTGGGCAGGGTCTTGCTGGTATTTCTTGGCATTCGCTTTCTGGGACAAAACGAAGAAACAGCCTGTTTTTGATCAGGAACAGATAAAAAAATGGTTGCCGGTTGATTGGTATGTGGGGGGTGCAGAACATGCAGTCTTACATTTGTTATATGCGCGGTTTTGGATGCATGTGTTGAACGATTTAAAGTTTATCGATTTCCGAGAACCATTTTTGCGATTACGAAATGTGGGTATGGTTTTGGCAGAGGATCATCGAAAGATGAGTAAGTCCTGGGGGAATGTGATCAATCCAACCGATGTAGTTTCTGAATATGGAGCCGATGCTCTCCGAGTTTATGAAATGTTCATGGCGCCGTTTAACCAGGAAATTTCCTGGTCAACGAGTGCACTTCAGGGGGCATTCCGATTTTTGCAGCGTTTGTGGTATTTATTTCACAGTGAGACGTCTATGACGGATAACGAGGCAGAGGTAAATAGAAAGCTGCGTTCAAAACTATACAAAACTATTGAAAAAGTGGGAAATGATATCGTTGAGATAAAATACAACACGGCGATAGCTGCCATGATGGAGTTCTTAAACGATTGGGAAAAGAATGGCCCGAAACTTACTCGAGAGGATGCAAAAAAAATGCTTCAGATTTTGGCACCGTTTGCGCCGTTTATGACGGATGAAATTTGGCGGAATGTGTTTGGAGAAAAAGAATCTATTCATATTTCCACCTGGCCAACATTTGATCGATCTCAGATTGAGACCGAAGAGTTGGTTATCCCTGTTCAGGTGAATGGTAAAACTCGTTCGTCCGTAATTATTCCAATTGCCGATGCGAATAAAGATTCTGTCGTTAAAAAAGCATTGGAAGAAGAAAAACTTGCGAAGTACGTACAAGGACGTGAATATGACGTTATCTACGTTGAAAAACGTATTTTAAATTTTGTAGTTAAAGGGTAAAGAACACTTATTCCGGTAGTCGAAAACTAGGAATGGGATTGCTGCCTTGTTGTAAAAAATTCTGAAATAATCCTTCTGTGTTTGATAATGTATCAAATGTGCCTTCTTGTACGATTCTTCCAGAGTCAAAGACGATAATTCTGTCCGCATTTTTGAGCGTGGTAAGCCGATGAGCAATGGAAATAATTGTTTTCCCTTTGAATATTTTTTCAATATTATTTTGAATACAGGCCTCATTTGTATTATCAAGGGCAGAGGTCGCTTCATCGAAAATGATAAGCTCCGGCGATTGTAACATCACTCTAGCAAGAGCGATGCGTTGTCGTTGACCGCCACTCAAATTGGTTCCATTCTCTGATACATTGCCATCAAACCCTCCTAAGCTTTTTTCAATCTCTTCACGTATTTGAGCATTTTCGGCTGCGGTAACAAGTTCTTTATCTGATATCGCACGTGTTGAACCGTAAAGAATATTTTCCCGTATTGTTCCTGAAAAAATAAACGGTTTTTGGGGGACATATGCAATTTTTTGTGCTATTGTTTTCCGGGAAATAGTTTCTAATTTTTGATCAAAAAAAGAAACGTCACCCTGATAGTTATGTATTAACTTAAGAAGAATATGAATGAAGGTTGTCTTGCCACAACCAGATGCACCTACGATACCAATAGTTTCACCGTTATGTATCGTAAGATTTACCTCTTTAAGAATCTCCATATCGGATTTTTTGTAAGAAAAAGATAGGTTTTTGACGAAAATAGCAGGTTTGTTTGTACTTTCATTCATAATGAAGTTTTTTTCAGAAGCATGAAAAGAAATATCTAGGGGTTGATGGAGCAGATGATAGAGATCGTTTACCTGAAGGGAGCTTTCGTGAGCTTGGTCGAGTATTCTATGAATCTCACGGAGGGGATTGGTGATACTTAAAAAAAGAATGGAATAAACCAAAATATCGCCCTTCGATATGATGCCTTGCGATGCGAAATAGATTGAGAGCATGATCACCACGATATAGAAGAAACCTTCATTCAGATACTTGGCTGCATCAAATAATGCCATAGAAACATGATGCTGCATCTCTATGGTACGTTGATGCTCTGCAATCGTTTTTACCTTCTGAATTTCAAAAGGAACCGTATTCATCACCCGTATTGTTTCAATGCCTCCGAGCATTTCTACCACTTTTCCATCTACCTGTTCTTTGCCACGAAGTAATGCAACACGAATACCTTTTTGTGAAGAAACTTGTTTCATAATCAAAAATAATCCTGTTGGAATAACTAAAATCATTACCGAAGCAAGAATTGGCTTTTGAAGCAAGGCAATACCAATGGCTGCCAGAGCGGCAAAAAAGATGGGCAAAAAGTCTAAAAAGATAAGTTTGATCATGCGAATGAGTCCTTGCATTGATCGAAATATCCGACCATGTAACGAGCCAATCTGTTGTTGATATACATAACCTCCGATATCGGCTTTTAATAGTCTTTCTATGACCTGTACCGTCTGTACTTTATCAGTTTGAGTAGCAATAGTTTCAACGAGAAGTTTTCTGACGACATTCAATGCTTCACGAACCAAAATTACGATAATTATCAGCGCGATAAACGGGATAACGCTGTTCAAGGGAAGCGGAGATGCCCCCACGATTGTGTCTACAAGTTTACCTAAAATAACTGCAGGGATATTGGTAAGGAAGCCGGTAACTAGCATGATAAACGAGGCGAGGTACAGGTTTTTCTTCTCTCTTGAATTCAATAGTCCGACTGTTCTTTTTATGCCTACAATAATTTCCTTCAGCTCGGTATTCATGGTTGCTATTACAATCTTTTTAGAAATAATGAAATCTAAATGCATTGTACCAAACGTGAATATTGAGTGAGAGCGAATTGATGAAGGGACTCGAACCCTGAACCAATCCCGATGAATCGGGACTGCTCAATAATAGAGCGTATGAAGCATAAAAAAAGACCGGGAGGACCGGTCTTTTCATAGTGTGAGTCCACAGGGACTCGAACCCTGAACCAACAGCTTAAAAGGCTGCTGCTCTACCAGTTGAGCTATGGACCCTTATTCTGGTTTTCAATCAATCGCAAAATATATTCGTGACTTTTCAATTTGTTTATAGAACGTTCTCTTTTCAGAGCTTCCGTTTTTGTTGAAAAACGTTCCACGTATCTCAACTTCCACGGGCGCTTCGACTTCGTGTATCTCGTTCGTCCCATGTTATGCTCAAATATTCGTTCTTCGATATTTGAACTAAATCCGATGTAAAAAGTGCTATCCTTCTCGCTCTCAATTATATAAATATAATACATAAAGCTATATTCACCTCAAACTAATCCCGATGAATCGGGACTGCTCCTACGCCCGCAACGTTTTCTCTGATCTCTTGCGAGGTGGGCGGGTACCAGTTGAGCTATGGACCCGCTCGTTTTGCGATAGACAATTGTATCAATATATATCCAATAATTCAAGACAGATTGCTTTTGTTTTTATAGAAAAAATGAACAGGGGAAGATTTGAAACACCGACAAATGCCTCAATGCGAGTAGTAAATGGTAGAAAATTAGTTAGATACGAATACCATATTTTAAGTTCCTGATATGTCCCTATAGTTATAAATATGAGTTGAAGTAGTTATATTATATTTATAAAACGATGTTTTTAAATAAATGCGAATTTTTGAATATAATTCTGAACGAATATATGATCAAAATAATTGAACAAAGTATGGAATTATGATGGAAATACCAATTGTTATAAGTAATTATGTAGTTATAAAATAATGAAATATATATTTATATTTTAAAATGGGAACGTTTTGCTAAATCGCTTATATTTGAAATAATCAGAGTTATTTTGCCTAGTCTAGAGCCCTAAATATAATTGTAAAATACAATATTAATTTAGAGCTCTGCGACAATCTAACTATTGCTTGACACAGAGAACATATTCATATATTGTGGAATGATGGAGAGTGATAATTGGTGTAAAAGAAAGTATTTAATTTTATTAAAAAAATGGATAGCATTTGTATTATTTGCAAACATTCTATTATCGACGATTTTTCCATCCTTTAGTCTAAACGCTCCCTTATTTAATAAAATAAACAAACAAGTCCAGGCTGCTTCACTGAATCTTACGAAAACTTCTCAGGCAGATTGGCTTGCCGGGAAATTTGAATTTAACGAAATAGATGCCACCAGTTCGGCCAATAGTATTAAGCTTCAGAAAGATCTGGGAACATGGGTTGCTTCCGAGCCAGCAAGTTTGAATCAGTATATGGCCTCGAACTTAAAAACGATTAAGATTGCTAAATTTTTGTATACATACCGAAATAATGCGATTGGGCAGTTTATGCGATACGATATGGGAACTCGTGAATGGAAGGAAATGGGGTATTTACCGCATCAAGCGTATGAAGTTTTGGATATGACTACCAATGGGACAGATACGATTTGGGCATTTGCCTCTCGAGGGTCGAGTGGAATTTCCTATAAACAGTTTTTGAAATACGATATTCCGACAAATACCTGGAGTTATATGAAAAATCCCCCTAATACGCTTGGCACGTGGTCTGCTCTTGAGTATGTCGGACCCGACTATATTTATGCAGTACGCGGAGGATCGTATGAGTCCTGGCGGTACAAAATATCAACGGATACCTGGGAATCTCTGCCGAACCAAATGTACTGTGAAAGCTATTGCGATCTTGTGTATGACGGCTCACGGTATATTTACATGAACTCTTCATGGCAAAATCCCGATAGATTCTATCGGCTTGATTTAACTAATTTAACCTGGACACAAATGGCGAATGCCCCAATGGATAATGCATTTTATTACGCCAACGATATGGTTTTGTATAACGGAGATATTTATACCATGAGAGGTGGAGGTACAAATACATTTTATAAATACTCGATATCTGGCAATACCTGGACGCAAGCTGCAAATATTCCCATCAATGTCAATTATGGAACGCTTATTGCTGATCCCGATAATAATCGGCTTATTATGTCGGGAGAGTTTGGAGATTTTCGCTATTATTACCCTTCAAGTAATACATGGAGCTCCCTTGTAAATGGTCCTCCAGCAAATTCACTCTACGGAGGAAAAGCCTGGGCAAGCGATGGGAATGGTAACTTTTACTTTTGTCGTGGACAAAATACTTCTACTTGTTATAAATACGTTTTGGCAACAAACGTTTGGACAACTCTTTCATCTGCACCAGTGTCATTAGGGAATGAGGGAGTAAGTCTTATATTCACTGGTGGTTTTCTGTATGTCGGAAGAGGAAATAACGGGGGGGAGTTTTATCAGTACAATCCTACAAATGATACATGGACTGCTAAAGCAAATACCTTGGCGGCGTTTGGTCAAGGGGGGACAATGGTCGCATCGGATTCAGCATCGATTTTTATGTTGCGAGGCGCTGGTGCAAGTAATTTATATAAATATGATATTGCAGGTAATGCTTGGGTTGCAAAGGCTAGTATGCCGGAAGGAGAGTATATTGGTGGTGGGTTAGTAAAAGCTGGATCGTTCTTATACGGGTTACAAGGAAATTATCGAAGCAGATTCTTTAGGTATACAGAAACTACGAATACTTGGAATGAGTTGGCATCGCTTCCAGTTGGAAGCTATCATGGAGGTGCGATTACCTATGACGGCGGAGATTATATTTATGCAACAGTTGGAGGAGATGTGGATCTATGGGGGAGGCAAATGTATCGGTATTCAATTTCAGCAAACCGATGGACGCGTATGGCTGATGCACCTAATATATTCCGTAATGGAGGAAGTATAGATTGGTATAACGGCGCAATTTATGCATACCAGGGATATACGCTGAATTTATGGAAATACGTTCCGCCGACTGGCTCCACCCCGTATGTCTCTCAAGGGACGTGGTTTTCTCCAGTATATGATTTACAGTACGTATCATCGTGGAACTCATTTTCCAAAAATGCAACGATTCCCGCGGACACTTCAGTTAGCTATTACAGCCGTACTTCTGATAATCAAAACGTATGGGATGATTGGCAAGAAATTACCGGAAGCACAGTTCCCTCTGCTTCAAAGAGGTATATCCAAATAAAAATAGTCTTGAAAGGAAATGGGTCCGTTTCGCCTCAGGTAGATGATTTTTCTATTGGATACAATTCTGATGAAACGGCTCCAAACATAAGTACGGTGGTGGTGACTGGTTCTTCAGAAAAAGGGAGTGCAACACCTCTTGTTTCAGGACAAACCTATGGGTATCGGTCTCCCTATTTTCAATGGACTTCTGGAAGTGATGTTGGGACAGGGATAGACGGATACTATGTATATTTTGGTACAAATAGTGGCGCTGATCCGCAGACGGAAGGAAACTATCAAACAGGCCGTGATTATGTAACGAATTATCCATTCCAAAATGGTGGCGTTTATTATCTGATTATAAAGGCGAAGGATCGATCTGGGAATATATCGGGTGCAATTACTGGCTTTCAGTATAGTTATTCGGGAATTTCTGCTACTGCAAGTATTGGCATGAATAAGCGATCTGATTGGGAAAGTCCACAGGCAACTCGGAGTGGAATATTCTCCGGAACAAGCGCGTGGTGGAATCGGGCGTACGGTTATCGGAAGCAGGTTTCAATTGTAGGTGGACTAAATGGAGTACAACCTACTCAATGGATACAATTAACCGATGATACGACTGCTTTAGCATCTGCGAATAAATTACGAACAGATCGGAAAGATTGGAGGATATTTTACTGGACAGGGAGTATATGGGAAGAATTAAAGAGAGACTATGCGGCGACTAATTCCACTTACTTTCATCCATACAAAACAATTCCGGCAGGGCAAACAGATAGTAATTATTACATTTATTATGGTAATCCGAATGAATCCACTATTCCGGCTACCCTATCATTTTTAGGTGATGGGGAGTACAGTCCTGATGCATTTGGCTATATAAGAGATATCCTATTTCTAGGGACATTTGGCTCCCAGTACGATACCGATTACTTGGGTGGTGAGGCAAATATTGATGCTAACTTGGGAGAAAATCTTGCTGGTAAAACGTGGATAAAGTGGGCTGATTCTGATTCATATGTAGACTTTAATGCATTGTTGTCTCCTACTTCAAACTCAACTGGGTATGTTTTTGCTCGTATTTATTCTCCTGTTACTCAAACGGTTCAGTTCCGTTTTGGATCAGATGATAGAGGAAAAGTATGGCTGAACGGGAATTTAATTCATAGTGATGCGACAACCCATGGTGCATCTGTCGATCAGTTTATTGTAAATACTTCGTTGCAGCAGGGGAATAATAGGTTGCTTATTAAAATTACACAGGGTACGGGGAGTACTGGTTATTATGGACGATTTACCACCCCGGGAGGAGTCCCAATTACGAATTTAGGAATAAATATCTCAGCAGTACCTGTGAGTTCTGGTGGGACAGAAGAACTGGTTTCATCTGATGATTCGGCAGCATCAATTTCTCTTCAACAGATGTCTACGGGAAGCTGGTCTGGTGCTCAAACAACCTCTTCATTACCGTTCGCCTCCCGTATGGAGTATGGCGCAGCAGTGTATGTGAATACTAATCTGTACGTTTTGCGAGGCAATAATGGCCGTGCATTTTATAAACAAGATGTAAGTACCGGTGTTTGGACACCCCTTTCTGATATCCCAAACACGGTTTATGCAGGGGCGGCAATGGTTTTTGATGGCATCGATACCATCTACGCAATGCGGGGGTCTTCTTCAACAGATTTTTATAAATATTCGATATCTACGAATGTATGGAGTACTGCAAGTGTTGTGCCAAAGTCGGTAGGTTCTGGAGGTGCTCTGGTGAGAGTGGGGACGGATAGTATTTATGCGTTTTCCGGGAATTCCAACGGTGATTTCTTCAGATATTCAATCAACTCAGATACCTGGGTTTCGCTTTCTTCGAGTCCGTGGGGACCAACAGGTGGCTCAGGTCTCGTTTATACTGGCGGCGATTATATTTATGCCGTACTGGGACAGCAAGGGAATTTCACCCGGTACTCTATAAGTAATAACGCCTGGGATTATACGTTGCAGTTTATGCCGTATTACAATGGACCATCTAATCAAAATCTCGTTTATGATGGCGGGAATTATTTATATACATTTACAAGCTATGTCTATAATGCTCCCGATGATACCCGTCGATATATCTGGCGGTATAATTTAACAACATTGATGTGGGAAAATGTCCCGACCCAAACAGATTTTTGGATGTGGACCGGAGCGGCTGCATATGATGGCTCTCGGTATGTGTATCTGATACAAGGGTGGAATACGAATGGTGGAAGTACGGCAACAGCCCGTTACGACCTTCAAACAAATACTTTTACTCCAGAAACTCCGCCATTGCCGATTAATAAAACCTATTACAATAATGGCGAACATTTTAATTCACAAGCTTCAACAGCCACAAGTTTAGTCTCTGATGGTAGTGATATCGTATATTATCTTCAGGGTGGAGGCGGTATCGTAGAGCAATATCAAATTTCTACAAAAAAATGGACAAGGCTTCCGAACGCTCCCTGTACAATATATTCCGGTTCTGTTTATGCAAATGGGGCGGTGTATTTTGCTTGTGGAAATAACACAACGTTATTTTTCAGATACGATAGCGCAAGTTTGAGTTGGGTACGTTTAGCCGATGTGCCGGCTACCGTATCTGCTGCCGGAGCGCAGGTAGCTTCATTTGATGGAACGGATACGATTTACTTATTACGAGGGAACGGGACAACTACCTTATATAAATATACGATTTCCACAAATACGTGGGCCACAGAATCTACGACTGCTCCGATTTCTTTCGGTGGCGGGTGGGGAGCTACGATGATATATGATGGGGCGGGTACAACGGGGAACCTCTATATTACGAGAGGAAATGGTTGGGGAAATTTTTATAAATATAGTTTGCAGTCCCATACATGGAGCAGTTTAAATTCTGTCCCAGTACCTCCAAACAGTGGGGCTGCAACAATTTACGATAATGGGAAAATATATTATATTCCCGGTGCAAGTACCAACCGGATGTTTGTGTATGATGTAACATCAAACCAATGGGTAAACGGAACTAAAACGCCGGGTGAAACAGATTATGGTGCTTCAATGGTTAAGGTAGGGAATGTTGCGTATGTAACACAAGGGAACTATACCAGTACTTTCTGGCGATTTGTTTTGCCTTCAGCAACAACAGCATACACAAACCAAGGCTCATATATTTCTCGTTCGTATGATCTAGGAAATCCGTATGCGTGGTCAGATTTAACCGCTACGGTATCCACGCCATCGGGTACATTCGTTACCTTTGAAACGCGTACATCTTCAGACGCGGTACATTGGACACCGTGGGTACAGACAAGCGATTTAAAAGTAGCAGGGTCCCATTTTACCTCTGCTATAAATTCTTCAACGGCACGGTATATTCAAATAAAAACAAATTTATTTTCAAATGAAAATATAGCAACCCCAACAATTTCTGATATCAGTTTGCATTACTATAACGATATTGTTCCACCTTCAAATCCGAATGTGCTCACTTCTTACGAAACGAGTACGAAAGCGGCAACACTACAAACGGATAAATGGTATAACAAAACAAAACCGTATTTTGAATGGTCCGGTGCAGCAGATGAGGCATCTGGTTCGGGGTTAGCGGGGTATTATGTGTATTTTGGTCCTGATAAAAATGCAGATGCTTCATCATCGGGCACGTTTCAAACAACTGCTTCATATACCGCGAATTTATCAAAAGACGGGGAATATTATCTCATAATTCAGGCAAAGGATAATTCAGGGAATATAAATCCAGTAAATTGGAAGGCATTTCATTATCGATTTGATATCACTCCTCCGAAAGCGCCTGTTTCTGTTGCTGCCGATCCGCGTAATTATACTTCAATAAATAATTTCACCATGTTTTGGTTATCCACAGATGATGTGTTGTCTCAAGGGACCGCATCCGGTTTACTCGAATATCACTATAAAACGGGAAGTTCTTCAGCAAACCTTCAAGAATATGCAACTACGAACACCGTGGTTGCAGGAATTCCTGCGTATCAAAGTGGGGTAAATACATTCTATATCTGTTCCGCGGATTTGGCAGGAAATGAGTCGGATTGTGCTACTGCGAACTATTATTACAATGGTAGTGCGCCGTCGCCACCTCGTAATCTAACGGTAATTCCTGACTATTCGGTAGAAAATAAATTCTCATTTTCTTGGGATGAACCGGGCTTTTTTAAAGGGTCTATAAAAGAATATCGGTATTCGGTAAATGCCTTGCCGTCCGCCACGAACTATGCCTCGGTAATGAACCGATACTTAGCGCCAAACTCCTATGCAACGGTTAAGGGAAAGAATATTATGTATATTGTCGCGGTCGATGAAGCAGATAATGTAAATTACAATGCGTACGCAAGTGTGGAGTTTACTGCTGATACCGCAGCGCCAGGTATTCCGATTAATCCTGAAGTATTTGATAATTCAATTCGTTCGACCAAACAGTATAAAGTAGGGCTAACATGGGATGCTCCTGCAAATTTGGGTACAGGTTTTGCTGGATACTCCATTTATGGCTCTGATGTTGCGAAGGATTGTGAATCAGATTTTTCTTCTTATCAGCTGGCCGGATCGACCGCAGGTACAACCTATGTTGTCTCCTCTTTAGGCGGGAAACCGTTAGATTCAAAAACGTACTATTTTTGTATAAAGGCGTATGACAGCACAAATCAGTACTCTCCCGTTTCAAAAACCGTTTCGCTATGGCCGACAGGAAGGTGGTTATCCGCTGCAGATATGGTATCTTCATCTTCAGCAACCGTGAAAACAAAGAGTGCTTCCGTTTCATGGTCTACCTCGAGAGCTTCAAATTCCTTCGTGAAATACGGCACGAAGTCGGGAGATTACGGAAATGAGGTCGGCTCGTCAGAACAGGTAGTTGCGCATACCATAGCAATTACCGGTTTAAATCCAGGGACAACGTACTATTACAAAACGATATGGACAGATGAAGATGGGAATATGGGGAGTTCAAACGAACTATCGTTTACCACAAATCCCGCTCCATTTATTTCTGATGTTAAGGTAAGCGATATTAGTCTATATACCGGGTTGGTAACTTTCAAAGTAAAAAATGCTACGAAAATATCGGTTCAATACGGAAAGACATTATCCTACGGTAGCACCATAAATCATGTTACCTCAAAAGATGAATCTATAAACACCATTCGGATTGACTCATTGCTGGACGGAACTCAGTATCATTTACGAGTGGTTGCAGAGGATGAAGAAGGTAATTCATTTGCTGGAGATGATTATACGTTTGAAACGTTACCAGTTCCTAAAATTACCGGACTCCGTGTTCAACAAGTTTCAGGGTTGCCAACAGCAACATTACGACTACTCTGGACTTCAAATGCTCCTATTTCATCGATCGTTACGTATTACCCAAGTTCAGTCCCTGAACTAGCAAAAGATCAAATTAGTCTTGCGCTCACAAAAACGCACCAAATGGTATTAAAAGATTTACGAGATGATATGGAATATACCATCGAAATACGAGGAAAAGATAGTGCCGGGAACACCGCGGATTACCCGTTTCAAAAAGTAAAAACAGCACTCGATTTTCGACCGCCGGAGATTCAGAACATGAGCGTAGAAAGTACGATTGTGGGAATCGGAGATCAGGCGAAAGCGCAGATAATTGTTTCTTGGGATACGGACGAACCCGCCACTACGCAGGTAGAATATGCGCAGGGGACCGGTGAGACGTATGGACAAACCACACAAGAAGATCTAAATCTTACCCAAAATCATACCGTGACAATTTCAGGATTATCGCCACAAAAAATATATCATTTAAGAGCAATTTCAAAGGACAAGTCAAATAATGGAGCAAAATCAGAGGATAGTGTAATAATTACGCCAAAATCTACGAAAGATGCATTAAATATCGTGGTAGATAATTTATCGAAAACATTTGGATTTTTAAAAAATATATCGTTTGGGAAATAGCCATACGGTACACTAATAACTATGTCATCAAAAAATAATTTCATTATAGAGGTCAATGCTATTAAAAAAATATTTACAACAGAAACTGGGGATACGGAAATATTGAAAGGTATTACCGCTCAAATTACCAAAGGCGATTTTGTCCTGATTGTTGGGCCTTCTGGTTGTGGGAAATCAACGTTACTTCATACGTTATTAGGACTGGAACCACCTTCTTCAGGATCAATTATTGTCGATGGAAACGACTTTTATTCAATGTCAGAAGATGAAAGAGCAATTTTTAGACGTCATTATGTGGGGATAATTTACCAACAACCGCTATGGATAGAATCACTCAATGTTATTGAAAATGTTAGTTTTCCGCTCCATCTTCTCGATGAAAAGGAGGAAGAAATTAACCGGAAGGCACATGAAGCCTTGGCAATGGTTGGATTAGATGAATGGGCGACGTATGTCCCCAAAGAATTATCGTCCGGGCAACAGCAAAAAATTAGCTTAGCACGCGTGTTAACACTTGATCCGATGATTATCGTAGCAGACGAGCCAACCGGTAATTTAGACTCGGTATCTGGACAGGAGTTGATTGACACGTTTATGAGATTAGTTGATAAAGGAAAAACAGTAATTATGGTAACTCACAATCTGGAATATTTAAAATTTGCGACCTGTATTTTCCATATGATTGATGGCCAAATAGTGGAACAAGAGTCTGTTCACAAAAAGAAAGGATCTTCTCTGAAGCGTGGTCAAGATATCAGTGAGGATGTCAGCATCCGCGATAAGGAATTTTTAAAAAAAGTTAAACTACATACATGAAAGAAAAAATAATTCAAGCGATGAAAGCGATACTATCCGTACATAACTGGGGGAAAAGTATCGGAATGGTATTGAGACTATTCAAAACGGGCAGTTATTTTATGTATTCTTTTACGGGTTTATTTCTTCTTCTGTTTTTCTTTTTAGCGGGGAAAATATGGTGTGGGATTGAAAAAGTTATTATCATCGGGTTCCCGTTACGATTAGTCCATGTATTCTGGAATTTACGTTTTAAAAAATGGTATACAAATTTTATTGAATTAATCGAATCAAAAAGATCTTCCGAAGTGAGACGTTCTTATCTTATTGAAATAGCATACAAAAACCTGATGATTAAAAAAACGCGCTCTCTCATTACTATATTCGGAATGTCGGTGGGAGTTGGCGTTATTGTTCTTCTCTTATCCCTGGGGTATGGTATCGAGCGGTTGATTATTAGTCGTGTAGCCTCACTTGATGAACTTCGTATCGTGGATGTTTCCACGGGAGAAAATACAAGCGTGCGTATTAACCAATCTATAATTAACAAAATAGCAAAAATGCCGAAGGTAGATACCGTAATCCCACTTGTGTCTGTGGTAGGAAGAATTAGCTATAATAAGGCAACAACAGATGTTGTTGTGTATGCGGTACCGCGTCATTATCTTGATTTTACCCGGGTACAACTGATTAAAGGGAAATTGTTTGCAAACAACGATTCTTCTCCGTATGCCGCGATTCCTCAAGTAGCAGGGGCATCGACACAGCTGATTGAAGGAAAAAAAGGTTCCTCAATTACTGACAATGATATTTTGTTTAATATTCCAGCCTCATCTTCGGCTACTGTTTGGAGTACGCCAGATATTACCGCAAAAGTATTGGGCTATACGACACGTATTGTAGGCGGTTATCACGGTACAGAAGTTTGGGGAGGTGAATATGCTCCTTTTCGTAACAAGGGTCGTGAAGCGGTTGATCGTAAAACCAAAGATTATCTCGGACGATGGATAAAAACAGCCGTGCCTCTTTTCCAGAAGAATGTTGACGATGTACTCACGCCCGTCTTAAATGAGTACGGACAACAGCTCTACTCGGAAGGGTATATACAAGCAAAACAGATACAAGTTGTGGAAAAGTATACATTTCCAAAAGTATTAGGTGAGTCAACCAGTGCATCTCAAGAAGCACAAATGGGATTTGATACAACAACAATTTCTACTAATTCTGCTGGTATTGAACTTATCAGTCTTCAATCAAGCGATTCCCAAACTACCACGAAAACCAATAAATTATTAAGTTTTACAGATCCGCCGAGCGGAAATGCCATTGTGTCCACTGCATTTCTCAATTTATTAAATATTCCGCTGACAAAGGCAGTGGGGGTTTCTTTTAAATCCCAATTTATTATTGGGAAGAGCTTGATTCCCGATATCAATGGTAAAGTTTTATCTTCAGAAGCGATGTATACAATTAATGGCGTAGTAGAAGATAGCGTAAACCCCTATTTTTATGCTCCGATTACGGATTTACAATCCCTCGGGATTACCAATTATTCTCAAACAAAAGTAGTTTTAAAAAATCAGGAATCACTTCCGGGTATTCGGAAAGAAATTGATAATCTTGGATTACGAACAACGAGTACCGTAGACACAGTAAACCAAATTGAGAGCCTATTTTCCAATTTACGATTAATTCTTGGGCTACTCGGGATGGTTGCTTTAGGGGTCGCTTCATTAGGAATGTTTAATACACTTACTGTATCTCTCCTTGAGCGGACCCGAGAGATTGGAGGTATGAAAACAATAGGGATGGTCTCGAGTGAAGTTCAGGATTTGTTTTTAGGTGAAGCCATGATTATGGGATTTTCGGGAGGAATTGGAGGGTTATTGCTTGGATATGCGGTCGGAAAAGTAATTTCTTTAGTGGTTTCGTTAGTAGCACTTGCAAATGGAAGCGGATATTTAGATCTTACGTATATTCCCACATCTTTTGTCTTATTTATCATAGGTTCATCCTTTGTTGTAGGGATATTAACAGGGCTGTATCCTTCCATACGAGCCCGGAAGATCTCAGCTCTGAATGCGCTACGCTACGAGTAAGATCGTAATGCTGCCGCTATTCAGCCATATTGCATCCTTGTATTGCGCAGGTGACGATCACAGGTTGTATCGAAGGTAAGAATCAGGTAAAATGGGTGTCTATGCAACAACAATTTTTTACGCTTCCCAACGGATTGCAGATAATTTTGATAGATACAAAGTCTTTCCCTACAATTACTACTCTTCTGCTTGTAGGGGCAGGTTCACGCTACGAAGATAAAAAAAATAACGGGATAGCCCATTTTTTTGAACACATGGCGTTTAAAGGATCGTCAAAATACGCTAATTCATTTGTAATTTCATCTACCATTGAAGGTCTCGGCGGAGCTTTTAATGCATTTACTTCAAAAGATCATACGGGTTACTGGATCAAGGCAACAGCTTCTCATTTTCCTACGGTCGTGGATGTTTTATCAGATATGGTACTTCATCCGTTGTTGTTAGAAGAAGAAATTAATCGTGAAAAAGGCGTAATTGTGGAAGAAATTAATATGTATGAAGATATGCCTTCGCGCAAGGTAAGCGAAATTTTTGAAACCCTTTTATACAAGGGGAACCCTCTTGGCTATGATATCGCAGGGAGTAAAAAAACGGTAATGAGTTTTACTCAAAAAACCTTTAAAGATTATATTGGCGAACTGTACCATCCGGCAAATGCAGTACTTGTCGTGGCAGGTGGACTTGAACAAGGAGTAAATTATCGTAAATTAATAGAGGAATCGTTTGGAACATGGGACGGCGATAATCGAAAAACAGTTTTTGAACCGGTGTCTGAACAGCAAACAGAACCTCAGATTTTGGTTCAAAAGAAAAAAACGGAACAGGCTCATTTTTGTCTCGGATTTCGGGCGTTCCCGTTGATGGATGAACGCAGGTACGCGATGTCGGTGCTTACGGCAATTTTGGGAGGGGGAATGTCTTCTCGACTCTTTATTGAGGTACGTGAGCGACGCGGGCTTTGCTACTACATTTCAACTGGTCGCGAATTATATACAGACGTTGGAAATGTGGTGACACAAGCAGGTGTTACCAATAAATTAGATAAAGTGAAGGAGGCAGTAAAAGTGATTTTACAGGAGCATAAAAAAATTGGGACAGATACAATTACTGCGGAAGAACTTTCCAAGGCGAAGGAGCTTATCAAAGGAAGATTGTTGCTTTCCATGGAAGATTCGCTCAATATTGCTTCATTTTATGGCTCAAAACAGCTGCTTGAACAGCAGGTGCTCGATCCGGCAGAGGTCATAAAAAAACTCGATTCAGTAACGGGCGAAGAAGTTTCGGCGATAGCACGTGAGGTCTTTATTCCCGGGCGTTTAAATTTCACCATGATCGGTCCATTTGAAAAAGATGCGATTACGAAAGAAGATCTGAGCATGTAAGGTTGTCATGCCTGGTATACTGTATAAATGACGGCTCTGATATATTCATATCTCTTTTGCTTAGGAACAATTTTTGGCTCATTTTTTAATGTCCTTGCTGATCGACTCCCTCGCGAAGAAACTATTCTTGGTCGTTCTCACTGTGAATCTTGTAAGCATGTTTTAAGTGGTAAGGATTTGGTGCCTCTTTTTTCGTTTTTATTTTTAAAAGGTAAATGTCGATACTGCGGTCACTCATTTTCATTTCAATATCCTTTAAGTGAAATTTTTACAGGCGTGGTATTTGTTGTTACATGGTGGTTATTCCCCGGTGATCTAGTGGTAAAAATAATTTGGTTGGGAATAGTGAGCGCTCTCATGGTCATCTTTTTAGCTGATATTCGCTACCATATTATCCCTGATTCTATGGAGGTAGTACTGGTAGTACTTTCAACCGCACTCATAATTGCTCAAGGCAACCCCTTCATTACGATTCTTTTCCGAGTGGGGGAGGGTATTCTTGTGCTCGTACCACTATTCCTTCTTTATCTTGGTACAAAAGGGAAGGGCATGGGATTCGGTGATGTTAAATTTGCGTTTGTAATAGGGTATCTGATGGGTTTGGCGCAAGGGCTGCTTGTTCTGTATTTTGCTTTTATATTCGGTGGAATAGTGGGTATGGTCCTTATCTTTTTGAAACGGAAAAAAATGAAAGCTGCGATTGCCTTTGGCCCGTTCTTGATACTATCTTTGATTACCACAATCCTCTGGGGTAACCAGATTATTGAGGTGATAAAGAGAATGTATACCTAAATCAACGCATTACTTTTTCTTCAACGCGTTCGTAGGTGTAGATTTCTTCCGGTTTGAACCAGAGAGGAATTTCGTACTTGGCTTCTTCGACATTCCCTGAAGCATGAAGGAGATTCTTAATGGGTCTTCGACCTGTATTCGCTAAATAGGAAGAATCATAGGAATAATCTCCTCGAATGGTGCCCGGAGCAGAAAGAAGTGGCAAGGTATGGCCAACAATTTTTCTGACGAGTTCAACTGCATGAGGACCTTCTAAAACAGCAGCAAAAACGGGACCGGAAGTGATTAAGCCTACGAGCCATTCTCGGATTTTGGATCCGATTTCAAAGGTGTCGGTTGTGCCAAAATCGGCCATAACATCGATACCTAATTTTTCATAATTTTCGATGGTTTTACCACCCATGCCTTCAATAAACTCACGGCGAGAAATAGGATAATGTTTATCTGCTAATTCGCGTGAAACCTCGACCATTCGGGCAGCGACTATTTTCAGTCCAACACGTTCAAAACGGGTAATAATTTCACCCATTAATCCGCGGGCAATGGCGTCTGGTTTGAAAACAATGAGTGTTTGTTCCATGTAAAAAATATGAATTCGTAATGTATGAACTATACCATATTTATCTTTCATTGACAATTGTTTCAATACTTTTTACACTGAGTAGATGAAAGTGTCACTGGTGTCTATTTTGCTACTTTTTGTGTTTACCGGATTGGTTTATGCACGAAATATTTCCGCACAAAATACATCGTTGGGGGTTGCGAGCTACGTACAAATAAATGGAAAAAATGTCGAAGATGGGATGATCATTTCTTCTACCGCAACCGGATTTATTCCTTCAAAGCGCGCGTATGATGGGACGATAGCAGGTGTTATTACGAATCATCCGGCTGTTTCATTTCAAATTGATACCACAACAGGAAAATTTGCTTTGGTTAGTTCGGGAAATTCATACGTACTGGTCTCTGGAGCTAATGGGGCTATAAAAAAAGGAGATCTTATTACAACCTCTACTACTCCCGGGGTGGGAATGAAAGTTAAAAAAGCGGGGTACGTATTAGGAACGGCTCTTGAAGATTTTGGTCCAACAAAAAGCACAGACGTGAAACGTATTGGGGTAAATCTAAACATTCATCTGTATACCACCCAGACCAGTGTACAGTCTCATTTACTCGATATATTCAACCTGTCTGCCATTGCTGCAATAGAAGAACCGTTAAGCGCATTTAAGTATGTCATTAGCGGACTTGTAGTGGTTCTTTCCTGTGTCCTTGGGTTCTTTTCATTTGGACGAGTCGCTGCAAAAGGAGTAGAAGCGCTCGGAAGAAATCCGCTCGCCGCACGGATGATTCAATTGGGTATTGCATTTAATGTGCTTTTAACTATTATGATAACAGGGGCGGGCATTTTCGTAGCAATTCTTATTCTACGGTTATGATTTCAGAAAAATTTATGGAAGAAGTACCTTATTTTATTTGGATTTATCTTTCGAGTACCTTGTTGTTAGTGCTCATACTTTTTTATTCAATCTATTTACGCAATCACGAAAAAAATTTGAAGAAGAAGGAACAGGAATTACTGAGGGAACCGGAATCGGAGTTAAAAGATGCACACGAAAAAGCTTTATTCTTAGTACAGGAAGCAACTACGGAGGCAACGCGAATGCTCGACGGGAGCAAAGAAACAAGATTTGAGGCTTTGGAAAAGATTAATACGGCTCTACAGGAACTCGCTCAGCAAAACCAAAAATTGTTTGAAATTAATTCAGAACAATTAAGAAGAGAACTCGAAGAAGCTTTGAAAAAAGCAGGTGAAGAATCTGTGGCAGTATTTCATAGGTCTATGGAAAAAGTAGCACAGGAAGCAGAATCTCAAACAAAGGGAGTTGAAAATTCTATGAACGACTATATGAAATCAAAGCTAGATTCTGAATTTGCAGCTATAAAAGAGGAACTGATTCACTACAAAGAAGAAGAAATGAAGGCATTCAAAATAAGACTTGAAAATAATGTAAAAGATTTAGCCCTAGAGATACTGGGCAAAACTTTGAGCTTGGAGGATCATGATACTCTCATAGTGGCTGCTCTTGAAAAGGCGAATAAAGAGGGACTATTTCGATAATAGTACATTAGTAATTACGTATACTATGTCTACCATTGCATCTATAACAGAATTGGTTCAAACCGTTTCTGAGAAAAATGAATTGTTCAAACAGATTGAACGCGTATCGGAGTTCTTGTACCAGTCTGATTCTATACTAAATGTCATACAGAAACATGTCGAGTTTGAATTCGCTACGCAGCTTGTGGCGTATATGCACGAGCACCATATTACCACACCATCAGGAGTAGAGAAGGTACTTCAAGAAATAAAAAATGAATTAAAAGATCGCCCGGTACTGCAGATTTCCCTGTCACCAGCTACGCCGCTTCATTCTTTAGAGCTTATGAAAACGTGGATCACAACGAATGTAAAACAACCTGTCCTTTTAGATATACAACATAATCCGAGTATTATTGGGGGACTTGTTCTTGCGTTTGAAGGTCGGTATCGTGATTACTCGTATAAATTGTCATCTCCTTCCCTATGAATGATTTTGAATCTGCTCTTGAGAAAACGCAGGAATACGGTATTATTCAGGAGATTAAACTACAACTCGTAACAGTTTCAGGTCTTCCCCATGCAAAACCAAATGAATTAGTTGTGTTTTACAATAATACCCTCGGACAGGTTTTTTCCATCCAGGAGGATACGGTTAAAATACTTCTGTTATCACAAACATCACTTAAGGTCGGAGAAAGAGTTGCTCGAACAAATGAGTTTCTTTCTATCCCCGTAGATGAGTCTCTGCTTGGTTCGGTAATTGATCCCCTCGGTCATAGCATTTTTTCTTCCCATACGAGGATACCTCAATCGTCTGAAGAGATAGAAAAGGAAGTGTTGGGGATGACAAAACGAAAAAAAATTAAGAAAACGTTTCACACCGGTGTCACCTTAGTAGATCTCATGATACCGCTTGCAAAAGGTCAGCGCGAGCTCATTATTGGTGACCGCAAAACGGGGAAATCATCCTTCCTGTTGACCGTGGCACAGCGTCAGGTACAGGAAGGTTCGGTTGTTATTTACGCAGCAATCGGTCGTAAAAAAAATGAAATCAAAAAATTGTATGAATTGTTTCAAAAGCAAAATGTTATGTCTCAGGTGGTAATCGTAGCTTCGGATCATCAATCTCCGGCAAGTATTGTGTACCTCACGCCATATACAGCTATGTCAGTTGCTGAATACTTTCGTTCGCAGGGAAGAGATTCCGTTGTGATCTTAGACGATCTTTCAACTCATGCAAAATATTATCGGGAGTTGTCACTATTAGCAGGGAATTTTCCCGGACGAGATTCGTATCCTGGAGATATTTTTTATAAACATGCCCATTTGCTAGAACGTGCTGGTAATTTTATTGGAGACAATGATACTGAAGTTTCGATCACGTGTTTACCCGTTGCGGAAACGGTTGAAGGAGATATGACGGGATATATTACGACCAATCTCATGGGGATGACCGATGGTCATATTTATTTTGATAGCGGTATTTTTTCTCTTGGAATGCGACCCGCTATAAATATACCGCTTTCAGTTACTCGTGTCGGCAATCAGGTGCAAACAACCCTTAAAAAAGAATTACACAACGAAATAAGAACGTTGCTTACCAAATACGAACGTCTTCTTATGTATTCACATTTCGGAGCCGAGCTTTCTTCTGCGATTCAAAAAACTCTTATCAACGGGGAAAAAATCTATACTGTGTTTAATCAGCACTATGAAACGCCCATACCTGAGGCGGTACAGCTTTATCTTATGGGCTTATGGTGGAGCGGAGCATTTGAAAAGAATACAAAAGATGAAATTATTGCGCTCAAAGATGCGGTTACAGCAAAATACGAAACAGCCACGGGAAAAAAGCATCTCGATGCTTTACTAACAATTTCATCGCTGACCGATCTGGGGAAAACGGTGAAACAGATACAGGAGGCACTGACATGACAAACATTCAGCTTATTCGAGGGGAAATCGATACTACAGAATCCTTAAATACTATTGTGCAGGCATACCAGGAAATTTCAGTAATGCGTATGCAAAAAATCCGAACAAAAGTTATACAGACGCGCGAATTTATGGAACAACTATCGAGTATTTTTGTGGACGTGAAGAAATCGTATTTAGAAACGCTTCAGGAGTTGGTTGCAAATAATAAAAAAAATACGGAATCATTATATGCGCATGGTACCAGTGCAGTTGTCCTGCTCACGGCAAATGCAAAGCTTTATGGAGGAATTATGTCTGCTATTTTTCGTCAATTTCTTGAGTATGTTCGTAATCATCCTGAGTCGGATATTGTGCTTATTGGCAAGTTAGGACAGCAACTGTATTTTGAATCAGGAGAACAGAAAAAAACTGCATATTTTGAACTGCCAGACAAAGAGTTGGAACTCAAAGACATTGAGCCTGTCATGCTCCATCTGGCGACCTATGATACGATCAATGTATTTCACGGAAAGTTTGAGACACTTCTTACGCAGACTGTAAATAGAGCAAATATTACCGGAGATCAGACGCTAGAAATGATAGCGCCTCTGTCAGAATCTGAGGGAGAAGAATCATCAAAAGATCTGAGAGATGAACGAGATTTTTTATTTGAGCCACAGTTAAATGACGTCTTTTATTTTTTTAAAAACCAAATTGTTATTTCTCTATTAAACCAGACTCTGCGCGAGTCACAGCTTGCCCAGCATGCCTCACGTATCCGAACCATGGAGGATTCTTCGCAAAATATTGTGAAAGCTTTAAAAAAAATGTATTTTATGCAAAGACAAGCAAAAAAGAATAATGAAAATAAAAAACAATTAGAACAGTTTGTATTTACGATGCATCCAACCCTATGAAACAATCAGACCAAAAAATCGGAACCATTATTGCAATGAACGGAACTACGGCTGTAGTTGAATTTACGGATTATTATCCCTCTCTCGGAGAAATTCTCCACCTCAACAACAACGATAAAGTAGTTTTAGAAATTTCTCAGGTCTTATCGGAAGATAGGTATTCATGCATACTGCTTGCTTCAGCAAAGGAAGTAGGAAAGGGGAGTGTCGTTGTAGCGACAGGGACTTCATTGCAAATTCCAATGGGCACAGGGCTTCTGGGACGAATTATAGATATTTTTGGTACACCTCATGATGGAAAAGGGCCTATTGTAGACACAGAACTTCTGAGTATTGAACAAAAAGAATTGAGCTACGATGAGGTACTTACTTCTACGGAGTTGTTAGAAACAGGTATTAAAATTATTGACTTTTTTTCTCCTATCAGTAAAGGGGGAAAGGTGGGACTGTTTGGAGGCGCAGGGGTTGGAAAAACGATTTTGCTAACGGAAATTATTCATAATCTCGTTGTTATAAAAAAAGGGAAACGGGTTTCTGTATTTACTGGTGTTGGAGAACGTATCCGCGAAGGGCAGGAGCTGTATGAAGAGCTAGAAAAAGGGGGAGTGCTCCCGTTTGTAAGTATGATTTATGGGCATATGGGCGACAATGCAGCCGTGCGGTATAAAACCGCTCAAGCAGGTGTTGCGATTGCTACCTATTTCCGTGATAAAAAAGAGGCTGTCTTATTTTTTATTGATAATATGTTCCGGTATGCGCAGGCAGGGTATGAACTGTCGCGGATGACCAATACCATTCCTTCAGAAGGTGGATACCAAGCAACACTTACTTCAGAAATGGGCGTACTTCACGAACAGTTGGCATCCAATGCAAACGGGGCCATTACGACATTTGAAGCAATATATGTCCCTTCAGATGATATTACTGATTACGGCGTGCAGGCAGCATTTCCTCATTTAGATTCAACTATTGTGTTATCGCGAGCCATTTATCAGGAAGGACGATTTCCTGCCATAAACCTGCTTTCTTCAACCTCTGCTCATACAGACAGTGCGATAGTGGGAGACCAACATGCGAAAACGCTTATTGAGGCTCAAAATATTTTGAAAAAAGCGGCATCATTGGATCGTATCGTGTCATTAGTTGGTGAATCAGAGCTATCTGCTGAAGATCAGGTTCTCTATAAACGGGCTGCAATTATCAAAAATTATATGACTCAAAGTTTTTTTGTCACAGAATCACAAACGGGCAAACCTGGTTCATATGTCCCGAGGGAGGAAACCGTACACGATGTTGCAGCGATCATTCAGGGAGCTTACGATTCGTATCCTCTCGAAGCCTTTTTATTTATTGGGAGTTTTAAGGATCTGAAAAAATAAAGTATGGCTCAAAAAGTTGAACTTACTGTCTTTGTACGTACCCCAGAAGCTGTTGTTTTTGAAGGGAATGCTGCTTCAGTTTCTAGTTGGAATCAGCAAGGTAGATTTGATATCCTCACCTATCACGAAAATTTTATTACCCTTATTAGTCAGTATGTTGAGGTACAAGTAGGCAAGGTGACACATAAATGGGAGGTGTCTCATGGCGTTATAAAAGCTGAAAATAATACTATTAAAATCTTCTTAGGGTTATAGGAACATCTATTTTCCTGATATAATATCCCTAATTGCTGCTGTAGCTCAACGGATAGAGCAAGCCCGTCCTAAGGGCGAGATGAGAGTTCAATTCTCCCCAGCAGTACTGATTATTAATAATCACCTATCACATGGCCTATCAGGTTTCTTCACATATTAAACGCGCAGCTTCAACTCCTGAATATAGCAAAATACTTATGCTCCGTACGATCGGGAACTTTTTGGTTTTAACCTCTCTTTTTATGATTGCAAAAACATTTTATCAGCCTGTTGTTGAAGAAATTCATTATGCATTCGATCAGTATATTCATAAACAGTACGTGGTGGCAGATATACATAATCCTGAACGAACGGAACTCATAAAAAAAGATATGGGCTCTACTGCTCCAAAAGGAAAATTAATTCAGGTACTGCATATCGATCCGGTTGAAGTAATTACTCCTCCCGATCCCAACTTTAGTATTATCATTCCCAAAATTGGTGCACAGTCAAAAATTATTCCAAACGTAAATGCGGCGGACGAAAAAAGTTATTTAGCTGCCTTAAAGCAAGGAGTTGCGCACACACTGGGAACCGCTTTCCCCGGAGAAGGAGGCCACATCTACCTGTTTGCTCATTCCACTGACTATGTTTGGAATGTGAATTCGTATAATGCAGTGTTTTATTTATTGTATAAATTGGAGCAAGGGGATGAAGTTGACTTATTTTATAAAGGTCAAAGATATGTGT
The DNA here is from genome assembly GCA_013335175.1 of Candidatus Roizmanbacteria bacterium. Lineage (GTDB taxonomy): Bacteria > Patescibacteriota > Microgenomatia > UBA1406 > GWC2-37-13 > JAAXWC01. The sequence continues at coordinate 119,625 of JAAXWC010000001.1, forward strand.
ATAAAGTAACGGGGAAAGAAACAGTAGATCCTTCTCAAGTCCAGTACTTAACGCGAAAAACAAATAGAGAATTTCTTACGATGCAAACCTGTTGGCCTCCTGGTACAACCTTACAGCGCATTTTAGTTTTTGCTACGCGCGTCGCAGAATAAATTACCGTATTCCTACTTCATACAAATCCCCGTATTGATTATTTTGAGGATTGAGGTTGGTTAATACATACAATTTACCGTCATTATTGACAGAAAAGAAGTCGTGTTCAAATGGGCCTGAGTAAACCGTTCGCTTATTAGTCCCATCGTAATCAATTACTGCAATTTCCTTTGTTTGTTTTATAAAAACGTGTTTTGAATCAGAATACCACTCTAAAAAGTGGTTGTCATCGCCAAGAGTGCTATTTGTGTTAGCATCTAATTGAGGGGTAACCGTTGGTGTTGGAGTCGGAGTAAGCACCAAAAAGTTTTTGTCTTCTTTTTTATCATAAATATAGTAGTTGCCTTTTTCTAGTTTTCTCGTATCTTCTGTCTGGTTTGAACCAATCATTGGAGGAGTTATTATTAAAGGAAGTAAGGTAGATATGGTTGGTGTGTACAGTATTTTTGTTTCATCGGGAGAGAACGAAACGATATGAAAAGAATCGGATGCAATTTTTTTGATATCTTTGGGAAAGGTCTCCAAAATTTTTGTTATTTGAAGTTTTTTTTCTTCATCCCACTGTTTCAAAAAGTTTGCTTTTGAAGCAGACGCTTCTAACAGAGGTTCTGTGCCATCTTGAAGAGAAATATAATAGATAGCAGGTGCAGGCGTGGTCTTAACAGAAGTTCCCGAGGTTGTAGTTTCCGTAACCGGAAAGGTAAAAATAGCATGGCTGTAATCGGGCGAAAAATCTACGGTCGTTTCTTTTAAATTAACTCCCGTGGGAAGATTTTTTTTCAAGACAATTAATTTAAGTGGAGGGAAAAACGAAAGGGGTTTCTTTGTGGATTCAAAAAGATAGATTCCATCTTTTTCAATATCTCCATTTTGGGAAATAAGGAGTGTTTTATCTGTATCATCAATAGGGATAGCTCGTTGAATTCCGAGATTGGTAGCAGGAGAGAGAGAAGGATTATTGGGAAATAACATTGCGTCAACGCTCATAACAATTTCACCACGAAGGTTGAGTTTGCGTTTCCAATCGGTGTATCCTTCTTTTTTTACCTCAATCGTATAGGTTTCAGGAGGAAGCGTAAAATTTTGATTCGTAACTCCTTTCAATTTACCATTAATATAAATTTTTGCTGCATTGGGATTTGAATTAATTGATACGATCCCGGTAGGAGTAACAGTTTTTTTAGTAATGTCGAGTCGATATCCGCGCGCATACACAATAATTCCGATAAGGACTATGACGAAAATAAAAAGTAATATAATACGTCTCATTCTGATACAAATAATAACAGGAAGTGTCTAATATGATGTTGTCATGTGTACTCCCTGTCTTTCATAGTATACTATCTATTATGTTCTTTCGCAAGAAAGTTGGAATCGATTTAGGAACTGCAAATACGCTTGTTTATATTGCACAAAAGGGGATCGTACTGAATGAACCGACAGTGGTGGCCTACTCTCAAGAAGATAAACGCATTCTGGCAGTAGGAGAAGATGCTCGGGAGATGTTAGGACGAACACCTGGATCCATTGTGGCTGCACGCCCCATGAAGGAAGGAGTAATTGCAGATTATACTACCACCTCAGCAATGATTACGTACTTCTTAAAAAAAGCGCTGCGGGGAAGAGTCTTATGGCCTGAAATTATGATCTCTATCCCTGGTGGGGCTTCACAAGTGGAAAAACGTGCGGTTGTTGCTGCTTGTAAACAAGCAGGGGCATCAGATGTGTACCTTATAGAGGAACCGCTCGCAGCCGCTATTGGTGCAAAAGTACCCATTTCCCAACCCTCTGGGCACATGATTATCAATATTGGAGGAGGTACGGCTGAAATTGGAATTATTTCACTGGGACAGCTCGTTGTTTTTAAAACAGTCCGAGTAGCAGGGACAAAGCTCGACGAATCCATTTTGCAACACATTCGTAAGAAATATAATCTTATTATCGGAGAAAGAACGGCAGAAGAGATTAAAATGAGAATTGGAAATGCCTTTATTCCGGAGCAGGAAGGGTATAAAGAGCGTACGTTTGAAATAAAAGGAAGAGATTTTCAAACAGGGCTTCCCAAAATTATAGAACTGGGTGAAAAAAGCATATCTGAGGCTGTGCAACGGCCTTTAAAGCTCATATTGGAAGGAGTAAAGGAAGTGCTTTCCAAGTGCCCGCCTGAGCTTGCGGCAGATATTGTCGATAAGGGAATTGTGCTCTCTGGTGGGACATCGCTTCTTATGAATATTGATCAGTATGTCTCTTTTTATACCGGAGTGCTTTCGTTTGTAGTGGAAGAACCCCTCTATTGTGTTATTCGAGGCGTTGGTATGGCTCTCGAGAACTTAGACAGCTATAAAGATGCAATACGATAAAGAGAATATATGGTATATAGTAGTGAGAACATAATAAAAATTAAAGTGACCGATTAGTATAAATTAATTTCTACATGATTTATAAATCTCTATAGTAATTTTGATTATTAAATAAGACTATCAGATTCTATAGAAAGAATTATTTTGATGCAAAAGCAAATAATTTGATCAAAAAAAGTATACAAAACTAGAAAATTAAATAAATACATGATAAAATAGAAATCCTATAATAATCATCATATGAGTTATCAAAAAAAACTACTTGGAATCACCTTACCTCACGAATCGAAGAATAGTATCCTAGAGTATATTAAAAAAAACATAGGTACGACTCAAGGATTTTTTCATATTGTGTCTTTAAATCCAGAGATAATGGTCCTTGCTGATCATTATCCTGAATACAAACAGGTTGTTGAGACAGGCCAAGTAAAAATTGTTGATGGAGTAGGGGTTGTTCTGGCAGCCCAATTGTTTTATCATACATCTCTAATGCGCATACAAGGCTCTGACCTGTTCGTAGAACTATTGGGGTTAGCAAAAAAACGCAGCCTTAGGGTGCTGTTTATCGGTGGGAAGCCGGGACTAGCAGAAGAGATCTCTAAGTGCTATAGCACGAAATTTCCCGATTCAGAATTTATTGGGCTCGAAGGAATAGCGGATATGCAAAATATAAAAAGAGAGGAAGAAGACGCAATATTTTCTATAGTCCGCACTAGAAGGCCCCATTTTGTATTTGCTGCATTTGGCTCTCCTAATCAGGAAATGTGGTTTTGGACGAACAGGAAAAGCTTAGAAGGATGTATTTGTATGGGGGTAGGGGGAGGATTTGATTTTTTAAGTGGGAGAGTTCGTCGTGCTCCCGTAATTATGCGTCGTCTTGGATTGGAATGGCTTTTTCGGCTCATACGTGAACCATGGCGGTGGAGGCGCCAACTTCGGCTTTTTGTTTTCCTTTGGCTAGTAGTGAAAGAACGATTTTCTTCGTCGGAAACGTAATTTCTTCGTGGGGTGCTGCACTCAATTAAAACCATGTGAATTGTCATTCCGGGCTTGACCCGGAATCTATTCAATTCAACAATACATGGATCCTGAATCAAGGTACCATTGTATAGACCCTGAACTAAATTCAGGGTGACAACATTCTGTTGTCAGTTCAGGATGACATCACACGGTCATTCTGGACAACGAAGTGTGGCCTACCACTTGGTCGGTGAACGGGCAACGATGGCGAGAACAAGGCAGTGCTCTTTTTATTGTGGACGTGAGATAATAAGAGAATGCAAAATGAATCAATCCGTTCCGTCATTCGCTACTTTTCTTATTTCTCGTATCCGCCTTCCTTTGAAGAACTCTATGCATTTTATCCACAAAAAATATCTCGAAATTCGTTGAAACAAATAGTAAACGATTTAGTAGAAAAAGGGGTCCTTATAGAGCAGGTCGTTTCTACAAATAATGAGGCTAAATATACTCTACCCCAGTATGGTATATTTTTCAAAAAAGCAGTAAAACGACGAAGAATTTCCGCGAAAAAAAGAAAAACTATTACGCGTTTCATATCATTTTCGCACTATACACCCTCTATCCAGTTTGTTGGAATATCTGGATCAGTATCTATGAATAATGCGGACGTGAATGATGACATCGATTTATTTATTATTACGAAATCGGGAGAGCTTTGGACCGGGAGAGCGCTCTCCCTAGCGTTGGCGTTTATTCTTGGAAAACGCAGATCGAGGGGGGTAATCGTAGCAAAAGACAGAGTTTGTCTGAATCTATTTTTCGACAGAGCGCATTTATCTATCCCAAAAGAGAAACAAACGCTCTACATAGCGCACGAAATTCTTCAGGTAAAACCGATCCTGAATAAAAATGGCACGTACGAGCAATTTTTACACGAAAATCGATGGATTCAGAAATATTTCCCAAATGTGATTGTCCCGCGGATGCACACGCGTAATCACTATCAGCCCTCAATAATTTCTACGTTCGTGGAATCATGTTGTCGCTCTATTCAATGGCACATTATGAAACATCATATTACGAAAGAGCGAATATCGGAAGGGCAACTTTGGTTTTATCCTCGTGATTTTGAACAACAATTAAACTGGAAAATGAATAGGAAAGATATAGTTTAGTTGGTATTAGATAGGGTTATAATCCAGTAATTTTTCTGCTTTTGAAATATCTACATTGTCAACCGTATCGGTTATGGTGAAAGCTTCATACCAAAGCTCATTTTGTACGTTCAATGCTTTTTCGATTGCTTGAACTGCATTTTCTATCTGTAACGTTATTCCGTCAAGATTCCATTTAGCTCCACTTTTATCTCCAATGGGACCGAATCTCAACATAATAACCTGAAATTTTTTTCGTAAGCCGTAATTCGCTAATATTTGTTCGGCGATAACTTTACTCGTTGAGTAAGCAATATCACAATCCCTACATCGTAATGCGTCCACTTGGACATTTTGGGCCACCGTTAAATTAGTTTCTTTAATTGGTGTTTGATAGGGTATTCCGATTTCAACGCCATAATATCCCGTGGAACTTGCATAAATAAGCTTTTTAACGTTATTCTCCAAGCATGCTCGGGCCACATTCAAGGTCCCATTATCATTTAATTGAAAATAGTCTTCAAAGCTTTTTGTTTCATCAGGCCCCTTGATTGCTGCTAGATGAACCACACTATCACAACCTTTCATTGAACTTTTTATTTGTTCATAATCGAGAATACTTTGATTATTTTCCAGATCAAACGTGACTATTTCGTGTTCAGCAGATACTTTATTGATGAATGCAGATCCAAGAAATCCATTTGAACCAGTTATAAATATTTTCATAGTTCATTTTACCAAAATAGTCATGTTCAAAAATAGGGTTCCATTTACCTTGCATAGACGACGATGCCTTCTGCTTGGTCTATGAGTTTGTAATCAGCATTTGTTTTAAGCTTATTATAATAATATTGCGAAAGTTCGTTATCAATAGGAGTATCATCTTCAAATAGTAGGATGTATTTTGCTTTTTCATACTGGTCGACTTCTGCGTTACTCATCAGTTCGTCTGTTGTCCTCCCCGTATTTTGATAACTCGGATCGTAAAAAAAGTCGATAAATGTTCTTCTTTCAGTGAAAAAAGGTGCCAGAGAACCAGAGGTAGACACAATCAATGATGGATCTTTCGTATAAGCTCGCCATTTATTGAGAAACTCTAGCTGAGCTTGATTAACGGAATAGTTTATTTTTATCCAGGAAGTATTAGTTGCAATTAATAAACAGTTTCCTGCCAGTAGGAATGAAAATAGAGTAAGACCGATCTTGGCTTTGTTCATAATAGGGATCTTACGCAGTAATACTCCATATCCGTTTATTGCAGAGATAAATACGAACGGTATGATAACGCTGGTATATTGGAACGCGAATGAACTCATGTTCGCGTTTGATGAGGTAAGATTAACCAGTATTTCTGGGACGCCGACAAGCAGGGATAGGGGAGAAACGAGGGACAGAAACCCTACCGGCATAATGAGACCAAGAACATATTCAAATGTGTGTATGTCCCATAATCGCGCGAGCAAGCTAGCGGGATGTTTTATATCATAATAACTGACACTGGGAGAAAGCCCATAGCTAAAGTGGGGGATAATGAACGCATTTACGGCGATCATAGTCAGGAGACTGATACCAACCACCGTGAGTCCGACTACCTTCCGCTTGAGAATACATAAGAGATATAATCCAAAGAATGCAGTCGTAAGACCAACATTTTCTTTTCCCATCAAACTTAGTATGAGAAAAAGATACCCGAAAGCAGTATTTATCCATGTCCGTTTCAAAGGCTGGATGACAAAGAAGAGATACATGGCCAGAAGGGTTGTCATGACAAGCGTTACTGCATGAAAATCGAACATAATTGCGTTTTGCACAATATAATTGCTTGCAAATAAGAGAGCAAATCCAAACGCAGGAGCTCTCGATTTTAGGACAGATAGGGCGATATGGTATATGAGAAAAATACCCAAACCCACGATAACGGCTTGTCCTACCAACAATACTGCTGGGTTTGAATACAGAGCATAGATAGGGGCAAAGATTGCTAATAACGGATCAAAATGAATAGCGAGTCGGCTTGAAGTATTTCCTCCTTGGTGAGGGTTTGTAAGCTCTAAAAAATGACCTGTTGCGGTATTAAAAACTGTCTGATCCATAATTCCCAAATCATAGTAATGGGAATGAACGGTAATCAATCTCAGTATTGCAAGTGTTGAAAAGAAGGTGATATATAGCAATGTTACTCCCACCACAAAGGCTGGTAAATACGCATGAATTTTGGTTTGTAGTGAGTGTAGTACATGAAATCGTTTCATAGAAATGGGGAATAATGCTGTGAACAGCATAGTATAGAAAACTTAATATTTGCTGAATAAGTACAGAACTCTGTTGCATTCGAAGGCTTTCAGAACGTACCTTTATGGATATATTAAAAATTCATATTTGCAGCACTAAACACGCAAGATTAGCACGTCTTCTCCAAACCTATGAAAGATTAAAGAAACTTGGTTTATCTATCAGAACGGTATTATCTCTACACCTCAGAATACAAAGGAGGTAACAGAGAAATGATAAACGATTTTACAATCTCACATCTCAAGAACGCGTTGCATCTTTCTCCTGACCTTGCAAATTCACAATTATACGATGGTGCGACTTTTTATCGCCTCTTATCGCATGGCCTCGTATATTTCAGTATTTGAACGATTAGTTCACAAGAAAGTCAAAATTTATGTTTTTACCAGAAATCCGGAAGATCACGACATTACCCTTCGGTTTCAGGCAAAACAAGAAATATGACGGCTTCATAGCATCGGAGTGTAAGTTATTCTTTCCAATGATTATAGTCATCGAAAGTTGGCAATACTGGATAGAAAAAGCGGTATAATTCTTACTAAAGAAGTCTATGAAAAAAGATAAACATCTATTAAAACTGATCCAAGCAAGCCGTATTATTGATCTTTGCTACGGCTATAGACAAAGGGTAAGTGGAATACCGGCTTTGGCTGTTGGCGTGATATATAAAGATCAAGTAATACTGGCAAAAGGATACGGGCAGGCTGATCCCGAAACATGTTATCGTATCGCCTCAATCTCCAAAACTTTTACTGCAATAGCAGTTCTCCAACTTGTTGAAACAGGAAAGTTGAACCTGGATGATAAAGTTTCTAGTCATTTAGCCTGGTTTAGTTCAACGATCGATTCGCGCATTCAAGAAATTACAATCCGTCAATTACTTGCCCATACCTCAGGCTTAACAAGAGATGGTGACACAATCCATTGGATCAAAGAACCGTTCCCTGACTTAAACCATATAAAGAAATATATCTCCGGGCTCAAACTACCTTTTTCTCCAGACGAACGTTGGAAATATTCAAACTTAGGATATTCCATAATTGGTGCTGTAATAGAACAAGTGTCGGGTAAACCATACGAAGAGTATCTTCAGGAAAATATTTGTAAACCTTTAGGAATGACCTCCACATCTTCAATTCTTAGCCAACACATTGAAACTCACCTTGCTACTGGTTATGGAAGAAAGATTATGGAAAAGGAGCGAGAAGTATTTCCCAATATTGAAACGAACGCCATGGCTGGTGCGACAGGGTTATCCTCAAACGTGCACGATCTCTTAAAATTCGTAGCGGCCCAATTTACAGGAAACACAAAGCTCCTATCGGATACAAGTAAAAAAGAAATGCGCCGAATTCAAAAATACGTCAAAAAGGATGACATAAAGCAGGCATTAAGTTATCGAACGTGTAAAGTGGACTCCCGGACAATATATTATCATTCGGGAGGATTCCAAGGTTTCCGATGCAATATTTCATTCGACATAGGTCGTAACATCGGTATCGTTACTTTAGCAAACGTCCTGGGTTTTGATCCGAAAAATTACGCAGAAACAGCATTTAATATCATCAATTACTTTTACATAAATTCACCTGGAGAAGACCAGCCCAATTTACAAAAATATGAAGGGATTTATCGTGACATCTGGGGTGATTCGGCAGTGGCTGCAATTGGGGATACGCTCGTGACGTTTAGTCCAAATGCTTTCAGTCCATTATCACACGCCGCAATATTGAAACCTGTTGGAAATAATGTTTTTGAAATAGTGGGTGGTGATGAAGAGGAGAACGCTGGTGAATTGGCATATTTTGATTTGGATAAAGATGGCAAAGGAAGGAAAGTCCGTTGGGGCGCCACTTATGCCGAAATAATTAAATAAGAGTCCGTTCAGGCCGTAACGAAAGAAAAAAATTTAAAGTTTATTGTGTGTGTTAAAAGATATGAGCAGATCAGGAGGATATGCGGAAAACACATATAAATCAATGGACTATAATCTACAAAACCATATTCAAACCCTTATAAATATTGCTTTAGGCGGACTTTGTCTCGCCGTAGCTCGCCCGTTACTGACAGTAAACCAGTAATGGCACTTTGCCGTTCATCTGTTCTCCTACGCCTAAAAGGCTTCGGCGAGCGAGGGCGGAGGAGGCGGGATTCGAACCCGCGCGAGAGCTTTTAAACTCTCGGAGGTTTAGCAAACCTCTGCCATAGGCCTCTAGGCGACACCTCCAGGTTAGTATAATAAAATATTCAAAATGAATTTGACACATGAAACCGTAGTCCCAAACCTTTCAGTTTTGAAAACGGTTATTGGTGCCAGAGAGAGGATTTGAACCTCCAAGCCTTTAAAGGGCACACGGTTCTGAACCGTGCGTGTCTGCCAATTTCACCACTCTGGCTAAATTTCAAAGTTACGTTACCACCACATCGGGGTGTGTCTGCTCCGCCACATTCATGCTCTCGACTCATCGTCTCGTGCATTCATTTGTTGGCGGACTAACTGTCCGTACTTCCTCACTTCGTATCGGAAACGGACAGTTGAGCAATTTCACCACTCTGGCTAAATTTCAAAGTTACGTTACCACCACATCGGGGTGTGTCTGCTCCGCCACATTCATGCTCTCGACTCATCGTCTCGTGCATTCATTTGTTGGCGGACTAACTGTCCGT
>JAAXWC010000001.1:129313-148618 GCA_013335175.1 Candidatus Roizmanbacteria bacterium
ACTTCCTCACTTCGTATCGGAAACGGACAGTTGAGCAATTTCACCACTCTGGCTAAATTTCAAAGTTACGTTACCACCACATCGGGGTGTGTCTGCTGATATCCTATTTTACCATTTAATGGGAGATAATAGGTCAAAAAAAAGGCTTATCGCGAAAGATAAGCCTTTTTAGAAATATCTGTTTATAAAAGCTCACTTATAGTATTTTTTGATTTGAAACAGGATATATAAAGATAACAGTGTCCCCAGAATGAGACTACTCAAATGGAGATCAACCAAATTTCCTACGGCCGTTATGAGAGCAGCGTAATACATATATTGCCATCCTTTTTTCTCCCTTTTAAATAATTTTGGAAGAGCAATAAGTTCAAAAACGACTGCTGCCAAAATAAAAAGCAAACTAATCCAATAATTAAAGTCGAGTGTTGCACCTGCGATCGCCGCAAAAGGACTCAAAAACGCGCCCAGACTAAAAAGACTGAGTATTGGAGGGACCGTAATGATAATGACAATAAGCGAAATCCACGGGCCAAACTGTACTAACGTTTCTTTGGCGTTTTCCGGGAGCTGGGGAGCCTTTTTTCCGAGATATTCGTCGAGCGTGTTTTCTAACTGAAGTAAGGAATCCGAAAGATTTGGTTGAGTTTTTGAACTTTGATGAGTCATATGAATTCATCGTAAAGTATGGATGTACATAATACAATAGGTATTTATTTCTTTTCAACCAGACTAAAAAATGGTAAGATATTAACCTATGTCTGTAAAAAAGTTGGGGATTGGAGTTGGGTTTATTTTGGTTTGCATTGTTGTATTTATCGCCTTTCGGGTAGTTCGTTTTTATCAGCACATTACCAAAGGTTCTAACACCGTAAACTCTGCACATACGGCCACGAAAGAGCAGAAAACTACCTACAACATTCTTTTCATGGGCTATGGTGGAGCGGGTCACGATGGAGCATATCTTACGGACACCCTTATGATCGCGCATGTTGATACGAAAAAAAATGAGGCACTCCTTGTTTCTATTCCTCGGGACTTATGGGTGAAACTTCCTACGAAATCTGGGGCAGATTTCTTTTCAAAGATAAATTCCGTTTATCAGATGGGATTATATCCTAAAACGTATCCGGACGTGAATATTGGGCAAGATAAGGGAACGGACGCGCTTAAATCTGTTGTTTCAGAAGTCACGGGAATTACTATCGATAATACCATTGGCCTAGACTTTGGCGGATTTAAAAAATCGATTGATGTCCTGGGTGGTGTTGATGTAAACGTAGAAAAGACATTTGATGATTATGAGTATCCAGTGGATGGCAAAGAAAATGATCTGTGCGGGAAAGAGGCAGAGTTTGCACAGGTAGAAAAATTTATGAAGCCAGGGTATTCTGAAGATGAAAAAAAGCAGTTGTTTAAGGATAAACCGGAACTGGAAACCTTTTTTAATGCAATTACACAAGATCCCGCAGTTGCATTCCCGTGCCGATATGAGCATCTCCATTTTAATAAAGGGATTACGCATATGGATGGCACAACTGCCTTAAAATATGCACGTTCGCGACATTCTTTACAAGATGGAACAGATTTTGGTCGGGCAGCGCGTCAGCAACGGGTTATCGAGGCAGTACGGGATAAAATACTGGCAGTTGGATTTATCCCAAAAATTTTATCCTTATTGGATACGATTCAGGATCATATAACGATGGATATTGGGCTTGCACAGTTGGAACAGTTTATAAGTGAGGCAAAAGATATGGGGAAGTATAAAATTAATCATTTGGTTTTGAGCGATCAGAATTTTCTTAAGAATTCTTACTCAGATTATGGGGGGTATATCCTTATTCCCAGACAGGGGATAGGGGAGTGGAGTACGATTCATACATCTGTAGCAGCAGCGTTAGATGGCAGGATGGATGTGGCAACACAGGAAGCAGAACTTGCTACGCCGACAGCCAGCTCTACAAAAAAGTGATGGTGGAAGAATTAAACGTCATTCCGTGCTTGGGATTCTGCCCTGTACCGGATGATACGGATGAATCGTTGTTAAAAAATGGGTTAATGTCCTCAAGGAAATAGTTCTCTTTGTGGTACAATAGAGGAGTAAAAAGGCTGTCCTCGTAGCTTAATTGGATAGAGCATTGGTTTGCGGAACCAAAGGTTGGCAGTTCAAATCTGCCCGAGGACACCAAGAAGTTTTTTATCAAAGGTAAATAGCTCTGCTTCCTGTGTTTCTGCATTATTTAAGAGAAAGCAATCAACAAAACTAGTGGAGGCTGTTTCGTAGAGTGTGAGGGTAGAAAGGAATACTTCTCTTGATTCTACTTCGATATACGGAGTAGAAATAAGTGATTTGATTGTCTCTACAATCTTTTCTTTGTTTATATGGTAGTATTTGTCGAGGATAAAATGTAACTCAAAAATGACAATTTGCGGGATAATAATGATACATTCGCTATTTTTTGCTTTCTTAAAAAGTGTTTCACATATTATTTTTTGTTCAGGGACATCATTGAGTAAGAATCGCAAAATTACATTGGTATCAATAATTATTTTTTTCATGAAACCTTATTTTTTCAACTGCTCGGCTACAGACTTCGCCACAAATTCATGTATCTCATGAGAGGTGAGTGGTTTTTTTGTTGTATGAAGTGAGCCTCCAAGTTCGAGAATATCTTTTACTGCTTCAATAATAACTTTTCCATTTTCCACGGACACAAGAGCTTTTTTTGTTTTTGAAAAACCAAGCTCTCTTCGAATTTGAATAGGAAGACTGATTTGGCCCTGGGACGTAATAGTTACGGTGTATGTCATACAGAAATTATACAATCTTACATTAAAAATATCAAACTGCATTACTTTTCTCTCTTTCCATTATTATATGTGTAATCTTGGAGATCATATCTGAACTATCCTCATACTCAACAAACTTATCAGAAATAATTTTGAGTGAACGTGAGAGTTTTGTTCCCCTTTTATGGATACAGATAATGGGTTTTTTATACAGGTTTGCCCACCCGAGTTCAATCCCCATTCCGGTAGAAGGGTAAGAAATCTCAGCAATGACTAATTGAGCATTTTCTAGTACTTCCTTAGAATTGATGGGAGTTTCTCGTTGCTCATAAGGAAGTACGAACGTGTATTTATTACTGAGTTCAGACGAACGAATCGGTTCGTAGAGTTCATTTTCATAATCAAACGCAGCAGCATGAGCAACATAGATGGTCATAAGGGCATTGTAGCACACAGAGACAGATCATTTGTGGCGAAGTCGTTCAACATCGCGCCATCCAATGTCTGTACGGTAATGGAGATTATTTCCTTCGATACTTATGAGAGACATGGCTTCATACGCTTTTTCTCTTGCCTCAATTACGGTAATGCCTTCTCCTACGATATAGAATAACCTTCCGCCATCTGCATAATACCTATCCTCGGAACGTTTAACACCTGCACCATAAACAGTTACTCCTTCCATTTGCTGAGCTTCCTTCAATCCAAAAATTTCCTTCCCTCGAACTTGTGAATAATCCTCAGGATATCCACGTGATGTTCCAGCCACCACAACACGGGACTTCTGGTCAGTTGAGAGTTTAATCGTATGTAGTTCACCTTTTGCAACCGCAAGTCCCAACTCAAAGAAATCATTTATCAAACTCGGGACAATGATCTGAGCCTCAGGATCACCCCATCGGGCATTAAATTCAATCACAAAGGGTTGATCTGTGGTTTGCTGGTGGATAACCATTCCTCCTAAATAAAGAATACCTGTATAAGGGCGTCCAATTTTTTGCATTCCTTCAAACGTTTTCGCAATTATTTGAGTTTGAACTTGCTTGATCAATTCTGGAGTCAGGATTAGCGGGGGTGTGCTGCAACCCATACCGCCGGTATTGAGCCCAATATCAAAATTATTTACACGTTTGTGATCTTGCGCGCTTCCTATCAATTTCCAACTATTTCCGTCAGAAATTGCATAGGTTGAGAATTCCTCACCTACGAGTAATTGTTCTATGAGAAATTGTTCGCCTGCCTTGCCGAACCGTTTCATTTCTTCAATGGCCCTGAGAGCTTGAGCACTATTTTCAGTTATAATTACGCCTTTTCCTTCTGCTAACCCATTAGCTTTTATTACCCATCCTTGCTCTGGCTGTTGCGCTAAGTACTCATAGCCTTGTTTTGGCGTTTGGCATATCTGGAATGAAGGATGAGAAATTGCATTGTTTTGCATAAAATTTCTTGACCACGCTTTATCCCATTCAAGTTGACCTGCTTGTTTTGTGGGGCCGATGACAGAGATACCTTTTCTTTGTAATACATTGGAAACACCTGCTTCTACTGCTGCATCTTGTGCGATATCTACTAATCCTGCGTGATTTTCATCACATATTTGCATTATGGAGGGGATATCAGTTGTCGAGATAGTTGGGAATGTTTGAACGATCTTATCCGTAGTTTGTTGCATGAAATCGTTCCCTGGTATGGCAATTATTTTATTAACATGAGGGCTTTTTGCATAGGCGTGCACAAGTGCAGATTCTCTTCCGCCTCCGCCAATGATAGCTACAGTTTCTTTCATAATGCTAGAACATTCTATCAAATTATATCTTTATAAAAAAACAGAAAATTGTTCTGAGTCGAACAGTTCATTTTTTACACAAGAGCTCTTATGTTAATTGGTAGTTTCCGTGGACAATGGTTTTTTCAGGTGAGCAGACAGAGTTGGTACTAATCAAAGAGATCGTTTGAATTTCGAACTTACCGATTTGAAGGTGCTTGAGTTGTTGAATTTTTTCCTGAAAAGCTTCATTTGGCGAAGTAGTAAAACGAACGAACGTTGTATTTCCAAAGAAAATACGTTCTGACGCGCATTTTTTATTATCAGAAACGCCAACTTCTTCCAGAGCTCTTCTCAGATCACGAACCAGATGAAAAAGTGATTCGTCTGAAAATGCAGAAACAGAAACGCTTGTGGGTAACTCAAATAATTTCTTTAAATCAAACGTGAATCGTGTATGTCGGGGAATAACATTTGCTAATACGTTCTTTACTTTTTCGATGTCTTGCGGGGTGAATAGTGGGGGATTATGAATCGTTCGTATATTTTGCAAGGTGAGATGAAGTGATCTGGGCACATAATAGTATTGGCGCGGATCGGCAGTTTGGAGCGGCACAATTAAGTTTTGCATAATCTTTTCTTCTAGCAGCGGAGGAAGTAAGGAAATGCAGGTGAGACAGATGCGCTCATCATTTGGGTAGTCAGAAACAGGTTCAACTACATGAGAGGGAGAAGCTCCCTGTTTGAATTTCTGCTCAATTTCTGAAAACAACTGTTGTTGCTTTTGTTGGTAGGTGGACATGAAATGATTATAGCATTTGTGGTATCATAAACTCATGAACATCGCGCGTAAAAATGATGCAGAGACAATAATTATCGGCCCGACATTAACTGCATATGAATATCCTGTTTTAGATAAAACACTTCATGGAACGGTTATGAAATTGAAAGGAAGGTACCCTGTCGAGGGAAGAGTTATGAATGAAATATGCACGGAGATAGGATATGTTATTGAAGGATCAGGGAAACTTATCCTTGAAGGAGAGGAGATTAAGTTTGAAGCAGGAGATCAGATTCTTATAAAACCAGGAGAGCGTTATTATTGGGAGGCAGATGCGACGTTATTTATGCCTTGTGCACCAGCATGGTATCCCGAACAACACAAGGAGGTAGAATAAAGATTAAATTCTCATTTACCGTGAAAAGAATTTTTTTACCCGTTCGTGGTAAACAGAATGATATTTTTAACGATGGTGCATGATTCGCCTCACAACATGATATACTTTCCCTATGTCAGCAGAGGAACTTTCATATTCTCAGGTTACATCACCTATACGCCGTGTTTTGGGTGAACATGCTCAAATAGAATCTCTCACGAGTCGCGTTGACCAGGATCCAGGCTCCATAGAAAATGTGATTAATAGTTTTGATCGGGCAATTCAAGGCTATAACGCTTATGAAAAAGATCAATTACCCGACGACCTTCGTTTCCTTCCTTTAGCAAAGGTACCCTTTCCAACGCTGCCCACTATTCGTCAAATGTATACTACAAAAAATTCTTTTCGTCCGTTTGCCAGGGGACTGTTTCAAATGGATCAACTCATGACAAGAGCAGAAAATAAGGAGCTAGAGCCAAATATAGGTTTCCATATTTGGGAAGGAGCAATAGAACAAGAACGAATTGCTGGAGGGATATTCCAAATGTACGGGTTAACTGTTGCTCAATCCATAAAAGATCGTTTTAATTCAAAAGAGGATTTGTATCAAGCCAAGGATATGCTTTTAGATGCTCTCATAGAGGCAATGGCTTTGAATCGGGCAAAATATCCGGAGGATCCCGTGTTTGCGATTGTTAAAAACCTGGGCTGGTTCGAGGCAAAAAACGCCGGCGGCGAATTCTTGTTTAGTCAAACAATTCGAGATTTAGCTGCTTGATAGAAGAGGGACAAAGGAGAAGACTACTCGAAATTTTATGAAATTGTTTTCTGGTAAAATGCGGTCGTGCGATAATTTTCTTTTTCTGTACCAACGAGCACAAATCCTAAACGTTCGTAAATAGTGCACAGTTTCACTTCATCTGCATTAGTATCAACGCGGAGGAAAGAAATTTCATTTTCTCTCGCTATTTTTTCTGCAAATTTCACAATCATTTTGGGAACATTTTGACCTGCAAATTCACGTGCAACGCAAAGCCAATGAATATAGAGAGCTTTTGGAGCGTTTTCACTATCGATGCTTTTCCAATCTTGGCTATTTTGATTCATTTGAAAAATAGCAGCGCCTGCATCTTTACCATCCAACTCAAGAACATAAAACTCATTTTGTTTTGCGTATTGAGAAAGAAATTGTTCGTTAAGATTTTCTGGTACCCACCATTGGGAAGGATTTTTACCGCTAGCCACCATCCATTGTCCGACACTGTGCATTACTGCAATTGCACGATGCGTATCTTGAATAAGTTGTGGCATTTTACTAAATAGTATAACAAATTAGATTTTTCGATCTGTGCTTTGCTTTTTATTCAATACCTTTGGGAAATAAAAATCGTAAAAAAACATCACGAAAAATTGGCTTACTGCATAGATCTCTTGTATTTTTTCTATACTGTAATTTGGATAATATTTTGCTTTGAATTTATTTTCCTTAAGTACTAATTCACTTTGGTTACGGAAAAGAACTCCCGCTTTTAATACTGCTTCACGTACGGTTTCCCATAGTCCGTGTTCTTGTAGCATCCGGCTACTCTTACCTTCCGTATAGTTTTCCCAGTATTCCTGTACAGGTGCGCTAAGAACAGAGTGAAATTGTTCATGTATCTTCAGTACTTCTTCTTCGGTAAAATTCCTTTCCCCATAACGAGTAGCGAACCTATTAAGTACCTCTGGTTGAAGAAATATCTCGGAAACAGTGTTGGCAAATTCTAAGGGGTCTGTATGTGCGTCGACACAGTGATTGATAATAGGACCAAATAAACTCATATTATCTCTCTGAACCCACGGAGCAAGATTCTTTGTTTTTTTTTGCGTCACTACCTCGGTAATTCTTGTAAATGGTTCATGCTCACCTGCCATAATTGCCTCATTTTATCATAAAGACGCGGAACTGCAATCAATAGTTGTGGAGGGCACTACTTTTTCCTTTTAGAGTATACAGGCATTAGCGCGCGACCTTCGAACAATTTGGAATAAAATCAACGTTTTTGAAATCGAGTGTATTCAACATTTTCTAAATCCTCAACCAGTGTTAGCTTTATCTTGAAAATAATTCTTTGATGCGTTCATAGTCTGGACTTACTTCTTCACGAACCTCATCAAAGAAGATTTTATTATTCAAATCTCGGTCTATTTTTTTTAATATCCACTCTTTTATTTCATCAAGGGACATATCTCTCGCAAATGCCCAAGTTGCGAAAACATAAAAATCAGTTTTTAGGTGTGCCAGTGAATCAGCCGTTGATAATATCTTTCCTTCTATGGATTCTGGATGCTCGCCTTCGTAGCAGCTATGGTAACGAATAGCATCATCAACAACAAGTTTTATCTCATCATCATTGTAACCTGCCTCTTTCATAAGTTCCCTTGCCATTTGTAGGCTTAATTCTTCGTGTTTTTCGTCACTACGTTGCGTTTTTGTATCTGCAATATCGTGAAGCAAGGCAGCAACTCTTGCGAGTTCCTCATTTGCTCCATATTTCTTGGCTAACTTACTCGCATTATCAGCAACAACGAAAACGTGGTGATCTGCCAACCAATCTGCCCAGTCTGCACGCTTTGGATTGTTTTCTTTATAAAGTGCTCTTACTTTTTCTTCAAGTTTATTTAATCTATCCATTTGAAATGATTATACCAAAAAGATGAAGAGTTCGACGATAGTACGACCAGAGTATGCAGGGGCAGAAGGAATGGCACTTCGCCAGGTTCAGTCTGGTATCTGGCTACGCGGCTACACAGTCGAACCCATGAGGGTTCTCATCCTTTACAAAAAAAAGACCCCGCATGGAGTCTTTTTGTTTGGGCAGGCATTAGTATAGAACTTTGAACGATTTGGCATCAAATTAACAATTTTGATATCGAGAAGATTAGTTCTTTTATTAATGTATTACCTTCTGGAAATCCACGTTTTGCTTAAACTAATAATTTCTTGAATAGTATCAGTGATATTACTTAAACTAGCTTCGTTCACTTTATAGTATTTAACCAAAATATCATTTTCTATTTCAGGGGAAAAATCAGCCGCACTCTCTACAACTCCCATTCCTTTTTTGCCAGGAATGTTTTTTACTAGCAATCTTCTATTTGGATAACTTGCATTGTATGAAGAGATATCTCTTGATCCGAATATCGTATAGGTATCGGAGGTATCCTTTTTTATTTCCTGTAAGTTTTTTTGCTCTGAAAATAATTTGAAGAGTCTCTTCAACCTATTTGTAAGTTTTAAAAGTAATAAAGCTAAATCATCATCTAAAAGTGGGCGAATAAAATTATTTGACAACAATTCTTTAATGTCTTTTGTAGTTTCACTAGAATTACAGAAAAGCTCAAAACCCATGTATTGTCTTTCTTTGATCAATTTTTTTATCTCAACTTTTGAGACCTTATCCAGCTCCTTCATCAAAGTAAAATGAGCTGGTTTTGGATAAATTAGTTTGGATACAGTCACTAAAATTGACATGATTTGAGGGTTTATTTCACTTTCAGCATATTCTCGGAGTTCCTTTGTTTTTTGACGATCAGAGAAATGTTTTACCCGATCATATGTAAAAATAGCTATGATTGCATAAAGAGATGTCGCAGCCATGTTGCTCAATAGGTTTTGCAGAAAAGCATTTTTAGTGAAGTATGCAAGTGCAATAAGAACAAGCGACAGTAATACTAAAACTAAAAAAGGGGGAAAGTTTGGATTTATTTTATTGAGTTTCATTGAGGAAAATCGTCACCAAGAACTATTGACCAAAGACGTTTTGCTTCCGTATAATCCCCAGCTTCTTCGGCTTCATATGCTTTTTGTGATCGCGTATGAGCAGTATTCAATGACTGAATCGCATTTGTACGTCCTGAATACGTTAGATAGGAACTTAAATCACCGCTGTGTCCACCAGGATCATAAACGCTTATTGTATTTGGTGCCCAATCAAAAAACTTTACAAGTGCATCCCTATAATTTGTGCCAAGTGAGGTGAAGGTATGTGCAATCATAGTCTCCAAATGAAAAGAGTTAAAATACGAAGAATGTTCACGATTCCATTTTTTTACCAAACGAACAATATGTTTTAGGCGATAATCTAGTTCTTTATTTTTTTCTTCAAACCATTTATTTGCTTTAAGAGGACTTGTAGTCAACCAAGATTTATCACCTGCGGGTAGTAGATAATTATCTCCATCTTCCCAAAAAACAGGAGCAACATCCACATAACCACCAGTTTTGAAAAACACACGTACTGCTTGACCTCTGGCACCTACTTCTTGGGTAGAATATCCGTCATAGGCTCGTGTTACGCGATAAAGAAAGGACTGAGAATCGTACCTGTATTTATCGAACGCATTATTTTCGTTTGAAAATACCGCTAGCACGTCAATATCGTTAATTGGTCTGATAATTGTTCCTTTTTCGGCAGATCCAATTAAATAAGCTCTTGAAAAAGGCATGTCGGTATCTTTGGTAAATGTTTCTTCAAGGTTTTCTATAACTGACTTTTTTCTTGCTGGAATAAGTGTCTCGATGTGGTATTCCGAAGCACTAATTTCTGTCAAAAAATCTGTGAATGCTTGTGCAACAGTTATATCGCTCATATTAATTTCCTCTGGATTTATCTGATAATTGTCTCGCTGCAACTTTCATTGCTTTTTCATTTATATTCCGCATAAATCCATATACTTTATCTGGAACAAGTGGCATATCACGACGAAGATCATACATCCTTGATTGCCAAACCAGTAAATCACTACTATTCACGGAATTACTATTTATCTTTGATTCAATTTCTTGTGTCATCGAATCACGTTGGTTTTCTGCTTTTTTAAACCCCTTCCTAAACTCCCATTCATCTAGAAAGGCTGGAAGTAAAGGCAGCATAACCGCTAAAATGAAGGTGTTAAGCGAGAGTTGAAGATAAATACTTATGCTTACTAGGGTAAGACTCCAAAAAATAATTAATCCTAGCCATACCTTTGAAGTGGTATTCAGCAATGATTTAGAATATGAAGTATTTATCCTCTGGCAGATTGCAACAGTGGTAGTGCCGCTATCACTTGGGTTGACTGCGTACCAAGCCAGTAGTTTTTCGTCTTTTGCTTGTTTATCAATTGTATTATCTGCTCCCGTAAGCACTGCTATCTCCTCCAATGTAGGGACAGAAGTCCTGTCAGCAAAGTGTGGCATTTTGAAAACACGGACATCAAACATCTCTTGTACGGCTGCTGCTTTTGCAGATAAGCCCTTTTCAAGAGTAGAGAAAACTGTCCTACCGAGAAATATCCATGCACCAGAAACTGCACCAACTATTACAGCAGATTGAGGCCAGATAAACGCAATAATGGGTGCTAAAAAGGCAATCCCACCCATGCCCATCAGACGCAATGATAGCCAGTACTTTGCTCTTGAATACAATTTTCGTTGAGCAAGTAGTGGGCGCAATGAGTCGATCTCGTCTTGTCGTTTTGCAATCTCTTTACCAGTTGGAGGTGAGTATGTGTTTTGTGCCATATTTCAATATCAATCTGATGCCTATTTTACCACTTTTTGAGCTTATAAAATATAGTTTTTATATTGAGATATCACACCCTTCTACGTATCTTTTTGATTATTTTGGTCGGGATAAGCAAACAAAGACCAATAAAGCCAACTACGATCAAAATAAAGCCAAGAGGCATCAATACAACTCCAATAATAATTGGAATCGTAAAGAATCCTACAACGGATAGAATGACCCCTGTCATTAACACAGCCGACAATGGCGCAAAGCATGTTGAAGCTGCCAAAAAATTTGGTTGGCAAGGTTTTGTGTATGATCCCACCAATACCGAGAAATCAAATAGAGAATTACAAGGACTGCGGTTATTGAATTAGCGCTTAGCTTGATCTCAAAATAGTAATCCCAATCACCCCGATAAACGCCAGTATAATCCCAACATATTTTCTTGCTACGATTTTCTCCTTTAATATTAGTTTGGAGAACAGTACGGTTAATGCGCCGTTCGCTCCCGTAATTGGTGAAGCTATTGAAGCTGGAGCAAACGAAAAACTAAGCCATAAAAAACCTGTACCAATGATGTTAAATAAACCACCTAATAATGCGAATTTGTAATCTTTTAACTTCTTAACAACCCCTTCTATTGACTTTGTGAAGGATTGTTTTTCTATCCGTAGATATCCAAGAGCGACTGGAATTTGTACAAAACCCAGAGAAAACAAGAAGCTAAAGTCACCCGACTTATTGATATAGCCTTTTGAGATTGTGTCAGAAAGTCCAATGCAGACTGCGGCAATAAAAGGCCAGGCTATTCCTTTACTCAATTTGAATTCCTCCCCTTTGATTTTGTTTGGAGTGCTGGCAATAATGCTACCCAATATCGCCAAACCTACAAAAAAAGTGATTGGTAGAGATAAAGTTTCATTGTTCAGCATTCGAGAAAAAATGACCGTATAAACAGGGTAGGTTGCAAGAACTGTCGCTGTGACAGCAAGTTCTCCATGCGATAAGGCATAAAAGACAATTGCCTCTGAGAGTATTGCCGATATTACTGCAAAGAAGATCGCTTCTCTCCAACTTACGTTTTCAGATATTCCCATGGATACAGCTAAGGGTACCCAGATTAGAAGACCAAATATTGCATCAAACAAAAATGCCACCGACGGCGGTAACTCTTGATAACTTTTTCGTAGTGCTAGTTGAGAAAAAGCAACAAATATCGCGCAGAGTAGCGCAAATATAATTCCTATCATATGTATCATATTGTACTTCAATAATTGTGGAGGGCACTACTTTTTCCTTTTAGAGTATGCAGGCATTAGCGCGCGACCTTCGAACAATTTGGCACGAAACCGACCAATTTTGCCTCCAAAGGTTGCAATAACTTTTCAACGGGTTACCAGAACGGTACCTTTATTACGACAGATTTAGTTCCTTCAATAACATTTTTTAACATATTTTGTGGGTCAAAGATGAACATTTCGTAGTTTTGTGTTTCTGTTCGTGCTTCTTCACCATTTTCTTTTTTGTAAACGAAACGAGGTAGTAAACCTGGTACAAATCTGTATCCGCATTTTTTATAAAACTCAAAATTATCAACATACGTATTACCAACTACTACCATATTATTTTCTTCGATGTATTTCGTTATCTGTTCCATTAAGAGGCTTCCAAATCCTTTACTTTTTTCGATGGCAATTACATTAGCAATACCCATAATTTGATAAGGCTTATCGTCGTAACATAAAGTGACAGGTTTGAGCATGCCAAAGGCTTTTACTCCATCCATTTCTTTTAAGAAGAAAAAAGTAGACCCCTGTTCATTCTTTTTGAAATCCTTGGTATTTTCTCCATATTCCTTGACTCTTTGGCTATTCATCATTTCGATATAGCCTTTTGTGAGGTCTTTACCTAAAATTATTTCAGTTTTTAATGTGGGTTTTTCCGTCATGATGCAATTATATCAACCGTTCGACGATAGTACGACCAGAGTATGCAGGGGCAGAAGGAATGGCACTTCGCCAGGTTCAGTCTGATATCTGGCTACGCGGCCACACAGTCGAACCCATGAGGGTTCTCATCCTTCTCAAAAAAAAAGACCCCGAATGGAGTCTTTTTGTTTTGGCAGGCATTAGTGCACGACCTTCGAACGATTTGGGATAGAATTGCTGTTTCAGAGTTGGAAAAATTTCAAGGTTTTATGAAACCACTCCAAATCACTTATTCAATATGAACAGGTTTTACAGACGCCACATTTACAAGATCAGTTCTTTCCTGCTGTAAGTATTGTGTTGAAACCAGGGATAGGTCTAATTCTTGCGTGTGTATTTCTTCTTTTTGAGAGACAGATAGCCAGATCTCTTTCCCATATGGATCGATTATCATTGACGACATCGTTTGAGGTGAAGCAGCATTATTCACGCTACACACCCAAACTTGATTCTCAAAGGCTCGGGAAACCAATACTTTTTCTCTCAACTTGTCGTTTTCTTTTATTGCGTTGTTGATATGGAAGATTACTTGGACGCCACTTTTTTTGAGTATTTTCCATTGTTCGGGAAAAGTCAGCTCTCTGCACATTTGAATAGCGACTTTTATTCCAGCTATTTCAAATACTTTTAGTTCTGATCCTGCTTTGAAATGATCTCTATCCAAAGTTGAAAGATTGTTTTTTTGGTAGTTGTATCGTTTTTCAGGAGTAAGGAGTACTGTGCTGTTATACCAATAATCATCCATTTTCATTGCTGTGCCAAAGAGACAAACTACATTCTTTTGCTTTACTTTCTGATGAATTTTCTCTATTTCATTTTCAATCAGCTGGGGATCCAGTTCATCAAGGAAAGTCTTTTCTTCAGGGTAATAACCAGAAAGCACCCCTTCAGGAAATAAAACCCACTCGTCTGGTTGAGCATCTTCGAGCGTGGTGAAAATCTTGTTTGAATTAGTTGGAATGTCTTTGGTTACGACTAGTTGGACAATACGGACTTTCATATTCTAATTCTATCAAAAATGTGAGTTCACAAACCAGTGGAAGAGTTTGTGTAGAGTTGGTCAAGAGTATGCAGGGGCAGAAGGAATCGAACCCTCATCAAAGGTTTTGGAGACCTCTATTCTGCCGTTGAACTATGCCCCTTCTCAAACGTGCGCGCGTATCAGTATTATAAAACATTCTTACTGTGTGGGCAAGCTGAGTAGCAAAGCGAAATATTCCCTAGATGATATTTTTTTCTTTTTGTTACAATCAATCTATGATAACAACTCTCATTTTTGATTTAGGTGGAGTTGTATTAAAACACTCTCGTACAATTCAATCTGATATTTTGAAAGAAATGTTTCCTGAAGATCAAGAAGAAATTCTTCGTATTTGGGAAGAATTCAAAAATCCTCTCACGATAGGGACAGAAACAATAGAACAGTTTCTTCAACGGGTACAACTATCAATACACACATCTTATACCGTCGCTCAACTGAAAGAACAATTAGCTGCACATTATAAAGATAGGACAGTTGTCGATCGAGAACTTCTTGAATTAGTGGATCGGCTGAGGAATGCGTATGAAACTGTCCTTTTCACTGATACGATAGCACTGCATCATGCTGTGAATACAACGCGACATATTTTTGAACATTTCGACAAAATGTATACTTCATTTGAAGAAAGAATTTCAAAAGTTGAAGGAAAGCGAGCTTTTGCTTATTTACTGAGGAAAATAAATAAAGATCCCGAGGAATGCCTTGTTGTTGACGATCGTGAAGAAAATATTCTTGCGGCGGGACAACTGAGAATAAAGGGAATTGTGTATAATAATACTCTTCAACTACAAAAGGAGCTTACTTCAAATGGTATATTATTAAATTCATACGGACGGTAGATATTTGTGTAGTGATATAATAATAAGTATGTTGTCTTATGAAGCCGAGAAAGGAAATGCAGAGATTGCCTTAAATCCACAGACGATCCTAGAAAAATACGGTAAAAGTCTTCAAGCGGTGCGAGCATATGCTCAGTATGGTGCTAATCCTGGATTCTATAGAGATCAAAGGAAAGAAATTACCGCTACTGTTGAAAAAGATACTCAAGGGGCCATCCAGGTTGAAACTGGTTGCCTATGCGTAGCTGATCTAACATTTTTCAAAAAAAAGTGGGAGAAAGGTACTCCGGGTGGTTTGTATGTGACTGAAGGGCATGATGTCCAAATAGGTTTAGCGCAAACTACGCCATTTGATAAAAACTTTCAGGTAAAAGGTTTTACTTGTTTCATAAATTACCCTTGTGAAATTGGGGATGTAGAAAGAACGTCTCTTATAGAGATACTTCAATTGGACCCCAACGAATCACGCGCTGCATTTGATGAACTAGATCAAAATGGTAAAATAGCATTTGCACAAGCATTTGGTTCTCGAGTAGAGGGATCGTATTGCAATATAGGTAATCGACCGCAGGTTTTGGTTATTATTATGAACGATGATTTTATAAATCCGCATGTTGAAGCAGTGGCTTCTGCACCTTTTTCACGACGACTTCTTTAACAAATGTGATACTCTGCTCAACAAAAAATCATTTTTAGATTGTTATAGAAATATAATCAACCCCCGAGGTTGATTAGCTATAGAGGATTATTCCGACAACAATGCCTGCATTGACGAACGTAAGGATAAGATTGAGCACGATAATGGAATGTACTTTATTGACTACTCCGTAGATCATCCAGAATAGAGAGCTGATTAAAAAACCTATCCATGTAATTACGGAAATTCCGGAAACGGCGTGGTGCACCCAAATATTTGACATTTGTGGCCAAAGAATCGCAATAGAAAATAGTCCACTTAAATACACACCCGCATCAAATAATTTTTGAATAGAAGTTTTTGGCGGTAATTTTGAGAAGGACTCGCTCCGCTTTTTATGATGATAATGGTGAATACCAAAGTGAGTCATATTATCCTTGTGAAGGAGTTGTGTTGGTATCTCCCTCAAGATCGAGATCAGGAATTTGGATCGGCTGATTTCCTGCATTCTGAGTAGGAACTGTTCCGGCGTTGGCTTGTGTTTGAAGGCCTTCCATAATAGACCCTAATGGATCGGTAGGTGGAGGCACCACGGGCTGTTCTGGGGGAGAAATTGGTGCAAACGGGATAGCATTAACTGGTGCTTGCGGTGTTGGATATGTAGGGTTACTGTCTACGATCGGTGGCTGTGTCGCTTCGACAGGAGCAACTGGAGGGATAGACTCGGTTACTACTGGTATTGGTGTTTGGACAACTGGCGCGGCTGGTGCCTCGTAAGAAGCGATAACCGGAACAACAGGTTCTGTTGGAACAGAAACTGATGGAACTGTAGCCGATAAAGGAGGTTCAAACGATGGTTCCTGTGGCTGAGGTGCAGAAAACGTTGATGCTGCCTCAGAAACAGCAGGTTCTACAGGCGGTTCTGTAACGGGATTCTCAGAGACAACCGGGGGCTGAACCGAAAAAGAGGGAAGGGGTTCTGTCGGTTGGGGAGCTTCTGTGGGAGGGACAAAAGAAATTGTTGGTTCCGTTGGTGATTCATTGACTGTAGGAACGGCTGGTGCCAGTTGTTCTGCTACTGCCGCCGCAACTACCTGATCTAAAGCAGGCTCAGGAGTGGAAGCAGCGACAGGTGTCGGTTCTGCAAATGCAACTGGGGCAGCAACGGGCGCTACTACTGGAGACTGCGCTAAACCAGGCTCTGTTTGAAATCCAAACGCCGTATCAAATTCATCCTTGGTAAACCCTTTCAGTACTATCTTTTGACCGTCATCTTTGACCAAAGTAGTAACGGGAGTTCCGGCAAAGTTGTTTCCTTCCTTCAACATTTCTTCTAAATAAGCGCGATTCGTTTCAAGATTTTTTTCTTCATAGGGAAGTGAATGTGAAGCTAAATATTCCTTTTCTTCCTTAGAAAAGGGACAATCAGTTATTGTGTAGATGGTTATTTTCATTACAAAATTGATTATGAAGAAAAACAAAGACAATGTCAATAGCTAATTAATTTCTCCCATTCTGTTATGAACTTATTGAGGCCTTCGTCTAATAAAGATCCTTCTATTTTAGGGATTTCATATTTTGTAAAATCTTCAAAAAATGGAATTTGTTGATAGGGGAGGGGCTTTAAACCGTTGGTATGAATGCGGTATCGTTCATCGGGCATCCAATGTTCGTTTTCTATCCATTCTTCCACGATTTTCAACGGTACTGTTACAATATCCACACCGAGAAAAATACAGGAGTAAAAATGCTCCATACTTCGAATAGAAGCTCCCAAGACTTCAACGTTTTTCGTTCTCTTTTTTCTTTTTGAAAACGAATGATACATTTTTTGAATATTTTGAACTACGTCCAGACCATTAAACCCACGGTCGTCCCAGCGGCCAATAAACGGGGAAACAAACGGAGTATACGTTGCATCCATTGTTGCAGAATAAACTGCTGCGGCCTGAACCTGATCGAAGACGAGCGTCATGTTTACCTTTCCTCCATTTTTCACGAACGTGTGGGCAGCCTTTAAACCTTCGGGAAGTGTAGGAAATTTAATATATACATTATTACACCAGGTCTGCATTTTTTCTGCTGATTGCACCATCGTTTCTGCCTTTGTTTCCCACGTAGAAAAGACTTCAACAGAAATCGGGCCAGAAATAATACTTCGAATTTCCTGTACCAAGTCTTTATAACAATCATATACATCTTGTTCAGTAAGTTTTTTCCCTTGTTGAATGAGATTTTGAATTGTGGGATTCTTTGCCACCAGTGAGGGATTTGTTGTTTGTCCATCTAGGTGACCGAGAAGTGCGCGTGCCTTTGCCGTCTCGGCGGGGTCACTTGAATCAAGGAATAATTTTGGCAGTGTAATAGACATATCCAGTTAGTATAACATCTTGTATAATCTAACAATGCGAAATTTTTTTGGAATAGGTTTTATAGTGATAGCATTACTTATAACGGGGGGTTACTTTTGGTATAGTAATTCTCTATCGGCCTACAAAAAATCAGTTCAAAAAAAATATACAAAGACGGAAATTTCCATCGCTCCATCAGTAACAAACGCTCCGATTAAATCCTTAAAAAAAACTCTTTTTGTGCCGGAGTGGACCTGTGAACAGGCAGATCATAGTAGTATCCCAGAGGTTGATCGCATTGTATATTTTGGTATTTCGGTAACAACACAGGGAGTAAATGAACACGATAGTGGATATGCGAATATTTCAAGTTGCTTGAAACGATTCCCGCAAGAAATAACAAAATTAATTGGGGTAAAAATGCTGGATACAGATGTAAATACTGCAATTTTAAAAAATAAAGAAATGCAACATAACGTGATAAAAAATATTGTTGATTTCACAAAAAATCAGGGGGTGAATGGCGTAGCTCTGGATTTAGAAATGTCAGGAATATTTTATGAACAAACGGCACAACAGATTACTTCTTTTATAGAAGAATTCCGTAAAGAAACGAAACAAGCGGGATTGACACTTGCAGTTACCGCGTACGGTGACACGTATTATCGCAAACGTCCATATGAAATTGCTACCATTTCTTCATCGGTCGATGAAGTGATGGTTATGGCGTACGACTTTCACAAAAGTAGAGGAGAACCCGGGCCAAATTTTCCTTTAGAGGGAAAAGATACCTATGGGTATGATTTTCAAACTATGACAGAAGATTTTTTACGAGATGTCCCTCAAGAAAAACTTACGATAATTTTTGGAATGTATGGGTACGATTGGGTAGTAGATGAAAATAAAAAGCCATTGAAAGTTGCGACCGCAGTAACCGACAACCAGGTTAAGTTGAAATTTTTAGATACGTGTCAGTGGAAAAACTGTATTGTGCGGCCCGACGATAAAGCGGCAGAGACAGAGGTAAATTATATTGACGAATCGTTACGGTATCACATTGTTTGGTTTGAAGATGTCCTGACTTGTCCACTTTAGTACGCAGGGTTTAATTTTTTGAGTAATTCTGCCATTGGATTTACGTCAATATTCATACGTTTTACAAATGTTTGATTTGTCAACGTATCTTTGCATTCAATATCCAA
>JAAXWC010000013.1 GCA_013335175.1 Candidatus Roizmanbacteria bacterium
CACCTTTGGAAAAGTGTGAAGAATTACTCAAAAGCAAAAACGAATTAACAATTTCGTGAAGCACGTTTCTCGTTTACATCGTAGCTATTTAGAGATACTACTGGTACAGAGAATGGGGTGCATTTCCCTCGAAGTAGAACTTAATTTAATTAATAAGGATCTCACTGGTGATAATAATAATCCTATAAAAATCTCTACAGAATTTAACATAGAGAATGTTGATAATTACTTGAAGATGCGGTATACTAAGGAAGATATCTGTTTATTTATTCAATCATAAAGCCCTAAATATGAAATTTTTATTTTCTAATAAGCGAGTTCATTCCACCAGTTTTTTCGATTTATCCTCTAGAGACAAGAAGAAGATTATAAAAAAAGCTGTTGAGGAATCTACAGAAGAACAAATCAAGCTATTGAAAAGAAATGGTTTCTCCTTCTCTGGTCTCAAATAAACTTTTCTTTTGGTGTAGAGTACCCTTCATTTCGTATATAGCAAAGCGTTTCACACTTCTCGTATTAGCGCATTACATTCGCATTTTCTCGGCTTTTGTATTAAAATAAAACTCCCATGGCAGAAAAAAAACCTTACTATAATTTTATTTCGTATGATTCATATAAATATCCTTTCGGAATGGCGTTATGGGGGAATCACTCAGATAAAACAACGGTATTCCGTGTAGGCAATGAACAATTTGGGGAATTTAAAATTACGTCCCATCCCTCTGTGCACGATCGTCTGCCGTCTGTAGAGTTTGTCTATGACTGTAATTCAAAATTAGCGTGTATTGAAAATACTATTGACTTTGCACGTGATACAACCCGTCCCGATCAAAAAGATGGGATACATATATCAGTTCCGCTGAACTGTACTGTTTCTCAAGATTACGTTGCTCTTCAATTTGGAGATACGCAAGTTCGCATACTTATAAGACCTGCACCAAATAATGAATCATATCGTGAACACGTATTTTGGATTGATAAAGCAGATCGCGGGTATTTACCTGTTGGTAACCAAGTGAAGACCACTATGGGTGCTCTCGTTTCCGGTCTGGACGAGATGGAGCATTATGTGCAGTTTATTTCGAAGATACCTAGCTCCGGTAAAGAAACTGAGGCAACCGACAGAAAGCTTGTTACTGGCATCCTTTTTGACCCAGATCGTATCATGTTTCTCATGAGGAATATAGAAATTTTTAACAATGAAAGAACGAAAAAGAGTGCGTACTTTACATTTGTAAATAGTATTACGTCTTATACGAAAAAAACAAACACGCAAGGTGAAAGCCTGGATCCTTTTTTCCGATTGTATGCGTCTGTTATTTAAATATGTTTCCATTTTTTCGTATTATTTTTGTATAATATTTTCCCATGTCTTTTCCTGAATCACATGTCCCAACAAGGTATTTATCTTTCGATGGCCCCAAACCAGTAGGACTAGACATAACTGATACCATATCATTTGATAAGGAGTCAATGTTTGACATTCTCTTT
Source organism: Candidatus Roizmanbacteria bacterium (assembly GCA_013335175.1). Taxonomy (GTDB): domain Bacteria; phylum Patescibacteriota; class Microgenomatia; order UBA1406; family GWC2-37-13; genus JAAXWC01. The sequence goes on from JAAXWC010000013.1 coordinate 1,492, forward strand.
TCTTTATCTTTGTCTACTACTGGAGTAAAAAGAGAAAATCCGCTCAATATAGGAGCATCGTTGATGGTCAATATTAATCCTGATAAATCTTTTCGTTTATACTATGCAGCGCAACAAACTTCCTCTTCTCCAGAAAATAAGGGAAGATCTCCAAATTCTTTATCCTGTGCAATTAATTCACACGGATTATATGTATATTATCCGAACTTGACTGCTCAAGTATTATTTTGGCAATCTGATAACAATTCATATGATATGCAATCTGTAATCATCGATTTGTTTACAGAAAATGTAATGCTACTCCAGCTTGGAAAAACTCAACAAGTTGGAAACGAGTGGTACCAATTTACTAATTCTGAGGAAATGAACACAATAACTCGGGTACAGTGCATGCAAGATGATTATATTAGAACGGGGGTACGGTTTCACTCTAAAACGGTATTCTCCATAATTCATCAATTACGCTTAGTTGAAGATTATGCTACTTCTGCAAATCTAGATAAAAATAATTTATATAATATGATGAATTGGGTTAATGACTATTTGGTTCAGGCAGAAAAACAGAACAATTTTATCAGATTTTTTCCTTTCGGTTAACTTCAAAATAATTCACCCAGGTTTTTATACATTTATTATGTATAATACGTTCATGCTGTATTTTGCCGATTTAAAAAACCGGAAGGTCTATACAGAGGATAATGTGTTAGTTGGGAATCTCCACGATTTATTTTTTAAAGCTTCCGAAAAGTCGGTTATCACAAAACTGGTTGTTCGGGACAGTAAAAAACAACTCCTGGTTGTCCCCTTGGAATATGTCAAAAAGACAGCTCCTTTTGTCCTCTCAAAGAGCTTTGAAACTGTCGAGCCCACTGAGCAGGAGGTTTCTGTGGTCCGAAACCTTTTGGATAAACAAATCATTGATATCAAAGGAAATAAGATTGTACGGGTAAATGACGTAGCCTTTCATGAAAAGCCAAAGCTTTTAGTTGCCGGCGTCGATATTGGTATTGTCGGCATTCTTCGCTGGTTCCAATTGGAAGATATCTTGCTGAAAACAACTTCTTTTTTGAAACTACGGATTACTTCTCATTTTCTTTCGTGGGGAGATATTCAGCCGCTTGAGCTGACTCGTGGAAAAGTAGTTATTAAGACCATTGAAGAAAAATTAGAGCGGATTCATCCAGAAGATTTAGCAGACCATCTGGAAAAAACAACTATTTTGAATGCACGGAAGATTTTAAATAGTCTGGATGAGGAATATGCGGCAGAGGTTATTGGCAATCTTAATATTAATTACCAGACCGCGTTGTTTAAAAATTTTCACGCTTCGACTGCTAGTAAAGTATTAGAACTCATTGATCCAGACGAGGCAGTAGATATTCTTCTTACTCTTTCTCCTCGAAGACGTCGACATATAATCAGCCTTATTTCTCCAGAACAGCGCCAGGAACTAGAACATCTTTTGAAGTATTCAAAAACCCCAATTGGAGGCCTCCTTACCACTGAATATGTAACGGTAACGAGTGATAAATCGGTGCGTGAGGTGATTGATAAAATAAAGCGAGAAACTAAAGATTTCTCAGCGGTGCACTACGTGTATGTACTCAACAAGGCGGGTGAACTGACTGGGGTCTTTAGTTTGCATGAAATGATTCTTCAGTCTCTTGATACTCGTGTATTCAAATTCATGGTGAACGATGTGATCGTGGTTCATCTGACGACACCGAAGGAACTTGTTGTTAAAAAAATGTTGAAGTATCGATTTATGGCGCTGCCGGTTATTGATAAGCAAAAAAAGATTATTGGAGTGGTTACGTTTGACGATGTCAGTGAAGAGATGGGAAGGGAGTAAGGAGGGAACGTCGTCTTTGTCATTCCGGACAGCGAATGGAATGAGCGTGATCCGGAATCGTTGTGAATTATCAATAACTGTAACTACGACTCCCGACAAGCGGGAGTGACGGGAAAGCAGATGGGGATGACGATATACATAACAGTAAAAAATTTAAAATAAAAAAATGAATAAACTAACTATCTATCTTGCTCGTTTTGCACCAGTACTTTCTGTATTTGGCCCTGCAACCATTGCAGCGATTGCTGATAACGATGCTGCTGGTGTGGCCACATATTCTCTGGCGGGAGCGCAGTTTGGGTATTCGATCCTTTTTGTTTTATTTCTTACTACGCTACTTCTGGGACTTACTCAGGAAATGGGCGCGCGAATTGGGCTTGTTTCAGGGAAAGGATTGGGAGATCTTATTCGTGAACGGTATGGGATACGGTGGTCGGTTTTAGTTTTTGGATGTCTTATGATTGCCAATATGGGTACTATTTTGGCTGATTTTGCTGCTCTAAAATCTGTTTCGAGCCTTTTCCATTTTCCGGCTGTACCGCTTATAATTGCAACCATAATTATCGCTTTCCTGTTTGTATCTCGCGGGAATTATAAAATCAATCAGAAACTTTTTTTGTTCGGTACCTTCCTTTATTTCGCATATGTTTTTTCTGCATTTAAAAGCTCTCCGAACTGGGCACTTGCGTTTAAAAGTGTTTTTATCCCTACCGATATTCACTTCAGCCCTCAGTTTTTGATTGGTTCGATTGCGGTTTTGGGAACCACAATTACGCCGTGGGGTCAGTTTTTTATTCAAAGTTTTGTTATTGATAAAAAATCTTCAGTAGAAAAAATTAAATTTACCCAGATAGAGACATATTTCGGGGCATTTCTCACAAATTTCTTTTCATTTTTCATGATCGTCGCGACTGCTGCTACTTTACACGCACATAATATTATTCTTTTTTCCGGAGAGCAGGCTGCAATTGCGATCCGTCCGTTTGCGGGGGATTTAGCAGCACTTCTGTTTGGCATCGGTCTTTTAAATGCTGCATTCATGGGGATTGTTATTATTGCTCTTTCAACCGCCTATGCTTTTTCAGAATTTTTTGGTTTTGAAGGAAGTTTGGATGTGCCGTTCGAACGAGGGAAATTGTTTTACGGCATCTTTTTGTTTCAACTGATAATCTGTGGAGTTATCGTAATACTTCCCTCTATTTCGTTGTTTAAGATTGTGTTTTATACCCAATCGTTAAATGGATTATTGTTGCCGATTATTTTCTTCTTTTTACTTAAAATTGCCAATGATAAAGAATTGATGGGGAAATTTAAGAATAAAAAATGGTACAATTATGCTGCTGTTTTTGCGACTATTATTATAATTTTGGCATCTAGTTTCGCCATTGTTAGTTCATTTATACCTAATCCATGAGTATTATTACCTCCCAAGGTCATGTTCAAACCGCTGAAGTCGAGTTCGCCGGGCGTCATCCGGATATTTTTTCTAGTTATGTTGCTGCTGATTTTGTCAAACATTTGGCTGAAGCAGTCGGAAATGACGTAATAACTCAGCTTCGCGTAGATATCAATGTTCAATCTTTGGCGCAGATGTATCAGGAAGGAATCCCTACCCCAGTTATGGTAAATTTGGGAGGCCAGATTACCATTCCAGGAGAGGTAGATGTACACGAGATTGCGCATTTGAGCGTAGTCGAACAGCTGAAAGTTGCCGGGTATCTGAATCATATCGATTTTTCACTTGATAATATAGATGTCTCAAGCCATGGTGTAACGACGCAGTCGCCCAATCTTCACCAAACTACCCAGTCGAATCGGTTTGCCGATTCGTGTGTTTGCTACGGACATTATTTAGCGGATTCTGTTGGATTAAAGGGAACGTATCCGAGCCTTATTATTTCAAAGGAAATAGATCGAGTTTTACAGGAATATCGAGAAACAAAACTACCTGAACTTCGTCCTGACGGCAAGGTTCATGTAAGTATTGAATATCAGGAATCTGGTTTTGTGGTAACAGATATCTTCATCTCCGTTGCTCATGCTAAAGTTATAAGAGAAGATTGGCGCAACGAGCTAAAAGCTCATATTATCGCCTCACTCCCCCAGTTTCATTTGGAGCAAACTGAGTTTAAAATCAACGCAGGAGGAGATTTTAATGTTTTCTTTTTACAAGCGGACGCAGGAGTTAGTAAAGCTAAAGACAATGTAATTGTTACCGGAGGGTTGCATCAACTCGGGACCGATGCCATGTGGGGAAAGTGTTTGTACAAGGCTTCTAGTTCGCTTATCCCGTATGCATTTGCACTCTCTCGTGCAGTATCTGAGGTTACGGGTGCCACGTACGCGAGTGTTTCTGCGTATGCGAAATATGGCCAATCGCAGGCGCAGCTCATACTTCAGGATATCGATCCAGCTTTTGAAGGAAAACGAAGAGAAATTAACAAGGCCCTTGCACAGGTGGTAAACGATCGGGATGGTGTCCGAGAGATTCTTGGAATGCCGGTATCGGTTGAAACCTACCAGACGTTCAATGATCCTCTGAACTTTCACGAATCTGAGAAGCCTTGGAAAAGGAACAATCAGGAACTCAATGAAATGCTAAAGAAGGGGATGTAATTTAATGTACGGTTTTATCACGGTTACCATCTCTGGCATGGGAGATGTGTAAATTGTTCTCAATTCTTACTGTCATCCTCGCGTACGCGAGGATCCAATGTAGCAATTATTTTGTGATTTCCTCATATAAGTCACGCCATTGAGGATTTGCCTCGTTAATTAATTTTAATTTCCATAGGCGGTTCCAGTGTTTTAACTGTTTTTCTCGAGCTATTGCTTGACTGATATCAGTAAACATTTCGAAATACACCAGATTGTGTAGAGCATATTGCTGGGTGAACCCTTTAACTACATTATTTTTATGCTCCCAAATACGCTTTATCAGATTTGAGGTTACCCCAATATATACAGTGCCGTTTATTGTATTGGAAACGATGTAAATATATGCAGGTTTTAGCATAATATCAAGGTAAATTATTCGTTGGATCCTCGCGTTCGCGAGGATGACACCAGTGTACTATCATTTACTTAGTAGTCTATCGTTTATATGCCACAAAAAAAACGTTTTAGCTTGCTTAAACAATATATTTCTACGAATCATGTATATATGAGGCTATGTCTGTGTGCACGTGCCAATAATTTCCATTGTAGAGGAGGGGTTTTCCCGACCTAATTTATTTCACAAAAAAAAAGACACCCTTCTGGTGTCTCGTTTTTCTGTTTAATGCAATAATCGGGTTAGGAAGTTCTGACACTTCCTTTTAAGATGTGTTGATGTATCCATTGTTACTAAAAGCAACAGAAGGATAACTATTTCTATACCGCCGTGCCTAGGCTATGGCGGTCATTTTTTTCTTAACTAAGAAAAAAATAAAAAGAAAGGAGGTGATCCATCCGCTCCTTCCAGAACGGATACCTTGTTACGACTTAACCCTCATCGCCGAAAGAATCCTCCCCCGCATAAGCGGGGTTCAAATCCCTCCAACTTTGTTGGTTTGACGGGCGGTGTGTGCAAGAGGCAAGAACGTATTCACCGCGGTATAGCTGACCCGCGATTACTACCAATTCCGTGTTCATGGGGTCGAGTTGCAGACCCCAATCCCCACTGAGGACAGGTTTAAGAGATTGGCTCACCTTTGCAGGTTGGCAATGCTCATTGTTTCTGTCCATTGTAACATGTGTGTAGCCCAAGGCATAAGGACCATGCTGACTTGACGTCTGCCCCTCCTTCCTCCCCTGCAAAGCAAGGGCAGTCTCTTGTGACAAATATAACACAAGATGGGGGTTGCGTTCGTTGTCCCACTTAAGGGCACTCCTCACGGAACGAACTGACGACAGCCATGCAGCACCTGTGCTAACCTCCTTGCGGATTTCCTCTGTTTCCAGAGAATAGAACGCTAGCATGTCAAGCCTTGGTGAGGTTCTTCGTTTCGTCTCGAATTAAACCACATGTTCCACTGGTTGTGTGCCTCCCCGCCAATTCCTTTGAGTTTTAGCCTTGCGGCCGTAATCCCCAGGCGGCTTGCTTAACGGGTTACCTTCGCCACACGAATCCGATAAATCGGAATCATGCAGCTAGCAAGCATTCGTTTAGGGCTAGGACTACGCAGGTCTCTAATCTGCTTCGCTCCCCTAGCTTTCGTGTCTCAGCGTCAATCTTCTTCCAGTGAATCGCCTTCGCCACTGGTGTTCCCGAGGGTATCAACGCATTTCACTACTCCTCCCTCAGTTCCATTCACCCTAAAGAAAATTCTAGTCTACCAGTATTATCCCGAATCCCCCGTTGAGCGGGAGAGTTTAAGAGATAACTTAATAAACCGCCTACACGACCCTTTACGCCCAATAAAACCGGATAACGCTTGAAGCCCACGTATTACCGACGCTTCTGGCACGCAGTTAGCGGCTCCTTTCTAGTAGGGTACCGTCATTTGTTTCTTCCCCTACCACAGTAGTTTACGCACTTTCGTACTTCTTCCTACACGCGGCGTCGCGCGGTCAGACTTTCGTCCATTGCCGACTATTCCTGATTGCTGCCTCCCGTAGGAGTGGGGGCCGTATCGCAGTCCCCCTCTGGCTAATCATCCTCTCAGATTAGCTACCCGTCGTTGGCTTGGTGGGCCATTACCCCACCAACTACCTGATAGGACGCAGGCTCATCCCTTTCCGGCTTACGCCTTTACTAAGCTAGGCTTAGACTATGAAGTATTACCTTCGCTTTCGCGAAGCTATCCTCCTGAAAGGGGCAGATTCCTACGTGTTACTCAGCCGTCCGCCGCTGAAGTCTACATCTGCCTTGCGGCTTCAATAGACCTACGCTCGACTTGCATATCTCAGGCACGCCGCTAGCGTTCATCCTGAGCCAGGATCAAACTCTTAAAAAAATTGTCAGGAAAGACCCCTGTCGGATGACAGGGCTCCTAACCCGATTATTAAACTAAACAGGCTGAAAATCGATATGTCAAAGAACAAGAATTCCAATTGTATCTGACAATATATCTATTGTCAATGACAAAACATGGAGAAATATGAGGTAATCAAAAACAGGTTTTTTAAACAGTAGTTTTTACGTATAGAAAGTATACCCGATATCAGAAAAAATGCAACTGAATTTGGTGTCACTATTTGAGGGAATGCTGATGAAAAGAATATTCGTTTCCGTTATAATCAAAAAACCCCCATGAAACCAATCATTCGTTTTTACCATGCAGTGTTCTGGCATCCACTCAGTTTCTGGGTTGGGACGGGCTGTATTGCTGTTTCATATATTTTATCTAACCTTCAGCCCCTCTTCATAAAATGGCTCACAGAGAGTGTCCAGAGCCAGCAGTTGGAACAGACCATTCCGCTCCTTTGTTGGTTTGGCATTATTTTGGTTGTGGGAAATATTATCTCCATGATTGGTTTTTATGTCAGCGATATTGGGATGGTTACCTCTTCTACCGATCTGATGAAAAAAATTGTTACCCATATTCACGACCTCGATTTTGCCTATCATACCGAAAAAAGTTCAGGAAAATTAATAAGTCTTTTGAAACGAGGTGATGAAGCATATTTTACCTACTATGACGGTCTTAATCGGCAAATGTTGAATGTAATAATCGGCTTTCTTGTAATGATGCTCGCTTTTACGAATCTTCGTCCGGCATATATTCTTCTCAGTTTAGGACTGCTTATTGTCACTATTCTGTGCTCCATCTATCTTATTAAGATAAACATTATAAAACGAATTGCTTTTAGCAAAGTGGACGATGATCTTTCTGCTGCAAAAGTAGATAATCTCATGAATTTTGACACAGTTAAGTACTTTGCAAAGGAAGAATTTGAGCAAAAACGAATTACTCACATTGCGAAACGGTGGAATGATGCCTTGAACGCCTATTTTTTTACCTTTCGTTATTTTGATATCGTGGTTGGCAACGTGGTAAACGTGCTTATTTTAGGTTTAATAGGTATGGGAATTTATGATTTATTTCATAATGCAATAACGCTCGCAGATTTTTTACTGATTATTACCTTTGCTATTACGCTTTCTCCCCGTCTCATGAATTTGCTTTTTATCCTTCGTGAGCTGGCTAAGCGCCATTACGATTTAGAAGAGTATTTTAATCTTCTTGATGAAAAGATTGGAGTAAAAGATCCCGTTTCCCCGCTTACCATCGAAAATCCTGTGGGGAAAATTGAGTTTGCACACGTAACCTTTGCCTACGGGAAAAAACACGAGCCCGTTTTGACTGATTTTAGCCTTAGTATTGCTCCCGGCGAATCGGTCGCGTTTGTCGGCTACTCGGGGGCAGGAAAAACAACGGTCACCAAGTTGCTGATGCGTATGTACGATCCCAAAGCTGGTACGATTACTATTGATGGAATCCGATTGCAAGATATGGAAAAAAGCTATTTGCGTACGCTTATCGGCATTGTCCCGCAAGATCCTCTCATGTTCAATAACACCGTGTATTACAATATAGCCTATGCGAATCCAGAGGCGAGTCGTGAAGAGGTTGTTCGTGCTGCAAAAGCTGCGAAAGTTGACGAGTTTGTGCATCATTTACCTCAACAGTATGAAACCATGGTGGGAGAACGAGGGATCAAACTGTCTGGTGGTCAACGTCAGCGTCTGGCAATTGCCCGGGTAATGCTGGAAAAACCACCTATCGTTATTTTTGATGAAGCGACCAGTGCTCTCGATTCAGCATCGGAACGCGATATTCAGGAGGCTTTTTGGTCAACCGTTAAGAATCAGGAGCATCCTCGTACCAGTATTATTATTGCGCACCGCCTCTCGACCATTATGCGAGCAGATCGGATTGTGGTTATGGAAAAAGGGCGAATTGTAGAGATTGGTTCGCATAAACAACTGCTCAAAAACGAAAATGGAATTTATCATCGACTCTGGTCGCTTCAAAAAGATGGATTTATTGCGGATGAAGAAAAAGCGAGGAGCCCAGAATGACACTGCTACGTCATTCCGGCTCTCCCGTCATCCCCGCACCTACCAATCGGGCGGACACACGGGTCCGCCCCTACATGTCATTCCGGCTTGTCCGGAATCGTTGTTTTTTGTCATTGTCTTGAACAGACCCATTGGATTCTCCTGTTCAGGAGGATGACGCCCCTTTTTCACCCCACACCATCGACTCCTGACAAGCGGGAGTGACGGTGCTATCCCCCGTTCGCAGGAATGACGTGCTCTCACCTTCCATTTCCCAGTTTAATGAAGTTCTGTGGAGATTTACCAAGGGCAATGAGGCCATAAATGGCGGCGTCTGCGTAGTGCGTGGGTACGTAGGTTTCGATCTTTAGCTCTGTGGCGATATAGTGATCTAATCCCTTAATTCCTGCCATATTACCGGTTACCGTAATGCCATATTTAAATACTTCATTTGCAATTTCCGGCGGAGAAATTTCAATTAATTCTTTAACGCCATCCAAAATTTGGGTGAAGTTATTAATCAGTGCTTCTTTTACATCAGAGGACTTCATACGAATAGATTTTGGTAAACCGGTCTCCAAAGATTTCCCCCGTACGGTAAGCGCATCCTCTTCATCAGTGAAATTAAGGAGCGTTGTTTTGAGCTCTTCGCAGGTTGCTTCACCGAGCAAAACGCCGTGTTTTAAATGGGTATAGTTTGCGATCAGTTTATTCATGTGGTCACCGGCGTTTTTAATGGTCTTTTGTACGACGATTCCCCCGCCCGAAATAATGGCCAGTTCTATCAAGCCGGCGCCTGCATCTACAATAAAATGAGGCTGATGGGAGAAAACGTCAAACCCACACCCTGCCGCGGTTGCCAACGATTTTTCAACAGAATAGACGCGAGAACAACCCGTTTTCATGAGCACTTCCTGTACAGCCTTTTGTTCTATTTCGGTTGCCAGAGCGGGTATGCAGGTAAACCCAGTAAGCTGAGGTTTTATGAATTTGTAGGAAGAAAAATAGGGATAGATTCCCCGCTGGAGAAAATGGTGCATCAACGCGACCTCTGCATCAAAATCTGACAGAATGCCGTTCACCATGGGACGGGAAATTTTGATAAAATCCGGTGTTTTCCCCAGAATTGTTTTTGCCTCTGTGCCGAAGAAAAGATACTCTCGAGAACGAGAATTATACCCAATGTAGGAAGGTTCCCGGAGCACCACACCTTTATCTTTTATTGCAATTCTGGTAAGAGAAGTACCCAGATCGAAATATACATGAAGTGATGATAAAAATGGGATGTGGATTTTTGAAAGTTTTTCGGTAAAATTAATCATATGCTCAAGCTCACAAAATGTATTCAATGGTGTTTTTACGCTTTGTTTTTTCTTACTCCCCTCGTAATGTATCCGCGTACTTCTGAACTGTTTGAATTTAATAAAATGATCGTTATTTATCTTCTGGCACTTTTTATCCTTGGTGCTTGGAGCGTGGAGCTTATTGGTAAACGTTCCAAACTCATTTGGAATGTATTTCTTACGATCCCGTTTACTCTTTTTCTTGCCTCACAGACAATCTCCACCATCCTTTCGATCGATGTTCACACCTCCTTATTTGGCTATTATGGCCGGTTTAATGGAGGGTTACTATCCATTATAACCTACCTGTTTTTATTTTATGCATATATAAATAATTTTTCATGGGAAAACACGAAAAAGGCACTCAAGTGGTCGCTATTTTCAGCCCTTCTCACGATCCTTTGGGCGCTTCCCGGTAAATTCGGCCACGATATGTCTTGTTTGATTTTTTCAGGGGATTTTTCCAATTCCTGTTGGACAGATCAGTTCAGGCCAGCAGAACGAATGTTCTCTACTTTAGGTCAACCAAACTGGATGGGAGCCTATTTGGCGATTCAATTTTTCATACTTCTTGGATTTTTGTTAAAATCGCCGTTTCCAAAAAAAGATAGGAAACAAATAGGAAAAACGGTAGCGCTTTATGCCTTTGCAGCTCTTATGTTTGGTGCAATTCTCTTTACCCGATCGCGTTCTGCGTTTGGATCAGTAGGGATTGGACTTGTGCTCGTCCCATTTGCACTAACAGCAGTTTTTTTCAATAAGAAGGAGTATCTTTTACTCTATCTCAAGCGCTTTGCTATTTTGTTAGTCGTTCTCTTGCTTCCTTTATTTTATGCGAAAACTGGTGTGAACGAGATAGACAAACTCCTTCGATTTGAACTGCAAAAACCAACGAGCGTCGTTCAGAAGCAAATTTCACAGAAGGCTGCACCAGCCGTGATACCAATCCCAGAGTCTGGAGTGACAGAATCGTTTGATATCCGAAAAATTGTTTGGAAAGGAGCAGAAGAACTGGGCCATCAGTATCCGATTTTTGGCACGGGTGTGGAAACTTTTGCCTATTCCTATTATTTTGTCCGACCAGTAGAGCATAACCTCACTTCTGAGTGGGATTATTTGTACAATAAGGCACACAACGAGTTTTTGAATTTCTTGGCGACAACAGGATATACCGGATTGACGCTCTATAGTGTTGTAATCGGCGCAACATTTCTCCTATTTATTCAGTTCTTGGCGAAGAAAAACATTCTTTTGCCTCAAGGAAGGCAGGCAAAAAATATAAAAGTGGACAATATTTTGCAAGAAGAACAAGAAACAAAACTCATGATTATGAGTTTTGTTTTTGCCTATCTCACCATTCATATCACTAATTTTTTTGGGTTCTCTACAACAACAGTCAACATATTCTTTTATCTGCTACCAGCAATGGCGCTTACTGCTCTTCCGAAATCTGCGACTGAGACGATACAAAAGCGCGTAATTACTCAGGGCCAAAAAGTTGGTATGGGCGCGGTAGGTATAGCGATATGTTTTGGTGTCTTTTATATTTTTCAGTACTGGAGCGCAGATATCCATTATGCTATGTCGGATAATTATGTAAAAGTAGGAGAATATCAAAAGGCTGGTGTAGAGCTGCAAGAGGCACTCAAAGAGCATTATGAACATGCCTATGAAGACAAACTTTCTTATATTTTAGCAAATCTTGCCTACATCGCGTCTACCAGTAAACAATCAGAAATTGCCAACCAGCTCGTGACGCTCTCCGATATGTATAACATACATTCTTTGCAGGAATCTCCACAAAATGTTTTGTACTGGAAGACAAAAGCCAAAAATGATTATCTTTTTTACCAGATTACGGTGAATTCTAAGTATTTGCAGCAGGGTTTGGAGGCACTTCAGGCAGCGAAGAAACTCTCTCCTACCGATCCCAAAATATCTTATACGTATGCCCTTTACCTATCCCTTATGTTTGACGAAGAAAAGGACGCCAAAGCCAAGCTCACCTATCAACAAGCTTCGCTTCAGGAAATAGATAGATGTATCAAGCTAAAGGTAAATTATCGAGATGCATATATATTAAAAGGTCAGCTTCAAAAAAAATATGGGTTGAAAGCAGAGGCAAAAAAAACATTTGAGTATATTATCTCCGCTGTAGCAGTGAATGATCCTGAGGCAAAAAAGGAGTTGGAAGGGTTATAGTATTACTCCGGCTTACGAAAGTACTATTTCCCGTCATCCCCCGACCCTCTCCCGTCACATCCCCCGATCTCTCTCCCGTCATCCCCGCGAAGGCGGGGATCCAAGGTGTAATTATTCATTGGATCCTCGAGCGGGTCGAGGATGACGGTGCTTCTTCCATCCATGGATCCCCGCATTCGCGAGGATGACACCACGTCGTCATTCCCTCGTTCGAGGGAATCCAAAGGATAATTATTCATTGGATCCTCGAGCAGGTCGAGGATGACGGTGCTTCTTCCATCCATGGATCCCCGCATTCGCGAGGATGACGGTGCTTTGTCATTGCCGCTTTTCGAGAGTGAAAGGTAAGGTAATTAGGGAGTGGTATTGGGGCTCGAAATGCCAAACTTACAGGCACCACAGTGACAATCGGTTCCTGTGTAACCAGCAGAATCTTGTACTGGTTTGTTGTGTGCATCGAGAGTGGTTTTTACTCCCGGTCCTACATCTTGATCGTTTTCTATGCAGGAATAGAGTTTGTAGTATGTCCCATCCGACTCATAGACGTAGGTGTACGTAGAAATCGGGTCGTTGGGCGTGCGTTGCATATAGATTCGTCTTGCAGAAGAACAATTTGATGGATACACGTCGCAAAACTGAGTATTAAACGGAAAAGTGGCATATACAGGATATTTACGATAATCTTCATAAAAATTTTCAAGGGCTTTTTGAATCTCCGCAAGTTCCGATTTTCGTCGTGCATCTCTCCCTTTTTTCATTGCTGACAAAAAACTACCGGTTGCCATAAGGGTAAGTAGCCCGATAATGCTCATTGCGATAAGAATTTCAATCAGGGTAAAGCCTCGTGAAGGTTTTATTTGTTGCATAGTTTTATTGTAGAGAATTCACGTATAATTGCAAATGGAATGATACGAAAATTACTGAACATATTACTATTTGCCTATTTTGGATATGAACTCGGGCGCATAGTATGGATCATATTTTTCCCCTGGCAACATATTCCTTTCGATTTTCGCATTTACATGAATGCCTTTGCAGACGCACGTGCAAATCAGGATATCTATCATCGGTACTACTCAGATACGCTATTTACGTATCCCCCCAGTATTTTTATCTTTCTGATTCCTTTTGCACTGGTCCCTTCTGTAATAGGCGCAAAGATATGGCTCATTTTATCACTCATCTGTCTATTAGCAAGTTTCTTTTTGCTTTTTTGGCAGTGGTTGCCCCATCGTGCGCTTGCAGTTCAGTGTTTTATTATTGGTCTATTTTTGCAGTTATTTCCCACTTTGAACACATTTGAAATGGGACAAAATAATATATTTGTGCTTTTTTTCTGTGTACTAGCTTTAGTAATATCACAACGGGTGAAGCAAAATTCTTACAAATTGCAAATTGCGGCGGGAGTTTGTATTGGGATTGCAGGGGGGTTGAAACTTATTCCTTTGATTATTCTTGTCTATTTTGTACTAAAAAAACAATGGTTGAGTATGGGCACAGCGATAATCATCTTTTTAGCTATGAATTTTGGTTCAATTGTGGCAGGAATTCCGTTGCGCTATAGCGGAGAATATATACAGATTGTTCACCAATTTACAGCTCCGGCTATTGGTTCATGGGCATACAAAACGATGGCTATACAGTATGATCAGTCGTTTTACAGCTTTCTTACCCGCTATTTTCATATAGATACGCAGATAAAACTAACTATTTCCTATCTTATTTTTGTGGTATTGATCGCACTGGCGGTACTGAGGTGGTTTAAAAAACGAGAAGATGGTGAGTTGTTTTCATCTCTACTGGTAATCGGTGTACTCATACCGAAAACACTGGTATGGCATCATCATTTAGTTTTGCTCTATCCAGCACTTTTTTTTATTATGTACCGCTTTTTTTCTACGCGAAAATTACTGTATTTCATTCTCTTTGGTTTCTTATATTTTTACTTATACATTACTCCGTTCGACATGGAGGGGAATTTACGATTCTTTTTTAACAGTTCAGACGTACCGATTTTTACTTTTCACGGGCTTTTTGTGGGGCTCCTTATGCTCTGGGTTTTTCAACTGAAGTATGTGCCGCTGTCTCCTGGTATAATACCAAAATATGAAATGGAAGTATCCCCTGCTCATCGGTAGTTTAATTTTCTTTTTTTATGGAGGTTTGTTCTTTTTACTGAGAAATGTTCTTCTTTTTACTCCGGATTTTGGTGAATCGGACGCATATCATTTAGGTTTATCTTTAAAATATTTATTATTTACTTCATTGCACGAAGGGCATCTTCCTTTTTGGACCAATGCATTGCAGGGTGGATTTCCCATTTTTGCTGAAAGTCAGATTGCTGCATTATTTATTCCCAACGTAGTAGTGTTATTGCTTCCCCAGTTTTCAACCGCGTATACTGCATTGTTCGTATTTACTCTTGCAAGTTTTACCATCGGAATGTATTTGCTACTTCGGGGTTACTCTGTCCCACGACTGATCGCGCTCATTCTCGGAGTTATTTTTACTTTTTCCGGAGTCATAAGTTTGCACTGGGTGCATCTGAATCTTATTCAGACATTCTCCGTCATTCCGTTCTTATTTTTTGCCGTGCAAAAATGGGTAGATACGCGGAAGATTCGATGGCTATTTGCGGTTTCTTTTTTGGTATTTCAGCTCATTTGCGCAGGCTTTGTACAGGTTGCTTTCATCGGTTTGCTGGCTGGTATGTTTTGGTTTGGAAGCATTTGGTTTAGTCAGATTAAACAAGGAACTTTGAAGCTTTCAATACTTTTTCATCTTTTTGTTGCCGGCGTAGTTGGTTTTTTGCTTTCTTTTCCTCAGATTCTTCCTGCGGTTACGCTTTCGCATTTTTCGAGTCGTTCAGTCGGATTGGATTATCAGACTGCTACATCGTTCCCTTTAACATTTTCTCATTTGCTTTCCTTTCTGTATCCGTATCCTTTTGGAAATCCTGTAGTAGGAACCTATCCACCTTTTTCACAAGATTGGGGCATTTTTTGGGAAAATACACCGTATCTATCTCTCCCATTTTTCTTTATGTTGGCCACACTGGCGTTTCTGCTTCGCAAAAAACTGAATCATATCCCCTACCTGGGGCGCACGCTGGTATTTATTTCATTATTTATTCTCATGGCGTTGGGAAAAAGTTCCCCTCTTTATTTTTTGTTTAACTTCCCCCCGTTTAACTTTTTTCGTACTCCTTCTCGTTTTCTCCTCGGAGCCGTTTTTTTTCTGATTATTTTAGCGGGGCTCGCACTGAAAACGCTGGTACAAGAGAAAAAAATTCCGCATGTCGGAAAGACGATCACCTATATTTTGCTGTTCCTTACCATGGGAGAACTCGTTCGCTTTAGCTTTCAATACAACCTATTTGTCCCTACTTCAAAGGTTCTTCAACCACCAATTTTGGCATCGCATATAAAAGATCATCAGTACCTTACCTTAGGTCAACTAGAGGCTTGGAATACGGTATTTTTAACGAAAGGATGGCAAAGCAATCAGGAGGTTGAAAAATATTTGTATCTAAAAAATTACCTGTACCCCGATTCAAATTTACTGTATGCAGGTAGAACAATGGGGATTAATACTGGGGGGATGAAACTCCGTCGTATTGGCTATTTAAACTCACTTTTTGAAGGGTATCTCGCTACATCTGGAGCTACACTGACGACAGATCCAAAGTTTGCAAAACTGCTTTCACTCTATGATATTGAAACGATTATTTCTTCAAAGCCCATTGCTACAGATTCATTTCATCTTGTTCAGAAAGTAGATCGGTATTCGATGCCGATTTATCTCTATCAGCAACCTATAGACGGACCTGGTTGGTATATCCCGGACCATATAACTACCATTGCCTATACGAGCGATTTTGAACAGGTCTACGCAGATCAGGGGCTGAGTGAATCGGTAGGGTTGGTTGAACAAGGAGTTTCACAACAACAAGTGACACAAGCGAAAGTGAAAGAGAAAAAACATTCTGACTATCAAAAGGAATTCGTTTGGCAGGTGAATGCCCCGGTTGTGGCCGCATTAAAGACGAATTATTATCCCGACTGGAAACTCTACATAGATGGAAAGCGGACCCCAACGTTTCCCATTAATTTGGTGCACACAGGTTTTCACCTTCCATCGGGTACTCACCAGGTAGTCTTACGGTATGAAAACGACGATTTTAAAAAGGGAGTTTTGATTGCTGGGTTCGCTTTATTATTCCTTGGAGGATATACGTTTATTGTCGCTCTGAGAAGCCGTACGTCATCGCCTCCGGCGAGATCCCGCCAAAGGCGGTGACCTTTGCGGGACAGGTAGGGGCAGGGCTTGTCCCTGCCCGCATCAAGGGCGACCGCAAGAGGCCCCTCCCACAACGATTCCCGACGCGTCACATTCGTTCCTTGCGGGAATGACAATGCAACGTCATTGCCTTGAACAGACCCTTTGGATCCTCCTGTCCAGGAGGATGACGCCCCTTTTTCACCCCACGCCATAGATCCCGCCGTTTGCAAAAGGCGGGAATGACGAGAGAGGTTAAAATTGCTTTAAGGAAGTTTTTGTTTTTTTGAGGAGATTCATAACTTTATCCTGGATTCTTTTTTTGTCTGTTTCGTTAGAAAAACAGTCGGTAAGGTTGAGAAGTTGATTAATATACATTTTTTCCTGATTCAGCTGAAGCGCCAGATCAATGGTCTGCTCTGCCAGGGTACACTCCTTTTGTTTTTCATGAAATATCGAAAAAAGGTACAGTGGATCGGCGTCTGTTGGATCGAGAACCTGAGCCGCTTCTAGATGAATGTAGGCTTCTTTATAACGATTTTGCTGCAAAAAATAGTAAGCGGAGTTTTGGTGCCCAATACTATATACTCTGGCTATATCGGAGGTGAAATAGTTTTTGAGAGCATTATCCTGCTTTTTGACCCGTTGTTCCAGGTCTTTATTTTTGCTTGTGTTCCAGTAGGTTTCCAGTGCATCTACATATTTCTGATCCTGAGCTTGGTCTTTCGGTACGAGACGGAATAGCATTCCCTGAGGTATCCACTCATATTCTGCCAGAGACGGAACTGAATAGCGTTCCGTTGAGTAAATTGCATAAGATCCAATATTATCGCGAATAAACTGATCTATTCCAATACTCCCCTTTTTATTTACACTGATCTTTAGCTTGTTATAATGTTCCTTTAGAACATCGGGATAATAAATACTTTCCAGTTTACTAATATGTACCAAAATTTTGTCGTGCAATGGAACTAGTTTAGAGTAATATACATACTGTGTGTTAAATAACAGCGTGTCTTGAGCTAATAGAACAATCGAGTGGTCGGTTGCATTGTTAAGGATATCTTTTCCTAAGTTTTCTGCAGTTTTATCACTTCGCAATGCAAGAATACGGGGCGCATTTTTTTGAACGATGGCAAGGGGGTATAAGCACAGTAGGACCATAATGCCGGTTGTTGCAATTTTTTTAAGAAGCGGATTATGAATTCCTTTCGTAATAATAAACTCCCGAATAAGCTGGAAGCCATACACCAACCCAAAATATACCGAAAAGGCAAAAAAGAAATAAAAAAGGTGTAAAAATCGTTCCTGAGTAGCAAATAAAAAGTTTCCGGAAAGGGGAAAATTAGCGTAAAAAAAGAAGAATGGGCCGGTAAACATGAGCGTAAGGAACAAAGCGCGGAAGAGCGGTTTGTCCTTCTGAAAAGCATAACGAAAATAACCAACAAGAGCTAATACAAATAAAATAATTGCAAGAATTGTAAAATCGCCGGTTAGAAAGAGAAACAAATTTTTGAACTGCAACAAACGGTGCTCAGGAATATGAGAAACAAACGAACCAACAACGAAACTTCCATATCCCTGTCTGCTCAGAAGCGCAAAAAAACCGGCAAATGACTTCAGAGAACCCCATATTACCTCGCCTTTTGTAACGAAGGCAATCCAAAGATACAGGAGCGGGAGTAATCCGAGTACAAGAGAGCCACTCATAAGGGTAACGGTTTTTCCGGTTAACGAAAGGTTCTTCCGAACCTGCCAAAGAAGGTAGACTACCCCCGGAAGGATGAGGACAAACGTATGATGATGTGCCACGCACAGACCGGAAAGGAATGCAATACCGTAGAGATATCCAACTTTTTTTGTCTTATAACAACGGATTGCACAGTAAAAAATTCCAAGAGACAGGATCGTGTTCAGGGGGAATACTTCAGCTACGCTGCTATAAAGCCACACTACGTAGTTACAAGCAAGGACCGTAAGTGTAATAGTAAGAAATACAGGGTGAACGCGCGGGGTAAACTCTCGCACAATTATTGTGAACAAATAAAGCGAGCCGATCGTCGCTAACGTAGAAATAAGGGTAATGCGTCCGGCAGCTGTTGGTTCAAGTGGTACGAGGTTTGCCAAAATCCCGAGGAACGTATATAAACTGTATCCGGGAGGGTGTGCAAAACCGTGAGTAAGCACAGCTGAAACAACATCTCCGGAATCCCCGCCAAATATAGTATTGGCAATAGAAAGAAAATAAACAACAGATATAAATCCCAAAAAAAAGAGTGGCATAGTTTCCGTTATTATACAAAAAAAACCTCACGTTTCCGTGAGGTTTTTTCGTATGTTCGTATTTGGTTTATTGGAAGCAAATGTAACAGTTTGGAGATGTCGCATTGGGACATGCGCTTCCAAGACTGGTTCCTCCAGAAATATCATATTTCGTGTTTGATTCGTTTCTGAATGCTTTTGATTCCGGCTGGTAACACACAACCACCTTATCTGAGCTCGGCCAGAAAAAGTTGATTTTAGCCATGTTCCCGGTGCCTCCTCCAAGATTGTAAAAGTCTGCTTTCAGTTCTCCGGCCTGTGCCAAGGAACTAACAATTGCTGATCCAAGCTTGTTAACAGAATCGGCTGAACCTCCTAAGGTAAACGTTGTAAGTGCATTTGGCTGTGTGATTGGTACCGCACCAGCAGCAATCATATCGTCTGAAGCGCTCCATGGGAATGCTGTTCGCTGTGAATAGTAACGAATAAGTGCGTTGTAAAACTCAGCAGCTGTGTTTCGGTTAGAAGTATCTCTTCCTTTTTTCAGCTGTTCAAACGGATCTACCGCCGCAAGAAGACCAACTGCTAAAGCACCCAACAGTGCAATAACGATAAGAAGTTCTATGAGGGTGAAGCCTCGTTTTGAGTTTGAAATTTTCATATATTTTAAATGTAGATTGAAAGCAAATAATTGTCAAGGGGAATTTTACTTTTTGTTGTTATAGTCCTAATTAAAGGAGTTGGTAAGGTTGTAAATAGGCGTAATAACTGCCATAACTAAAAATCCTACACCAACACCCAACACAACTAAGATAAGCGGCTCGATAAGGGTAGTCAGGGTCTTGACAGCAAGTTCCGACTCCATCTCAAAATAAACAGCAATGCGCATGAGTGTATCGTCAAGATGTCCTGTCTGTTCTCCTACTGTGGTCATCTGTACCAAAATCGGGGGGAATACCCCCTCATTTGTCATTGCCTGCCCCAAGGAGACTCCCTTTTCTACCTGTTTATTAATGCTAATAAAAGCATCTTGAAAAATCACATTATTTGTTGTCTCTATGATAATAGCCATCGCCTCCAAAATAGAAACGCCCGAACCTATTAAAATAGAGAGTGTTCGGGTTGAATCTACCAACACAGACATTTTTATAACATTTTTTATGACCGGCGTCCGAAGTAAAAATTTATCGAGCACGCGTTTTCCTGTCTTTGTAGCAAAATAGCGTTTTAGAAAGCCCATTCCCACAAATAAACTTGGAATATAAATGGGCCAAAACGTAAGCGAAAAGTTTGACACAAATATAAGAATTTTGGTGGGAAGCGGAAGATCAATATTAAAATCTTTATACAAGTCTAATAATTTTGGCACGACAAAAGTAACCATCACAAACATAACAACAAACATACCTGCAATAACGATAACAGGATAAATAAGTGCTCCTTTAATTTTTCCCTGAAAAGCTCGTTGCTTCTCTAGATTGTCAGAAAGCTTTAAAAGAATGTCACTCATTTTTCCTGAAGCTTCTCCCGATTTAATCAAGGCAATGTACAAATTAGAAAAATACTGGTGATATTCGGATAAACTTTCGGACAAGCTTTTTCCACTTCGAATACTTTTATCAATATCGTCTACGAGTTTATATAAAGCGGGTTTAACGATCTGTTTTTTAAGAATGTCCAGACAGTCGATGAGAGTAAGTCCGGCATTTAACATAATGGCGAGCTGTCGGGTGAGATCTACAATATCGTTAAAGTTGACATGGTTAAAATAACTTCCGATTGAAAAAGACATGGCACGTTGGGCTTTTTTTATTTCAATGGGGAATAGATGCTTGCCTTTTAAGAGCTGTACCGCGTCTTTTTCAGAATTAGTTTCAATTTTCCCTGTTACGATCTGAGAATCTTTCAGTGCTTTATAAGTGAAAAACATACACTAGGTAAGTAATTTTTTAATTTCGTTCATTCGCAGCGCATAGGTAAGGGCCGTTTGTTTTGATATTTTTCCTTGCTCGTACAACTGTGTTAAGTATTTTTCAAACAGGATCATATCCTGGCGTTCCTCTGTTTCAAGAACATTATCTAACATAAATGTTTTTCCTTCTCGAATGATAGAGGCAACAGACGGAATATTAAAAAGAACCTCAACCGCGGGGACGCGCCCCGTATTTTCTGTATTAGGAAGAAGTCTTTGGCTTACGACAGCATACAAAACCGAGGCCAGTTGGGAACGAACCTGATTTTGTTGATGAGCAGGAAAGACATCGATAATGCGGTTAATAGCCTCGGGGGTAGAATTGGTATGCAGCGTTGAGAATACCAAATGGCCGGTTTCTGCAATAGTAAGCACCGCCTGGATGGTATCGTAATCTCGCATCTCCCCAACCAATACAACATCGGGATCTTCTCGCAGTACGGAGCGAAGTGCAATTGTCCATGAGAAGGTGTCCTGGTGAAGTTCTCGTTGGGAAAAGTAGGATTTACCGGCAGGGTATACATATTCAATGGGGTCTTCAATGGTAATGATATGGCGAGATTGGTTAAGGTTAATTTCGTTTATAATTGATGCGAGCGTCGTGGATTTCCCTTCTCCGGTAGGCCCCGTAAGCAGAATTAATCCCTGTTTGACATTCGCAAATTTATGAAAAGCTGACGGTAATCCTAACTCATCTATGGTACGAATGGTGGGAGGGATTAAGCGAAATGCAGCTGCCAGCGCGTTTTTTACGTAATATACATTAATACGAAACCGGTGGTTCCCATATTCGTAACCAAAATCAATTTCTTTATTTGCCTGCAAATTTTCTCTTTGTTCATCGGAAAGTATACTAAAAACAAGGTTCTGAGTCTGCTGACCAGATAGTAATCCACCGGTCTCATAGGCATGCAATTCATTGTTGATACGAAAAGCGGGGTAATATCCGCTAATAAGATGGATATCTGAAGCATTTCGTTCTATGGCAATAGTTAGTAGTTCTGTAAGTATGAGCATAAGTTGATCTCCGACATTGTGTAATTTGTAATGGTAAATTGTTTACACCTCTGCAACGCGTAATACCTCTTCAATCGTCGTAATACACTCAAGAGCTTTTAAATAGCCATCTTGTTTCATAATAATCAAACCTTCTTTACGTGCTTGTCCTTCAATATCTTTTGCAGACTGCTCTTGTAGGATCATCTTATTAATTGAAGGGGTAGTTTTCAATACCTCAAAAATAGCTATACGTCCAGAGTATCCAGTATTTCCGCATTCGCTACAGCCCTTGCCTCGAACGAGCTGAATAGGTTTCCCTTCTTTATAAGCCTTGGGAAGTAAGTCTCCGAGCACTTCAGCAATTTTTGTTTTAATTTCTTGGGGAGGTTCGTAGATCTCTTTACAGGACTGACAAACTTTTCTCAGAATACGTTGTGCGATAGAAGCATTTAATACAGAGGCAATTAGGAATGGCTCTCCTCCCAGATCAATCAGACGGGGAATGGCCGTAGCAGCATCGTTGGTGTGGAGAGTAGAAAAAACTAAATGACCGGTAAGCGCAGCCTGAATAGCAAGTTGCGTAGTTTCTTTATCTCGAATCTCTCCGACAAGGATAATATTTGGATCTTGGCGCAAGAATGCTCTCAAACCGGTAGCAAAGGTCAGACCAGCCTGGACATTGATCTGTACCTGGTTAATTCCGGCAATTTGGTACTCCACAGGATCTTCAAGGGTCATGATATTTACACTTGGCCTATTGAGACGGCTCAAAACAGAATAAAGCGTGGTGGTTTTTCCTGAACCGGTAGGCCCGGTAACGAGAATAATTCCATACGGTTTTGAGATAGCGTTTTCCAAATCTTGAAACTGAGAGCCGCGCATCCCAAGATCGGTGATTGTGGGCATACCGCCTGTTTTTTTCAAAAGTCGCATTACGATTTTTTCACCATTTACTGTAGGTAGGGTGGAAACACGCAAGTCGACCTCCTCAGTACCCATATTAAAGCTAAAACGGCCGTCCTGAGGAACGCGTTTTTCATCAATTTTCATTTCAGATAATATTTTCACACGGGATACGAGAGACTCGTGAATGGATCGGGGTAGGGTTAGTTTTTCCTGCAAGATACCGTCGATACGGTAGCGAACACGGGTTTTTGTTTCTTCAGGCTCAATATGAATATCGGAGGTTTTACTCTTAACCGCAAATTCCAAAATCGTGGTTACGATTTTTGCGATAGGCGCCTCCTTAACGGTAGTTTGCTGTGCTGCTTTCTGAAGCGATGTTTCCTGTGGAGCTACTTCTTGGAGTGCTTCGTTTACTTCTGGGGAGAGACCTTGAGTATAGGAAAGTGAAATGGTTTTTAGAATGTCATCAAGAAAACCGAGCGCAAGAATAATTTTTTTTCCTGTTTTCTTTTCTAAAAAATCTGCTAGATTAAGGTTGATAGGATCGGCTGTTGCGATAGTAATGGTTTCATTTTTTGCATCGTAGGAAAAAGGTAAAATACTATAACGACGGGCTACGGATTCAGGTATGAGCGCGAGCGCCTGCGGATCTACTGCGGCAGTGGCGATATCAGCATAGGGAACATTGAGAAAAGCTGCCTTTGTTTTAAGTAGTATATCTTTGTTTATATCCGAGTTAATCATCAAATATTCGTCTATAGGAATATTTTGTTGCAGAGCTGCAATCTCGTAACGGTCGGCAGTAGCTTGATCGATCGTCCCGCTTTTGATAAGCTCAGTAAGATATTGTTTGGGAGAAATGGCCATACTTTAAACTATAGCGATCTGCGAAAAAAAATGCAATAATATGGAGAAATTATGATTCCAATTATTTTGTTAGCACAAACCAAAGAGGCGGCAAATGAGTATATTCAGCAGTTTACGAAAGAGCAGAGCTTTTCTCCGTTTACCACAATTTCTCTTACACCTGAAAAAACAGAATACACGATTGAGCAAATCAGGACAATAAAAACTGAACTTATTGTGGTCTCCCCTACTCCTCGCTTATATATTTTGCACGACTTTGATCATTCATCTTTAGAAGCCCAAAATGCGTTTTTAAAAACCTTGGAGGAGCGTAAAAATACCCAGTTTATTCTGGTTGTTTCACTTCTAGATCGTCTTATCCCTACGATCCAATCTCGGTGCCGTGTGGTGAAATTAGACCGACAGTCAGCCGTTCCTCGGGAAGGAATGAACACTGTTGTAGATGCGGTACTTACTTCAGAAACGATGGCGTTTCTCTCTGATCCACTCATTTTAGGTATAAATCGAGAAGATGCACTTTTATTTCTTGATGAAGTGGTACAGATCCTCGGTAAAAAAATAGACCGTGTAGGAACAACAACAGTATTACGGGATGCCCTGCATACTAAAAAATTACTCCAGAATAATAATCTGAATCCTCAGCTGGCAATAGATCGGTTTTTGATTGCTGCAAATCGCACCATGAAGAGCTCCTTATAAACCCCATTGACTTTGTTATCAATACATTAGTATAGTAATGTACATATGGTGAAAAATAAACGAGGCTTCACTCTCATTGAATTGTTGGTTGTCATTGCCATAATCGGAATGCTTTCTGCGTTTTTAGTCTCCAATTATATGAATGCTCGTGAAAAAGCGCGCGATGCCCAGCGGAAGAGCGATCTGCGACAAATAAAAACGGCTTTAGAAATGTATCGCCAGGATCAGCAAGGTGCAGTATACCCAACACGGCTTCCAACGCCGGGTAATTGCTGGACGCAGTCAGGACAGTCAGGAACGTGTCCATCTGGGACAGTGTATTACAACAAATTTCCCAAAGATCCGATCACTGCAAAAGGGTATGGTTTTGTGTTGACGAACAATGACACTTCATATGTTATTACCGCGTGTTTAGAAAATAAGGCGGATTCGGATGGAACCGGTTCAAGTTGCACTATGGCTGTTGGAACAGAAACAATTGGTTGTGATACGAATTGTTATACCGTGGGCAGTGATCAGTAAGAAGTGTTATAAAAATGGGCTTGTTAACGTTACTAGTTTATTAAGATATATGATGAAACCGAGTGTAAAACGGAAAAATGGATTTACATTATTGGAGATGTTGGTTGTTATTGGAATAATCGCAGTACTTATTGGTATGGGTGCTGTTGCTTATTCTGCAGCACAAAAAAAAGCCCGTGACGCAAAACGAAAAGGAGATTTGCATGCAATTCAGAGTGCTATGGAGCAGTATTATTCATTGTGCGGATTTACGTATCCAACAGGAAATGGCGATCTGACAGGATCTCTTATCTGTGGATCCACAGGACAAGTATTTATAACCTACCCCTATAATCCTCTTGGAACAAACTCTCGATACAAAATTTCCAATGCCACTGATGGCTCTTCTTACCTGATATGTCCTCCGGTTGCCAACACCACAACGGGTAGTTTTTTTGAGTCAGAAGATTGTCACGCGTCTGGCCCGCCTTGTTGTATTAGTAATAGTCAATAATTTGATATGTATATAAAACACAACCAGAATTCTCATAGAGGATTTACCTTTATCGAGATCTTAGTCACGATAACGATTATTATTCTCCTGTCTTCAATGGCTGTCGTAACCTATCGACAGTTTACCGCACAGTCCCGTGATGCTCGCCGTAAGGCAGATTTGGAAAGTGTTCGAGCAGCTTTAGAGATGTATAAAAGTGTCAATAACCTTTACCCGGGTATTGGCGCGGTAGCACCTGGGACAAGTAATACTTCTGCATTGGTCTCGAGTGTTTCGTTACTGTCTACGTATATGAGCTCTTTACCTACCGACCCTAAACCACCAACGGGCTGTGGCTATTTGTATGTGGTAGATAGCACTTGGAAATCATACACGTTGTTTACCAAATTGGAGACAACGACTTCTTCCGAAGTTACAAAGGTAAAACCTGCACCTCTTACAGTGGTTGGGAGTACCTCAGATAATATTACCTACACCGTAACGAGTGGAACCTGCAACGGACAGGTATTTAATTATTGGGTAAATAATCCATGAAATTGTCAAAAAATGGATTTACTTTAGTGGAACTCATAATAACGGTATCCGTTCTTATGATGATGGTTGGTTTTTCTATTCCTATTTTTTCGAAATTTACCCAATCAAAAACCTTAGAAAAGGAAACAGATAAATTGCTCGACTATTTCAATTTGGCTCGCACGCGTGCTCAATCTGCTCTTACGGATGCAACCTGTACGCAGCCATTTCAAGGATATCGTGTTTCTGTAAGTGCCAACAGGTATACGATTGATGAATGCTGTTCAGGCTCGTGTACCGTGGTTTCTACTATCGAGTTGTCGAATAATATTACCGTTACTCCTATTAATTCGTCGGTATTGTTTAAGGTACTAAGTGGTACTAATATTTCGAATGTGCAAACCTACAAAGTTACGAACTCCGATAATAATTCCTGTATGTATATTACGATTAATAGTATTGGATTAATATCTAAAAACACTTCATGCCCTTGAGAATGGCATGTATTTTATTCTTAACTATATGAATCTGTTTGTTCGCAATAAGAAAAAATTAAATATGCAGGAGGGGTTTTCTTTAGTAGAACTACTGGTGTTTGTGACAGTACTGAGTGTTTTTTTTGTCGTGGCTGCTTCATCAACTACTACCATTATGAAGTATCAGCAGATGAATTATCATAAGGTTTTTGCCTCGCGGTATGCAGAAGAGGCTTTGGAATGGTTACGTGGAGTGAAGGAAGAAGATTGGGTAGGTTTTACGAATACCTACTCAGATAGTGGTGGAAGTACCTATTGTTTTAATTCGCTTCCTGGTTCTGATGCCATCGGGGGTGTTTGGTCAATGAATTTGGCCGATTGTGACAGTGTTGATAACTGGATTAACAAAACATATAAGCGAATCGTGACGCTTACTACTCAAGCAAATAATACTGTTATTGCGGACATATACGTGTACTGGTATGAAGGCAAAACACTGCTGTCCACGAAATTAAATGTTGTATTTTCTGTTTGGGAGTAATCATATGAAAAGAACGAGAGGGTTTACTATGATTGAGTTATTGATCGTTATTGGTGTGTTGGCACTTACATTCCCGTTAATCTTTGCTGTTTTATTTCAAATTCTTCAGCAGCAGGCTCGAATATATCAACTGATCGAGGTAAAACGTGAAGGAGATTTTATCTTAAATTCCGTAGAATATATTTTAAAAAATCGTGTTGCAACGGTCTATAATTCTACTGGAGTTCAGGTTTGCACGACCGGTACTGGCGGAATTGCAGTAAGCGGTATTCATTTTAAAGATAAGGATAATACGGATATCACCTACAGTTTAGTTACCTCAGGAAGTACTCATTTGTTTGCTTCCAACTCTGCAATCCTAACGACGGCGAAGACAAATGTTACAAATTTTAGCTTGAGTTGTACACGTACGAATACTTGGTCTCCTCCTCTGATTTCCGTTCGACTTGTATTGGAAAATTACCCCAAGTCTTCCCGAGAAAAGGAAAATATTTCACTTGATTATCGTACGAAGGTAAAGCTGAAATCGTATTAATATTCCTTTCCGTTATCCTGATACCTGAGGTAGGAATCAGAATATATTAGATTTCTATATACCAATGAGACAGATATACAAAATGGGTACCTCGAATGGGTATTCCGTAGTAACTCGCGCTTGACTTACACGCATTTTTTTTCCATACTAAAACATATGAGTGATGCAGGATTTTGTATTGATCTTAACGATAAATTTACCCGCGTTTGTGATATTACGCAGAAGGGACCGAAAGTCGAACTGGATACGGTAGGGTATGCGGAAACTGCGCCTCTTTTTTTTTCACAGGAGAGGAATAAGGTTATCGAAGATCAGGCCTTAGTTTTAACTAATCTTGTTACCAATCTTCGGATAAAGAAAAAATTAGTCCATATCGTAATTCCGGATACCTATGCGTTTTCGCAAATAGTAGAGATGCCAAAACTAAAGGAAAAAGAATTGCTTGCAGCAATTCGCTATCAGGCCGATGAGTTTATCCCTATGGACATCGATGAAACGAGTATTGATTTGGAAATTTTGCGTGAAGATCCTGTTGCAAAAAAACTTCTTATTCTAATAGTCGCATCCCCCAAAAAAATAATAGAAAAAATTGAAAAAGTGTGTGAAGCCGCTCATCTGATCCCCGATTCGCTGGAAACAGAAATCAGCGCGGCAGGACGGCTTTTTACATCTATTCTTTCGCTGAAAGGATCGAAAAGTGTAGTAATTAATTTTGGATATTATACGACTACTTTGTATTTAGTAGATCCTGAGAGTTCACTCATTATTTTTTCTCGAACTTTTAAAATAGGGCTTGATCTTTTTGTGAAAGACATGCGGGCAAATCTGAGTTGGGAGGATAAAAAAATATATGAAGCATTGAAATCGATTGGTTTTACACAAAACGCTTCAGTTGATCTTGGAAAGTTGTTTGCTCCCATTATGAAAGAATTTGCGAACGAATTGCAAAAGTTTTTAGTATTAGCTCGCGATCATTACAATATTTCTATCGAACAGCTATTTATTTACAATGCCGATACGTACATTAATCAACTTAATCAGGCTCTAACTACGTCAATTTCGCTGCCCGTTGGTGCACTTCCTATCCAAAATTATCTATTACCTACCCCGGCTACAACTGCGTTTCAAACAGAACTTTCATCACTTGTTTCCGGTATAGGAGGTGATTTGCAGTGAGTAAACGGATCAATTTGCTTGTTCATCGCAAAAAAGCCGGTATTTCCGGGCAGCTCGAACAAAGTATAAAAATGGGAGGAACAGCTTTGGGCATTTTATTGTTCCTTACATTTGTATATTTTGTTGTTGTACAGTTTTTTCTTGTACAGGAACATGAATCTTTACTGCGGCAAAAAGCAGATATTTTAGGATATATTAATGCAAACAGGGTTTTTGAAGGAAAA
This sequence comes from Candidatus Roizmanbacteria bacterium, assembly GCA_013335175.1. Classification (GTDB taxonomy): domain Bacteria; phylum Patescibacteriota; class Microgenomatia; order UBA1406; family GWC2-37-13; genus JAAXWC01. Next base: position 30,337 of record JAAXWC010000013.1, read on the forward strand.
GTGTCGTTTATGAGCACTAAAATTAGTCAGCTAAAAACTGATTTAAAAGATGATGCAGAGTTTTTGCCCTATTACTATGTTTTAGATAATGCAGTCCGTTCAGCAAGTCGTGGAGCTTCGTTAGAGACAATGTCTATTGACAAGGACAAAAATACACAGTTTACCTTGCGATTTAATGGATTGCCCACAGCATATCTCTTTATTAAATATGTTGAAACAGAAGAATTTCTCAATAATTTTAGCGAGCTAAAACTAAGTAATTTGTCACTGCTTCAGGCAGAAGGAGCGATTTCTAAAAATTATCAGTTGTCTTTTACCGGCAAGTTTAAACTACTCTCCAATGAAGAAACAACTCAATAATTTACTTCAGGACCTTCCCTATTACTATGCTATGCGGGAGTCTTTTTCTACGGTAATTATCGTAGTAATCACGGTCATTTTAGCACTTATTACCTTGTTTTTTGCCCAGGGATATTTTGCAAGAAAGGATGAAGTTGAGAAGCTTGCCTCTGAAGTTACCACATTGCAGACCAATAAACAGACAGTAGAAAGCAATAAGAAAATAGCGGAAAATGATATCGATGAATATAACGCGATTCTTACCCAGTTGATCCCTGAGTCAGAGGATTTTTTCTCTATTATTTTAGCATTGGAAAAAGTTTCGGAACAGACGGGGTTTCGAATCGCGGGGTACGGTGTAAATCCAAGTCTCACTTCGCAGGAACGGGTTACCATTAGTGTAAATGGGGATGGAGATGCCGATACGTTTATTCGTTTTTTGAAGACGTACCAGTTTGGCGGAGGAAGACTGATGACCAATGAAAGCTATAATTACTCCCCAAATTCACAGGGAAAAATTAACATGAGTTTGCATTTTTACAGTAAGAAAACGAGTCCATCCAGTTCTCTTGCTCGGATTTCATCCTCAGACTGGGAGTTACTCAACAAAGTAAAAAGTAAAACTCAGATCCTCATGAAGTCTGATAGCACAGCAGTAACGGACTATGCTACGAAAACGAATCCTTTCTAAGATAGAAGTCAGTCAGGTAGGATATATTACTGAACTGAGATCGTTATTTCATTTCCAAGGGGTAAAAATGAATTGTTATCCTGATCGATAAACTGCGTTTTTGATTTATTGAGTGAAGGCATCACGGAAATAGTTTTTGCACCGTATGTTTTCGGAACAAAGTTTAATGCGATAAACGGTGTTGCACTTAATATTTCACCTTTTTTTTCTGCCAAAGAAAGTACACCCGTCAGAGTAACCCCCGTTTCCTTCTCAATTTTAAATAGATTAAAAGAAGGTAGTAAAGATTGAGCAGATACCAGGGTCAGCGTTTTTTTATCGTAAGATACAATTACATCATATCCTGTAACAGCATGGTTTAAAGAAGAACCTACGATTTCAACTCGTATCGGAATTCCTACTGTTAGCTTTTGATCAGAATTTGCTACCTTTAATTGTGCTTTTGCGAGCGGGACAGAGGGATTTATGTTACTAACTTTTTGAGGTGTACTATGTTGGTAGCGCGCAATAACGAACACAACTCCTCCGATTAAGATCAGCAAAGCAAACAAAAAGATGGGAACGGCAATGATTGTTTTTTTCATGGGTTATTCCTCGTCATTATAAACTGACAATGTGTGTAGCACCAAAGAATAGTCTTGTGTGTCCACGACTCCATCAAGATTTAGATCTGCTAACGTAAGTGCTTCACTATCTGTATGACCAAAGTACTTTCGTACAGTGTTCAAATCAAGAGAATCCACAACTCCTCGCTGTGCTCCGTTATTAATCGCTAGGTCGCCTGGCAAAAGCGATACGGCACTAAAATCCATAGAATTTGCCCCAGATACAAGTGTGATTGAGGAATTTCCACACTGATACCACCCTGTTGAGTTTTGAACAGGATTGATAACACAGAATTTTTTCTGAAGGTGTTTAGATCCTTTCACCAGTACTGTATAACCAGGGCCAGCCGTGGCGTCAAAATTTGTTGTACCGCTCCATATACCATTTGCATCAGATGTAAATGTAACAGTTTTTGTACTTGAGTAGGAGGTTCCGGATATCTTCTGTAGAGTTACCTTAACATCCGTAGTGTTACGACCATCCTGTGGTTTTGAGTTGATTCCAAAAAACTTGAGTTTTAAATTCATAGTTACTTTTGAATCAGATGTTGACGTGGGAGTTGGTGTAGATGTAGCCTTCGGTGTTGTCGTAGGAGTTCCCGATGAACTCGTTGGAATCGGGGTATTCGTTGGGACAGGTGTATTGGAGGGAGAGCTCGTTGGGGCATTTGTTTCTGTCGGATTACCCGATGTAGGAGATGTTTCTGGGCCAAAATCGATGGTTTTATTTGCAGAAATTGCGTATGCGTAACCGGGGATCGGACCTACCACTTGAGAATTACCAACATCAATACCGATATGTGAATCCGCGCTTCCTTTTTTATTCACTAAAATACTTACGTTGAGTACTATCATTTTGGGAAGGTCGCTGGTAGCCTTATTAATAACATACTTAACTGTGTTTATATTATCTCCCCCAACCTGGGTAAACATGCTTGAGTTGGTATCTGTTACCGAATTTTGAGGTGTTACTTTTTGAATGACAAAATCATCTCCCGCGTTGTTGAGAGCGAGATCAAATCCTGATATTGAATTTTGAGTATCAGTTGGTTGCAAGATAAAATAGGCGTTGACAGTCTGATTATCTGCATTACTAGGTACTACGCCAGAAACTAAAACAGATAATCCAGCTTGAGACGCTTTTGATTTGTACACGTATTTACTGACGTATAATGCACCAAGGCAAAACAACCCAAACGCGATTATCACGAGTATGACTGACTGAGGGCGAAAATTGTTTGAAAATCGGGTAGACACGCCATATACAACAGATGATGATACATCTTCTTTAACTTCAGTGTTTTTTTGTATGTCGCTCATAGGTAAATATAGTTATGGATTAATGGAAAAATGATTCGCGCCAAATTTCAAAATCAATTAGGTCTATTTTTCCATCACAGTTAATATCTCCCTGACTTTGTAACGGGCATGACCCGGTATCTGTTGGAGAGTTTACTTTTGTTGGTGTTGGTGATTTTGTTGGCGTCAGGGTAGATGTTACACTTTTAGTGGGCGTCGGAGTCGGTGTGAGAGTAGGTACCGTTGTAGGAGTTCCTGAAGCTGCACACTGAATCGTTTGCGGTGAGTTATCCAACAACTTTTTCTGTCCATTGGATCCGACGGCATACAGATAAATTTTGTGTACTTTCCCATCTCTTGCAGATGCCGGTATTCCTTTTCCCCATCCATGCAAGGCATCGTTACATTTTCCTGCCCCGACCGGAACCACTCCATAATTAAGCGTCGCCGTGCCTTCAATGTACATCGTCGTATTGTCTAAATATGCTTGAATCGTTACCGGATTTGTTGAATTTGTGTCACATGCCCACGCCCACGTACTTCCAGTACAAGCTGTCGAAACGTGTGTCCCGATAAGATTAGGAGCTGGAGTTGGCGTCGGTGTTCCTGGTTTAGAGGTTGGTATTGGTGTACTTGTTGGAGGTTTTTTCGTCGGCACTAAAGTCGCTGTGGGACTAACACAAGCTAATCCGTTAAGACGGAGACAAGTATCCCCGCCGTAGCACCAATATTTACTACTAGCAGCCATTTGTAGAAAATTATTTGCAGTAGAGTCATTACTGTCGTTTGCACGAAATCTATTTGCGCAATCCAACCTTCCGACTCCATCAATAGAGGTACATGATTGGTTACAAAGTACCCTCCAATAATGGCCAGCAGAATCAGTATACCCACCAAACGTATTACTACCTCCAGGGGTACATACAGGAGCAACTCCACTAGAAGGTGGTGAACCTACATATTCCATGCAGGCACCACCGTTACACCAAAAAGAATTTGCTACAGGATCATTGAATGCTACTGCGCAGTTAGCCCTATTTTGGGAATCTGTTCCCACTCCACACTTCGTTGAAGGTACCACCTTGTCCCACTGATAACCTGTGCCATAACAGGAATTTTCAGCTGCCCTTGTACTTGTTGATTTGGGTTTTTGATTTACGTAGATCGAACCAATTGCAGTAAAAATTGCCAATAAAATCACAGAAACTACAGCAACTATGCCGAGTACCTCTCCCCGCTTGTCATGCATATAGTTGAGATTATAGTAGACATGAATTCTTGCTGTCAAGTTGAGAAAACGAAATTAAAGATAAATTAGATAAAGACAATTATATGTATATTATAAGTAATAGCCTATATAACAGCGCAGAGAGCCAGAGATACATAGGGAGTACGCATTAGTTGCATGTTTTATGAAATACCACTTGCAAATATTATAGGGTATTATATACTATACTGTGATATGTCAAATCACGAAACTGGTTCAACAAACCCTAGTCAACTTGATCAACTCCAGATTACCGGGCCAACGAGAGACAAAGTAGTATATCCTTCTCAAACAGACATTGATGCTGGGCGTAATGTTCCCACTGGTAAACCACATGATAGAGGACGATTTGGTAGTAAACTACTAACAAGACTTTTTGGTTTTGGGCTTCCAATAATAGGTGGTACTGGGTTAGTTACCGCCTGTGGGGATAACCCACAACCCCAGGCCTCAACCGCTACAGTTGAAGTAGGTGCACGAGCAGATCAGACCCCCACTCTTCACGGGCAAACGGAAACGCCTCGCCTAGAAAACACGCTTACGCCGGACAACAACCAAAATAAAAAAGACGTCGCCCAGTTTACCGGTCTCCCCCCCGAAAAGATTACCATTGATTCGGTGGTTTCCGTAACGAGCCTTGATGGTTCAAACAGGCAAACTGTTTTAGAGAATCTTGTCCCCTTAATAACCGATACCTATCCCGATTTAGAAAAAAATGAAGCTTTGCTTGCAGAAATGAAAAATCAACTTTTTGTATTGCTCAATACTATTCCTCATTTTGATCTTATAAACGCAACAGCAGGAAACCCGCCAAAGAAAGCGCTGATAGTTCGAGCAACTGATGACAAAATGTATACCGCCTGCCGGGTAGTATTTGTACCAGGGTCAGAAAAAGAAGGAGGCGTTGTTGTGTTGCAGGATCCTTCAGGCAACGAGACCTATGTAATAAAAGTCGGAAATACGTATAAAGTGGTTGCCAATGCTTCTCGCGGGACAAAAATTCCCGTTCTTATGAAAACAGCTACGCCTGTTGGAGTGAGTAAAGAAACTACACCAAGCGAGCAAAGCTATGTAACGGAAAATAGAAAAGCATATCAGGAAGTACAAAAAAATATTGATAATTTCGAAAAAAACGTAACAACTGAACAACTGCAAAAATTTGCACGAGAAAATGCTTATATTCATTATTTATCAGGAACAGACGCTGCGAAAACGGGTCCTATAGTCAGAGCACCTGTAGATGGGATAAAATATTCTTATGAATTTGAAGGATATCCGCAGGATTTGGGTCTGATTGAAACGATCTATCATACGGGTGACGTTCCGTCAGATACGGCAGTTCAAGGTATTAATTTAGGTGTACTCGAACTAAAAGGGAAAGATGGCATGAAATTTGGGATCTTATTTTTGGGTTGTTTAGTAGGCGATGAAAAAGTAGTTATACCTGTTGCGGGAGCTAGTGATGCAGAACCGGAGGATCCTCGATTTGCTCAGTTTTCCGCTTTGAAAACGAGTTTAAATCTTGTTGTTAAACCACAAGGGGACAGATTGGCATATGCGAATGATAATATGAAATTAATGAGCCCGGGTGAAATAACGAAAATTTTAAGATCCAACGTGGGGAAATTAGTATCAGTAAAAGTTGGGCATGCACTTACTCCAGATTCATTAGTCTCTGCAATAACGCAAAAACTCCCTTTCCTTGCAGAAAAACAAGAAAATGGAAGTATGGAACTACCAATATCATTAAGACAAAAAATCGTTGATGAGTATACTTATCAAGAAGGTTTACAAAAAATTCTAAATAAAAAGGTATTATCATTTGCAGTACGCAATAGTTTAGGTATAGCGAATTTTCCTGGGACATCAGTTTCAGGAGTGTTGTCTCGTTTCGCTGATGCTGATCAGGATTATTTTAAAAAGCTAGAAGAAGTGATTGATAAGGCACAAGAGGACATATCATATGGTTTTACAATACCAGGAATGACTGATATAAGAATAGTGTCAAATGCAAAATTCCCTAACTAACGTAATACCGACTTGTTTTTTTAAAAAAAATAAGATATACATAAGTAGGTATGAAAAAGAAGGTATTTATTTTTGTTTTTGTGTCTTTCATCGTAGTGATCTTTTCAATATTCTCTCTTTATAATACGCAGAAAACAATCACAGGTTGTAAATTATTTTCTAATGGGGAGAATACTATTTCCTGTGGGGTTGTAAATATTACAAAAAAAACAGTTTATCTGAGCATTTCTGCACGAATTATTGAAAAAAAAGAAATTAATGGAAAATATGTGCTGCTGTATGAGACGAAAAATAAGCGAGGTCAGTATGTGCAGGATGTGATTCAATTACCTCCAAAAGATATCAAAGTATATACGGGTGTAGTTTACAAGTCAAACTTTTTATCTGATAGAAACAAATGGGATCTTAAATGGGAGAAAAGTAGTACTATATTTGAAAAATTAGCTAACAATGATACTATAATTTTTTCTGTTCGTGATTTTTCAAAAAACGATGTTTCTATAGCAGTAAATAAATTTCCTCAATATGTAAAACAGATATCCTGCATGCAGTATCATAAAGACTATATTGCATATTTGTTAACGCCAAATTTACAAACATGGATTAATTATTTAAGGAATAAGTATCTTATTCGGTGCCCTGTATCAATTTCGGAGCTATTTTTCCATGAGAACTAATATTGTATTATTAGTATTATTTAGTCTTTTGTTATTTTTTTCGTTTGTTCCTTCTTCATATGCTCAAATGTGTTCTGGTGGTGGACCATTAACAAATATCTCATATGCATGTTCTTGCGATCCGTATGGAGGTTGCCAATGCCTCGGATCAGAATCGTCAGGCGGCAATAGTTCATGCAGTTATAGTGTGGGATTTGGTTACTGTCGACGATATGATACGGCTTCGCTTGGAGGGTGTTATATTGATGCACAGGGTGGCTGTAATAACGATTCTTCAATGTCGGGTAGTACGGTTACAGATAGTGGATGTGGTCTTGTTTATCCGACCAATACCCCAACGCCGCGACCGACTGCAACGCCTGTTCCTACTAGTACGCCGGTCCCTACTACCCCCCCAAATCAGCCGACCAATACCCCGGCTCCCACGGCAGTTACTTGTCAATCGCCGGGGCAGTACTGCGATACCTGGACTTCTCCGAGTAGTCCCTTTTGTGTGCAAGTCACACATCCATATAATGCTTCTACTAATAGCTGTTCAGAAACATATACCCCGGGAGGATCGTGTTGTGGAGCGGTAGCAACCCCTACTACACCTCCAACGCTAGGAGGAAGCTGTGGAGCAGCATGTACATTAAGTAACCAGTGTAGTGGAGACGCAAGCTGGTGTAATGGGGGCCATTGTGACGGATCGGCCTGTCATGGAGGCCCAGTGAGCCGTGGTTTGCGCTGTGATCAGTTTTATGCGGTATCATGGAATGGATATTGTCCCGATGGTAACTGTTGGAATTGTTATAGAGGATGCGGAGACGAGCGGCTCACCGGGGCTCAGTACCTCGATACCCTCAACTCGATGTATAGTGGGCAATCCGTATCTGCGATATCGTACTCCGACTATCTGAACGGTACTCCCATTCCTTCAATAGCTTTAAGTACCAACTTGTACTGGACAATGAGAAACAATGGCGTAATCACCAACTGTCCCTATGCACAGACCTCGACATGGTATTCCGCAATTCCAGAGTCTACATTCAACCAGAATGTATCCAATAATTTATCTCCTCTGACTGGTAAAACTCAGATAGGACAGGTACGGGATGACATGCTAGCGTGGGATCCACGTGGCAATCAGATTATCAATGCGGTTCCTCTTACTGGCCTCTATTATGATCCCGGGCAATATTATTTCTCTGCGCCACTCAACATGGGAATACAGAATTTCATTCTCCAAGGTAGTAATAATGCGCCGAGTTGTTCGGATGTGCCCGATCTAGATTCAAACCCATGCATAATAAAGCTTGTGATGGCTACACCCACCCCAACGCC
>JAAXWC010000032.1 GCA_013335175.1 Candidatus Roizmanbacteria bacterium
GAATAATAAAAAAAGCAGTAGAGCCAACAACCGCTCCAAACGCCATAAACGTGTTAATGGGAAGTGCAAACCAAACAACCGCCGTAAGAATAAGAGAAACTACCGCAAAAAACCACACGCCTTGCTCCTGAAAAAAACGTTCACCCCGCAAACCAAACGATTTTGGTTCCAAAAACAGCCAGTGAAAAAATAAAAATATCAAAAAAATTCCACCTCCCATAAGAAGAATCGGTGAAGAATGTTCAATAGCTTCTGCCGCTGCCTTATCTCCGCTGAACGTAGCAGTGAGTGCACCCCATAGACCTATGCTGGGGTTAGCAAACCAGATGATTACGAGAGGCAACAACCCCCGGACAACGAGCACCGCAAATATAAATCCCCAAAGCAAAAACCATCGTTGCGCTTTTTTACTCATTCCAGACAAAACCTCCGCATTGATAATCGCGTTATCTATACTGGTGATGACTTCAAATAAACACAGTCCGAGAATAGTAAGAATAATGATACCAATATCCATACATGTAATAATACCATATCAATGGCCTGTTCCAACACCTCTGAATCCACTACCGTCTCCCCGGACGGACAATGCAACGTCATCCCAGGCTCAACGTCGTCATTCCGGCTTGCCCGGCGACCGTAAAGAAGTCCCCGTGTGAAAAAAGGCATGTGGTAGAGGGAAATCGTTGTCCAGACTCAACGTCGTCATTCCCCTGGACAGGGGAATCCAGTGTAAAAATATGCATTCGATGAGATCTCTCCCAAGGTGATTGGTACTCTGGGCCCCTGCGTTCGCAGGGGTGACGTTGCATTTTCTGTCAAGCGCGGTGCGTGGGAAAAACGTGTGGCAGGCCGCCATTCTTTTTGTAGGTCATTCCGGGACAGGCTCCCGAATCCGGAATGATAAGAAAACAGTATCAAGGAAGTCTTCTCAATGCCCCCCATAACTGATTTGACAAATAAAATCACGACTGGTATATTTTGGATTAGATCTATGAGTAAAAGCTTTATCGGCCTCATGTCACTTTTTTTCCTCACATTTGCATTCTTTGCGGTGATGGTTTTGCTTCGCGAACCACTGAAAAACATCACTCGCGCAAAAGAAGACCTTGCGACCTCTGAAAAAAATTCCCTTCTGTTTGCGTGGCCTCTTACGTTGAAAGCAGGAGCTGATACTTCCTCGAAAATTACAGTTTTTGTGCGAAGTACCAATGGGAAACCACTATCTAACAAAGAAGTATCCCTTTCGTCTACCATTGGAAACGTAACTCCTTCGTCCGTTGTCTCCGATAAAGAAGGTAAAGCTGAGTTTACACTTTCATCTCCTATAAGCGGAGTAGCAAATGTAGAAGCTACCGCTGATAATTTAAAAGTTCTACAAAAAGTATCGGTTAAGTTCGAATAACGATACTTCTTGCTTTACTATTACGAAAAAAAAGTTATAATTCCAAGACATTGATGTTATTTAATTAATTATTATTATGAAAAAAATCACTAAAGTTGTTATTCCTGCTGCTGGATTTGGGACACGTTTTCTACCACAAACAAAAGCTCTCCCCAAAGAGATGCTTCCCGTCGTGGATAAACCAGTTATTCAGTATGTCGTAGAGGAAGCAGTAAACTCGGGGATTGAAAATATCGTTATTATTACCGGAGCTAACAAACGCGCGATTGAAGACCATTTTGACAATCCAAACGAAGACCTGATCAAAAATTTGATACAGGGAAACAAACTGGAACTTCTCGAGCAGGTAAAAAAAATCTCAGAAATGGCTCGATTTATATATCTTCGTCAAAAGGGCCCCTATGGAAATGGGACACCTGTCCTTACCGCAGAACCTGTTATCGATAACGAACCGTTTGCTGTGCTTTGGGGCGATGAATTTATTTACTCTACCCCTCCTCGATTAGCACAGATGAAAGCAGTGTACGAAAAGTTTGGCGGAATTGTCATCTCCGGCGTACGCATTGAAAAAAAAGAAGATTTGAAACGATATGGAATTGCGGATCTCGAACCTGTTGAAGATCGGGTATTCAAAATTAAAGCTATTGTAGAAAAACCAGACCCCGACAACGCACCCTCCAATCTTATGACCGGAGGAGGGTACATTTTTCCACCCGAAATTTTTAGTGCATTAAAACGCATTCAACCAGGAAAAGGCGGAGAAATCTGGCTGGTAGATGCAATCAATCTCTTAAAAGAGGAAGGCGTACCTGTCTATGCGGTTGAAATCGAAAATGCCAAATACTACGATACCGGAGACAAACTTGCCTACATGAAAACAGTGGTAGATTTTGCTCTCAGACATCCGAGTATCAATGGAGAGTTTCGCGAATACTTAAATACCGTCTTGTTAGCCGCATAATCAAACTGGTACTGGTACATTGGAGTCGCCAAATGTTGTTTGTAGTGCATTATGCAGCGCCATAATTGCTGCCAACTGTTTAAATACAATGGGTTCCGTAGCTGGTGAAGAAAGAGTTTCAATAACCGAACTGGCAAAACCATCTAACAAACCAACAAGCTTTATTTTTTCTTCAGGAGTGCAAATATCATACGTTTGCTTATTAAATGAATCGTTCAATTTCAAACGTAAATTTTTCATTGTTTCACGTGTTTGCGGATTTGAAACTGCCGTTTCTAACAAGTTGACGGCCATAACAACCTGTGTCCGTGCATTCATACTTAAACGCGTTTCATCTAGTTGGGTGTACCACTCAGGCATTCGTGGAAAAAGAATGTTCATCTGAGAAAAAAAACTGCGACGGGTACTATGATACACAAAATTATCCACCCATAAGGGGCGTTCAAGATACCCTTCAATGTTATGAATTGCTACCTCGCCTGTCTTCCTTCGATTCGAAAGAAATAATTGTTCTGAATCGAGTTTGAACATCGTATTTTTTTTGTGTACACCAGCGGATACTTCGCGGATGCCAAAATAGCGCACAACGGCAAGCATTTGTTGCTCAGGAGTACGGGACATGAATTCCCTATTTTTTGCTAACTGTTCAAATACAAGCTGAAGCCGAGCTCCCTCTTCCTTGATTCCTATTTCAAACGATTCATTTCTCAACTCATGATCGTAGTTCCATGGAGGAAGCTGCACGACACAATACTCCGTCTGTCTAATAATGTCTGGTGTTTCAGGTGCCATATTATATCGGATACTATACAAACCTATTCTTAAATCATTCTTATTTTCTACTTACATCAGAAAGAGATTAGTGCCAGAAAGCACGAGAGTTCGTAAACACCATAGAGATACCCGCTTTATTCGCAGCTTCTATGGAAGCTTTATCATTGATCGAGCCACCCTGTTGAACAATAGCAGAGATTCCATGCAAAGCAGCCAACGTAACCGAATCGTCAAAAGGGAAAAAGCTATCACTTGCCAAAATAGCTCCCTTACAAAATGGACCAGCTTGTTCCAACGCAATTTTTGTAGAACGTACCCGCGAAGTTTGCCCTGAACCGATACCTCGTGTCATCGGAAGTTCAGAATCAACAATAATAATCGCGTTTGACCTAATACGGGAAATAAATTTCCACGCAACCTGCATTTGTTGAAGTTCTAGGGGAGTCGGCTTTTTCTCTGTCACAACAAGCCAATTTTGAAATTCTGCTTCCAAATTATCATCGTGCGTTTGCACAATAAATCCGCCATCAATCCATTTCAGATTATACGGTTGAGATCTCTGCTGAGGTATAGGCCCAAAAGAATATATTCCCATCGATTTTCTCAGTTTTCGCAACAGTTCAAGCGCCTCACTCGAAAAAGAAGGTGCGGCCACAATATCCATATTTCCCCTCGTTTCATCTTTAAATGTTCCGATTACCTGTGCTGCCTCTCCGTCAAATGGGGTATTCAAAATAATAACCCCTCCAAACGCCGACTCCGGATCTGCATCTATTGCCCGTTCCAATGCTTCTTTTGCGGTACTACCCACTGCCAATCCACACGGAGAATTGTGTTTAATAACCGCTGCTGCAGGTTCCTGAAACAGTCGTACCGACTCAAGACCTGCGTTGATGTCTGTTATATTTACTAAAGATAATTCGCGGCCCCATAATCGCTCCATATGAAGAAGAGGGGAATTGGTATTCGGTTCGAGATAAACGGCGCCTTTCTGATGAGGATTTTCCCCATAGCGAAGATCGATACGCTTCCGTCCCGGCAGCGTAATTTCTTGAGGAAATCCATCTGGAGAAAGAAACCGTGCAATTTGAGAATCATAAAACGAGAGGTGAGCAAATGCTTTCCCCGCTAGTTTTTTACGAAGATCAAATGGAACTTCATTTTCATTTAGAGCTTCAGAAAGACTAATGTAATCTTTAGGATCGACAACTACCAACACATTCTTAAAATTCTTTGCAGCCGAACGGACCATGGTTGGGCCACCGACATCGATGTTCTCAACCGCGATCTCTATCGACACAGAACCACTCGTTACCTGTTCAAAGGGATACAGATTACACACAACAACATCGATTGTAGGAACCGCTAATGCCTTTGCCTGCTGCACATGAGAAGGATTCGTACGATCATACAAAATTCCCGACTCAATTTGAAAACTAATCGTTTTCATCCTCCCATCAAAACTTTCAGGATTCCCCGTTATATCCTGAATCGGTACTACGGCAATTCCATTTTCTGTAAGGGTTTTCGCTGTCCCACCCGTAGAAATAATGCCATAGCCCAATTTTTGAAGTTGTTTTGCAAAAGGAACGATCCCTTGTTTATCAAAAACCGAAAGAAGCGCGTATTTTTGAACATTTGGCTTTTTCATGAACGAAAATAGGATACCAAACTCAAAATATTTTTACAACCAAAATCAACCTCGGGGGTTGATTATGGCTTTCTAACGATCTGAAAATGATTTTTTAAAAAATGTATTTCTTCCAACAGCAAAAAGGTCAAATTGTTATAGTACAATTATTATTATGTCTGAAATAAATTCGCTTTTAGAAGTCCCTCCGCCTCCTCATATTCAACTAGACGCACCTCCTGTTGAAAAGATTTTGGGTACCACAGATTTGGCTGAAGTAATTCAAAATCCTATTTCTGTCTATCGTATTCCGCAGCTCGATGAAGCACTACAAAAATTTCCCCTTTCTTCAGAACACGGAAAAAAACATACATGGGAAGATAAGCTTCGCTATGTCGCGACCGTTATAACGCCTCAATCAAGAAAACACGAAACACGCAGTCTGCATAAAACTGAGGATGAAAATACGGAACCAAACACGAGCACCGGCGTAATATTCCTAGCCGGCCTTCGCGGGACAGGTGCAGGTCAAGCACACATCGTGTCCGACATGTGCCGGGAGATTCAGCAAAAACTAGGTATTGAACTTCGTATGACTGCCGGGATCTGTTCCACTGCAAGCGTCGAAACCCTCGGCTCGCTGGGGGAAAAATACGGAAGAATACTTCCCTCAAGTGTAGTTGAGCGGGCCGGTATGCAGGCCTCATTCATTATTGATCTTCTCAAACAGAACCCCTGTAATAAAATCTATTTGTCAGGATACTCCATGGGGGGTGCCGAACTTGGGTACATGGTTCCTATTCTCGAAGATCTATTGAAACAAAATGACATGAAAACAGAGATTGCCGGTCTTATTTTTGCTCAAGCAGGAGGATTATACAATCAAAAACTATCAGAATTTCTTCCTGCAGCTCAAAAAGTTATGAGTTTGGATCGCGAATACCACGAAATGTTCCCTACCTACGAAGACGAACAACGAGCTCAAGAAGAATTGGCTCTGGCAGAAAAAGCAAATAACCCTATTCTTCTTGAACAGAAGCAAAAACAGCTTGAAGAAATACAAGGCAAAAGAATAAATCCTCCCTACGCTTCCTATTTTCCTCAAATCAACAAACAACTGGATCTGGCAATAGAAAAAGCTAAAAACGAAGGGAAAAATCAAAAAAAACTCTTAAAAAAAAGAGAAGAAGTCGTGAAAAATTACGATGAAATTATCCTGCTGGATAAAAGAATACAAACCACCCTTGACAATGGAAAAAATCCAAAAGACCTGTTAAAAAGACGAAAGCAACTCTTAAAGTGGTACGTTGAAAAAATTGTAACAGGACCCGATGCGCGAGGTCAAAATTTCGGCATCAAGGGATGGCTCGGGTTTGCCAAGAATCTAGTTCTTGGCCCTCATGGGCTACGTAAACAACTCCCAGAGCAAATACGCGATTCAATAAAAGTACCGGTCGCCATCATTACCGGAGATATCGATCCCTACTTTGGAGGGGAGAAAGCAAAGGAAGGCTTAAAATACAATACAGACGGTTCTATCTTTAAAAATGCGAGACAGACACTGAACGCACTCGTAGCCAACTGGCCTCACGTTGCCAGCTCAAGCAACTCTGAAAAACTAGGAAAAATTGTCGCCGATATGGTAGCTCGTATGGAAGAAACTCAGGAAGCCATAAAAGACGAAAATGGCAACCCAAAAGCAACCCCCCTCTACTACTAGCCAACCTCGGGAGTTGATTATGCTTTTGTAACAATCTAAAAATAGAATAAACGGTAGTTTTCTGTGCTAGAATCCTTCTAGCTACCGTAAGAAAATTGAAATCTATTGCGGAGTATTTTATAATACGAATTCATGACAGAGACAATCCAACCATCACTGATTGAGTACAAAATTGCAAGCACCAATCACGAAAGACAACAAGCCTTCGCAGTGCGACATACTGTTTTCGTAGAAGAACAGAATGTACCAATCGATATAGAGCGAGATGAATTTGACGAAGCAGCCATCCACATTATTGCTACAAAAAATGGGATCCCCGTTGGCACTGGTCGTCTTGTTATAGAAACTGACGAAGCGGGAAGAAAACGCGGCAGAATTGGGAGAGTGTGTATTTTAAAAGCAAATCGACGACAGGGCATCGCTACTGGAATAATGAAAGAGATCTTAAAGCAAGCGCAACAACTTCCTGATCTCAAAGAGCTGTACTTACACGCACAATTAAGTGCAAAGGAATTATATGCGGGATTAGGATACGTTGAAAGGGGAGAGGTGTTTGCTGAAGCAGGAATTGACCATATAGAAATGTTCAAATCAATCAACCATACTAGCTGATCTCTTTCAAAATTTTCGCACAACGTAAATAATTCCTTTCATCCGTATCAAACTCATACTCATGCGACCACCACGCTCCAAGGATGCATCCACTCAGGCCCAACCGCGCATACAATTTGCATACAAGAGCCGTACAGCTCCTTCACCATTATAGATTTTAAGTGCTCGTGCCTCGCGTTGCAGTTCTGCATCTTGAGGATACCCAATTTTCAACAGTAGATCATGACCTTGAGAATTTTGGACGTTCAGAATAAGATGAATTGACTCAAATGATAGGGGAGTACCCAGTGTTACATTCTGCTTTTGAGCATACTGAACAATCGTTTTCGGCAGATTATTTAGCCATAATTCAGCTTTCGCGCCATATAATTTATTCACCGTTTGAATAAAGAGCTCTGGGATTGTGATAGGTGCGTGACTCATATAAAAAAATAGGGTACTGACTAGATAAGCGCTAGAAATAGTGATGTTTAGCGCGTTATGATAGTTAGTATGGAAGGAATAAAACGGATCCGAATTTCAGAGAAGAAATTGAGACTCATAATAAAGTGTTTTGTTC
>JAAXWC010000014.1 GCA_013335175.1 Candidatus Roizmanbacteria bacterium
ACCGCTTGAAGTTGCCCAAATTATTCTCCCAAAATACTACAATTTCCTTACGTATTTGCGAACAAATCTACATCTCTCGTATCAACACAAATCTTCCTAAAAAAGTCACATTTTCAATACCAGCGCCGGTTTTTTCTAAAAAATCTGTTCCAAAACTCAGATGTCCCTGCGCCTTTGCATCTTGCATAGACGGAGCGGCAAAACAATGCTTGCATTTAAGAGCACAGTCCCACGTTGGCACAAGCCATAAAATTTTTGAAGATATAACCGTGCCTGCTTTGATTAATTGCTCAGAAGTAACTGTCTGGTCACTCGGTTCCACGCCGTTTGGCATGGGTGAATTCCAGCCACGTTTCCAGTTATTACTTTCCGTCTCTTTAAAGGGCATAACGGAAGATTTTACAGCATTTAGGCTTTTTTATCAAGCTAATTCATTGCAATTATTCAGAATAAAACAAAATCGTTAGTGGTCTCGGGTTTCGCCGTCATTGCGAGCTGATGCCTGTCATCCCGGACGGAATGAAAGTGAGGATAACAACGACTCCCGGCAAGCGGGAGTGACGTTGCTACTCCTTAGCGTGCCATCCTTATTTTGAGAGACTTGGGATCGCCCGCAGGGAGGGAACCCACCGGGTCTCGAAAAAAATGGGTGGCGCGCGATGAACGGATGTCGAGCATGTGCGGGGGAAAGACGAGTGGCAGGCCGCCATTCTTTTTGAACGGTGAGATTGCTTCGTCATTTCACTCCTTGCAATGACCACTATGTCAGGCTGCCATTCCTTTGGAAACTTCTGAATAATTACAATTCATTCATTCATATTCGCCGATGCTCGTTGCTCATTCATAGAAACTCATATTTTATTATTAAAACTACGCAATCTTTACACTCATTGGAAAGTGAGCTTCATACTTTGAACTTAACTATTTTATTATCCCCTTTGAAACAAGAAGAACTCCTATATAATGGTATATCTAAGTTTATTATCCATTCTATGATTCAAAAACGCCCCAATATTCCAACCGTTTTAGTAATCCTCGGAGCAACTGGCGATCTTATCTCTCGAAAAATTGTTCCGGCACTTTTTCATTTGTACAAAAAAAATCAACTACCGAAAATGCTCCATGTCATCGGATTTTCTCGGAGGGACCTTCAGGACTTCGAATTTCAGGCAATGATTCGAGACATGATCGGAGAACATCCAGACATGACCATTGAACAAATAGATCAATTTACCCGTCTTTTTACCTATCAAAAAGGAAATTTTGACAATAAAGCCGACTACGTAGCACTCGGGAAAATTTTAGGAGCAATTGATGGCAAGTGGCGCACGTGTTCGAACAAATTGTTTTATCTCGCAGTGCCTCCGCAGTACTACGATGGTATTTTCCGCAATTTATCTGAAACCGGATTAACCGATCCCTGCAGCCCGGAAGAAGGTTGGACGCGTGTTCTTGTAGAAAAGCCCTTTGGAAAAGATTTGAACACAAGCCAGAAACTCGATGAACTGCTCGCCACGTTTTTTAAAGAAGAACAAATTTATCGAATCGATCATTATCTTGCAAAAGAAATGTTGCAGAACATTCTCAGTTTTCGCTTTGCAAACAGTATGTTTGAAGAGGGATGGAACAACAAATTTATTGAACGAATAGACATTAAACTCTGGGAAACACTCGGCGTCGAAAAAAGAGGTGCGTTTTACGATGGGGTCGGGGCACTGCGAGACGTTGGACAAAATCACCTCCTTCAGATGCTTGCACTGGTTACGATGAACCATCCGAAAAACTTCGGATCAGATTCCATCCGCAAAAGCCGCACTGCTCTTTTGAAAGCCGTGCAACCCCCCGCAGAGGATGAAATAAAACAAGAGACCTACCGGGCACAGTACGAAGGGTATCAAGCGATAGATGGCGTTTCTCCCCATTCACAGACAGAGACCTATTTTAAAGTGAACCTTCATCTCGAAAACGATCGTTGGGAAGGAGTCCCTGTCTCTATAGAAGGCGGAAAACGGATTGGAACAGTCCAAAAAGAAATCTGCATTACCTACAAGCACACCGCTCCCTGCCTCTGTCCAGAGGATCAGCCTCATTTACAAAATAAAATTATTTTCCGAATGGAGCCAGAAGAAAATATTACCCTTTCTTTTGTTTCTAAAAAACCGAAACTTGATTTTGAGGTAGAAGAGAAGGATTTTACCGTCTCACTTCGAGAGAAAATAAAAGGGAATCAGTATGTCGAAGAGTATGAAAAGCTTCTTCTTGATGCTATTCGGGGAGATCAAACCTTGTTTGTAAGCACAGAAGAAGTGAAGGAAATGTGGCGGGTAATTGATCCTATAATCTTGGCATGGCAAAATAACGCTGTCCCGCTCAGCACATACCGACCCGATACAACCGAAGCAGTACTTGAGGCAGCTCAAAAAATGAGCAAGCCGTTGACTACTTTAAAAAAAGAAATCGGCATTATCGGATTGGGAAAAATGGGAGGAAATCTGGCTCGACGCCTCGTGAAAAAAGGCTGGACCGTGTATGGATACAATCGATCGCCGGAAGTTACGAAACAGCTTGAGACAGAAGGGGTACACGGAACATACTCGGTAAAGGAGTTGGTAGATTCACTTTCGGGGCCTAAATTAATCTGGCTTATGCTTCCTGCCGGAAAACCAACCGATGATATGCTCTTTGGTGAAGGGGGATTGGCCTCAGTTCTTCAGAAAGGCGACTTTATTGTAGAAGGGGCAAATTCATTTTTTGAAGATACTATTTCCCGATACAAAAAAATTGAGAAGTCTGGCATTCATTTTATAGATGCAGGCGTTTCTGGAGGTCCAGGAGGGGCTCTCAATGGGGCTTCAATTATGGTAGGTGGGCAAAAGGAAGTATACAAAAAACTGCGTCCTTTGTTTGAAGACCTTTCGGTTGCAAACGGCGTGTCTTTCTTTGAAGGAGCTGGCGCGGGGCATTTCATTAAAATGGTACACAATGGCATAGAGTATGGCATGATGCAAGCAATTGCTGAGGGATTTGCTGTTATGAAAAAATCTGATTACCAACTGGACCTGAAACAAATTGCCCACATTTACAACAATGGTACGGTTATTGAATCTCGACTCATGCAGTGGTTGAAGCAAGCATTTGAAAGCCGCGGGTCACAGTTGGAGGGAGTCAGCGGAAAAGTGGCTCAAAACGGAGAAGGCGCCTGGACAGTCGAGGTTGCGAAGAAGTTAGGTGTTTCGGTACCGGTAATTGAAGACTCTGTTCAGTTTCGGATCGATTCTCAGGAAACCCCAAGTTTTACCGGCAAGATTTTGTCAGCTCTCCGGGAACAGTTCGGGGGCCACGCGGTCGGGGAAAAGTGAGCATAGCACTTCTTTCGCCAAACCAGGAATGTTTTCTACCGCATGCTGTTCTACTCCCTTTGCATAGTGATGAATTGCTTTAATTTTGGTCGGGGAGAGAAGTTTATTTTCCCGAACGGCGTAGGTAAATGCATAGGGATCTTTCTTCAATCTTTGCTGACAGATATAGTCGTAATACAACCACAACATTTTCGTAAAACCAACTTGTCTTTTGTTAAATGATTTAAAGCTCAGTACCTTTTCAGGATAAGCAGTTGTAAGTTTCTCCCACATAACTACTACACCATCAGGCCGGCGATTCAAAAAATTCCTTTCTGCCCGTATCAGCAATTGCCGCTGTACCTGGCTAATGAATTCTGTATCGGCTATTGTAAGCCCACCCGAAACTGAGTTCATAACTCCAATTTTTCGCAGAAGTTCATAGGGATTTCCCCATTTAGAGTAAAAGATTTCAGCCCGACCTGTTTCAATCATGCGCTGAAACGACTCGCGATTCATAAGTAGTCGCGCCAACTGACTCGTAGCAACCGTCTTTCCAAAACCCGAGCCTCCCCCAATCAGAATTCGCGCAACGCCTGGCGTTGTTTCAGTTTCCAGTTCAGCACTCTTTCTTTCAATAAAGTTTTGAAGCGGCGTAATAATTTCATTTTCAATATGAAGTTCATCTAAAATTTCGCTTTCGCGAGGGGGATAAGTTCATCTTCCGGCGAGGGTTGCTGACGCGTTTCAAGTATCATACAAAGGCAAAGAAATAGTAACCGTCGTTCCGAAATCTTTTTTAGAAGAAATAGATATCGTTCCGCCGTGTTTGGTAATAATATTGCGTGCTATATACAGACCAAGCCCCATGCCGGGTTTATGATTACCGGTAGCTTTATAAAATCCGTCAAATAAATGAGGAAGATCCGATTTATCAATCCCTGAACCACTGTCTTTTATCGCTATAACAATCATTTGTGACTTCTTTTTCAGAACAAAAGAAACCGGATTGCGATGTTGATTGTGTTTAATACCATTATCCAAAATATTAATCAGCACCTGCATTATTTTGTTTGCATCTGCATTTACAAGTGGCTCACGTTTTCCGAATAAATCGCTATATTCGACCGACACATCTGAGTACTTAAATTTGATATTCCGTAGGCTCCGCTTAATAATCTCCCGCATATTGCACAGCTCAAGTTTGTAGTGGAGTACCCCCTTTTTCATACTATCAACCTGCAATAATTCATCAATGAGCGTTTTGAGTCGTTCTGTTTCCAACAAAATCTCTTCAGACCATTTTTTAGCCGGAGTTGGAGTGCTCCATTTTTTTAGTTCTTTGATCATAAGCTGTGTATAGCCATAAATTGTTGCAATTGGTGTCCGTATTTCATGAGCAGCCATTGAGATAAATAGATCTCTGTTTTGAAGAACATTCTGAATTTCTTCGTGGATAAGATTTTTTTCGATTGCTAAACTAGCAAAAGAACTTAACAGGTGTAAAAGCGGCATATTTTGTTTTGTTATTTCGACATTTTTCTTTGATAAAAGAATCAGAACTCCGGTAGAATGTCCTTTATAATGAAGCGGAAGAAATATGGCAGTTTGAATACCATTAGAAATCAGATTCGGGTGAATTTTATGAACGGTTTTCCCATCCGTAATAATTATTTTTGCTTCTTTATAGCATTGATAGGTAAAACCTCTTGGACGGGGAGGATTTACAAAAGTATGAGTACTATACACACGGATAGGTTCGTCATTTTCGTAGAGATAAATCGTTCCCATTTCCGCGCCAGCCAAAGCAGTAGCTTCCCTAATCGTTTCCGCGTAAATATTTTGTGAATCCTGAAACTCCAAAAATTTTAGTGCGAGATGAGAGATTTTATTGATTTGGGTATTCATCCTGACTCGAGATCGATCCTGACCAATTATGTAATAAACGTATTTATTTCGCAAGCTTTGCTGTTTATTTAAATGTATAAATAAGTATCATTCACGTGCCAATCATCACCACATTTGGCTATTTTGGTATTTGTATTAGTTTGATCTTGTATGATATTCTACAGTATGATTAAAATTCTGCAAGCGACTACATATATAGTAAATGGTAATTGTAAAAAATTCGTATGAATTGTGTGATAATTTACTTACGTTCCTGAATAGTTCAGATACAGAATCTGATCTATGGGTTTTAGTGAAGGTTAAAAAAGCGAAGTCGTAAGGAATTAAAGACAACGGAAACGCTACTTCCCGCCATGGCGATTCCAGCAAAAATTGGGCTCAGTAAAATACCAGTAAATGGATACAGCAATCCAGCAGCAAGAGGAATGCCGATAAGATTGTAAATAAATGCCCAAAATAAATTTTGCTTTATTGTTCGAACGGTTGCTTTTGAAAGAATAATCGCCTGCACCGCTTTGTTTAAATCTCCGTGTAAAAGCACAACATCGGCAGACTCTATTGCGACATCTGTCCCGGTAGCCATAGCAATGCCAACATCAGCCTGAGTGAGAGCAGGAGCATCATTAATCCCATCGCCAACCATTGCAACGGAATTACCCAGAGCCTGCAATTCCTGTATTTTTTTTGCTTTATCCTGGGGGAGCACATCTGCAATAACAGAATCTACACCTGCTTGTTTCGCGATATACTGAGCAGCTTTTTCATTATCTCCGGTAAGCATGATAACTGATATATTTTGTTTCCGGAGTTTTGCAATTGCATTTTTTGACTCTGGTTTCAAGGTATCGCTGATCGCAAAAATTCCGACGAGTTTGTGATTTACTTCGACAACGATCACTGTTTTCCCTTCTGACTGAAATTTACTGATTTCAGCTATTTGCTCTCGGTCGGTCGGTTTATGAATCGAAACATGTTCATCTGCGATTGTACCTTCTACACCAATCCCTTCTGTTATTTTAAAATGGGAAACAGGAGAAAGTGCAAGGTTCTGCGCCTGAGCAGCTGCTACCAAAGCTTCTGATAAGGGATGTTCTGATTTTTTTTCAATACTTGCTGTTTTTTGCAAAAGTTCCTGTTTCGTAATCGTTTTATCTAAAATAAAACTATCCGTAAGAACTGGTTTGCCAATCGTTATCGTCCGGGTTTTATCCATCACGACGGTGGTTACTGCTTTTAGCCGCTCTAAACTTTCTGCATTTTTAATGAGAATACCGTTTTCCGCACCTTTCCCAACACCTACAATAATAGCGGTAGGAGTTGCTAAACCCAACGCACACGGACATGCGATTACCAAAATTCCCACAAAACAGGTTATCGCATACGAAAGCGCAGTTGTTGTACCTAAAAATAGAGATCCGACTACGAGCCATACAAGGAACGTGAGAATCGCGATTCCCAGTACAACAGGTACAAATACTGCCGACACCGAATCGGCGAGCCCTTGAATGGGTGCCTGAGAACCTTGTGCGTTTTCAACAAGACGGATTATTTGTGCAAGAACCGTTTCTGAGCCTACTTTAGTTGCTTTGAAAATAAAATGTCCCTGCTTATTTATGGTTGAACCAATTACCGTATCACCAATTTTTTTATCAACCGGGAGAGATTCTCCACTCATCATTGATTCATCTATTGAGGATGCACCTTCTACAATTACGCCATCTACCGGAACTTTTGACCCCGGTTTTACAATAAGCAGATCACCAACCTGGACTTCCTCAAGAGGGACCTTTACCTCTGCGTTGCCCCGCCGTACTATAGCAGTCTTTACCTGAAGACTCAGCAGTTTTTCAATCGCTTCACCCGTTTTTAGCTTTGATCGCGATTCTAGATATTTCCCGAGTTTTACAAACGCTATTACCACAATCACAACATCAAAATAGGTGGAATCTGAGGTCTTGAAGAACGCATGTACCTGAGGAAAAAGAAAGATTAAGGCACTAAAAAGGTAGGCAGTTAGGGTCCCAATACCAATGAGAGTGTCCATGTTTGCAACCCGATATTTTACAAATTTCTCCACACCTTCTAAAAACGGCCTTCCGATCCAAAACAGCACAATGGAAGCAAGGATGAAGGAAAACGTGTTAAACAGTTGCATGGAAATCGGAATAATACTATTCCAAATCATGGCAATAATGACAAGAACGGCAAATGACATAGCGACTACTACCGTTTGCTTTTCTCTCTGAAGCTCGTGCAGTTTTTCTTCCTTTGACTGACTCAATCCCAGATGTTCCAAATGATCAGCCTCAGGAAGATTTGTATGCTTAATTTTTTCGTGGACTTCAGATACGTTCGGTGCAATAGAGTAACCCAGTTTCTCCAGTTCCCGATTCATATTTTCAAGAGAAATCACAGAATCATCATAGGCAATTTTTGCCTTTTCTGTTGCATAATTCACCTCGCAGCTTTCTACCCCACTTAATTTCGATAATCTTTTTTTTATAAGCTGGCTACAGCTTGCGCAGTGCATTCCCTTTACAATGAAGCTGTGTGTTTCCATAGAGATATTATAGTACGCTAATTGAGCCTCGTGGGACTCCCATCGCACAGGTAATATCGTATGTCCCTTTTTTTGAAGGAGTAAATTCATACACGAGAGTTTTTCCTTTTTGAAGCATATCCACCTGTTTGGACAGGCCAGGAATGGTAAAACTTCCCATACATCCGGAGCCTTCATCGCGGACATCAACCTCCATGCGAACAGGCTGCCCAACATGAACAGTAAAGGTATTTGGTTGAATATCTTTTGCATTCGTGAAGGTTGTTTTGAGAATTTGAGCATTCTTATGCTCTGCCCCTTGTGTGCTGTTCTGAGTGCGAGAGCTCACCATAAAGCCTTGTTTCAAACCAGTCAGATTGATCCCATTTGAAATATTAAAAATGGCAAGGAAAACCACAACAACTCCCGAAAATTTAAAAAAGGTAGTAGCAAAAGAACCCTTCACAAAGGAGGTAAAACCAGCAATGCCAAGGAGTCCTGGTGTTGTTCCGAGAGCAAAGGTACCCATCGTAACTGCAGCTTGTACGGGATTTCCTGTGCTAATTGCATACAGTTGTACCATCTGAGTAAAACCACACGGAAGAAAAAAGGTCAGTGCGCCAAGAAGAAACGCGTTTTGATGACTATACTGTTTTGCACTTTGGTTTCGTAACCCGACCAAACGGGAAACGGAGGAGGGGAGTGAGATACTTATCGTCGATAACCGTGGAAAAAGCTGCGTTAGCTGTGCGCCAAGCACAAGCATTACCAGACCCACAAGAATAGATAAGAATCCTGTTACCCCTAGCGTAATCTGAAAGGCCGACCCAATAAGCCCGACCACTGCACCAAACACAACAAACGAAAGGACTCTCCCGAGATTAAAAAATAAGTGAGGTACAAATTTTTGAACGGTACTCGCTTCTGGATGTTGTTTTGAGTATTTTGCAGAAGCTCCCAGAACCAGTCCTCCCACAAGTGCCGCACAGGTCGAGACCCCGGCAGTGAGTCCGATTAAAAATACAACCGGAATACTGGCAAAATTATTTGAACCGACAGAAAAGAACGTGCCTACATTACTTTTTTGAAACAACAAATATCCGACCAAAAGGATACAACCCATGAGTGCTATTTCTCCATACGAACGAATAGTTGTTACAAACCACGGCTTTACCTCTTCTGTTCCAAGAGAATATCCTGCGTTTTGAACAGCTTTTTTGATGGAGGTTTGATTGACAGAAGAAGTACAGAAAAGCTCTGCTGTGCCCGTAGATTGATCTACCGTTACTTCCTGCACCTGAGGAATAGCCAGCAGTTCATCACTTACCAAAATTTCACAGGCTTTGCAGTGCATACCTTTTATGTGTACGATTTTTTTTTGCATATGTTTTTGCGAATACGGGTACTCATTTTGTAATACCTACGTACAATTGCATTTTATGTTCACTCGCTATACAGCATGCCTACATCTACAAACACCGTATGAGGAAGCGAAAGCATAAATGCCACAGTTTGTGCGACATTTTTTATATCAAGAGCATCTGCCATATCTTTATGAATGCCAGCCTTCTCAAACAACAGGGTATTCATTTTCCCTGGATAAATTCCAGAAACTCCAATTCCATAGGGAGCAAGTTCATTGTACAGTGTTTTGGTGAATCCGGTAATTGCCCATTTTGATGCGTTGTAGACTGCTTTTTCTGCTTTTGTATTCACTCCTGCCTGAGAAATAACATTTAGAATGGTTCCGGATTGCTGCTGTTTCATGAAAGGGACAACCGCTTTTGTAAGATAAATCGTTCCTAACGTATTTACATCTAAGGTTTGTTTGATACGAGCAGGATCATTGGCTTCTAAAGGCCCTTCTATCCAAATGCCTGCGTTGTTAATGAGGACATCAATCCGTGAATGTTTAGTGATAATGTTCTGAATTGCCGTCGCTCCCTGTTCATAGTTGGTAACATCACAAACCTCGTAGTCAACACTCAGTTCTTGAGCGGTTTGTTCGAGTTTTTCTTGGTGAGGTGACAAAATAATTACAGTATTGTTTAAAGCTAATTCTTTAGCAATTTCCCGTCCCAACCCATCGGTCCCACCTGAAATGACAATAACTTTTTTCATAATTTTACTCATTATAAATGCCAAAAGGATTCAATACAATGCTAAGTATGCTTACCATCGCAGGGAGGATAATTTATACGTCATCCCGGGCCTGATCGGGAATATATTTAATTTTCGCCGTCATCCTCGATCTAATCGAGGATCCATTCCTAACCCCCTGCCAGCGCCGCTGGCGCGGTCTCGCACTATGCGACGTAGGATAAAAAGAACGGGTGTCTGAGTTCAGGGCTCCCATCCACGCGCAGATCTGGCACTATGCCAATCGAGCATGAATGGGAAAGAACGAATGACAGGCCTCCGTTCTTTTTGAGATTTATTGCAAAGGTCCTGATTGGGAATGACATGTCATTTCGTTTTTACCAATTTGCTACTATATAGTATATGAATAAACAAATAACCGTTATTGTCGGATGTCTCATCCATGAAGGGAAGGTGCTCTTGATTCAGCGGAACGAAAAAGAGTGCCCCGAAGCGCATTTAAAGTGGGAATTACCGGGAGGAAAAATTGATTTTGGTGAGACTCCAGAAGAAGCTCTCGTGCGAGAGTTTTTGGAAGAAACAGGAAGATTAGTCCGCGTTGTGAATCTCCTTCCCGAGGTACGAACTATTTATTGGGATTACGAGTGGGGGAGACAACAAACCTGAAAAACAAGATCATCATGTGGAACAAATCGCTTGGGTCCCTCTTGCAGAATGCCAACATATTCCGATGCTCCCCGGGACCAAACGTTTTATCAACCTCGGGGGTTGATTATAGCCTTATAAAAGGCTAAAATTAAAAATAATCATGATTCTCTTCACAAAAGTCTATGAATAGACTATCATGAATACGTGAATATTTTTTCGCGAGAAATGAAATCTTTAGGAAATACTCCGGTTGATGTGTTGAAACGATATCAAAAACTACTTTTTCTGCTCACAATAATAGTCCTACTCGTTGCAGTGATTATTATATCTTTGACTCTTCCCATGTATTTTTTTCATGCAAAACCACAACCCTCTGGAATAACTCCAAGTCCCACACCGTATCAAAATCTAGTTATAAAAAAAGCAAGCCCCGCGGGCGATGAAGTTATATATTCACGAAACCTGGAAACAGAGCACCATATCATTTTATGGGGTCATTATCTTTTTTTTGATGCGTTTCAGCCTGGTCAGGAAATCGATACCGTGTATCGGTATAATCTTACTACGGGAAAAAAAGACGCTGTATATACCGTTGACTCGAACAAAACGCACCAACGGTCCGTAACCAATATGCAGCTTTTTGAAAATTCGCTTTTTTTCACCACCAGCGGGTATCTCGCCGGATCGGATATTTTTTGGCTTGCAACTCCCGAAGCCTCTATTCAGAAACTGAACTATTCCGAAAAATATGGCTTAGGAAAAATTATCTATGATCAAATTCATAATCGCTACTGGCTCACGGGGGGAGAAGGGGATTCCTGTTGGGGGACCGAAAACTTTGCCCTGTTAGATATGAAATCAAAGCGCGTTACTCCAGTAATTACCACCTCTGAGGGATGCTCAAGTGGCGAAAGTTTTGTTGCACTCGATAATCAAGATCGAATGCTCGTTTCTTACCACCAAACAAAAGAAGGGGCGCTGTCACCGAACGAACAAGTGTTTCTGAGCCTTGTAGCAATTCCCATTGCTTCCCCTTCACACAAATACACACTCCTTGATAAAGTAAGCATGCCAAAGCAAACTTATGCGATAAAATACTCATCGGAAGGTGGTCAACTTGCACTGGCGGGTGAGACAGGGCTTTATATATATCATCTCGATTCAGGACAATTGAACAAAATACTGGAGTTTACCGAGGATATGAAAAAGAATCTTATCGAATATGGCCTTTCACATTGGATTCAAAATACTATTTGTTTTTCCGGATTTTTATCCTCAAATGGCGAAAAATATAATTACGAAATCAACCTCCAGAAAAAAACAATAAAAGAAGGTAACAGCTATTGCAATACAAACCAAGAGCATGAAATTCGCTCAATTTTTGAAGAAGACATGTATAGCGAACAAGAATTTTACAAAGAGAGAGACAATCTCATATCGAAACTGAAATCTACCCTTCCTTCGCTGTACCAAATAACTACGCAAAGCAGCCGCTAGTAGTATCAGTCTCGAAATCTGCTGCGAATTGACGCAAAATCATCATGTGGAACAAATCGCTTGGGTCCCCCTTGCAGAATGCCAACATATTCCGATGCTCCCCTGAACTGGCCGTTTTAAAGAACTCGGACATTCCAAAAAATAAAACCGTTTTAAATATAAAATTAAATTTGGACCTTTATGTCGAGATAATCAACTCCCGAGGTTGATTTAATTTAGCACTTTTAAAGTGAAAATCACTGAGTACGACGAAACAAAGCAATTATTAATTTTCTTGATCAACATCATCTTCTTCGTATCTATCTTCATGATAGTTTGGACGAGACAACGAATAAGGGATAACAGGATCATGTATGTGCATATAGTGAGTGGATGAACTACTACATCAATTAATTTTTCTATAAATTGAACCTTCATTTCGCGCATTGTTGCTTCTAACAGTTTCCAGTCACTCGTTTTGAATGTGTTTAGTGCATCTTCTCCTCTCATGGTAAAAACATGAGGATTAGCTTCATTATACTATAGGTAATATCATGGTTAGCATATACCCTATTTATTCATCAAACATAGGAAAATGTTATAATATAATATAGGATATTATGTTGGAAGCTGATGATGCTTGGAAGAGAACACAATTCAATCGTAATAGAGTCCCGACAGGAGAGAATGGGGGTCGGGATAAGACCTATTCGGATGGATCAAATAAGAGATACTTCTATCCTGATGAAGCTTACTTATGTGGGGTGAAGGCTCATCCCAGCAGTAATATGAGTATATTCGCTCCACTGTGGCCAAGTACAAGTGGAGTCCGAAAAAATGAATTGAGTGTGAGTTGTAATAAAAATGATAGTGAAGTGATCGATCTCCGATATGATGGGCAGACGGGCAGACTTACATCAGGGATATTCGAGCTTGAAAGTTCACGGGTGAGTGAGTCGGACAAGTTATCGCCCTTAAATATAAAAAGAAAGTTTTCGAAATTGCTTGATCTCGTCGCCTCGGCACCAGTTTTGTTTGAAGACACAGATAGGGCTGTTG
The DNA here is from genome assembly GCA_013335175.1 of Candidatus Roizmanbacteria bacterium. Classification (GTDB taxonomy): domain Bacteria; phylum Patescibacteriota; class Microgenomatia; order UBA1406; family GWC2-37-13; genus JAAXWC01. The sequence goes on from JAAXWC010000014.1 coordinate 13,069, forward strand.
AGAGCACAAAGGAGGTGAGTGCAAGTACGTCAACGAGCAGAATAAGCGCAGAGTATCTGGCCCCATTAGTAGTTGATGTATTACTCCAATTTTCGCCCGGAAGTGAGAAGAATCTGGATCAATTGAAAAAAAGACTGGGTCAAGTATATTTTTATGAGGAACTATCTCACTTGCTTCAGGGCACCGCAGCAAGCAAATTATTGTTGGCAGGATACCAAAATAGTGAGACGATAGATGATCCTACAGAGTTGAAACTAAGAATAAGAAAATTATTGGAGGTCGACGGCGAAGATGCTTCTGCGGATGACACTCTCAGAGAGCGCGCGTATCAGCTGCATAATGCGATCAATAACGCGCTTCACACCGGTTTTAGCCGTGTCGATCCTGATCATGTTGATAAACACATGAAAAGTGGCCACTCATATGTCTCACTAGAATTGTCTTGGCGTGATGATGGTGCGATCAAATATCGGCTAATCGAATCGGGAAACGAAGCAAGTGAAGAGAAAGCTAATCCATGGCACGATGTCGAGGGCGATAAGATCATTCTCAAAGCGGGTGAAACACATGCAAGCATATTTGCTCACGAAAATGCTTTAGGGGTGAGGGTTTTTACTACTGAAGATAGGATATGTTATATAATGTTGTTTCCCTGTCAGATTGAGGTGAAAAATGTACTGCAAGATCTTGCCGATCCGCAGATACCCCCCTCTAAAATCAGCAACAAAACAGGATGGCATTTTATGTGGACATAGTTTCTCTTTCATATACCTGTTTTCTACTCACGGTGATGGTACTCTTGACTTTATGGAAAATGCCAAGCACCCAACCCCCCATAAATATGCTCTCTTGAGCGTGTATGATTAAACTGGTTAGGAGAGAACAAGATAAAAAACGAGTAAAAACTACATAAGAATTACTATGAAAATATATGAGAGATACCTAAAACGGGAGAAGTCTCCGAAACCAGGAACGCTCTCTTTTCTTTTGCGAAATAAGAGCTTTAATCTGCGGGATAAGTTCTTCTGTTACTCGTTCGCCCTCCTGTATAAGATTCATAATTTTTTCCTTGCTGAAAAAATAATCCCAGCCTAAATATCCTACATAAGCCACTTGAGGTGCAATCACAACTCCCGCATTTTTACTCGATTTAAGGGCGAGTTGGTGGCGCAAAATATAAATTGCATGCATAGGAACGGAGGACAAAGAGGGGATTTCTCTCACCATCTCATTCTCTAAATACACGGTGTCCAAATTAACTGCGATAACGATGTCTGCTCCCATTTTTTTTACCACCTCTACCGGTACCGGATTCGATAAACCGCCATCTGCAAGCACCCGTTCTCCATCTGCAACCGGTTGAAGAAAGGGAGGCACTGCAATACTTGCACGAATTGCTTTTACCAAATCTCCATCGTAAAAAACTACTTCTTCTGCGGTGTGGTAGTCGGTTGCTACTACGGCAAATGGAATTTTACTTGTCGAGAAGGAAACCTCTCCGAGCAGCTCTGAAATTTCCGCTTCAAGTTTATTTCCCTTCATAAGACCACCCTTTAAGGTAAAATCTACAAAACTTATCATTTTTCGTTCACTAAATGAAAGCGCAATTTCTTGGAGGCGATTCCCGTTTAGATCCTGTGCATACGAAGCGGCAACTACCGCACCAATACTCGAACCGGCAACAATATCAATAGGAATTTTGTACTTTTCTAGTGTTTTTATCACGCCAATATGGGCAATCCCACGCGCTCCACCACTTCCGAGCGCAAGACCAATTTTTGGATACTTCATGATAATCATTATCGTATTTTTAGCCTACCAATGCAATAGGAGATACTAAAATATTCTTAAAAAGTGCGAAACTCCATGGTATACTACACGCCATGAAAGAAGCGCTACAAACTCTCGTCCAGCTAGAACAACAGCCCCCTTCGTATGAAGAATGGAGCCGCTTGTATCCTTTGCAACTTGCACCCGATAGTCCTCGAAATCTTAAACAACTTTACGAAGATATTTATAAGCTACAAGAGCTGAGATTGATTGCAGTTTATGGTGTTTTAAAACTTTGGGGAAAAGCCGTGATACTTGATGTTTATTATGAAGGGGAACGGAAATATAAACTCCATGAAACACGACTGACTTTATTATCCGGAAAAACAATTGAAGACTATTTAAATGGTGATAAAACTGCTGTTACTCCCTCTGCACCACGACCAACCACTCATAGCCTTTCGGAACGGATGCGCCTTGAAGGGGAAGAGCCTCGGCAAGCAATGATACGAGGCATTCGTGAAGAACTGTTTACGTATGGGACAAAAGGCTGCTTGCCTGACTCGTACCTTGAAACTGTTTTAGAAAATCAGCTTACTCATATTCAACATCATCACCTTGAACGAGGCCCTAACGCTGCCGGAAAAAGCTACGCAGGAATTCCTTCTGTCCACGATTGGTATTGTGCATCTATAACATTTACACCAGAAATGCGTTTACCTATCGATGAGATTGATGGAGTACCGCAGCCGCTCTATGAATATATTCCGGAACGAGGATATTTAAATGTATTTAAATGGGAAGAGCTTCCTGATCAAGGCTAAAACGAGAACACAATTCACTTGTTTGTTGCATAATTTATGCTACAATAAATATTCAAAACTATTTTTTAATAATATACATTTAAACAGAGACTTATCGGAATTTAACCTTTTGCAGACTATATCTATGTCACTTTATTCCAAAGTCCTTACCAACAAAAGAGTCCTCATTTCTCCCGATCTTATCTCCGCACAAAAGGATGATACTCTTGTTAAAAAAGAATTAAGTAAGAAAATTCAAAAACTATTTAAAGGTTCGCTGGCAATACGAGAGGTAGATGCCGGATCAACAAACGCAGAAGAGCAGGAACTCACCGCACTTACGAACTCCTATTACGATATTGAACGATTTGGCATTCATTTTGTTGCATCACCTCGTCATGCAGATATGCTTATGGCAACCGGCCCCGTAACCCGAAATATGGCACGTGCCCTTAAGAAAACATACGACGCAATGCCCGATCCTAAAATAGTTGTTGCTGTCGGAAATGACGCAATAGATGGCGGAATTTTTAAAGGTTCATACAGTGTGTTGGACGGGGTACACACTGTTATTCCTGTTCATTTTCAAATACCAGGTGATCCACCTTCTCCCATGACAATTATCCGTTCGCTGTTACATATATTGGAAATTGTTGAGGAGAATAAAAAATAACGTATGGAACTTCTCTTTCCCATTGCAATCGAGATTTTTTGTATCAGCGCGGTTTTATCTTTTATCCTTCAAAAAGTAAAAAGTGTGAGCCATTTTACCAGTAGCGGACTCTCTCTTATCGGCTCCGCGTTTATGCTTGTATTTGCGGGATATATCCTCCTTACTCATACCGTGATCAATGTTGTTTTACCAACATCATTTCCTTTATTCACCCTTAGCTTTCATGTAGATGGTCTTGCGGCATTTTTTATCTTTGTGATTGCGCTCATTGCGCTGCCTGCAACACTGTACGGAATTAGTTATCTGAAACCTTACTATACCCAGTACAATACGGGGGTATTCGGATTTTTTTATAATCTTTTTTTACTGAGCCTATTTTTGGTTGTTACTTCCTACAATGGGCTGTACTTTTTATTTGTTTGGGAGTTGATGTCTCTCAGCTCTTTTTTCCTTGTTATTTTTGAACAGAACCATCCATCAACAATTAAAGCTGGATTTATTTATTTTGTAATGACGCACGTTGCAACCGGATGTATTTCCTTTGCTTTTATCTTGCTTTATCTTGCAACTGGCTCTTTTGATTTTTCCGTAATAAAATCTCACGCAGAATTGATTCCCATGACTATAAAAAGCATAGCGATCATTTGTTTCATTGTTGGGTTTGGCACGAAGGCAGGTATTATTCCGTTTCATATTTGGCTTCCAAAAGCCCACAGTGCCGCTCCTTCACACGTATCTGCGCTTATGTCGGGCGTTATGATTAAAATGGGTATTTTTATGTTTTTCCGTATGTTTTTGGATGTGTTAACCCCAACTCCGTGGCTTGGATTTACCATTCTTTTTTTGGGAGCTCTTTCTTCAATTCTCGGAGTTTTGTATGCATTGTCGGAGCACGATAGCAAGCGATTGCTTGCCTATCACAGTATTGAAAATATTGGAATTATCTTACTCGGACTCGGTGGGGGATTAGTATTTCTTACTCTCAACTATCCTGCATTTGCCATCATTTCTATTATTGCAGGTCTCTATCACACCATTAACCATGCTATTTTTAAATCGCTTCTCTTTTTAAGTGCTGGTTCCGTTATATCCCAGACGCATACCAGAAATATCGAAGAATATGGAGGACTAATAAAAAAAATGCCCTATACTGCTTTATTCTTTTTAATCGGTGCGATTGCCATTACCGGATTACCTCCGTTTAACGGGTTTGTGAGCGAATGGCTCACCTTTCAAGGATTGTTTAAAGGAATTGCGTTCGAAGGAATGTTGATAAAAGCTGCCTTTATTTTTGCAGGGGTATGTCTTGCCTTCACCGGCGGCCTTGCCGCAGCTTGTTTTGTAAAAGCATTTGGCATAACCTTTCTTGCACGGCCAAGAAGTGTCGAAAGTCAGCATGCCAAGGAATCTTCATTCCCCATGGTTCTGAGTATGGGCTTTTTAGCCGCATTGTGTCTTGTGTTTAGTATTGGGGCACCCTATGTTATAGCTCAATTGCGGGTTTTGGTTCAGGCCCTTGGCTCTTTTACCCGTCATACAAGTGCTATGGTGCCCGCTCATGAAAAACTCACCGATTTAGCCGCTTTGAATTTTAATACCATGGGCCTTTTGCTTGGCTTTACCATAAGTGCCGCTGTTGTGTATGCTCTTGTATACCTCGTAAGTCATCGGCAAAAGACGGTAATCGGATCTATTTGGGAGTGTGGATACACAGAGATTACGCCGCGAATGGAAATCACGGCAACGGGATTTTCCCGCACGCTGATACTTATTTTTAAGGGAATTTTCCGACCAACAAAACAGGTTCATGTAGAGTATGTCGATGCAGATATGCGGTATGCTCCAACAAAAACTGTTACCCTTGGTATTTCTGACATCTACGAAAACAATATGTACTATCCACTCGTGAAGCTTTTCCATCGAATATCTATTCAGGTAAAGAAAATCCAGAGTGGAAATATCAACGCCTATTTGTTGTATATATTCTTAACCTTAATTGGATTGCTATTAGTTGCACGCTATTACCTATGATTTTAATTCTTATCAAATTACTCATCCTTCCGCTTTTGTCACCCCTTTGTATTGGTATTATCCGGAAAATTGATGCATTTATGCAGAATCGGAGAGGGGCATCTGTAATTCAGCCGTATTTTGATTTATGGAAACTATTTCACAAAGATGAAGTGATTTCGCCAGATGCCTCGTGGATATTTCGAGCAACACCCTACATTATCTTTGCGATCAGTCTTATGCTTCCTCTGGGAATTCCATTGCTATCTCAGGTTGAATCGTGGGGGTTTTTCAGTGATTTCTTGGTTGTTGTATATCTCCTTGCTCTGATGACCTTTTTTCTCGCCCTTGCAGGGATCGATACAGGGAGCATGTTCGGAGGATTTGGCGCAAGTCGAGAGATGACCCTAAGTGCGTTAACAGAGGCGGTATTGGTCTTTTCACTTCTGCCTATTGCAATTATTTCACAGACCTCCAATCTTATTTTGATGGCAACGACAACATCGAGTTTGCCACCCATAACCTACTTTCCTATTTTCATAGCATTTATCGGATTTTTTATTGCCCTTATGGCTGAAACGGGGAGAATCCCATTTGATAATCCCTCTACCCATTTGGAATTAACCATGATTCACGAGGCTATGATTATTGAATACTCTGGAAAACGGCTTGCGCTCATTGAATGGACTGCTGCAAATAAATTTTTGTTCTTTGTACTTTTGGGTGCAAATATATTTTTCCCCTATGGACTCAGCACAACAACGAATCTATTAGACCTCCTTATTGCAGTAGGGGTTGTAGCTATGAAAGCACTACTGCTTATTGGGGCTATTGGAATTATTGAATCTAGCATTGCAAAATACCGACTATTTCGACTTCCCGATTTGTTATTAACGGGGTTGATTCTTGGCATTATTTCACTCATTGCAACCAATATTTAACTCGAAACCTATGGACCATCTAAATTTACAGCTTATATTTGCAGCCAGCATATTTTTATCTGCTGTTTTTATGAATGTAGTTCGTAAAAATACAATTCTTGCTTTTATCTATCTCTGTCAATCTACGATAATCGTGCTTATGCTTGGTTTTGAAGCATTGCAACAAAGTTCCTGGGAACTTTTTGGCATCGCATTCAGTATGTTTTTCGTTAAAGTGATCATTGCACCAAACATATTTACAAAGTTCATCAAAACGAAACAATTAAATTTAACCGCCTCGACCTACCTGAATTTACCCATTACCCTCATTGTAATTGTACTGCTTACATTTTTTGCCCAATCAGATGTTTTTACTTCGATATCAATTGTGAATTCTGATATTGCTCCTTTTCGGGTGCTCTTGCTCGGGAGTATATTTTCTTCATTTTTTCTCGTCATAAACAGACGGGGAGTATTGTCGCAAATAATTGGCATTTTATCGCTCGAAAACTGTATCTTTGCCCTCGGAAAATTTCTTGCGGTAAAACAGACAGCAAGCTTGGAACTTGGGATGCTGTTTGATGTCTGTTTTTGGATCGTTATTTTATTTATTTTTGCCCAACTGATTCATACGCATTTTCGTTCAATGGATACCGTCGAAATTAATCATCTTAAGAAATAATTAAAAATACCTATGGCACTACTTATTTTACTCATTACCCCGTTATCTTCGATCATTTTCTATTTGCTATCCAAAAAGAGATTTCTGTATGAAATTATTGCCGCAGTATCAGCCGGTGTTGAATTTGTAACTGGAATGTTCATGGTTTCGCAAGTTGTCGTAAGTGGACACTACGCCGTGGGTCCTTACTTTTCTCTGAATGCATTTGGAGCGCTTCTATTAGCAATATGCATCTTTATTGGGCTCATTACCACATTCCACTCTATTGGCTATCTACGGGCCGAACAACAAAAAGGAATGTTGGGATTAAAACGTATCCAAGTATATTATGTGTTAAAAAGTCTGTTCATGCTTTCCATGTTTGGAGCACTTACCACAACCAATCCAATTGTTATGTGGATTTCGATTGAATCAACAACATTGTCATCGGTGTTTTTAGTCGCATTATTTAATCGAAACACAGATATTGAAGCCGCATGGAAATACCTTATTATTAACTCCGTTGGATTATTGCTCTGTCTTTTAGGGACACTCTTATTTTTGGGGCAAGCTTCTGGAAATGGCTTTGCAACGTGGAACGATTTAATGGCAAAAGCTGCTCATTTTAACCCCATTGTTAGTAAGGTTGCTTTTGTATTTGTGTTAATCGGGTTTGGGACAAAAATGGGATTGGTCCCTATGCATACATGGAAGCCCGATGCCTATAACAAGGCTCCACTGCCCATTGTAGCTCTCCTTTCGGGAGCGTTACTCAATGTCGCCTTTTTTGCTCTCCTTCGCTTTAAACTGATTGTTGATGCTGCCATTGGGCCCGCTTTTTCTCAAATACTATTTATTAGTTTTGGCATTATTTCTATCGCTCTTCCGGCGTTCATTATCTTTACCCAGCTAAATTACAAGCGAATGCTTGCCTATTCAAGTATTGAACACGCAGGGATTATGTTGCTTGGATTCGGTTTTGGAGGAATCGGAATATATGGAAGTATTTTGCACATTCTCTACCATTCTTTTGCGAAATCGCTCCTTTTTTTGGTCTCAAGTAATATCGCGGTGCGATACAGTTCATCAAAGGTGAAAGATGTAACCGGAATGATCAAAATTTTGCCATACAGCAGCGTACTTCTGATCATTGGTTTTCTCACGATTACCGGTATCCCGCCGTTCGGGATCTTTTTTAGTGAGTTGTATATCTTTATCGCCGGATTTCATTACTCCATTGTTCTTACCTCAGTAACGATTGTTTTGCTCCTGCTCGTTTTTATCGGACTCTTTAAACAATACACCGCAATGCTATTTGGTGAACCTCCGGCAGGAATGCATAAGGAAAAATATAATTTTTGGACCATTATTCCCTTAGTTTTTTTAGCTGTGGTTCTCGTAATCACTAGTATTTACTTGCCAGAACCATTACAAGTACTTTTGAAAGAAAGTAATAAGTTATTCGCCGGGACACTATGACATACTCAGAAATCATCAAACAGTTTCTTCCTCAATCGGTTTCGCCAGAATTAAGTACCAATTTGATACTATTTGCCGTCCCTCACGATCGGTTGACGGAGATTTGTACAACGCTCTATACCACGCATAGCCTTCCCCTCAAAACAATAAAAGCAGCAGATGAACGAGCAACCAATGGGGTATTCAAAATTATGTATATATTTGCTGTTCCACACGAAAAATATTTTCTTGTACCGTATGTAGCGGTAAAAGAAGGGCAATCATTTCCTTCTCTTGTAAAACACATCTATGAATCATTGCGATACGAACAGGAAATTCACTCTATGTTTGGATTACTACCGGAAGGCAATGTATTCTTACAGCCGTTTATTCTTCATGAAAATTGGCCACAAACTTCATTTCCGCTCCGCAAAGATTTTAAAGGAACGACCCGCCCGGCTATGATAGACGCAACCGGACCATTTCAAAAAATCGAAGGGGAAGGGATCTATGAAATTCCTGTAGGCCCCGTACATGCGGGGATTATCGAACCAGGACATTTCCGTTTTAGTGTAGCGGGAGAGGAAATTATTTCGCTTGAGCCAAAACTTGGGTATACCCACAAAGGTAGTGAAAAATTGTTTGAGTCATTCACCATTCCTGAGATGATTAAACTATCAGAACGTATCTCTGGGGATACTTCTTTCACCCAAAGCCTTGCATTTTGCCAGGCAATTGAACAGCTCGGCGGCATAAAGGTACCAAAACGTGCCAGTTACCTCCGGGTTATCTATTCGGAACTGGAACGAATGGCAAATCATCTCAATGATGTTGGATTTATATTGAATGATACCGCCTTCAGTTTTGGCGGCAGTTATGGTACGCGGCTTCGAGAGCAGATTATACAACTGTGCGAAGAACTAACGGGACATAGATTCCTTCGCGGAGTAAATACAATTGGAGGTGTAACAAAAGATATTTCTCCTGAAAAACAACAATCCATCGGAGCACTAGTACGCAGTTTAAAAAAGGATTTTGAAGAGCTTATTGAGATCGTTGAAAATAAAGAAACGGTGCTAAATCGTTTGAGAGGGACTGGTGTATTGGAAAAACAAACAGCGCACGATTATGGAGTGGTAGGTATTGCAGCACGAGCTTCTGATATACCAGTAGATGCACGAATTGATTACCCTTATGCGGCATATCCCGATATGAATGTTCAGGTTGCCAAACGAGATTCAGGAGATGTTTATGCGCGATACAATGTACGAATTCAAGAGGTTATCAACGCAATTCATATAATACTTCACGCTTTGAATAATTTGCCTTCCGGGCAGATTTCCCAACATACAACTTTAACATTAAAACCCAACTCGTACACCGTAAGTATTACCGAGGGGTGGCGTGGAGACATTGTGTATTTTGTAGCCACTGATACAAACGGAAAGGTAAGTCGAGTTGGCATCCGAGACGCTTCGTTCCTCAACTGGCCGGCTGTTCCACAGGCTGTTGTGGGCAACATTGTTCCCGATTTTCCATTGATCAACAAAAGCTTTAATTTATCCTATTCCGGGTTTGATCGATAAGGGGTAAAAAGTAAAGAGGAATAGTGCATTGGTCATTGCGAGGAACGTTCATGACGAAAAAAGGATGGCACGCTAAGGAGTAGCAACGTCACTCCCGCTTGCCGGGAGTCGTTGTTATCCTCACTCTCATTCCGTCCGGGATGACAGGCATCAGCTCGCAATGACGGCGAAACTCGAGACCAATAACGATTTTGTTTTATTCTGAATAATTACCCCGAAAATTCTTGACAAATTCTTTTGAATGGCATAGACTTGAATTCTATGAATATCGATTTTAAAAACGTACCAAAACACTTTGCATCTCGCACGCATGAAAAAATGCAGGAAGTTCTTATGGATCCTCAGGGAGTAGGTCCCGCAATCCATTATTACATGATTCGCGGCGGACGCGATCAGCGCAATATTACCGTCTGGGAGCCCGGCACCGTCAGTGGTGAATACATCAAAACCTACGGACATTACCATGTTGGAAATCTTGATGAAACCTATTGGTTTATTCAAGGAGAGGGGATTGCCCTTCTTCAGAAACTTGCGGTCGACGAGCAGGGGAATATGATCGCAGATCAGGTTGAAGAATTCAAAGCTATTCCTGCAAAACCAGGAGAACGATTATTTATTCCTTCAAGTTATGGCCATCTGGTGGTAAACGTTGGCACAACTTATTTTGTTACAGCAGATGATAGCATTGTAGATTTTGAAGAGCGAGATCCCGTCAGTCTTCCTGGCCATGCCGACTATCAACTCGTGAAACAAATGCAAGGATTTGCCTATTATGTAGTTGAGAATGAGGGAAAACCCGCTCTGAAAAAAAATCCTCGTTATAAAAGTATTCAAAAAGAAGAACTTAGCGGTCTTCCTGTTATTGCATAACTATGGCAGACATACCCGTTTTTGATACATCAAACTTTACGGTAGGGGAGGAGTTTTTAAAAAAAGTGGAAAAGCCATGGGGCTACGAACTAATTTTTACCCCACCAAACATGCCGTTTACAGGAAAAATTCTCCATATAAACGCAGGAAAACGATTAAGTTTGCAGATTCACGACAAAAAAGAAGAGTGTTACTACCTTTTTAACGGACGCTGTAGCCTCGTTTTAGAGAATAATACGGGAGAACTCGAAAAAATTGAGCTGAAACCCGGCATCGGCTACAAGGTTCTGGTGGGGCAGCGTCATCGCCACTGGGCAATAACCGACTGCGATGTATTTGAAGTTTCGACTCCAGAAATTGGCACTACCTACCGTTTAGAAGATGATTATAAACGCCCCGACGAAACAGAACAGATGAGAAAAGAAGAGCGGAAATAATAAACTTGCAACTTTTTTATTGACAAGCGTTTGGTGAACAACTATACTATGCATACTTTTATGAAATCAACCGTTTTATTTTTTTACTTTTATTTTTTCCAACGCTTTGGCGGGAAGATGTAAGAGTGGAATAAAACACGAAGACACACCCGCCGCAAGGCGGTTTTTTTTGGTAAAAAATTATTAATTATTTATACAACAATGATAGAACGAGGAGGAGAAGTAGAATTGATCGCCGGACCATGCTCAATTACCAACGAGAATACGAATCAAATCTTGAGTATGGCACAGATAACCGTAAAAAATCTAAAAGGGAAATCACAGCTCGCCCTTTGGGGTACACGTGTTGTGGGACTCAAATCTCGTACCGGATTCAATAGCGAAGGAATAGGAATGGGAATTGATTTTGGGGCAGTGATGCAAAACATAATGATTTTGTCTCAAGGTAATAGAAACCAAGAATTGATCGTACCACCTAGTGTTGAAGTAGCGAAGACGATTGCACAACAAACTGGTCTCGCAATATGTACCGAAATCGTAGCCCCATATGCGCAAGTTAGCGTGCTTGAACGAGAAATGAAGAATAGAAAAATGTTACTTTGGAACCCCGCAGTTGAGCAATTAGGTTGGTCCCTAATCCCAATAGCAGTTGCTGCACAAAGAAATAACTGGGATGTGGGCATAAAAAATGGAAAATGGCTTGGCTGTCATTTAGCCGATGCTCATAATCCTGAGTCTAACGAACAAACAGACTTAGAAAAAACTTGGACTGGCTTAGCTTCCTATGTTCAAAACACAGGCGTTCCGCTTGAAAATATTGCATTTATCCATCGTGGAGTGACCGTACCAGATAGAGAAAACTTTCGGAATGCACCAGTTCACGAAGTGGCACGCCGGACAAAACGCACTACCCGAGGTGCAAAGCTCTACTTTGATCCATCACATTCTTTCGGTCCAAACATGCGCGATCACATTTTACAAGGCACCATTAATGCTTTGTTAATGACAGATGGAAACGATTGGCTCTATAACGGAGCACTGATTGAAGCAGGTGACTCACCAACAGATACAAACCAGCATATTACTTTGGGTGAATTAGAATCACTCGCGCGTGAAATTTCTCGATACAGGAATCTTGTAACCCCCAAGCAATCAACAAACGTATTCTGTTATAATGCTCAAACTTGATAAATTTTCATATTTAGGCTGTCAAAACAACATAATCAACCCCCGAGGTTGATTAATAGAGGAGTTTTCCAGTACAATGCATATATGGTTGAGAATGTTAACATAGTGCATAAGAGAAAGCTGAGCACGATGGATCAGGTTGCTTTATTTATCACGAATAAGGTCGGCACAATGGGATTTTTTCTCATTATTTTTTTCTGGACAGTTCTCTGGCTGGGCTGGAATATCGCAGCACCTCAAAACCTTAAATTTGATCCGTACCCCGCCTTTGTTCTTTGGCTCTTTATATCTAACCTCATTCAAATTCATCTCATGCCGCTCATTATGGTGGGTCAAAATTTACAGGGGAAACATGCAGAACTTCGAAGCGAATACGATTATCAGACCGATAAAAAAGCAGAAAAGCAAATTGAAGAAATTCGAGCACTTTTAGAAGAACAAAATAAGCTGCTTCACGCTCTCTCCAAACAAATTTTGAAATAAAGTGACACTGGTGGTTTTCCGCTATAGTAATTTTTTATAAATGCATTTGACGAATTTGGAAATATATCATATCGTTATAATATTATAAATATCCATTCATTCATGGACCCAAACCAAACTCCCCAAACACAACCGTTAGCAACACCTTCGTTTTCTCAACCACCAACTCAACCAGATCAAACTTGGAATACTGTACATCTCATAAATAGATCTTTTTCGCGTGTATTTTCAAGACTTATCCCACTCATCCTGCTCAATATAATTGGACTTATTTTAGGTGTTATTCTTTTCATTGCGAATGTATTTATAGGTCAGTCACTCACGCCGAATAATGTTGCAACAATGGAACCAACAGCCGTAATTTTATTCATTTTGCTTGGGTTGGTGTCCTTGGCCTCCTTTATCGCCCTTGCTACCTGGCTCGGACTTGCCTACGTTAGAATTCTTACTTCTCAAGTAAAAATGGGGCCAATTCATGCTCTTAAAAGCACACTGCCATTGATCGCCTCTTACTTTTTAACAACAGTACAAGTATCTTTATTTACTATTGGCCTGGCTCCTGCATTTGGGATTAATTTTGTTTGGGGCGTGTGGAATTCGTTTACACTTTTTGCCTTCCTTGAACAGGGAGCAAAAGGTTTGAATGCATTATGGATAAGTAAAGAAATGGTAAGTCAAAAATTTTGGGGCATACTCTGGAGAACATCAGTTGTATGTGTTGCTCCGATTTTTATTTTAATTTTTTTAGATAGCATACTTTCGGACAATTTTTTGAAAATACTAATGCGAGTGGGCATTTTGTTTGTATTCATGATAGTGATTCCGTTTACGATAAGTTTCAATTATGAAATGTACCGGCTGATTGGCGTTCCTCAACAGATTGTAAAACCAAAAGATTGGATATTGGCTTCAAAAATTGGATGGATAATCGGAGGAATTTTGATTGTTGTGATACTCACACTTATAGTATCCGGCATATTCCTTGGACTCGGACTATACAATCGCATGGATACCTACAGACCGTATTAAAATTTATATATCCTATAACCTGGTAAACTACATCTGCGGATTATAGCGGTGTTGATTTGGTGCGCAATATGTTTTAATCGAATGATTTACTTCTTTATGTGGACTAATCTCATACATCTATGGATTTAAGAAATTATACCGACGCAAAAAATCGCCGAACTGCGCTCGAGCAGGCACTAAAAATTACCTTACCCGCGATCGGGTCCTTCAGTTTATCAGAAGACTTTGCAAGCCATCACAACTGTGAAAATATGGTGGGCGCCGTACAAATTCCGCTTGGAATTGCTGGTCCGCTCGATTTTTCAGATGACAAAAAACATACTGTGTATATACCGCTTGCTACAACAGAAGGAGCTCTTGTTGCTTCTGTAAATCGGGGAATAAAGGCAGTCACCTTGAGTGGTGGAGCTTCTGTAACAAGCCATCGGGCAGGAATTTCCCGCGCTCCTGTTTTTGTGGTAACAAATGGAAAAGCGGCAAACGTTTTTATAGATTGGATTGAAACGAATCAAAAATTATTAAATCAAATAGCACAGGAAACATCTACCCATTTGAAACTTATCTCGATAAAAACATGGCATAGCGGAAGAAATGTATTTGTCAGATGTTCCTATGATACTCAGGACGCAATGGGCATGAATATGGCTACTATAGCTACTGAAAAAATGGTATCGTTCATTACAAAAGAAACGGGAGTAGTCTGCGCTTCAGTATCCGGGAATATGTGTGGAGATAAAAAAGCGAATATGCTCAATGTTATTGAAGGACGAGGAATTCAGACATGGGCAGATGTTGAATTAAGTCCAGAAATAATCAAAGACGTGTTGAAAACAACGGTTCCTCAATTCGTGGAAACCGCGCATCGAAAACTTGATATCGGCTCCCGAATGTCCGGGACTATTGGTGCAAACGCACATGCTGCAAATGTTTTAGCCGCGATTTTTCTTGCAACAGGACAAGATATGGCTCATGTTGGAGAGGCATCAACGGTTATGACAGAGGTAGAACAGGGAAAAAATGGTGTTTATGTATCTGTGTATATCCCCGACCTGCCTGTGGGGACCGTGGGCGGGGGGACAGCCCTCGAGACACAACAGGAATGTTTAAAGATTATGGGAATTACCGGAGCAACGGAAGGGGAAAATGTTAAGTTTTTTGCGCATTGTATCGCGGGTGTTGTCCTCGCCGGAGAAATATCTCTCCTAGCCGCACTTTCCGCCGGACATTTGTCTTCCGCTCATCAAAAGTTAGCACGAGGTACCTCCTAATCTATGATAGGCATTATTGGATATGGGAACTATATCCCTCGATACCGCTTGCAACTGTCTTCTATTGCCAAAATGTGGGAAAAAGATACAATGGAAATTGTTGGTGGTTTAAAGGTTCAGGAAAAATCAGTTCCGTATTATGATGAAGATATTGTTTCGATGTCTATTGAAGCGGGAAGAGAGGCACTTTCTATGGCGCAGCTGCACCCTCATGAAATTGGAGCACTGTACATTGGCTCAGAAAGTCATCCGTATGCGGTAAATCCCTCATCTAGCACAATTGGAGAGTACTTAGAAGTGGGAAATAGCTACTTAGCAGCCGATTTAGAATTTGCGTGTAAGGCGGGAACTGCCTCCATGCAGCTTATTTATTCACTGATTAACAGTGGTCAAATAAAATATGGTTTGGCCTTTGGTGCAGATACCGCACAAGGTAAACCACATGACGCCCTTGAATATACTGCAGCTTCTGCAGCAGTTTGTTTTTTGTTGGGGGATGATTCCGCAAAACCAGTGGCACTGATCCAATCCACTTCTTCCTATACTTCAAATACACCAGATTTTTGGCGTCGAGATGGTAAAAAATATCCATCTCATTTCGGTCGATTTACCGGAGAACCTGCATATTTTCAACACATTGTGGAAGAATCAAAACAGCTTCTCAGTCAGAGTGGTACAAAGCCAGAAGATTATGACTACTGTGTGTTTCATATGCCAAACGGAAAATTTCCCCGCGTTGTAGCTAAAAAATTAGGATTCACCGATGCTCAACTTGCACCTTCACTAACAGTTGATCACATCGGCAATCCCTATTCCGCGTCTTCACTGTTGGGGCTTGCGGCTGTATTAGATACGGCAAAACCAAATCAGAAAATATTTATGGTTTCGTATGGGTCTGGTGCAGGAGCAGATGGATTTATTCTTCAGACCACAAAATTTTTACAAAAAAAACGTACAAACCATCGGACAGTTCAAGAATGTATAGACGATAAAATCATGATCTCTTACGAACAGTATTTACGATTTACCCATACCTTATCTTAAAAATCTTAAAATGAATATTAGCATCATCGGAACAGGAATGACACGTTTTGGAGAATTATGGAAGGTTTCTTTGCTCGATTTAGCACATGAAGCTATGGATCAGGCCTTAGAAAATTCGGAGTTACTACCAAAAGATATAGATGCACTCTTTGTAGGGAACATGCTCTCTGGTATTTTAAATAATCAGGCGAATTTAGGCTCTCTTCTGGCTGAGCATATAGGAACAGGAATCCCGGCATTTTACATGGAAGGAGCCTGCGCTTCAGGAGGGATAGCGCTTCATAACGCAATCCAAAGTGTTCTTTCGGGGCAAAACAAAACAGTGATGGTAGTTGGTGTAGAAAAAATGACGGATCATTCGGGCGATGACATTACCGCAGGGCTTATGGGCGCTGGATCTGAGGCCGAACGACAAGCCGGAGCGACCTTCCCTGGCATTTATGCATTTATGGCGCGGGCGTATATGGAACAGTACGGAGTTACCGAAGAAGATTTAGCTGCCATTTCTGTGAAAAACCATTTTCATGGATCATTCAATAAAAAAGCACAGTTCCGTTTTACAATCACTATAAACGATGTTATGAAAAGTTCAAAAATTGCAGATCCTTTAAAACTCCTCGACTGTTCTCCTATCACCGATGGGGCAGCGGCAATTATCATAACAAGTAAAAAAGTAAGTTCTAAAAAACGAATATCAATTACCGC
The DNA here is from genome assembly GCA_013335175.1 of Candidatus Roizmanbacteria bacterium. GTDB lineage: Bacteria > Patescibacteriota > Microgenomatia > UBA1406 > GWC2-37-13 > JAAXWC01. Next base: position 29,974 of record JAAXWC010000014.1, read on the forward strand.
AAGTGAGGTCGCCTCCGATACCGTTGGATTATCTGGTAGATCAACGTTTACCAGTCTTTCCGCTGTAGTAAAAGCAGCTAAAAAGGCGTATCACAAAGCGAAAATAACGCCAAAGGATATTCAAATTGCGGAAGTTCATGATTGCTTTTCGATTGCAGAAGCCATCGCGCACGAAGATTTGGGTTTTTCATCCCCTGGTCAGGCAACCAAAGATATTATAGAAGGGAAACGAACCATTGGTACGGGAAATTTGATAGTAAATCCGTCAGGCGGTTTAAAAGCGTGCGGACATCCGGTAGGTGCAACTGGAATTAAACAAATTGTAGAGTTGACAGAACAGCTACGGGGCGACGCCGGGCCTCGTCAGGTTAATAATGCGAAGATTGGCCTCGCTCACAATGTAGGAGGAAGCGGTACGATAGCTGTCATACATATTTTGCAAAATAATTTATGAGAAATACACCGGTTACTGCTTGGAGAAAACAAAAAATAACTGCCCCGCATATTGGGAAGCAGGGGCGCATTTTGCTGTGGACATTGATTCGGGTACCTTCAGCGTTTTTTATAGATCAGGCTCCCTATCCCGTAGTCATTGCCGAAATGGAGGATGGAACTCGCGAAGTAGGACAACTTGTAGACTGGAAACAGGAAGATTTAGTGAAAAATCGTATCGTACAAATGGTACTTCGAAAACTTCATAGCACTGATAAGGACGACATTATCCATTATGTTATAAAATTTAGGCCGGTATGAAAACCATTACTGCCTCTGCTCCTGGCAAACTCCACTTACTTGGGGAACATGTGGTGGTCTATGGAAATCATGCACTTCTGACTGCCATATCGAAACGATGTACAACAACGGTATCTGAGGCAAATGAGGGAATAACTATTTCGTTTTTAGATACCCATAAGCACTGTCATTATTCTCTTGAATCCATATATCAAAAACTAAAAAGACAAAAGACAGCGCGAACTATGTATTCAGAAACCGGGGATACACACGTATTGAAAAACATGGTGAACAATCCTTTTGATTATCTAATACTTATATTGGGAGAAATTATAACGAACATGAATAGAACAACGATTCCGTCGATTGCTATTTCAATTCATTCAGAAATTCCAGTGGGATCTGGAATGGGGTCTTCGGCAGCACTAGCCGTTTCCACGATAGGAGCCGTAACTGCATTTTTAGGAACCTCGTTCGAGAAATCCGCTATCAATGAAATCGCGCATCGGTGCGAACAATGGATTCATGGTACACCTTCAGGAGGAGACACTACCACATGTTGTGAAGGAGGGACAGTATATTTTCAGAAAAAAAAGAATGGCAAAATTGATATTGAATTGTTAGAATCGGATCATGCTTCTGAACATACTCCTGTGTGCTACATTCTTCAAACAGGTAAACCCCTGGAGTCAACGGGTGATATGGTTGCTTTGGTAAAAGCGTATAAAGAGCAACACCCAAACAAATTTGATACTATTTTACAAAGTCAAGAATCGCTCACTCAAGAACTTCGTTCTGCATTTATAGAACATGATGTAAAAAAAATGTATTACTGTATAAAAGAAGGAGAAATCAATTTAGAAAAACTTATGATTGTATCCGATAAAGCAAGAGAGTGCATACATGCAATAGAAGAATCGGGAGGATCTGCAAAAATTTCGGGGGCTGGAGGTATAAAAATAGGATCGGGGATTGTACTCGCATTTCATTCAGATGACAATCGTATCCATACGATTGCAAGTAAATTTAAGTATCCCATTCAATCAATTATTCTTGGACAGAGAGGTTTGCATTATGAATAAAATTACCGTAGTAAGTCCGGCAAATATTGCATTTATCAAGTATTGGGGGATGAAAGACAAGGACTTGGTCCTTCCCAACAACGATAGTTATTCTATGAATCTTTCTCACTGTGTAACAGAAATTGTTATGGAACGGTATGAAAATCCTGAAATAAAGGAAGTATTTATTCAAGAATATACGTCAAATGATTATAAAAAAGACAACGGCCAGGCTACCGAAAAAGTTTGTGTTTTTTACAACAGAGTTAAAAATTTCTTAGGAATAAAGGATGATTATGGATTTCGTATCTATTCAAAAAATTCCTTTCCTAAAAAAGCGGGTATTGCATCTTCGGCTTCATTTTTTTCTGGATTAGCACTTACGTTTGTGACAGGGTTCGAAAAAAAACTTGATACAAAACAGCTATCTATAGTGGCTCGGTTGTCGGGTTCAGGGTCGGCAAGTCGATCTATTCCAGATGGATTTGTACATTGGCATAAAGGCACCGATTCCAATAGCTCTTTTTCAGAAAGTTGCGCTCCTCCCGAACATTGGGAACTTTGTGACGTTGTACTTATTGTAAGTCAAACCGAAAAAAAGGTTGGTTCTCAGGAAGGCCATGAAGGGGCATGGAGCAGCCCTCTATACGCCGAACGATTATCGGGAATAGAGGAAAGAGTGGAGTCAGTAAGAAAGGCGATCGAGACAAAAGACGTTGTACAATTAGGTACAACTATTGAAGCGGATACCATATCAATGCATGCCGTGATGATGACACAGAAACATCCGTTATTTTATTGGTCGCATAAAACATTGTCTCTACTTAAAAAAATTTGCGTACTTCGTCGGGAAGGATTGCCTTGCTATTACACAATTGATGCAGGAGAAAATGTCCATGTAATTGTTGAAAAAAAACAGGTAAAGGAGTTGGTATCTTATTTTGCAAGGCAGGGAGAAGTGCTCGATATAATTTTAAACTCTCCCTGTGTCGGCGCACGTCAAATATAGTTTTAATATAATGCAAATGCTTGGTTAGGGTGGACTACCTTCCAAATCAACTATTTTTGCACACCATAAATTTTCACCTATTTCCTTATACAATCTCATTGTAATAGAGAATTTACAAATTCGACCATCTCATTAATAAATCTGCGGCCTGCTTACTATTTTTTAAAATAATTATCCGTTTATATTTCTTATAATAATTTAGTTTTTGATGAATTTGTTTTTTGTTATATGAAAGTATTGTTGCGATGAAATTACTGTTGATTGTTTCCCGTGTATTCTCTACTTTGCCTACCGGTTGATTGTTATTCAGTGCCCGTTTAAATGCTCTATAAATGCACAGTAGTTTGGGAAAGTCAAAAAATATTATCGTATCTGCTGCCTCAATTCGGATGTCAATTGTACTTTTATAATTGCCGTCTATAATCCACTGTTTTTCTTTTATGAGTTGTTTTTGATGCGCAATCCATTCTGCTTTTGTAAACCGTTTTTTCCAATGAGGTAGATAATACTCTTTATCCAAATGGGTTACTTTTCTATGGAGAATAATGCCCAGTTTGTGTGCGAACGTAGATTTCCCGGCTCCTTGTAATCCAATAATTGCAATTCTATCCATACGATTAAGTATAACAAGCAATTGTATGCTGAAACTAAGCGCAGAAAAATGAAGATACCCCCAACAGGGACTCGAACCCCTTTTTAGCGAGCCTGATCTGTCTCAATGCAAAACTGCAAGTGCTTAATTTGTATGGGTAGCAGTTATCAAAGCATGACTTTAGTGGGAGTAATTATCACTCGAGATGCCACATTTTCTTGTGGACGAGCAATATTCAATCTGGCATACCATGTCTCCACAAAATCAAGTACGGCGTTAGTTTCAGCTCTTTGAGTTGGGTAAATGATTAATTGAGTTTGTCTATTGGTATGTCCCTTAAGGAGTATTCCTTCAAATTCTTTATTCAAAAACGAATTTGAAACTTTTGACTCCCTTACCACATTAACTAAAAAAGTATCATTCGGGCTGAATTGGTTAATACGTACACTTTGCCATGGTGTTGGATCACGTCGCAAGTCTACTAAGGTTCCGTCTGAACAAAATGTTATTGCACCTACATTAGATCCAACATTACTAATATCGCTAGATTCACTAAAATCCCTAAGCATGCCTCGAAGTCGTACTTGTTCTGCGTCATAATAACCCACATAAAGATCAAAACCATTATCACCGATTAAGTGTATATCTGCGGTACCTACTAGACCATTATCAGGTAGAACGACCAATGCTGATAATTGTTCCTTATCAGGGGCATGTTCCTTGATTAATCTATGAATCAAGCCATTAACGATATTTGCTCTCGACTCTGGTATTTTTCCGTGTTCGATACTCATACGAAATGAATTATATCACACTATAAGTCTTTATACTAGTCACCTTTTGAGCTTGCGTTCATATACTATATCGGAAAATATAAATAAATCATCCCTGTGGCAGAGACCACAGGGTATTAACGGAGAAGAATTTATAACAATCGCAACTGGACAGTTTCCGGCGTTGTTCCTTGGTTTTGTACGTACGCTTCCACAACCTTCCAGTTTCCGGCTTCTCCAACCGTCGCAACATAATATCCATCGCTCCAAAACTCTCCACCCCACAGCTCTTTCTTAATGGTCGGAAATTGCTTAAATACTTTCTTTGCCGTGACACTTTTAAATACCCTTACTAGTGCTCCTGGTGCATACTTAGGATCTGCTCCACAGAGTAGATGGATGTGATTCGTGTCACAACCTATCTTCTCTAGTTCCATAAAATATCTGCTCTCTATCTCTTGCGCAATTTCCTTGATGTATTTCGTAACCTCTTCGTTCAACAACGCCTTGTGATACTTCACCGGAAACACTATGTGGTAGTGTATCGTATAGGCACAGTGGTATGCTTTTGATACTGTCATACCAAAAGCATACTTGAAAACCTATGGTTTTCAACCTTTCCTACCAAGGTACCCCGTGGCGGAAATCTTCTCTATTATAAGGGTTTCTATGAGGTTGAGTACAGTGTTCTTTTCAGTGACCGCTTTAACTGCTCTCTCCCAAATCCGCTTTTTAAAAAAATTTCCCGCGCTTTTGCATCTTCTTCATTTACAAAGTATTCATAATGAATAAGTGTAAGTGGCCGACGATGTTTTGTTGATACTACTAACCCTCGCTGATGTTCTTTAAATCTTCGCTCAATATCTTCAGTGTATCCGACATAAAAATGTGAATCTTTTTGACTGGAAATGCACCCCATTCTCTGTACCAGTAGTATCTCTAAATAGCTACGATGTAAACGAGAAACGTGCTTCACGAAATTGTTAATTCGTTTTTGCTTTTGAGTAATTCTTCACACTTTTCCAAAGGTG
>JAAXWC010000015.1 GCA_013335175.1 Candidatus Roizmanbacteria bacterium
TATCTCGTTTAGGTTTGCGTCGATCATAGTTATGTTCATCCTATGATTCTACCTGCCGCTTTTTTTCATGCTCATCTTGTATGAGAATGCTTTCTTTTTCATGCTCATCTTGTGTGAGACAAGACTATCAGTTGTAAAGAACCTCGGATACTTCTATACTTTCTTTGGTTTCTGGCTCTTTTTACATCTATCAGTTCTTTTTTCAAAATATATGAACACTGTTGTGCTTGGGACTCAATGGGGCGATGAAGGAAAGGGGAAAATTGTAGATTTGTTAGCAGAACAGGCGGATTATGTTGTTCGATACCATGGCGGGAATAATGCAGGGCATACCGTAGTGATAGGTAAAAATAAGTATTTCTTTCATCTTATTCCTTCTGGTGTGTTTCATCCTCAGACAGTCGGCATTATTGGCAATGGTGTAATACTCGATCTCGAAGTACTGACCGAAGAGCTTGCCAAACTTCAGGAAGCGGGCATTGCTATTTTGAAAAAATTGATAATTTCGCCTCGATGCCATCTTATACTCCCCTATCATAAAGCCCTTGATGTTGCGTATGAAAATGCCCGAGGAACAAATAAATTGGGAACAACAGGCCGAGGAATTGGACCCGCTTATGCCGATAAAGTGAGTTATAACGGTATTCGTGTATATGAACTTTTAAACTGGGATCTGTTTATAGAAAAATTTAGATTTCAAGCAAAGATCAAGAATAAGATACTCAAAACGTTTTCCGTTGAACCGATAGATATTGAGGCTTCCTTAGAAAAATATAGCACGCTTCGAGAGCAGATTATCCCGATGGTGCAGGAAACGTACCCCTTGTTGCAGCGCGTGATTGGTAATAATAAAAATATTGTATTTGAAGGAGCTCACGGAATAATGCTTGATAATGACTGGTCGCCATACCCATTTTGCACGGGTTCGAACACCATTATCGGTTCCGTTAACACTGGGGCGGGAGTATCCATTAAATCTTTAGATACGATTATTGGCGTTGTAAAAGCATACCTTTCCCGCGTGGGAGGAGGACCGATTCCGACAGAAATTCATGACACGCTTGCCGATACCATTCGTGAACAAGGGTATGAATACGGAACAACAACAGGAAGACCAAGGAGAATCGGATGGCTCGATTTAGAAGCAGTAAAGTTTGCAACTGAAATAAATAGCATAAACCAATTAGCAATTACAAAGCTTGATATCTTAAGCGGACTGAAAGAACTGAAACTATGTACGGGGTACAAACTAAAGGGGAAGAAAATTAGTTATTCTGAATGCGGATACCGCGAACTAGAACAGCTTGAACCTATCTATGAACTGCTGCCTGGATGGGACGAACCTATTTCTACCATAACGGAATTTCATCAGCTTCCCACTAATTGCCAAAACTATCTTGGCTTTATTGAGGAATATCTCAAGGTTCCCATTAAGATCGTTTCCGTTTCTCCAGAGCGGAATGCAACGATACGAATATAACGGAATGCAGGGAGTATTCTCACTACGTTTCCGTATCGTGTTTTAGCTTATCCCAATGCCTGGAGAATTTTTTCTACGGAGATGGTAGCAACGGCGACATATTGATCTGCTGCTCCATAGTATAAGTAGATTTCCTCTTCTATGACTACTGCACCACAGGGGAATACCGTTCCTGGGCGATAGCCGTTATTTTCATATAATTCACGTGGCTCTAAAATTGGTTCGTCCAACCGTTTTTTTACGATCGCTGGATTTTCAAGATCTAAAAGCACAACTCCCAACCGATACTCCAAGTCTATTTGTGAAATTCCATGATAAAACAAAATCCAACCCTCTTTTGTTTTAATAGGCGGCGAATTAATACCAATTTTGATATTATCCCACCAGTTGGGTCTTGGCTCAATGAGCACACTCCCGCGCACCGGTTTTTGAAATTCTAAATCTTCTACAAAATCAATCCAGATAGAAGGGGCAAGGCGATGGAGAACTGCATACTTGCCATTAATTTTTTCTGGAAACAAACAGGCATCCTTATCTTCTTCATCTGGTGGAGTAATTATTTTCGGTTTACTCCACAACCAACGTTTTGAGAGAAAATCTTCCACCGCAATTGAAGTGATGGCAACCTTTGGAATATGTACGCCATCGTATGCGGTGTAAAGCATGTAGTAGGTATCGTCGATTCGCGTTATACGCGGGTCTTCACAACCGGAAAAACCCGGGTGTATTTTCGTTTCAAAATCCTCTCGCGGAATATAGATTGGGTCAGAAAGTCGTTCATCTATCGTAAACCCATCACTACTTTTGGCATATCCCATAACAGAAGTATCATCATCTCCCATTGCCCGATAGACAATATGAACGTTTCCTTTTTCATATACTGCCGCCGGATTAAACGTATACTTCGATTCCCATGAGTGTTCGATAATGGGAGAGATAATGGGATTCCCTTCAAATCGTTGAAACTCTGGCCGATTATTATTGAAGAGACACATATACCTATCCGTATACAGATGATCTAAAATATCCTGTACCTTGCCGTGGGCAACGCAACACGTGGTATCCGAAGCTCCGTAATATAAAATGAGTTCATCGTCTTCTACTAAAGCACCTGAAGGAAATACAATATCCGGGATAAGCCCATGTAGTTCGTACTCCATTTCAGGGACCAAAAAAGGATCTTTCGTACGGCCCAAAACCTTTAACGGATTTTCTAAATCTAACAGAACGGCTTCTATACTAAACACGCGGGATGATTCCCGGTAATTCCGAATATATGAATACAAAATGAGCCACCCTTCCTTTGTTTTGACCGGTTGGGTCCCAACCTCAAGATGATCCTCAGCACTCCGCAACAACGGGATTACATGACTATCAAGACCGTCGTACCAATCTTCCCAATACTCGCGTGACCACATCTGACGCGGTTCGTCAAACTGGGCAATTGCTATTTTTGCGGGAGGCATATCGGTATGAACCGTCAGAATGGCTGTTAACTTCCCATTTATTCGCTCGGGAAAAAGTGCCATTGCCTTCGAATTAAACGGCGTTACCGGATGTTTTTCCGTTATTGTTTTAAAATCTTTCGTTAAGGCGACTCCTACTCGTATGCCATCTGCAGAAAAAGGAAAAGTAGATAATGCGGTATAAAAAATATAATGCGTTCCCTCAAGCGAGGTCACCCGCGGATCTTCACAACCAAATCGTTCCCAGGGATACTCAGGGATAATAAACTGCTGACGATTGGAAAAATGAACGGTATCAGGCCCTTCTGCTAAACCAATTGTCGAAAGTTGAAGATTGACACCTTCTCGTTCCTGTTGGTGGGATTGAGCACGATAGACCATGTAATACCGATCATCGGCTTTCGTAACTGAACTATTAAACACTGCTTCGTCTTCCCAGGGATGAGTAGGATCCGGCTGAAGAATAGGATTTTCCGGATAGCGCAGAATATAAGACATATTAGTTAGCCATCTGAGCTACCTCAACAGGATGAAGATGAGGAACTTCTGAATGCTTTAACTGATCCATAAACTCCTGATACGGGGCACTTGCAGCACACACCACCATATCTGCTCCTCCATAATAGACAATCAGTTGCCCTTTAAAAATAACAGTTCCACAAGGATATACTACTCCCCATTTCATCCCCTGATTCTCATAATGGGCTTCCGGTTCGAGAATAGGACGATTGCATCGATATAAAACTTTTTCCGGGTTATCTTTGTCCAGCACCATCGCTCCAATTTTATATCTGCCTGGATCCTGATCTCCCACAGATTGATAAATCATTAACCAGCCTTCGTCCGTAAGAATTGGTGTCGGACCAACCCCTACTTTACGACTATCCCAAAATGATCTTCGAGGAGGAATATGATGTTTCTTCTCCAACCATTTCGTTTTTCCATCAAAGTTGAGATCGTCTACATAATCAATGAGAATATGGGGATAAATACGATGAAAAATTGCATACTTACCTTTTACTTTTTTTGGCAAAATGCAGGCATTTTTATTTACTACGCCAGGGGCAGAAATGAGCACTGGCTTAGCCCAGCAATCCCATCGCTGATTTTTAAAATCTTCTACAGAAATTGAAGTCAGCGCAACACGTGGAGCACTCCAGCCATCATAAGCAACGTACGTCATATACAGCATATCATCAATACGCGTAATACGAGGATCTTCGCATCCGCCATTCCCTCCACCACCAGACATAAAGGCAAGAGAACATTCCTTGTTTACCGGAGAACGCCCTTCAAACGATTCTCGAGGGACATAGATCGGTTCTTTCCCCCGGTAGGTAAAATTGATTCCATCTTCACTGGTAGCATACCCTAAGGTTGAGATATCATCGTCTCCGATTGCACGATAAATAAGATGTACTTTTCCATCCTCAACAAACGCAGTTGGATTAAATACAGCCTTTGATTCCCACCAGTGAGCTGCAATCGGAGAAAGTATGGGATTTTCTGCAACGCGACTTAAAAATGAAGGAAAGGCTTTTTTACCTTTTTTAACAATATGTCGAAAAAGGGTATGAGTAATTGCCAATAATCCTTCACCCCCTATATCCCAGTAAGAGATATACGAGCCATTTAATTCAACGAGAGAAACGGGATTCACCTGTTTCATACGCCACTCATCCGGGCCTTCCCAAAGCGGGTGTTGCGAATGCCAGAGGAGATGATCGGGCTTATGCTTATCGAACAACGCACCATGAATTACTACATGCTGATAATCCTGTTGATCTAAATACGTTTGAAAATAGAGGATGAGAATACCTTCTGGGATCACTTGCGCAATTCCAAGGAGTGTTTTTATGTCTGTTCCTATATGTTTATGAGGTGCCAGAACCGACTGGGCATTCACTTCCCATTCATGTAAATCTGGCGACTGAGCCACCTGAATTACACGCTCTCCAAAATAGAGAATATGGTTCCCCTTGTGTTTAAAATCAGGTACCAGTACCCCCACTTCTTGAATGCCACTCAGTTTTGCTACTTCTTTCCAAACACGCCCATTGAGAGAAAGAGCAACATGAAGGAATGATTGCGTCTTCTCTGTTTTTTTGTAGAGCAAACTAAGCGAGTCCTCCTGAGAAGCTATACGAAAATCGGAGCATGATTCTAGTTGAATGAAATTATTTTGTTTATCGTTTAGTTCAAAATTTTCAACGGTTCCTTTAAAGGAAAGGCCATCATTACTCACACTTAAATTATGTTTTGAAGAAGAATGCAGCAAATACACTTTATTATTTTGATGGAAGACACCTACAATGGCTTTGTTTTTTTTATTTTCCATGAAGAAGTGGTAAATATAATACCTATTTAATTCATTGTAAAAGAATTGTAAAAAAGTGCAAGAGCAAATTACTATTACGTTCATTTTACCGATCTCATTTATACGTTTAGGATAAGTAATTTATAGTTAGACTCTCTTACTATTTACCTATTAAATGAACACATCAATCAAAAAAGCAAAAGAATCGGAAACTATTGTGATGCCTGCGGTCTCACCCGATGAGGCAGTTGTGGCATGGGAAGCATACCAAGACTTAAAAAAGAAAATCGCAACAGAACAAGATATTCAAGTAATGCAAGGGCGAGAGTTTTATAAAAAATCGTACTGGCGAAAACTCGCTACTTTTTTCAATATTTCGGTTGAAATTGTTGAAGAACGGCATGAACGCTATGAAAATAATATTGTTTTTTATTTTACCTGCAAAGCGACTGCTCCCAATGGACGCTATGCAATAGGCAGCGGCTCCTGCGATTTATTTGAAAAGGGAAGAAGAAATTCTTTTCATAATGCCCGATCTACTGCGGAGACCCGAGCGTTTAATCGTGCTATTTCAAATTTGGTGGGTGGTGGAGAAGTATCTGCCGAAGAAATAAGCGAAACCGAAGCTTCCCTTACTTAAAGGAATAAAGCGTGGCTGTCGGGTCCTGATGTACTATTGTTAAAGAGTGTTGGATCCGCTGGACCATCTTTACATCCGTAGTGCGAATTAATAAATACGAGATATTATATTTTTCCTGTATTGTTTTGAAAGGAATTTTTCCGGCCATTACATCCATATATTCTTTAAATGCATACGAACTTTGGTTCTGTTTTTTGTTTGGCAGTCGCCAGGTTGGCATTCTTCCGTCTATAAATACTTTTTTCTCTGGCAGGTTCCAGATAAGATAGCCTCCCCACTCATACAGAGAAAATATGTTTCCCTCAAGATGCTGTCCTTTTATAAAGAGAACAGATTGTTTGGGGTACCAGTGTTCTTCTTGAGAAATAAATGTATCTTTTAAATTCATACCTGTCTGGGCAATGCAAACAACAATGACAATGCTAAAAAATATCTTATACATGAACCAGAACCGTTCTTTTCCCTCTGAAATTTTTTTTACATCTGAATAAAAAAATTGAATCGCTGCGACTGTCATTCCGAGTGAAACGATAAACCAAAGTATCATATGGCGGATACTCCATAACCCCATCAATAAAAAAAATACATAAGTTATTTTTTCAAATAATGAAAAATGATTTCTCTGCTTCCAGACGAGTACCAATGAAAATGCGGTATAGAACCACAACGGAATCAAAGGTATAAAAATGGTGGGTAACCACTCAGAAATTGCGGTATGCAGATACTGATCATTGGAAATCGAGAGTATCTCTTCCCATAGTCGAAATCCATAGGGTGAAATGACCGAAGAAATCACTGAGAATAATACGATTAGCCAATCTTGGATCGTTATTTTCCGTTTTTGAAGGAAACAACTTACAAAAAATAGAACCAATAAAATAAGCCCAATAAAAAATGAGCCGTGAATATTGGTCCAAAAAAGAAGAATAAAGGGGATGAGGTATCGTTGCCAAGTAAGTCTGTCATAGTTCTTTAAAAGAATGAAAAAAAGAGAAAATATAAACCAAACAATTATCTGGATTCGTATGCCAACAAACGATAATATCGTTACGAAAATGAGGAGGAGGGGGAGAACGGCAAACGAGTAATATTTTTTGGGAATTTGAATAATAAAGGCGGAGAGGAGAACACCCGTAAACAGAAGGGATAGAAGGCCCATCCTCCCAAACTTATACAGCTGATAAATGAAGATATTTGCTAGCCATTCGTAGTCGACAAATGGGTAGCTTGGCATCGTATAGGAAAAAGGATCTGTTTTGGGAATTCCGTGTTGTAGGATGTACTCGCCCATTTTTAAATGCCAACCAAAATCGGGATCAATAGAGACTACGCCAATAAACCAAAACAATATAAAAAAGAGTGCGATCACGCTCCCATATACATATTTCATACCCTTCATTATATCCTTATTTCTTCCTCATCAACCAGGATGATACGATAATAAAACTCCATTATAATTACAGCATGACACAACTACTGTTTAAACAGAAACTAAATACATTTTTATTAGAATTTGAACCACGGTTAGAGAATTATTTTGAAAACAAAATTGAAGAAAGGAAAAATGATACTGAAGCATCTCAGTATGTACTCAAAGAAATTCAGCGTATCACTCTTTCTGGAGGAAAACGACTACGCCCTGCACTCGTTTATTTTGGATATCTCCTTGGGGAAAAGCAAGTTGAAGAGGAACTATTTTCCATCGGAATTGCACTCGAACTCTTTCATGCCTATCTCTTGATTCATGATGATATTATGGATCAGGCAGAAACAAGAAGGGGCATTCCAACGATTGAATCCATATATAAACAAAAATTTCAATCTCTGAGTAACAAGGACCATCTAGCAGTAACGGGGGCAATACTCGCGGGAGATTATGCCAGTATGCTCGCTCATGAAATAATCAGCACCATTCCCCTCTCGCCCTCGATTAAAACACTGCTTTTGAACCTGTTTTTTGCGATGCAACATGAAGTTGTATCGGGACAAATTGATGATTGTTTGGGCGTAGGAATTGAGGATTTTGACCATATTTCCGAGGAGAATATTGTAACGATGCTAAAGAATAAATCGGGAAGGTATTCTATTGAAAAACCGCTATTAATCGGAGCGACCCTCGCTGAAGTTTCACCAAAAAAACTGAATCTATTACACCAACTGGGAGATGATCTGGGGCTGCTATTTCAGATTGTTGATGACATGATAGGTATATTTGGAGATGAAAAAAAGACTGGTAAACCAAGCAACTCAGATATTTTTGAAGGAAAACGAACGCTCCTCATGTTTTACACGTATCAGTGTGCCTCAGAGAATGAACGATTAAGAATGAAACAGATACTTGGGAATAGAGCTGCTTCAGCGAAGGATGTAATCTGGCTTAAAGGGTTTATCCAAGAAAAAGGGATTGATACAAAACTTAAAACGTACACCGAAGATTTGGAAGAAAAAACTCAGGCACTCCTCAGAGATCACTTTGAACCAACAAACCAAGGAGTACCGTTTCTCTCTCATCTTGCAACCTATCTCCTCAAACGAGAGCAGTAATAGTGGGTATAATATATGGTATGCATCACTTTGAATACTTTATTGTTGAACTGCTTTGCTTTTCGTTCCCTCTTATTTTTACCCTTATTCATCGCAAGACCGTAGCAAAACAAGAAAACTTGAAAGTACTTAATCCTACGGTATTCTTGGCCAGTATCCCCTTTCTTATCTGGGATGTCCTTGTTACCGCACGCGGACACTGGTCATTCAACCCAGACTATATTACGGGAATAAAACTCGCAAATTTACCCATTGAAGAAGTTCTTTTTTTTCTCCTTATTCCGCAATCATGCTTATTGATTTGGGTCGCGATGAACCGCTATACCTCTTTGAATGATTTAAAAAAAGACATTTTGCACCATTTTGAAAATATTCATCTATGAAAGAATATCTTGTATTGGATGGTATCGGTTTTTTTATCGTTCTATTGCTCGACGGAATACTAAAAACGCATGTACTGCAAAGAAAAAAGTTCTGGATATTTCAGTTTATCTGCGCAGGATTATTAACGGTAGTAGACAATTATCTTTCCGGCCGCCCTATCATTCTTTTTAGCCCACAGTATCTTCTCAACATCCACATAGGTGCCGTCCCTATTGAAAACTATCTTTACAGTTTTAGTTTGTTAACGCTTAATCTTATACTATTCGAATATTTTAAAAACCGTGAAAAAAAATAAGGTAATAATTATCGGAGCAGGATTGGGAGGTCTGACTGCTGCATGCTATCTTGCAAAAGCAGGGTGTGAAGTAACTATCCTCGAAAAAAATTCCTGGGTCGGCGGAAGAATTCAAACGTGGAAAGAACAAGGTTTTACCATTGATATGGGTCCCAGTTGGTACTGGATGCCCCAGGTATTTGAGGATTTCTTTGCTGATTTTGGAACTTCCGTATCTGATTATTACCAATTAAAGCGTCTCAATCCCTCGTATCGGATATATTTTAAAGATGAAGCGGTAGATCTTCCCGCTGATCAGGACGAACTGTGTGATTTGTTTGAAAGATATGAAACAGGAGCAGGCAATAAGCTAAAACGCTTGCTGAGTGAGACAAAACGCGTGTATCAAATTGCGATGCGCAGCTTTATTCCCAAATCGTACCACTCATTTTTTGACGTATTAACACCTTCTCTCTTTCAGGAAGGTTTTCGTATTCTATCCACGTACAATGGATTTCAATCGGTGGAATCGTATCTGAGTTCATTTTTCAAGCATCCTAAACTCATAAAAATGTTAGAATTCCCCATCTTTTTTTTGGGTGGATCTTCTTCTGAAATTCCGGCTGTATATAGCATTATGAACCATGTAGATATGGATCAAGGGACCTGGTACCCTATTGGCGGGATGGCAAAAGTCGGGTCAGCATTTCAGAAACTTGCTGAAAGTTTGGGAGTAAAAATCTATCTCAATGAAGAGGTTGTATCTCTTCCCGTTCACCAATCCCGTATTACACAGGTGGTGACAACAAAGCAGACATGTGAGGCGGATTATGTTATTTCCAATGCCGATTATCCGTATACCGAAAACACGTTATTATCGCCCGAAAATCAGAGTTACTCTCCCTCCTATTGGGAGAAACGAGCACTTGCGCCCTCTGCTTTTCTTGTCTACCTCTGTTTAAATAAAAAAGTTACACGGTTACTTCACCATACCCTGTTTTTTCATACCGACTGGGATGCACATAACCAGAACCTATTTCAAAAACCTAAGTGGCCCGAAAATCCGCTTTATTATGTATCTTGTCCGACCAAAACAGACCCTACCCTAGCTCCAAAAGATCAAGATATTTTGGTTATTTTGATTCCCCTTGCCGCCGGATTAGAGGATAATCCAAGTTTAAGAGAAACATATTATAATAAGGTTTTAAGAGATCTGGAAGATACGACGGGAGAACCAATTCGCGACTCAATTCGTGCAAAAAAAATCTATGCTCTGAACGATTTTATACAAGATTTCCACGCATTTAAAGGAAACGCATACGGATTGGCACAAACACTTTGGCAAACCGCCCTGTTTCGTCCGAGTAATAGAAGTAAAAAAATTAAGAATCTCTCTTACACCGGACAGTTTACGGTACCAGGAATCGGATTGCCTATGGTTGTTATTTCGGGCAAACTGGCTGCTCATGAGTTACTTACACACCTATGATTTCCCCTGATATTTACCAATTATTTAAGAAAAATAGTAAGACATATTTCACCAGCAGTCTGTTTTTCCCACGGGATGTGCAAGATAAAATTGCAACATTATATGCCTTTGTCCGAACGGCAGATAATTTTGTCGACACGTTGCCACAACAAAAAAAAGAATTCCTTGCGTTTGAGAAAGAGTACTACGCGGTACGAAGTGGCAAAAAAACGAAACAACCTATCCTTCAATTATTTTCAAAACTAGAAACAGAAGAACAGTTTGATACTGGTTGGACCGATGCTTTTTTAGCTTCAATGAAAATGGATCTTACCAAAAAAACATATACTTCTCTTGCTGAAACTGAGTCGTACATTTATGGCTCTGCAAATGTTATTGGGCTCTATATCGCCAAAATACTGCATCTTCCTCAAACGAGCTATCACTACGCTGAATTGCTCGGAAAAAGTATGCAGTTTATGAATTTTATTCGTGATATCAATGAAGATATCCAGTTAGGACGCAATTATTTTCCTCAAGAAGATATGAAACGGTTTTCTTTACAAAGTCTTGACTATCAAGAAACCCGGGAAAAACCGGAGCAGTTTTGCAGATTTGTCCAGTTCCAAATTCAGCGATATAATCAATGGCAAAAAGAAGCGGAGAAAGGATTTCAATATATTCCAAAACGTTATCTCACCCCTATTAAAACTGCATCAGAAATGTATAAATGGACAAGCGCCATCATTCAAAAAGATCCATTTATCGTATATAGAAAAAAAATAAAACCATCCTATGCGCGCATTGTTTCTACCGCTTTTTTAATATGGCTAAAAAAATAAGTATAAAAGCTCCATACCCCACTTCTGGTACTGCATAAAACAGACATAAACTCAGTAACATAGCTAAGATAAATAAATACGTTTCTCTATACAGCAGAAGCACTACGGGAAACAACAGACTGAGATCGTGATAATGGGTATGCGGACTAAGGATGAAACCACCTAAAAGGAGAATACTCCAAACCTGCAGAACTGGCATCTGCGCCCACTCCGTTCTCGACATTCGCATAAATAGCCATGCAATACCCAAAAAGCTTAGAATCGAAATACTCATCTGAGAGACATATCCCTGAAAGAACTTGAATCCTGTTAGCTGCGCAGCGGTATTTGTCCCATACTCATTTATCCAGTGAGATGCTTGCATCAGCAATAATAGGTATTCTTTCATCCCTGTACTTCCAACCAGACAAAACGAAACCATGATGAGGCTACAAATACCCGTCCCCAGTCCAACAAGCGTTCGCCAATTTCTTACTTTCATAAAATATATAAGAGGGAAAATAAGAAAATAGGGTTTCACCAATAACAGAGAAAGCACAACCCCTGCTTCCCAATTTCGTTTATGTAACAACAGCAACATCCCTCCTAACACGGATACCGACAAAACGAGTGAAAACTGTCCATTGATTACCGTTACCCAAAAAGGGAGATAGGCAGTAATGAGTAAGGGTATTCCGACGTAATCTGTCGATGCATTGCGTGTTTGAATTTTCTGTGTCAAAAAGAATATGAGACACACAAATAAGAGATTACTACCGGCAAAAATAATATAAGCTGTGGAAAAAGGGACAAGAGCAAGAGGAGTAAGCACTGCTGCGACAAACGGTGGATTGAGAAAAGGAAGGAGCTGTTCTTCACGTCGTATCGGAGCAAACTGTTTTTGAACTTGGGTTTGTGTTGATAACCGATAGAGATTCTTACCTTCCCCCTGAGACAGGAGTACTGCGCCCGTATACTGTGCACGAAAATCGGTAGTTGCGAAACGCGAAGTTAACTGCGCACTTACCAAAATAACAAAGCCCAGTACTATGAAGAATATGAAACCAAAGAAAACACGGTGTATCCACCGTTCGCGCGGTGAAAGAGGAAAGCTGAGGTTCATACGGCTTTCAGTATACTTTGTTTTCCTATATAATGAGTAGAGAAAGGAGGAAAAATATATGACTGGATTTGTAACAAATATTGAAGAAAAAACACAGGAAAATTCTCATTTTCGCCAGGTAATTTTTACATCTCAACATAATCAGCTCGTACTCATGCATCTCCAACCATCCGAAGATATTGGAATGGAAGTACATGCATACACTGATCAGTTTTTGCGTATTGAAAGTGGCGAAGGGAAGGTAATTATGAATGGTGAAGAAACAATGATTCAAGATGGCAGTGCGATCGTCGTTCCTGCTGGAACGCAACACAATGTAATCAATACATCCGCCGATCATCCACTCAAACTGTACACTATTTACAGTCCACCACATCACAAAGACGGGACCGTTCACCATACCAAACAAGACGCGCTCAATGACACTGAAGATCATTTGTAATCGTTTTGTTACTTTTTAAATAACAATGACTACTCATTCCTGAATGAGTAGTTTTTTGTATGTGTTCTATGTTATTTTCTGTTGGTTTTAGTTCATTTTCACAAGCACTATTGTGGGAGATCCAGTGATTCTTTGTTAACTTTAATCATCTTCATTTGAAATGAAATAACTAACTGTAGACTTAGTAACAAACAAATAAGCAGACCTAAATAAAACCCCACTAGTTTTGCTGTATAAAGGTTGGACGCATAACCGAGTGCTATCGCGGTAATTGCATAGGGAATATTTTTAATCATGTTGTAAGTAGAAAGGGTTGTTGCACGATACCTGGATTCTGTAAAAGAATGAATAAATACAGAACTAAGATTAGTAAAAATAGCGAAAAAAACAGAGCGAAAAATCAGAGTAATACCTCCCAGTAGGATACCCACCAAAGGAGAAATAAGTAACGATACTCCCAGTGCATACCCAAAAAAAACGAACGAAAAGCGATATCCCCATATTTTTGTGATCACTGGAGTCAGTTGCGATGCTACAGCAGCGACAGTACTAATTACCGCCCACAAAATACCGATTTGAATCGCAGTAAATCCAAACTCAGAGCTCATCATACTGTCGAGCATTTCGTTCACGAGTACCATTATGGTACTTACTGATAACAGAAGGATCATATGGCTCACTATGAACGAAGATTTCATGAGTTGATGAAATCCTGACTTTGTTTGTTTCACAAACTCAGCGATAGAGAATTTATTGGTATCTACGTGCGGTTCAGAGAGAAATAAGGTAACGACCAAACCGATACCATACACTCCTCCATTGACAATAAATGGAAGTCTAGGGTCTATGGTATATAAGAATCCGCCAATTACACTACAGATAGCTGGGAAAAACCATTGCAACGAATTGATGTTAGAAATCACTTTTGCAAATTGTTCTATTTTACCGTTCTCTTTGAGTGAATCATACACCAATGCTTCTAATGTCCCCGAGTAGAGGGCTCCTCCGATTGCTAGAATAAAAACAGAGATACTCAGCATCGGCATATCTTTTGCATAGGCCATGAGCAATGATCCAATCACCTCGAGCAAAAATGAGACAAATAACGTTTTTTTCTTTCCTAATAAGTCCGCAATAGCACCAGTTGGAATTTCCATCACCGTCGTAGTTACAAAAAGTACTGTTTCAATCAAACCAATCCCCGTGTAGTTTGTAAACCGAAGATAAAAATAGATCCAGATCCCAAGCCAAAACCACGAAAATCGGCAAAGGGTCAAAACATAAGATAGCCAAATATTACGCATAGAATTCATGTACAAAATTATACCCGCAAAGCAATAATATTATCAGGTCAACAAACAAACACTCTGTCCTCTTCATACAAGTTCCATGTCCTCTTCCTACGTACTCCTGATGGTAGTCTACTACTGTTACCGCATGGGAGTAAAGACAATATTAAACAGATTCCTTTCATCAGTGAAACGATCAAAAGATCTTGGAGCACACATACCTTTTTTATCAACAGAGGAAGGTACTTATCCCTATAATTTTTATCAAAGAATTGGTTTTACAAACAAATTTTCTGCGTCACTTTATTCAAAATAATCAGGTTTTCTCTAACATCTGCTTTGCTTCTTCGTGCCATTGTTTTGTTTCTGTACTCGTATCGCCAGTATTTATAAGCACTGATGTTCTGAGAAAATATGAGGCATACGCAGCTTGAATGAGTGCAGGAATCGACTCTAACTCATAAACCGATAGCATATGAATTTTTTGATATTCATCTACTACAGTTTGAATAATTTCATCTTTTTTATTCCAATTTTCGCTAGAAAGACAAAACCACGCTAAAAATGTTGATAGTTCTATCAGCTTTGCATCGTAACTCGCGCAACCAAAATCGAGAATGCAGTACTCTCCTTTATTGT
Organism: Candidatus Roizmanbacteria bacterium; assembly: GCA_013335175.1. Lineage (GTDB taxonomy): Bacteria > Patescibacteriota > Microgenomatia > UBA1406 > GWC2-37-13 > JAAXWC01. The sequence continues at coordinate 14,888 of JAAXWC010000015.1, forward strand.
TCTTCAGCACATGCTTTCTTTGCATATCTCCATGGATTACAGCCTTACTGAATCGCGAAAAATCAAGATCAGAAAACCGAGTAATGGCAGGATTTAACAATTTCATTTGATCCGGTAAAAGATACTGTTTTGTCCGTTCGTACTCTTTGATTAAATTCTTATTTCCCCAAGAGTCATAATCTTCCTCCACCGGAAAATTCAATGTATTTAGGTGTGCAATATGGGCGGTGAGAGAAATAATATCTTGCCTTGTAGTGTTCTTTTCCTCCTCAAAATTATTCCCTTCAAAAAAATCTGTAAGAATATAGGAGACCTGGGCATATGCATGTAAAAACGCACGGTCACTTCCTAAAACAAGATTTATTACTGGCACATGGATACTGCTCGCTTGTTCTAATATTTTTACATAACTTGCAATTACGCTCTTTGATCTACTTTTAGAAAATATCTTCAAAACATATTTTTTATCGAGGGTTGATATCAAAAAATTTGCATCTTCATATCCCTCCAGTATCGGCTCGCAATCTAGGATCTGACCTATGAAATATTGCTTTTGTATTTTGACTAACAATTGTTCAATATTCCCTGTTAAATTTGTTCTTTTAATGAGTGTTCTTATACCCTGTTCATTTTCATCCATGACATTATTATACTCTCATAATTCATACCTTCTTCCCATTAACTTTTTACCCAAAATAACTACGATATTTGTATGGGAGAGAAAACACTATTAAACAAATTTCTTTCATCAGTAAAAAGAGGAAGTTTGGAGATTACCTACTGGGACGGCGAAACAAAAATGTTTGGAACCACCAGTCCAAAAGTACAAATTACAATCCATGATCCTTCTGCAATCTGGGATGTTGTAAATAAATCAACACTTGGATTTGGTGAAGCGTACATGGACGGAAGAATAGATGTTTCATCGCCATTAGAAATGGTATCTCTATTCTTGGACGATATTCCTTCCCATCCGCATTATCCTCCAGGTTGGAACGTACCAAAAGAGCAACAGGTTCAATTTCATTACGACAAAGGAAATGATTTCTTTTCTTTGTGGCTTGATTCAACACTTTCCTATAGCTGCGCATACTTTCAAAAAGAAACGGATTCTATAGAAAAAGCCCAGTCTCAAAAGACCGCCTACATTTTAAAAAAATTACACCTTCAAGAGAGCCATTCATTGTTGGATATTGGATGCGGTTGGGGGCATTTACTTATTGCTGCTGCCAAACACTATGGAGTAACAGGTTTAGGGATTACCCTGAGTGAAAAACAATACGAATATGCAAAAGAAATAGCTAAACGAGAAGGTATCGAACATCGGGTAAAGTTTCAGTTGATGAGTTTTGAAGATTTAAAAAAGAATAATGATCAGTTCGATCGTATTGTAAGCATTGGTATGTTTGAGCATGTTGGACGGCCGAACTATTCGGAATATTTTCATACCCTAAAATCCGTTTTAAAAAAAGGAGGCTTGGGTCTCCTTCATACTATTACGCAGCAAAAAGAACAGGGGTCAGATCCGTGGCTTGATACCTATATTTTCCCCGGAGGAATGATTCCCTCAGTTCGAGAGATTGTCCAACTTCTCCCCGATTTTCATTTTTATCTTCTGGATTATGAAAATTTGAGAGCTCATTATGCACTTACCCTTCGCAGATGGCAGGAGAAATTTGACGAGAATAAAGATCGTATTGAAAAAAAATATGGCGAATCGTTTTATCGCATGTGGAGGCTTTATTTATCTACTTCCCTAGGTGGTTTTCAGTATGGACATTTATCACTTTCACAGTTTACTTTTTCAAAAGAAATAGATTATTCGTATCCTCTTACCCGAGATTCCCTTTATGCCTAAATCGGTGATTTAGTGCTTCATATGTCACATTTCTATTATTTCAATCACTTTATTTTTCGATTTTTCACCTGCTATGAGAAAAACATTGGCTTTTTTTGTATGAAAATGAGCAGCCAGAGATTCTATAACTGCTTTGTTTGCTTTTCCTTCCAGAGGCGGTTCGTGCACATAAACATGCAACGTCCCAAGTAGGTCTTGTTCTATATGTGATTTTTTTGCATTTGGATGCGCAATTACAGAAATTTTCATATATGGGAAGATATCACATGAAAAATTCGTTCCGCCAGACGATGATGATCTGTCCCCGACATATATCCCCACGTGTTGGAATCTCCAAAGCAAAGAGCTCGAAGCGCTTTTGGATTGATATTCATACGATTATTATAGCATGCACTACAAAGCTCTCAATGATCCGCCCTACCTGTTATAATAGCGTATGGGAAATTATAATCGGGGTAATGGCAGAAGCCGCTCGTTTGGTGACAAACGGGAATTTAACAATAGTAGTTCAAACCGGACTACTTTTTATAAAGCAACATGTGGTAAATGTAGAAAAGACTGTGAAGTTCCCTTTCGGCCAAGCGGTGAAAGACCAGTTTTGTGTAGAGACTGTTTTCAAAAAAATGGAGGACCTGAAGAAAGACGAACAAATGAAAGAAATTTTTCACGACCAAGTTATAATTCAAGAACACCGTCTGAGAATAAAAGTAATGAAAATGCGCAGTACAAAGAACAACTGACTGCAATCCATAATAAGCTTGATCGAATTATTCAAATACTCACGTCTCCCAACTCTGAGTAACCGGTGATTGTCTGATGAATTATCAGAAGTGCTTCAGATGAAAAAAACGAGCAATAATCCATTATCTGTTCTCAATTTTAAACTCCTTTGGATTGGGGAAAGTATCTCGGTTCTTGGAGATCAGTTCGCATTGATTGCGCTTCCCTGGCTGGTCTTGCAACTAACAGGTAGTTCTGTTGCGCTTGGTACCGTACTTGCACTTATGGCAATTCCACGTGCGCTTTTTATGCTCATTGGAGGTGCTATTGTGGACAAATATTCAGCGAGAGATATCATGATTCTATCTAATATCCTTCGCTTTATTTTGGTTGGCATATTAACCGCGCTTATCTTTCTGAACACTATTCAAATTTGGATGCTTTTTTTATTTGCATTACTCTTTGGTATGTCTGATGCTTTTTACTTTCCAGCACAAAACTCTCTTGTCCCGCAAACGCTAAAAAAAGAGCAATTGCAAATGGGCAATACGCTGATTCAAGGAATGGCTCAAATTTCATCTTTGCTTGGCCCGGCATTGGCCGGAATTATTATCGGTCTATTGGCAAAAAATAATGTGGAGGGAACAAAAAACTTAACAGGGATTGGAGCCGCGTTTTTGATCGACACTCTTTCCTTTTTAGCTACTATTATTACCTCTTGGCTCATACGAATACCCAAAAACTCCAACCATCAGGAAGAGAATATGTGGAAATCAATTAAAGTAGCTGGTCTTTTTGTTTGGAATAATCCGTTATTTCGACTTATATTTTTGATCGTTATGGTGCTTAATTTTTTTATCGTTGGGCCATTTACTGTTGGTGTCCCGGTACTCGTAAATAATAAATTTGCCGAAGGCGCAACTGCGTATGGAATCATTACCGCTACGTTTGGTGGTGGATCGTTAGTAGGTATTATTTTATCGGGAGTACTTCCTAAAATACGATCACGTTTATTTGGCCCATTGATTATGGTGCTTATTGGGCTACAGGGAATTACGCTTGCTTTTATAGCATATAGTTCGTCTTTACCTTTAACCGTTTTTATTACAAGCATAATGGGAGTATTGAGCGGTTATACAAACTTGCTTGCATTCACCTGGTTACAAAAAAGGATACCTGAAGCACTTATGGGGCGGGTAATCAGTCTTATTATGTTTGCGTCGACCGGTCTTATTCCTGTTTCTTCCATGCTTTCCGGATTTTTGCTTACCTTTAGTGTTACAATCGTGTTCCTGGGAGCTGGAGTACTCACAGCATTGTTTTCATTCATTATGGTTTTAAATCCTCTTCTTGCAAAAATGGGTGATGATTGATAAATAAGTTGTGAGCAAACATGTTCTCATGATAGAAATAGGTAGCCATTTTATCTACTTCCTCGAAAGCCCCTAAAAAAATAGATCTCCAATATGTTGTTGCCAGGTAATAGTCGGGTGCCCATCCGGATATTCGTCTTTTCGCCCGTTTTTATTGGAGTAGTGTAGCGTATTTATTTGCTTTTTCGGTAGATAAAAATCTGATAAACAATAATTCCGGTAGTGATAATCCCGAGTCCTTGCCCGAAAAATACTACCCAATCTTTTTGTAATAATCCATGCAGGGTCCAGAGAATATAACTAACAAAGGAGAGAATATAAAATGTAGCCGAGACTCCCTCAGTCGATTTTCGTTTAAAATTTTTTCTCATCTGATCAGGAAAGCCGATTACTTTTATAAGGATCGACAAGGCTGTAGTGAAAAAGCCTATGATAATGGTGAATGTGAGCATAAGCTAATTGTATCACAAACTCATATTTATCCCTGTGTTGACAGTACACGCCATCGTTTCCAACCGAGATCTGTTCCAATCGAATACTGGTCGATTAAGTAGTTTCGCATTGTAGTATTTTCAGTACAATCTGGAAAAGGAGCTAAAATCTGGTTAATATTATTCCGGACGAGATGTTGTAATAATCCAATATCACTTCTGAAATTGTGCATTGGATTGAACTGCGCTTGGGCAATGAATTGAATTATATTCGGCGAAAACAATGAAGTAATATTGTCATATTCTTCTCTCGTTATATCGATTTTCCCTAACGTTCTGTTCAGTTCTCCATGTTGCATTGATTGTAATTCGAACCACACACAAGCTAATGAAGAACTAACCTGATTCAAACCAAATGCCGGGAAAACAGGCAGTAGACCACTATTGAAAGCAACTTCGCCCTCTTTTCGCATCCTATACCAAACTTTTCCAAGGGCATCACCATAATTAAAAGTGTTCATTATCTGACTAAATTTATTATCTTGCGCAAGTTTTATTGAAATTTCCTGATACATTTGTTTCGCATAAGTATGAATATCAGTAGTATTACTTTCATTAAATACATAAATTGTGGGATCGAGAGGTCCATAATATTCAACCATATGCCCCGTATTTTACCACGTTACTATAGGTTATTCAATTCTTTATTTCCGGACCATCCAATGAAAAACAATCTTCTTTTCTTTCAATGAAATTTTTACTACCTCATATCCATATTCTTTCGCTTCTTTTTTGTAATTAAGAAAAGAGTGATCAATTTTAAACCCAAGAATATGCTCTATTTCATCAAAAGACAATATGACTTCGATATTCCCATTGTCATAAAGATATTCCCAAACCGGTTTATATTTACTCATATGTTATTCCTCCTTCAACCATCCAATCTTTTTTACTATTTCTTCGGCAATTTCACCGATGGATTTATTTTCTGTATCTACAATATAATCTTCTAACTGTTCTCTTTCTAATGTGGCATTCAGCTCGTCTGCTCTCTTAAGATTCCATTCGAGAAATTTTTGACTTTGTGGTCTTCCCCGCAAACGGTCATGAATCGTTTCTAACGACGCACCCAACCGCACAACAATTACTTTAGCTCCCGGAACTGCCTCTTCAATATGTTTGATATTACTCTTTTTTTCTAGTACGTTTGGAATAACAATTCGCGTTGCACCAACTGCTTCATAATTTTTCCAAATAACAGCTAAATTATTATACCCCAGAGCTACATGGAATCGATCAGTAGAAGGCCGAGGATAGGCATATCGTAATTGATCCAAGTCTATAACTGCATGATGTATGTTCCGCTCTGTAAGTATTTCACAAATTGCATCTGCTACCGTACTTTTTCCAACTCCTACGGGGCCAATAATAAGCAAAACAGGTATTTCTTTCATGAGTTACATTATAACACCTGTCATTTGAAGCCAACAAAACATTTGTAGTAGTATGTATATTAGCTTGGTCCCATTTCAACAACCTTTACAAGAGCATCTACTACCTCGTCCAAATGTGTATCTATTATCTGATTCGTAACATAAAAGGTACTAAAATCATCTCCATCAGAATAGTGATTTCTCTTAAAATCCCGTTTTATTTGCACAGGGTCATTAAAATGATTCAGGCCGTCTACTTCAATGAAAATGCGAGATTGAAGGATTGCGATATCTACCGTTTTATGCCCGTCAAAATACTCTAACTGTGCATTAATTCCTCTACTGCGCAGAGCATAATAAAGAGCTTCCGCTTGTTTACTTGCAGTTTTTTCAATTGTATGTTGCATATTGTTTATGTTGTGGTGCGCCCTTACCAAATAGCGATTACAAAGCCGAACTTATAATAGATTTTATACTAATCCCGTATTATTAACTATTTCTTAAATTGCTGAACAATTGTTTCTGTGAACCAAGGAAAAGTGCAGTCCTATCTCAATCGAGATTAGATAACATTAAAACATTCATATAAATTCTTCCTGTGTATAATTAAGCTACTATGGCTATACCAATAAGAAGTGATTACACACTTGCATTTTGGGTTCAAGGGGTAAGCGTTTTTGTGACGGATATTCATGTTGACGTGTATAACGATCTTCGAGCATTATTCCTTATCGATCAGGGCATTTTTAAACAATATTTTGAGAATGATGCATACCAAGCGGCGCTTGACCGGGGATTGAAATTCTATAGCGACCAAAATTCATTCATGGAATATAAAAAACAACTTGAAACACACATCAAAGATTTTAGAGAATTTTTTGAAACTAAAATGAAGGGTAAAAGAAATTTGTCTGCAGACGCCACAGAAACATTTTTTACGTACACAGTTAAACTGTGCAAAGACTATACTCGTATGAATTTTGAGTTCACAGATAAAGCTTTCTCCGAGCAGGAGAACAATCCTATCATAAAGCAAAATCTCGCACTGATGTCTCAATTTAAAGATGAGGTTCGTTCATTCATGAATACCGTTCTATTCGAACCGGAAGGTTTTAGCAACGAGTTTTTCAAAATTCTTGGAGATCAATTTAAAATTAATTCCAACATTCTGAATGACTTAACGCAGCAAGAGATTCTTGATCTTTACAACGGAGCACCAATAAACCCGGTTCAAATTGTGAGAAGACAAACTGCATTTGTACTTAACTTTGACCGAAGTCTTATGTTGGAGGGAAAAGAGGCGGAACATCTTTTAACACTGTTTCGGGATGTCGTTACAAACAAAAATATGGTCAGAGGAACCCCTGCAAGTTTGGGGAAAGCAACAGGAAAAGTAAAATTAATTACCGTCGATTACACCAATTTTAATGCTTTAAGCAGGGAAATCTCCAAGATGAACAAAGGAGATATCCTCGTAGCAGAAACAACCGCACCCGAATTAATTGTTGCTTGTCGAAAAGCATCTGCAATTGTGACAGATGTTGGAGGAATGCTTTCTCACGCTGCGATTGTGAGTCGCGAGTTTGGTATACCTTGCATTGTCGGGACAGAGAATGCAACTCAGGTATTTAAGGATGGCGATCTTGTTGAAGTTGATGCCAATGTCGGAACGGTTACTAAAATTGGATAATAAATTGTACTATCCAGATATGCCTTTTCTCGCACTGTTCTTTATAATTAAAGAACGCATGGTTAGATTAATTGCGCTACTTATGAACTCATGATCTAAATTTTGATTATCCTTATCTTTTTCCTCTTATATCAAGATTATTTAAAACAATATCCAGGTCATCAATATTACTCATAGAACAGGTGTGGATATAATAATCTACTCCCTCAGGTAAGACAAGGAGCGCTTCTCTTCGAGAAATGTTTTCATGAGAATAGCGAACATCTTCTATCTTGTATGAATACTTTCCCATTTTCTTTTCGCTTGTACTGGCAATTACCGGACTCTGAAACTCATCTGCGTTGATGCTTCTCCAAGCTTCAAATGTTGAAAAACCTTGAGTGGTCCAGATAGCGATACATTCTTTACCGGATTTAATAACCTTTGTATAATCAATGTAATCAGTACCAGAAACCATGGTATCTAGTGGTTGTTTCTCAATAGTAAGAAGAATACGAGGTGGTGCTTTTCCTCCTTGAGATAGATAGCTTGTCATCATTTCGTCAGTCGTAGCATAATATCTTGCGGGAAACCGTACTCTGAATCCAAAATCAAGTGCTGCTTTCCCTGCTGAACTATTAGGGTCATCGCTCGTAAGCATAGACATATTGACTGTGTTTAATCCACTCGAGGGTTTTGGATTCACAGGAATGGTAGTTGTCGGTTTTAATTGTACTGTTGTTGGCTCAATCAATTGCTTTGTTGGTTGCTGAATTAAGGTTGGTTCTAGAGATTTTTCTGATGATTTGTTTGCGGCAGAAAACTTAAAGTATAATTGCGTTGCTCCCGATGAAAAGATGGCAACAAAGACGACAATAAAAATAAAAGGAACGAGTTTAATGCTTAATCCAGTTGGAGGTTGTTGTTGAGGATCCATATATTTACTATAGAGAAGTCACCGTAAGATGTCAACGATTTTGTGTAAACTCAATTCACACCGGTTATATCTTTTCTTCACAGTTCAAACTTTACGAAAATGCCCCTATTATTTCACTATTTCTGACAAACGATGTTTGATTATTTCTTTGATCAAAAGTTCAGGCAGCATATTATTTTTCGTAAATTGTATTGACCCTTTCGCTGTTTTATAGTTTTCAAGTTTATGTTTAAGAGCTTTTATCGGACCAGGAGTTGGAAAAAGGCTCAGGTGATCTTTAAACGCAGCAAAACCTAATAAATACTGGCCGTCATACTTAAAACCGGGTATCCCATAGCTCATAACTTCCGTTGCGTCCGGGGCTATTTCATTCACAATTAATCGTATTTTTTCAAGCTCCAATTTTTGAGAATCATCCAACTTTGCAAAATATCCCTCAAATACTGAATTAGTCATAAGATATGATATCAAACTACAACATATATTTGCGATAAAGGAAGAAAGGAACTGTACTAAGATTGAAAAATCCTGATATAATGCCCCTATGAGCAACCTCATTCACTTCTTAAACGGTACATTTGTAGCGGAACATGAACTTCTCATATCTCCAAGAGATTTAGGTTTTGTTCGCGGATACGCGGTTACAGATTTTTTAGTTACCTATAACCACAAACCATTTCGACTCGCTGATCACGTTGTACGATTATTTGAATCAGCGGAAATAATTGGATTGCATATTCCATGGAGTAAAGCGCAGGTTGAACAATGGATGCAGAAAACGGTAGATCGGAATGACCAAATGGGAGAAATAACTATCAAAACAATTGTATCGGGTGGGGTTTCCCACTCAATGACTCCTGCTGAGACACCAACAATGGTGATGATTGTGAGTCCGCGCGAACGCAAACCAGAAAAAGACTATGAACAAGGGATAAAAGTTGAAGCCATAAACTATAAACGGCCCTACCCTACAGCGAAACACACCCACTATATCGAAGCAATAAAACAGCTCTCCAAACACAAAAATGACGATATCAATGATCTGATTTATTATGATGAAATACAAGTGTATGAGGGGTCTGGTTGTAGTCTGTTTGCCGTGATAAACAACAAACTGGTAACAGCAAAATCAAGTGTTATAGATGGTATCACCCGCAAAACTCTTCTTGAAATACTAAAACTACCAATTCCTATAGAGATTCGTGATTTTACCTTTGCAGAACTTCAACGGGCCTCAGAAATTTTTGTAACCGGTAGCAACAGTGAAGTGCGAGGAGTTATCGAGATGAGTGGTAAACCCGTAGGGAACGGTAAAGTCGGAGAAATTACAAAAGAAGTGTTAAAACAATACCGAAACTATATACTAAAAACGATGCGGTAATTTTGTTCGTATATTTTTTTGCATTTTTAATATTCTCCTTTAATAACAAAAAATGAGCCACGAATTGTTCCGGCTAGTTTAGATTTTTGTCTCGCAAACTTAAATTTCCCTTCTAATTCTTTGGGAACTTCCATCCCTTCCGAAAGTTTAAAACCAACCGCTCGTTTTTTTGGATTGTCTATCGTATACAAGACGTTTACCGCGAGGCCGCTCTCATAAAAAACATAAGTCCATTTTATATTTTCTACCTGAAAAGATGAAGTCTCTAATGGTTTTGCAACGAACTCAATAGTACGTTCTTCTTTCAAAATACGATTCACGTAATCGAGTACCTCTTTACTATCATCGGCGGATGTCACCGTAAATGTATGATTGTATTTATTCATAAAATACCGGGCTTCATTAGCACGTAATCCAGCAAGCGCCTGTGCGACAGGTGATGCCTCTAATCCAACCGTGGATACATTATGAAAATCAACAATAAACTTTCTCACTACTAGTAGTTTATCAAATCCTTTTACTAACTTGTTCATGACACCTACTTTCCTTTGGTCGCAAACTCTTTAAAAATAATCAAAAAAGAAGACCATCATTTATCTATTGATGCGGTATCAAAGACATTTGGGATCCCGTTTCATGTACTCATGGATACGGAATTACTACCCGGTAAAGGTTTTAAATCGATAAATTCTTCTCTTCTTGCAATTGAAGACGAAAGTTTTCTCATGGAGGAAGTTCCTACCGGCACGAAAATCACCTATCGAAACAAGGTACAAATAAAGAATAATGTATTGCAAATATTTGGAAAAATTCTCATCGGCAAACCTGCTCTTCTCTTCTGGAAATGGGCCTATATCGATCGACTCCAGAAACTTGCGACCACGGCGTAGTTAGAATATTTTATCGCAGATATTCTAAGCAATGATTGATAAACGAGCAACTATAAAAGAAGTATTTGATGACTCGGTATTCCAACTCCCCCGATAAATTACTGATTATATCGTTTATCCATCGTTTGATGCAGTTTTACCCGAAACTATCTCAAGTATCGGTTGTAAGTGAAATTTAACCTGGATCGTATCACCTAGTTTAATCTTTATCATGGGAAAACCAGGCTGATTTATAGCTGTCGTATCCCAGTGTAAATCCGGATATTTGTTCATAAACGAATCAAAGCTTTCGGTTAACACAAACTCTACGTGTTCGAGAGCTGAAGGACAGGTCTGCCCTGCTTTTGGTGCGATGAGTTCAATTGCAGGAATTATGTACTGATGAAACTGTAAAGCCTGACTTAATTTATATATCCCAACCCTTCTTCCGCCAACTATTTCTTCAGAAACTAGCGAACCAAAATTGTTGAACTCATTTTTTAGGGTGTTATAATCTTCATCCGACGATGCTTGGTATCCAATGTGATCCATATTGAGTTTTTCAACATCAATACCATGATTTTTTAACTTATGAAGAATAGTTTTTATAAAATCATCGTAATTATCGAGTATCATGGTTTGTTAAATTTTAATAATTTTTTTCAGTATTGCACCAACAAAAAGTCGAAATGCTAATCGCTTTTCTTTTTCATACAAATAAGGGACACCTATTAAAACATGACATTCCGGACACAACAACGGTGGTATTTTTATTAATGGAATATTTTCTAATCCTGAATATTGTTCTGATCCAATAATTCTATCAATATACATCCTTTTTAATATTCCGGGACCATCTTTTTGATAATAGAATATATGGTGAAAACACGCTCCACACTCAATATCTAATAGTCTTGAGTATCCACCACGAGATTGTTTGTACTTATCATTTTTAAATATTGTATTTCCCACAAGCTTTATTCTCTGAAAATAAATAGTTACTTTTTAAAGTAAGCAGTCATAAATAATCCGGTAACCGCAATTGCTATTCCCACTAATTGAAGGAAATTAATACGTTCATGCCAAATTACCAATCCGAACACAACTCCATAAATAATAAGTGCAATATAGAAAATGGGAGTAAAAAGTGATTGAGGAGCGCCAAGAGCATATGCTTTAATGATTCCGAAATTACCGAGACTAATGAGCAGTCCAATACCGATAACGATCGGAATTACTTTAGAATTTAGTTCTAATGATTTGTTTGAAGAGAAAAGAAAATGCAATAGCAGCATAACAAGCATTCCGATACATGAAGCATAGGCATTTACCAAAAAAGCCGAAGTGCCTTTAGGCAACAGTTTTGAAAGTGTTTGGTAGGTAACAAAGAGGAATGGGACAAAAATGGCCAATATCTTCCAATCGAGCATACTAGTAATAGTAACATAACAAGTACTATTTACAAGAGCACCTACCCCCAATGTCAAGACCAATTTATAACAAAACGAAGCGTAAACTGATCAAAAAATGTGAACTATATTTTCTTAATTTTTAACATAAAGTTCCGCTGGTGTTTTGTTCTACCACCTTTCTACCACCTTTAAGGTGTGTTGTATTATCTTCGTTTTGATAGCTATCTATTATATGTAAATCTCATGAATAACTTATTCAAGTTTTATGATTAATTCCAATTCAATCTCATCCCTAATGGGAATTCCGTCATTGCCAAAAAAAGGGATCTCTTTTACCTTGCGCTGAGCTTCTATTACATTCGTACGTATAGCAGCTATAACAAATCCTCTCTTTTGATAGAAGCGAAGAGCCGTAGTGTTGTCATTTGTCGTTTGAAGCCATACTCGTTGGCATTTTGTTATTTTGGCAATCTCGCAAACTAATTCAATTAATCGAGAGCCTATCCCTTGTTTTTCAAACGAGCTATAAAGCGCAACTATTTCGCATTCTTTTTCTTCGATCGCATACAAAATAACTCCAATGGGTTTATTATTTTGTTCCGCAATAAAGCCGGGGAGGGCTTCTACTTTATAAAGATGATCTTTACTGATAATTTCATCCGACCCCCATTGTTCCGTTGCTACTTTTTTTATCCAATCATCGTCATTATCATTCTTTTCTCGATATTGAATAACAAATTCATTCATGAGATGAGTATACATCATGTTTAATAGATACGATGGACGATTTATTTGCTCAATAGGTGATTTCCTTTCTCAAGAAGCTGTACCCTTCTTAATAATTTTCTACCACCTTTTCTACCACCTTTAAGGTGTGTTGTATTGTCTTAACCAGATGTTTATTATAAACATATAAAAAGATGGGTTTCAACCGTCTTCATTTTGAGAATGGCTCAAACCCTCAGCGTAGCTCCCCCGATATATTACTATTCGCCCCACTTGTGTTTTTCCTTCGTAAATTGATGTGGCTCCATCTCGTTGAAGGCGATGAGACCAGCCTCTATCCCTAATTTATAAAAGAAGACAATGCATTCATCTATCAGGAGAAAATTCTATGATCCATTCAATGCCGTATTTATCTCGAAGCATACCCGCATATGAACCCCACGGACTGTCACCCATTGACCCTTCTACTTCTCCGCCAGCCGAAAGCCCAGTAAATATTTTGTCTGCTTCTTCTTTATTTTTCGTACTTACCAAAATTTTACTTCGATTTTCTTGCTCATTTACTCGTCCAAAAATCTCCGGAACATCATTGGCTATCAACACAGTATCTGCCCCAATAGGTAGGGCAATATACATTATTTTATTTTCTTCTTTTTCTGACACAGGGAATTCAGTGCTGGCAATGTCCTTGAAACGGACTACTTTCGCAAACTCTCCGCCGAATATTGATTTATAAAATGTAAATGCTTCTTCTGCATTACCGTTGAAGTTGATCCAAGGATTTATTGTTGTCATATGTTATATGATACCAATTTATAGTAATTGGATAAAAGCTTTTATTTTGCTCCCCCGATGAAAGACTATTCGCACCGCTTGTAGCGTTTCTTCATAGTTTGATGCAGGTTATTTCACGAAAACTCTGTATTTGATAATAGACCTTCTATAATAGGAATAAGTTCTTCAATTGCTTCTATTGTATAGTCGGGATTTTGTTTGTCATTTATTGGTTTCCAGTCTGCTGACAATCTCTGTCGAGTCCAAACGGTATGCGCGCCAATGCTATTACCCTCTTCTATATCTCTCTTTAAATTATCGCCGATAATGATTGCTTTTCTGGGATTTTCGCTTACTCCTAACTCATCAAATATCTTGCCAAAATTTTTACTTTTAATACTTCTTGCAATAATGCTTATCGCTGAAAAAAATTGCATTATCCCTAGCTCATTCAACTCTTTCAATCTTTGATCAGTGTCATCGGTTTCTGCAATACTAACCAATCCGAGTTTAAGATTTCTATTTTGAAGTTCTGTTAATGTATCTATAACTCCTGGAAAAAGGGCTTTTATTGTTGGATCATAGAGTGTTCGTCCGAAGTCAAAAATAACCGCTTCAATCATGATGAGAGTGTAGTAGGAAGATAATCAGATGTCAATCCAACCCTGCTCCCCCGATGTATTACTATTCGCACCGCTTGTAGCGTTTCTTTATAATCTGATGCAGTTTTATCTCGTTGAAGTGACAAGGCTGAAAAAGGGAGTTATTGAACAAATAAACTTCAACGTAAACTAAATTGTGTCTTTATTATTTTAACTACTATTGTTATAATAATAGCATGGATCCTAATTCTGCACCTCCACTATTCTCGGAATCTCTTCCACCATCCGGAAATCGTATATCATTGCCAATCGTAATAATGGCAATTGTTCTAATACTGGTTATCGCGAGTGGAAGTTACTATTTGGGATTGCAATCTCATCATTCCACCTCTCAACCGACAGCTGCAGTTCCCACGGTCGCACCCACTGTCACTCTCGAGACACCACCCAACTCCCCAACAATACAACCTTTAAACATAAAAAAACAAACCGTCGTTATCACAACAAATCCACCAACATCAGTTTTTCCAAGTTCCCCTGACAACGAATTTAAGGCCTATACAAACAACGGAATGAAGGTCACTCTTCAGTATCCAACACATTGGAAGATGGTTTCAAACTGCAAATTTGGAGCTATTTGTTTTTCAAGTACAGATTTTCAGGAAAAATTATCAGGGGTTGGAGATGGAGGAGGTTTTTACTATGCTATCAAAGGTAATTTATTTTCATTATCTTCGTCTCCCAGAATGAGCGAAATGAAGCTTGATGATTTCTGTCACCCCGGAGGCCCTATAAAAATACACTCGTGTTTTGATCTAACTTTAGATGGATACAGTGCTAAAAAAAGGATAGAAGTATTAGATAATAATGTCGAGTTTGCCACAACAATTGCCGTACTTACTGAAAATCAGTTTCTTACGATCGGCTTAACTTATGCCTCTAAGGAAGATTCTGTACTTCTCGATAAGATCTTATCTACGTTTAAGTTTATCAAATAAATATTCGTGTAAACCTATTCATCACGTCCCACTTGGCTCCCCCGACCGATTACTTTGTAACGTTTCTTCATAGTCAGATGTAGTTCTACCTTGTTGAAAATGAAGAGGTGGAAAGAAAGAAGGAAATAAGCTAATGTTTTCCTTTCTCAAAAAGATCTAGCTCGTGCTGTTTTACTAAATACAAAAGGGGAACCTAATATGATTCTTTGTAATGGCCCGCTTATTTTATATAAATTAACTACTTTTACCGTTTCCGGATGTGTAGAATAGTTTTGAATAAATCTGTTAGTATAACTATTCATCATATTAAACATTGCTTCCCCTGCTGTTTGGCCTTGGCTAAACAAAATAAAAAAATCTGTTTGTGAATTTGTAAACCAAAGGGCGTCCTGTACTTCAGATATATCGGTATTGTCAAGTTTCCCAATAAATGTAAGTCCTAGATCCTTTCCATTAATAATGGATAAACCCAAAGACGTTGATTCATACTCTAAAAAGTTACCATTTTGGCAACCCCAAGAAAATGTTAATAAAGGTAACCCTGTTCTTTGTAATATATCTGCCCCAGTTATATCTTTTGACTTACTCCAAATATCCGTACGATTCCCATGTGTGTGTATATATGCTAATTCAGGTAGTTTTTCAAAGTTAGAAAATAATGCTGGGTAGTATGATTCGAGTTGATCACATTGATCAGAAGGGCTTAAGGCTAGAACATTATCTTTTCCATAGATGGGAATCATTGGTTGAACCATTTCAAGTGCTGAGGGACAATGAATCATACTAATCATGAAAGGTGAAGTTGATATTTGATCAGAAAAGTACCGATGGTGTTTATCAAAATAATATTTAAGCTGTGTTATATACGGTATGTTTGTTAGAGAAGGTTGACCATTTTTAGTATTAGCTATACTAAGTGGTTTAATCCATGAAACATATATTTCAGGACCTGAATGGAGACCTTGGATTGAGTATCCATTGTAATGGCCATTTGGTTTTATCAAATAGGTAGAATCAAGATCTTCATAATAAAACTGGAAAGGTGCAGTATTATCATTATCATATGACATATCATACAGTGCATAAGGAATATCTCCTACAAAGATAGCCCCTTCAATATCTTGACATCCGTTTTTATCCAAATTACATTTCGACACTAGTATTTGCCTAATTCGCTCTGGACTATACATAGGGGCATTATCTAGAGGTACAATCTCTATTGTTTTTTTTAGCACTCTGGATACGTCAATTTGCATTTCACTGAGTTGCATAGTAAGCTGCAAAGCATCATTATTATCAATCAATAGTAATACTTTATTTCTTCGATTCGATTCACTTTGTGAATAGCTTAATTTCCAAATATTAATATCATTATCATTTGTTTTACCATCGAAATTTAAATCTGTCCATTCAGTGGACTGATCGCAGTATTCTGCTTGACGTAAACGTTCAAAATCTCTCAAACTTATTTTTTCATCGCAATCAACATCACCCACTCCATGTTGAAAACATGTAGGTAGGTTATCGACTGCGTGAGTTTGTATCACTGATAAGCTGAAGCAACAGATAATGAGGATATTAAATATTATTTTTTTCATGAATTTATCTAAAGTATAATGGAATAAAACTACTATAAACCTATAACTTTATCTGTAATAGTCAAAAATTGCTAGAATTCTCTATAAACAATTTCGAAAAAAATACTTTGCTTTTATTCTGTTGTTAAAAATGGTTTTTTTCTATGCTCCCCCCATGTATTATTACTCGCACCGCTTGTGTCGTTTCTTCATAGACTGATGTAGGTTTATAGAAGTGAAAAATTCCAGAATATTATTTGACCACTTTTGCAGATTTTATTATTGCCTCAATCACGTTTATTGTATTCTGATTATTTGGACGGGCAACAAATTCTAAGTAATTTACACCATTTAGAAGATGATATACTACTGCATTATTGTAGATGCTTGTACTTGGAACTGAGCTAGCTGGTGGAGTATATTTACCAATAAATCCGACTGCAGATACGACTGGTTCGTATGATACTGTCGAGTATGTAGTGATGCCAGGCTTATTACAATCGCGAACTAAAGGATACCCAAACTCTTTATTAAAAGTTTTTTGTAAATTTTGTTCTGGAGTAGTCAAATCTTCTTCTTTATTATGGTCTCCATCAAAGACTGATCCTCCGGTAACGCTAATTATAATATCCGATTTAGTAAACGTATTTAAATATATATCTTGGGCAGAGTTCACTTGTTTCATATTTGTTAACAGTGCTATTAAGTTACCTTGTCCGGAATTATCGATAATCTTTTTAAACTCTTTTGGATAATCGAAGGTATAACCAAAAAAAGCATATGTTTTACTTTCCCTACTTATTTCATTTAGCCGATTACAGTCAGAGCTTGATCCGTATGTAATTGAGCTCATTGTTGTCGTGGAAGGTTTTATGGTAAGGGTATTCGTAAGATTAAGCTCATTGCCCGATGGCTTCGGAACAGATGAGGGTTTATTAATTGTTGGAGTGGCCGTGTTCTTGTATATGGGACTCGGCACTTTAGAATCATTTTTTTCAGAATATTGTGTGATCTTCACTGTCTGAATACCTTCATTATATTTCATCCCCAGATAAAACCCCACAAACGGCAAGAGGATAAAAAGCACCATTGCCAAACCTTTTGAAAGTGGGGTTGCTGTTGTAAGCGTTGAAGGAAGCTTCATAGATTAAGTATAGAAGAAATACCGTGCTTTTTCAATCCAGTTTTGCTCCCCCGATGAAAGACTATGCACACAGCTTGTAACGTTTCTTCATAGTTTGATGCAGTTTTACCTCATTGAAAACGAGGAGGCGGAAAGAAAGGAGAAACTATTGTCGTCTGAGCCATAAATCAATTTCGCTTCGTCGACAACCTTTCTAGGCAAACATGTGAACAATGAACATATGATAAAATTATATAGCTACAGATAACAAATGAATTTATCCTAACGGAAATTCAATTAATTTATCAAGATAAATATGAGTCTCGAATCAGGGGGATTATTTAACAGTGATACTCGACCCCAGTTGCCCCATAATGCTTCAGTTTCAAATTTATCTCTTGAGGAAACTATACTTACCCCCATAAACTAGACCAGATGGTAAGCTTACAATATGGGAGAAAAAAAGATGAGGCGGGTACATACACCCGCATTCAAAAAACAGGTAGTGTTAGCACTTTTTCGAGGGGAAAAGA
>JAAXWC010000002.1 GCA_013335175.1 Candidatus Roizmanbacteria bacterium
AAGATTCAACAAGTAATCCGCTCAAAGTAGTTGTGGGCATTGAAGGAAGGGCACCAAGATATACAAAAGACATAAGTGCCCCCGTAAGCATTATTAGGAATAAGCCTCAGGAAAGTCAGCCAAATAGAATAGCGCCCGCTACTGCATTGGATACGATATTGTATGTATTACCACAGCGAAAAACTATAATGGATGAACCAACCAAAGTAAGGCATCGTTCAACACCTAGATCTGCATTAGTACAACAAGATATGCCGCCTATAAAAATGCCAGAAATAGGGTCTGCTCTTGAACAAGCATTTCAGTTAAAAGAACACAGTAGTCAAAGACAAAGCATCATAACTGAAAATGAAAAAGTAGTAACCCTGAAACAAGAAGAAAGACAAACGCATGAGGCCACAGAACATGAGACAATGAAGGAAGTAAACAACGTTCTGTCATCTACTAATAAAATAGCTACGCAAACTCAGTCAGAAAAGACTACACAACAGATACAAAGCGAAAATCGTGTATCGGCAGAAGTAGAGGCCACAAAAAATAGAGAAGCACAAACAGCTCTTAGTGGAGTTACCGGCTCGCAAGCATCTGCCTCAAACCCACGCAATCTTACCAGACAGAGCACACCTCAAAACAATGCTCAAATGCCCAAACAGCATCAGAATTCACAGCCCGACAGCAAAGACCTTGGGACACATGAGGCAGTGAGTTCCGTCAAAACAAGTACTCGTTCATCTAAGAACACACCTGTGCAGAAGAACACAAAACAGTCACATACACATTCATCACGGACAGCATCAAGAGTGACGGATGTAAAACAATCTGTAACCATTTCTCAAGGAGTGGCTGGAGTTCAATCAAATACAGGTATGATCATATTTGAACCCAATACATTAAGGCAAGATTTTAGCCAAATGTTACAATATGCCAGAAAATTCGCAGCCTAAAAGACCAAAACGCCAACGAATCATTGTGAATCCTGTAATCCCAATGAAATTCCCTGCTGAAATATCAAAACATCAGATGCAGGAATTTATTAATACACATCACAAGGAATTTAAGAGCGTGATATATATGGGCTGGGTAAAGCGAATAGTAGACAACAAGAGAAGATTCAGGTTTATTATTGTCACTGCTGATAATTCCCGTGAGGCTCGGCAAAAATTCAGAAAAGAGGAGGCAAATAACGTCGATGTGTGGGATTTAACCGACTAAAACTCAACACGTTCACCCTCTTTTAGTTCTCCACTAATAATCATTTCTGCTAAACTATTCTCTATTTTCTCTTGAATTAATCGTAATAAACCCCGTGCCCCATATCTTGGATCATATGCCTCCTTAGCGAGATTTTGCAATGAAGTATCTGTGACTATTAATTCAATATTCCGTTTAGCTAATCCAGCAGCTAATTTTTCAATTTGTATTCGTGCGATGCCAACTAATGCGTCTGGTTTCAGTGCATTGAATATAATGATATTATCGAATCTATTTATGAATTCGATTCGAAAATAATCTTGAAGAATTTCCTTTAGTTCCGTAATAATCTCTGGTTGCGTTTTACCTTCGTCAATCATATCTAATATATCTTCAATACCAGCATTTGATGTGGCGATAATGACCGCATTACGGAAATCGACTTTATTGCCCTGTCCATCAGTTAACCTTCCATCATCTAAGACTTGTAAGAATATATCGAAGACACGAGGATGTGATTTCTCAATCTCATCAAGTAATACTAGTGTATAAGGTTTTGCTTTAACTGGATTAGTCAACTGCCCTCCTTCCTCGTATCCTATATATCCGGGAGGTGCGCCTATGAGACGTTGTACCATGTGAGCTTCAGAGAACTCAGACATATCCAGGCGCACCATTGATTCTGCGTCTCCAAAAACCTCTTGGGCAATAGCTTTGGCTAACTCTGTTTTACCAACACCAGACGGGCCGACGAATAAAAAGGATCCAATAGGCCTGTTTTGCTTTCCAAAACCAAGTCGGGAACGTTGTATAGTTCGTGCTACAGCATCAATAGCTTGGTCTTGTCCTTTAACCTTTTTTCTGAGCTTGTCCCCGAGATGTGACAGATCCTTTTTATTCAGTTCTGTCAACGAGCTAATAGGGATATTTGTAATTTGGGATATCAATGCCCGTATAATGTCTTTAGTTATTTTTCTTCCCCCATATTGGGCTGCATTGGCTGCTTCTTCAAATAAGAGTATCCCTTTAGCTGGGAAAAACTTGTCACCCATATATTGTCTAGCTAGTTGGAACATTTCTTCTGTCACATCGTTTTCAAAGATTACACCAGTTTGTTGCTGTATCCGATCTTTATGGGCGTTTATAATTCTTTGTAGCTCTTCCTGATTAGGCTCTTCAAGCATTATGATTTCGAGTTTAGATGCGATATGAGGATACTCCGTAGCAAATTTCTTATATGCGGATTCATGCGCGGTGCCTATAACTTGCGCGTGTTCAATCAAATACTTAATTTGGCTCGATTCAAAGCTAAAAATCTCATCCAACATAAAAACGACCTTATTAGTGTTCTGTATGCTTATAAGATTTATAACTTGATCAATGAAAGCGTCACCGCCAGCAAATAGTTGATACATTGTGTATTGTGGTAAATACCTATACATTGATTTAGCCAATGTAGTTTTCCCTACTCCAGCTTTCCCCACAATAACAACATTATTGCGAGAGCTCCTCGATAGCGTTTTAACAATATCGTTGATTGCTTTTGTCCGTTCTACAAATGATGTATCTGTCGATAGATCTCTTAGTTTGTGGATATTTCGTTGCAAAATATCTTTGAGAACGGGCTTATACAGTAGGATATCTTTAGCTTCTAGTAATTTCAAAGCACTAAGTAGAAGCACATGTTCATCTATTTTCGGACATCCGAGAATGCGTTGCTGTTGACGAAACTCTGATTTTAATGCTTTGACGAAAGGCGAACTAATGATGGGTGTTCTAAACTGCTGTAGAAATTTGGATTTAGGTTTTGATGAAGTTAATATAAGATGAATTTGTTTTTTTATATCTACGAAGTTTTGCAGCAAAGATAACACCTTCTCTTCATTAAGTGATGTTATTACCACATTCGCCAGAAAGGCTTTCTCATCTTCCGGGTATAGCTCTAAGCTTATTTGTATGATTCTATCGTAATCCACGGGCATTAAATGCAACTAATTTGCAATCGTATTGTAATGCAAATTAGTTGCATTTGTCAAGTACGAGCATAAGGTTAATAGATCGTATGGATTCAAATAGCTCTATTTATAAAATTACGAAAAATACACAAGAATGACATCTGCTAAATTTTGATTGCAGTGGCAATATGAGGTTGTTGAGGCTTGTCAAAACTAACATTATCCCGTTGTATCAATCTATTCTCTCCTTTGAGAAGGAGGGTGTAGGAGCGTGTGCTGAGGGTCAGAGTCGAACTGACATCTGGGGTTTTTCAGACCTCCGCCGTGACCACCTTGGCTACCTCAGCTGTGCATCTGCTTGGGTTCGAACCAAGGACATCTACTTTATAAGAGTAGCGCTCTACCACTGAGCTACAGATGCTAAGTGCTTCATGTCCGAATTACAAGCGACACTAAGCGTTTATTATAACGAGTAATGATCGGAAAATCTACCGTTTTTTGTGGACTCGACCGGAGTCGAACCGGCGATCTCTGCATTCTCCTATATACTGAGCTACTAATCCTGATAATACCCTCTATTATAACCGAAAGCCAAAATATTGTAATGTCCAAAATGGGTCAATTTGTACTGGTTGAATGCGTTTTCATTGTAGAATTTTTCAAATAATTGCGTTATTTGATCACCGAAAAAAAGACTCTCTCCAAATTTCAAAATCAATTAGGTCAATTTTCCCGTCACAGTTTACATCTCCTTGGCTTTGTAATGGACACGATTTAGGAGTGGTTGAAATAGTAATCTTCGTTGGTAAAGGAGTCGGAGATTTAGTCGGTATCGGCGTACCAGGTTTTTGTGTAGACGTGGGCACCTTGCTAATGGTAATAGTTGGGGCTATTGTTAGTGTAGTTTTTGGTTGTATATCAGAATTATATTTTATATTCCCCCCCCACGGCAACAAAGCAAAACCTGACTTATCCGAGTAGCTGCCATAAGCATATAAATAATGATCTTTCCCATCCCGTATTGAGTTTGGGGCGATAAATTTAAAACCATGATAGTCATCATTGCAATACTCTTTCAGTGTGGTCGGGAACTTAGCAGAAGCCTCGGTAATTGATTGTATCAACACTTTTCCCTCTTCATATGGCCCATCATATATATTGATGCTGCTTTTGACGTTTGTGTTAGCAGCATCACATGCCCAACCTACAATACTCGTTTGCGATTGAACTTTCAAAGCACCGCGGACATCTGTTTTTTTCAAGCCTGTAATTTCCTGTCCAATTTGTACATGATAATCTTGCAAACCGGATATAGACTTATACAGATCAACTAGTCCTGTTTCAGCAGGCGGATTCGATCGATATAAATATAAAATTATTCCCACTACCCTTTTATCATTTTTAACAATTTTTCTATACATCTCCATTCTGTCATGCAATGTATTATATGTCTCTTTTCCAAGGTTAGGGTTTGCCGTATAAGTAGCATCATACTGATCTGCTTCAAGCCAAATATTCTGGCCACGATTAGCCAAACGTTTAACTGTATTGACCATGTCATTTAAGCGTACTTCTGAAAAATTTCGCATGTTCCTTTCGTAGTAATCTACTCCTAGATCCGTTACATATTCATAGTAATCAGAGGTAACTTGTTGATACTTTACGGGAGTTCCATCAGCAAAATGAAATTTTTGCCCATGATTATAAATAGTCTCATTCCAGTAGGAGATATCGAGAACAGGAGGTGCTTCATATACTAATATTTTTTTATTTGGATATGTATCTCTAATTAGTTTCGTAATCATTCGAAAATCATTAAATGACCAACCATTCCAAAAAGGTTCATCGAAGTAAAAAGAACAAATAACGTCTTCGTTCCCCTTAATCCACCCGTTAAATTCATTCCAAATCGTTTTCCAATTGCTTCTTAACCTTATTACCCCATTCCCAAAACCCGCTCCCCCAGCAACTTGTGTTCCTGACTCATCATAAATAGGTACTTGAAAATCTGTAGAAAAGATCCAATGCATTGTTAACGTTGCGCATAAATTATTACTTCTCAGCTTAACTGCATCTTGAGGAAAATGTGAAGAAGCATCAATTTGAACAATATTTGCATTATGGAGAACACCGATATCATTTAAATTATCAGGAGATACATAGAAATATCCAAAATACTTTGAACTTGGACTGACAGATTCTGTTGCATATGTATTAATAGTATTAAATAAACTATCCGAGCTTTTAAAAACGATACATGAATAACAACTTAAACTAAATATACTCAAAATAATAAATACTATTATTACTAAAAATATTCGTCGATTATCAAATTTTTTATCATTATATGAGTAAGTCATAATATTTTAAATGTTAAGTATTACCGTAAAATTATTTCACTATTCAACTTAGTTTTTGTTTTCGATCTCATTGCCCGCACAAAAGATTACTATGTTTTTTGTTTCGTTAGAATTTTGAAGTTAAGGCATATTATCGAAAAAAAGACTCTCTCCAAATTTCAAAATCAATTAGGTCAATTTTCCCGTCACAGTTTACATCTCCTTGGCTTTGTAATGGACACGATTTAGGAGTGGTTGAAATAGTAATCTTCGTTGGTAAAGGAGTCGGAGATTTAGTCGGTATCGGCGTCCCAGGTTTTTGTGTAGGTATAAGTATAGCCGTTGGCGTGGGAAGGGATGTAACTCTTGGAGTAGGTGTAGCTGTAGGTAAAATAATAGTAGGAGGGATGACTATTGTAGGATTGGCAATGACAGTTGGGGTTTTTATAATGGTAGGAGTTGGAGTAAATGTGGGTGAAGACGCAACTGCAAAACTTATATCCTTGGATAACTGATTGCCATAAGATATGGTAAATGAGACTGCATTTGACGTTGTATTAGAACTTCCTTTTTCATATGCATAAAAACCTGATTTTGCGATCTTGAATGTCCCCGGAAATAGATTCGCTGCAAACTGACCAGAAGTTGTAGAATCAATAATTGCAATGGGAGAACTTGAGTTTGAGGAATGATACACATAAAAAGTGAAAGGCAACGTTGATGTCGTACTAATAATACCTTTCACATTTGTTGCTTTTGATTGCTGTGAAATAGATCCTGAGTAGTCTGTATTTTCATAAATTACCACGGTATTTGTCCCTAATGTTGCGGAGCTAGCAAGTGCGATAGATTCACCAGGACTATAACTCTTCAGACTATTGTTAGTTATGGCAATATTATTCCAAGTTCCACCATCGAATGTAATCGGGTACAACTGAGTTTGATTTGCAGTACGAGTATCTCTGAAAGTATTTCCTGTGATGTTAATATACTTACTCGTTATCCCATTTCGCGGTACTAATAAAATACCGGGATGTAATATACTATAGATATTCGTCGAGTTATTATTAGTAAATGTATTTTTACTAATAAATAAATCACTTGATGGAGTGCTTGATTGATGCCAAACATCATCGCTTATTAGTAAACCAACTACATTACTATTAAATGTATTACTTGTTACAATCCCACCTTCAACTGCGCCCAATTGTAGTCCAGTTCCGAGATTATTAAAACTATTATTTTGGATTTTGTAGTTTAAAACGCTTACTCTACCAAAATTTCCGTTATCCGACAAGTTCGCCCCCTGCACTCCAACAGTTTTATGACCAGTTGTATTGTCTTTAACATCTACAGAATCACTTCCATATATATTATTATTACTGATGGTTACATTATCGCAAGATAGTGAATAATATATAGCTCGCAAACCGAGATTCGTTCCTGTTTTGTTTTGTTCTCCGAAGGTATTTCTTTCCACAACAACAGTATTCGCATTCTGATATATACCGATGGAAGAAGTTCCAGCCAAACTTGAGTCGTATACTATATTTTTAAAGGTATTATTCCGAAGCGTAACATTGCTACTATTAAAAACAAGAATTTGCTCTAGAGAACTATGGTGTCCATCGAAGGTCGAATTTTCTATAACAATGTTATTATTATGAGCAACAGAATCTTTGCTGTGTTTCATTGATCCGATGCGTATCCCCCATCCCTTATAGATATTCTTTATTTCAATGTTATGGACTCGGACATTTGATGCTTTTTCTAGAGCTATTCCACTATTTGATTCAAAAAAATTCGTATCTATGGTTAGATCATTAATTTCAACATTATCTATTGAATCAGTAGTCAGTTCTGCACTTCGGTCCTCATTATTTGCAAATACATATGAAAATTTTCGGTCACATTTAATTATTGTTTTGCCAACCCCGCTTCCTTGAATAGTTACGTTAGATCGTAGAATAACACTTTTAGAAAAAACATAATTTCCTGCAGGGATAAGAACCGTTCCTCCATTTACTTTACTTGCTATGTCGATTACTGTTTGTAAAGCTTGCGAATCATCGGCTACACCATCTTTTTTCGCCCCGTAATCCAAAATATTATACGTAGAAACAGAATCTGCTGCTCTTGATTTATATCCGAATCTCGATTTAGTATAAAAAGTATTCAAAACTACCATCCCAACAACACCGACCAACAAACCAACTACTATGATGATACTCCCTACTCTCTTTTTTTTATCCATCAATATACATAATATTAAGAAATATATAATCTAAAATCAAAAGTATTCGTATTTATGCTGAAATGTTTTATATTAACAGCCGTTATGAAACTAGCAAACGCTAACATGGGAGTCGTATGTTTTACTGTATAAATATCTTCGAAGGATAAACCTATTTATGTCTTTTTGTGGACTCGACCGGAGTCGAACCGGCGATCTCTGCAATGCGAATGCAGCGCTCTACCAACTAAGCTACGAGCCCAACCAATACACCCTATTATAGCGGAAAAAACCTCTCAGGAAGGAGAATTAGTCCAATTAAGAGTATCTCATACATGCTCAATGTTGGGTGCACCCGGCGAGAATCGGACTCACATCAAAGGCTTCGGAAGCCCTCATTCTATCCATTGAACTACGGGTGCAGCTTTACGCTTTATTTTACCAAACCAGAAAGGAATAGCAGTACCGAAACAAGAATTCTATAAGCTCCAAACACATTCAGCGTGTTATTTTTCAAAAAGCCAATAAACCACTTAATCACAAAATATGCAGAAACAAATGAAGTAAAAAAACCAATAAACAGTAAAACAACATTGGTATTATTAGTCGTCAGTTCGTTTCGCATTTTAAAAAGATCATACAATGAAGCAGCAATAATAGTCGGAACTGAAATGAGAAAAGAGTACTTAGCACTATCCTCTCTTTTAAACCCCAAAAACATCATCCCAATAATTACAGCACCAGAACGAGAAACGCCAGGCATAACGGCAAGAGACTGAAATAAACCAATTATAACAGCCTGTTTAACTGTCAATTTTCCTAACGGATTTTTGAGCTGTATTTTATTCTTTTTTACCAACCATTCTACTCCAAGGAATAAGGCTCCAACCAACAAAAATACAAGAACCATTGCCCCGTATGCTTCAAAGAAAACTTTTTTAATTACGCTATACAGTACAAAGCCAATAATCATTGTTGGAAGAAATGAAAAAGCTATATTTTTTAAGAGCGCCCTATTGGAGACAAAATCCTTGTAATACAAAAACACCACCGCCAAGATTGCGCCAGATTGAATAAACACCTCAAATAATTTCAAAAAATTTGTTTCTGGTATGCCTAAAATTTTAGATGCAAAAATAAGATGAAACGTAGAAGAAATGGGAAGAAATTCTGTAAGTCCTTCAACAACTCCTAAAATAACGGCCTGTATTAGTTCCATATGAATATGTATAATATAGCAATGAAAATTGCAATTGTCCATGACCAATTACAAGAATTTGGCGGTGCAGAACGAGTGCTTGTTTCGCTCATGGATATTTTCCCTCATGCGGATCTTTATACCGCATACTACAACCCATCAACACTCGGGCACCACGCAGAACAAACTAAGAAATGGAACATTCACACCACCTGGGCCGACCGAATACCTGGATTTAAGCGGTTGGCTTCTCCCCTTCGATTCCTTACTCCCTTTATCTGGGAAAGCATTAATTTTTCTGATTATGATCTGGTAATATCTTCTTCCGGTACTATGATGTGTAAAGGAATTATCACCCGTCCAGAAACCCCTCATATTTGCTATCTACACCATCCGCCGCGATACCTATACTACTATGAAACAGCGTTAGAATGGCAAAAACATATACTTATAAAGATCTACGGGAACCTTATTAATCAACACCTGCGTGAGTGGGATTTCCTTTCATCCCAACGCGTAGATCATTTTATTGCAAACTCAGAGGAAACGAAACGAAGAATTCAAAAGTACTACCGTTGTGATGCAGATGTAATATACCCACCGGTAATGATTCCAAAAGATCTCCCCCGAAATACAAAAAAGAAAAATTACTATTTAACCATTTCGCGCCTAGCACGAGCAAAACACCTCGATATTCTTATTGAGGCAGCAAACAAGAAAAAATTACCACTTAAAATTGTTGGACAAGGAAGAGACTATGCATACTTAAAATCCTTGGCAGGAGATACCGTTGAGTTGGTCGGCGGGATACCAGACAATGAACTTGAAGAACTCTATGCGGGCGCCAAAGCATTTCTGTTTGCTTCACGCGATGAAGAGTTTGGAATTGCTCCGATAGAAGCCATGGGGAGAGGTATTCCGGTAATTGCGTACGCATCTGGTGGATTGAAGGAAACCATTCAACCAGGTCATAATGGCTATCTTTTTTCTACACTCTCTGCTGATTCCCTCCTTGAACAAGTAGAGATATTGGAAAAGACATCTGTACCGGAATATGAGAAACTTTGCCAAAACGCACGCCAGGAATCGCTCAAGTATTCATTTGAAGTATTTAAGAAAAAAGTAACCGATCTGATTTCAACTTTTGAGAACTGATCAAAAATCTATTTTGATACCATTTTATGCCTGAACTTCCTGAAGTAGAAACAATTAGACGTTCTCTTGTTCAAAGTATCATCGGCAAAATAATAGACCATGTTGAGGTCCGAGAACCTAAAATGATAATTGGTGATCCTCAGTCGTTAATCGGTAAACCGATCATTAATGTGTTACGTACGGGCAAAGTACTGAGTTTTCAATTTTCTGACTCTTTATTTGCCAGTATTCACTTAAAATTAACGGGGCAGTTGGTCTTTCATGAGTACGGGAAAAAAGCGATTTTTTTAAATGTTATTCCCTTTGCCGAAACAAACAAAATGCCGGGGAAAACAACCCAAGTTATTTTTTATTATACCGATGGTTCTGCTTTGTTCTTTAACGATCTGAGAAAGTTTGGTTGGGTTAAGATTAGTAATAAACCAGAAACTCCCCTTTCGATAGATATCCTTAATCCTAAATTTACCATCGATTATCTATTTAAAGTTACCTCATCTACACGAAAACCAATCAAAGTACTCCTCATGGATCAGGAAAAATTAGCAGGCATTGGAAACATCTACGCAAACGATAGTTTATGGGAAGCGGAAATACATCCGCTCACTCCTTCGCATCAACTCACCTACCAGGACATTGAAAAACTGTATGACGCGATTCAGAAAGTTATCGCAGATGGCATTACCTCCAAGGGGTCATCTGCTCGGGATGAAGTATACATTTTACCGAATGGAGAAAAAGGCAGCTATCAAAATCACTTTCGAGTGTACCATCGGGAGGATAAACCATGTTTACGCTGTAATAGCAAAATTAAGCGAATAAAACAAGCGGGGAGAAGCAGCTTCTATTGTCCTACCTGCCAGATTATTCATAGCGAATTGCTTCAATCGGAGAAAGATCCGCAGCTTTTTTAGCTGGTAAGACACCGAATACTATCCCAATTCCAGAAGAAACACCCAGTGCTAAAACTACTGATTGGAGATCGATATAGGCGGGGAAAAAAGCTCGGATAAAAAATACGATAACTGCTGCCAGCCCCAAACCTAACACGCCCCCAAAGAGCGATAGGATTACCGATTCGATAAGAAATTGCGACAAAATATCCATTTTCCGCGCACCCAATGCCCTTCGAATACCGATTTCTTTTATTCGTTCCGAAACCGTAACGTACATTATATTCATAATCCCTATGCCACCAACAACTAACGATATGGCTGCTATGGCAACAAGAACTGTATTGAGAATACTAAAAATAGAAGAGACTGCATTTAAAATTTCTGTTTGCTCAATAATCGAAAATTGGTCATCTTTGTATCGTTTTAACAACGCAGATTTCAGATCAGTTTTTGCTACCTCTAAATTTGCAGAGTCTTTTGCTTTCACGATGAAGGCCACAAATTTTTTATCTGTGTTAAATAGGTAGCCAGTCTTACTGGGGATATAGACATACGAATCAAGATCGGGGCCACCGAAACCGCCGCCCTTTGACTCTAACACACCAACGACTTTAAAACTGGATCCTGAGACTTTAATTGGCTGTCCTACGGCAGATTGAGCTGTCCCAAACAATTTTTCTGCTATTTTAGGGCCAATTACTGCAACTTTGCTTCGTTTTTCATCATCGTTTTTTGTAAACAATTCACCATAGGTGGTCTTAAGATTGAGACCGGCAAATATGTCATTCGTTGTACTGTACAAAGTAGAAGACTCTTTGTGTTTGCTCACAATAACCTCTACCGACGAAGTAAAAATAGGGATTACAAACTGAAGATTCTTTACTCGTTTCAAATTTTGGAAGTCCCGTTCATCGAATCGAATTGCAGCAACACTTCCGCTAAAACTTCCTCCCTGAAGCGGTTTCCCAGGAACAATTCGCAGATTATTAGTTCCTAAGCTTTCAAACTGGTCTGAGATGTATTTTTTTAACCCAAGTCCGAATGCAGTCAACAGTACCACAGATAAGACACCAATTAAAATACCCAATGACGTAAGAATCGTCCGGCCCTTATTCCGGTTAAAATCAAAAAATGCCGACTTGAGGATTAAAAAAAAATAGTTCATACGACTTTTCCATCAACTATCCGAATACTTCTATTTGTTTTTGCCGCGATATCTGGTTCATGCGTTACAATTACTACAGTAATTTTTTGTTCATCATTCAGTTCTTTCAGCAGTTTCATAATTTCATCGCCCGTTTTCGTATCCAAATTACCGGTAGGTTCATCTGCTAAGATCAGATCCGGATTCATGATGAGAGCACGCGCAATTGCCACCCGCTGTTGTTGACCACCTGAAATTTTATTTGGATATGAATATTCTTTTCCTTTTATCCCAAATCGTTCAAGCAAATATAATGCCTTTTCTTTTGGATCATAATCAAATTTTTTTCTGGCGTAAATAGTAGGGAGTAGAATATTTTCTATAACCGTGAGTTTGTTAATAAGATTGAACTGCTGAAACACGAATCCAACAACCTCAGATCGAAGTGTAGATAGTTCGTCATCATTCAACTTTGAAATATCTTTTTCGCGCACAATTACTTTTCCTGTCGTAGGTTGGTCCAAAAGGCCGATTATATGCATGAGTGTTGACTTCCCCGATCCAGAAGGGCCAATGATAGAAGTAAATTCGCCATCCTTTATTTCGACATTCACGCCTTTTAACGCAGCAAAAACGACATCCTGATCTAATACATAATCTTTCGTTACCTCTTCCAGTTTAATCATAGACAACGTCTCCTTCTTGGAGGCCAGAAGTAATAATCGTTGAGTTGTCTAATGTATCTCCAATTTTTACGACCTGTTTTACTGTCTTTCCTTGAACCGTTTTTAATACATATTTATCCTTCCCCTCCGTTTTTACATAAGAAGAAGGAACTGCAATCACATTTGCCCGTTCTTTCAGGACGAAATTAATATCGCCGGTCATTCCCATTCGGTACTTATCAGCATCTTGTACCTGTGGGATCTGAATTTTAACCTGATACACAGTACCCGTTTCTCCCGCTTTTGGAATAAAACCTACCGATACTACTTTTGCGGGGATCGTTTCATCTGGATAGGCATCCAACGTAATGTCCCCCACCTTCCCCACACTCAACTTCCCAATATCTGTCTGATCTACAGCTGCAGAAAAATAGATAGTCTTGGGATTGATTACATCAAACTCAGCCTGTGTAGGCGTAATATTGAGTCCTGCAAGTGGAGCTTCAACACGCGTTACAATACCTTCTATGGGAGAGTACAAATAGCCATCATTCAACGCAATTTGCTGCAACTCAACATCGATAACAGAATTATTTAAATCGAACTGAGATTCATCGATAACCCGGTATGCCTTTCTTCGTGCATCGTCACTTAAACCTAAAATGTTAGAATCTTTATAATCATCTTTTGTCTGGTCAAAATTCCATCGCGTTTTCATGAATGTATTCAAGTAGCGTTTCAGTCGCAGTTGTAAGTCTTTCTGATCGAGGGACGCAACACCCTGATACTTTTTTACTACATCTCCTTCTTTTACTCCTACCCAGGCAAGTTTTCCTGAAGACTGAAACCGCAATGTTGCTTTCTCATCAGCATCAATTTCACCTGAAAAAGAAAGACTGTCTTTGAGCGTTTGCGATTGTACTTTGTATGCCGAAGCTTGCTTCACCGCTGGCTGAATGGTTGCCTGTCTATAGATAAAAAACCCACCTACGAGAAGAACTATCAAAAATAAGTACCATCTTTTTTTGAGTAATTTAAGCATATTGTTAGAATATCATATATTGGTACAAACCTGCAACATATCTTTTCAATTTACCGATATGCCGACCAATCGAGTACCGGCATGGTATTGAACGAGATAAAATTCCATGCATACAGATAGATAGCAGGTAACAACACTATAAATAAAATTATAAACTTTTTAGAGGTAAAGAATTGCTCTAAAGCAATCATTGTTAATGGCAGCATAGGCAGACTATAGCGTGCTATATCTCGATGTTGAACCAACGTGGTTGCACTAAAAAATACAACAGCAAAATAGAAAAAACTTCGATACTTGCTCTTCCAAAGAACAATTGCAGTGTACCCGTATAAAGCAAAATAAAATAATATGTCCTCCAGCCAGGCAGTACCAATCCATTTTAAATTTACATTAAACTGAGAAAACGGCAGTCCCATTGGGACTACCCCTCCTGTATGAAAAAACGCAAAAAAGTCCGTATACACTAAGGCATAAAATCCAAAAAGAGCTATGAGCGATACGGGGATAAGTTTTACCCACCCATAAGAAAATTTAATTTTCTTCGTCCGTATATAACGCTCTACAAAAACCAAAGAGTAGGCAACAAACAGAAGAATCCCGGGAAGCTTCGTCCAAACGGATAAAGCTCCAAGAAGCCCTGCAAGAAAATAGTTCTCTTTTTCAAAAAAATAAAGCGAACTAATAATGAGTAGAAGAAATAAACTTTCCGGTGCACCGATAGACCGCACAACTAAAAACCGAGGTAAATGAAGAAGAACAACGGTAAGTATTAGCGGGTGTTTAGAAAGCTTCAGCCGCGAAACTATCGCATAAAAAACAATTGCCAACACGACGGTAAAAAAAACATTGACAAAAATCATCGACTTAACATAGCCAAATACAAACGAGCCGAGCCAAATAAAAAAGGGATAAAGAGGAAGATGTGCCGCAAAATAGGCAGGAGGCAAACTAGCTATACGTTGCATAAGCTCCGGGTTATATCCTGTTTTTGCCGGGATTATATACAAAAGCCCATCATAATTTTTGGCGATAGCGAGAAAATCCGATTGGGGAATCGAGAGCCCGAACCAATGCGTAAACCGAAGTAAAAATGGGAGCCAAACTATACCAGTTGTTATCAAAACAACAAAAAGTACGATACAATATTGAAATATGCGATTTTGGGCAAAACGAATCCATTGGTATGGTGCACTCGTGTTTTTCATGATGGTGTGTGCCGTATTTTTAAGACTCTACCGACTCTCTGATTTTACCATGTTTCTTTCAGATCAAGGGAGAGATGCAATTATTATTCATGATATCGTAACCTTCAAACACTTTCCAACCATTGGAGCTCCTTCCTCCATGGGACAAGTTTTTCTTGGACCTTTTTATTACTACCTTATAGCTCCTTTCTTGCCCCTTTTTGGATTCAATCCTCTTGGGTTATCCGTAGGAGTTGTAATTTTATGCATGATTGGCCTTATTGCTACTGTCATTGTTCTTAAAAGGGAATTGAATAAACCAACTGCACTTTTGTTTCTTTTTTTTGCTACCTTTTCCTTTGTCATTATCGAATATTCTCGTTTTTCATGGAATCCAAACTTGCTTCCAGTTTTTTCTTTTTTCACCCTTTATTTTTTCTATCGAACAATTACAAAAAAGCGCGTAATTGACGCCATTGCATGGGGTATATTTTTTGGTCTTTCATTTCAACTTCATCACTTAGCACTTTTCATGGGAGGGACAATGGCTGTTGTTTGGATATTTTATTTTTTCAAAAATAAACAAAAAGTTCTTTCACTCCGAAACGCAGCAATTGCTGTTGGTGCTTTTATTTTCGCCTCGGCACCCCTCATTCTTTTCGATATCAAGAACCACTTTATTAATCTGAACAATTTTTTAAAGACACTTTCAGCACCCGATACCCTTGCCAAAAGCTCAGTTTTTCAACGAATAATGGACTCAAATGGTACTTTTTTTACCAATCTTTTAAACATTCCTTTTTCTGCGGAAAGTGCTTTGACTATTTTATTGCTTGTTGTAGCACTTGTGCTATTTCTCTTGAAAAAAAAGAAAAAAATACATTTACTTATTACCATTCATGCACTCCATTTCGTTATATACATATTTCTCTTTGGACTTATCAATATCGAACGCCATCCTCATTATTACTTAACCGTATACTTTAGTTTCTTTTTAGTTATGAGTTATCTCCTCATTCGTTTTCCGATTCACAACTATATTAAATTTGTCGTAATAGGCACTATTTGTTCTGTCTTTATCGCAATCAATTTCCCTAAATACTATTTCTTCAAAGAAGTTGGGAATGATCAAATTGGGCATAGCAGACGAGTCGCGGCATTTCTTTCACCGAAAATAGGGAATCAACCATTTAATATCGCAACCTGGCCGGTAAATTTTACCGAAGATAATTACACGTATTTTTTAATTCTCAACGGACATCGCCCCCTTGATAGAGCTAAAATCGAAATTGCCAATCAAATGTTTGTGCTCTGTAATCAGGAGCCTTGTGAAGTTCTCAATTCTCCTTCTTGGAATATATCGATGTTTGGTCCCGCAAAAATTGATAAAATGTGGACATTTGAGCGAATTATCATTTATAAACTAGTACATGCAGACACAAAATAATAGTATTTCCTTCATTATCCCTTGTTATAACGAGGAAGCAAATATTCAAAAGGGAGTCTTGGATAAAGTGGGAAATTTTAGTGAAGACGATGCCCGGATTAAAGAGGTACTGATTGTTGATGATGGATCTTCGGATTCTTCAAAAAAGATTATCAAAGAGCGTTATCTTAAAAATTATCCAAAATTTCGATTAATTGAAAATAAACATATGGGAAAAGCCTTTGCAATTATTGCAGGGATCTATCAGGCAAAAAGCACGAATGTTATGTTTTTTGATATCGACCTTGCGACACCGTTGGAAGAAATGGAGCAGCTATGGGTATATATTCAAAAAGGGTATGAAATTGTTATCGGTTCAAGAACTCAAGAACGCGCAGGAGCACCAATTCAGAGGAAAATTCTTGCGAAAGGATTTATCGTTATACGAAATTTTAGTATTGGGTTGAAAGGGATAAAAGATACGCAATGCGGGTTTAAGATGTTTAATACGGTCGCCGCTAAAAATATTTTAAGCAAACTCCATGTGTTTAAAGCAAAACGGACGGTACACGGGCCTTCTGTCTTTGCAGGTTTTGATTTAGAATTTCTCTTTGTCGCAGCAAAGTTAAAATATAAAATTAAAGAAGTGCCCGTTATATGGCGCCATGTAGAAACAAAAAATGTAAACTTTGTCAAAGATGCCGTGGAAACTTTGAAAGATATTGCACGCATTAAACTAGCGGATATTCAAGGAAAATATAACTAATGAAGAATTTAATAATTAAAACTCATAACTACTTAGCCATGATACCGGTACTGACCTTTCTTTTATTAGCTACTGGGCTCATTGTTCGTAATTTTCTCCTTGCACATGTCCCTTTTTACGACTGGGATGAGGCTATTTATACGCAGGTAGCGTCTGAAATGTTGCACCATCATAGCATAATCACTACATACAATGGGGCATTATGGCTCGAAAAACCGCCTCTTGTTTTTGCATTGTTAGCTACCGTTTTTGCTGTGTTTGGTGAATCCGAATTTTGGGCTAGATTCCTCATCGTAATAGCAACACTCTTTTTGCTTTATTTGCTCTATCGCTTAGCTAAAAAAACACTCAATCATTTGTATCCTACACAACTCCATAAACTTCGTGCATGGCAAAGAGAGATTATCTACTTACTTCCAATTTTTGTTACTGCAACCACAACTCAGTTTTTGGACCGATCTGCACTCGTAAATGTAGACGTATTCCTTGCTGTTTCTTGGCTTGGGTACTTTTTATTCCAGGATAGTTTTTGGAAAAAACTCATATTTTTGTTCGTCGGAGTTATGAGTAAGTCGCTGTTAGGTTTTTACCCATTCCTTTTTGAACTATTCCTCATTCGAAAATCCTCTTTTACGAAGCAGAATGTATGGAAAACAATTGCATTGCTCTGCGTCCCCCTCATATGGCACCTGTTTGCATACACAAAATTTGGTTCACTGTTTATTCAGGTGCATTTCCTCGACCACATGCTGCGACGGCTCACGGATCCTATTGAACTTCACTTTGGAAATAAATATTT
This sequence comes from Candidatus Roizmanbacteria bacterium, assembly GCA_013335175.1. Classification (GTDB taxonomy): domain Bacteria; phylum Patescibacteriota; class Microgenomatia; order UBA1406; family GWC2-37-13; genus JAAXWC01. The sequence continues at coordinate 17,991 of JAAXWC010000002.1, forward strand.
TTTTGCCGATCTTCTTTGGCAAAATTTTACCGTTTTTTTGCTTATTATTGGTGTTGGGGCTGCATTCGTTTTATTTGATTTGGTAAAAAGAAACACCAAATTACTTAAGGACCGAACGCGTCTTTGGGATTATCTGGTCCTTCTTTCTCCGCTTCCTTTTTTGGTGTTATTAACATTTGGGAAAAGCAAACTCAGTTGGTATTTATTTCCCGTTTTACCGATTCTCAGTCTATTCATCCCCTATGTTCTTTTAAAAATAAAGTATAAAGTGCTCCAACAAGGAGTTATATTCTTGATCGTGGGATTCTCTCTCTACCAATTTTCCAGTCAAATGTTTTTTATCAAACCGTCCGGTAGTTCTGAGAAAGTAGTTCTCGCAAACTGTCTCAGCAAACTTCCTCAAAAAAAAATTGCCTTTCTCGTAGACGAAGATGAGCGGAAAATTCAAAACGTTCTTGAAGCCTCTCATTTAGCTATATCCACCTCGTTTAACTACGGAGGGACGCCCTCTTTCGTCTACTATGCCAAAAAGCCTGTTCATTTTTACTATAGCATCCAAAAATTCAACGCTGAAAAAGCAGCGTATCCATTGGTGGTTATAGCTAAAAAAGACCTGCCAACTATACAGGTTTCAGGGGTACAAAATTGTGTCACCCAAACGTGGGTTTCTTTTGTACAATAGAAAGGATATTGCCTATGTTTGACCTAATCTCAATCGGTACATTCTTCAAAAAAAACTTTACCCGAAAGGACGTATTGTTTGTTGTTGGGCTTATTCTGCTTTACCTTGCTACCCGACTTATTAATTTGGAAAAATTTCCCATTTTTTCCGACGAAGGAATATATATTCATTGGTCCAAGGTTGCATGGCATGACGCATCATGGCGATTTATTTCATTGACAGATGGCAAACAACCGTTACAAACCTGGGGAACGATTCCTTTTTTGAAGCTATTTTCTTCAGACCTTCTCCTCGGAGCACGCATGTTTGCCGTATTTACCGGATTTATTGCGCTTGTCGGAATGTTTACCCTTCTGTTTCAGCTTTTCGGAAAAAGAGCGGCTTTCATCGGAACATTTCTCTATGTATTGACTCCATACTTTTTATTTTATGATCGTCTCGCACTGGTCGACTCAGGAGTAAATGCGGGTTTTATTTGGATTCTCTTTCTTTCAGTACTACTGGTGAAAAAGAGAAGGTTAGATTACGCTCTTTTGTACGGCCTTGTCGGCGGGCTTGCACTTCTGGCAAAGTCTTCCGCTCAACTTTTTATTGGATTGTCCGCTTTTGCACCCCTTCTGTTACTCGAGAAAAAGAAATCCCGCTTTGTGAGAAATTCACTCAATTATTTGGTGCTTTTGGGGATAGGTGCAGGACTGGCAATTGCACTTTACAATATCCAGCGATTATCTCCTTTTTTTCACTATGTAGCCGAAAAAAATACTACATTTGTTATGACATTTGCAGAATTCAAAGCACATCCATTCGCTGTTTTCTTTTCTAATATCCAGCTTATACCGGTCTATGTTCTCTGGGAATTGGGATGGATCTCGGGACTATTCGCCGCAGCAGGTATTGTTGTCTTATTCAAAAAAAACTGGCGTCTTGCACTATATCTGAGCCTGTGGGTGATACTGCCATTTTTTTCCATCGCGTTCTTTATGAAGGTAATGTATCCCCGACATATTATATTCTTTCCCACACTTCTTATTATTTTTGCAACCGTATTTATCGCCCATCTCAAAAACAAACGAGTACTCTGGACCGCTGTCGTTGTATTTACTCTGACGGTACTGTATTTTGACTACACTATTGTGTTTCAGCCGGCGAAAATTCCCTTTCCGCCAGTTGACCGTGGACAGTACATAGAAGGTTGGCCTGCCGGATGGGGAGCAAAAGAAATTGTTCAGTTTGCGAAAGAAAAGTCGTTAGAAAAACCAGTAATTCTACTTGCTGAGGGTAACTTTGGTATGACAGGAGATGTTCTCGATGTTTTTGTAAAAACAGGTGATGCTATTTCTATTCGCGGGTACTGGCCGCTGGAAAAGGCTCAGTTAGAGGAAAATCAAAAGGATGTAGGGAAAAATTATGTGTATGCGGTTTTTTCTCACAAATTGGAATATCCGTCAGATTGGCCGATTACACGTATCAAAAAATACGAAAAGCCAGGTAATCAGTCGGCACTGTTGCTCTATGAATTGCAGCCACTGAAACACGAATAGTATGCTTCAAAAAATTATATTCTTGATCACATTATGTACGCTCATATTTTTTCAAGGCAAAATTCTTCTGCCTGGGGCCACTATGTTCGATTTCCACGACATCACCCAACCGGCTCGAATCTCTGAATTTTCTTACAACATTTCTCATTTTGAAATACCCCCTCGAATAGCTCCCCATTTTTCACACAATCTGGGATACCCTGTATTTAATTACTACGCACCATTCTCGTACTGGGTTACCTCTGCAATTCATCTACTAGGATTCGATATCGCAGACGCGCTCAAAGTTTCTTTTCTACTCGCCATCTGTATTGCTTTTGTCGGCATGTTCCTTATGCTGAAACGATTTTTTACATTTTTTCCGTCCCTCTTAGGCGCTACACTCTACGCGACCTCTCCGTGGATCGCAGTGGAAATTTTCGTTCGCGGGAATATCGGTGAAGTATGGTTTATTGCCCTCTTTCCCCTCGCTCTTTATGCATTCATACAAAATACGAAATCAAATTCCCGATTCTTTTTTGTAATTACAGTTTTATTAATTTCAGCAACGCTCACGGTGCACAATGTGTTCTCATTGGCATTTTTACCTTGCGCATTTCTTTTTTCTCTCATTTTGAAAAAACCGAAAAAAAATCTTTTTGCATTAGCTCTTGCTATGTTGCTTTCCGCCTACTTTTTGCTTCCGGCAGTTTTAGAACTCCCCCTGACCTACGCAAAAGAAATTGCTCAAAAAACACAGTATCAAGATCACTTTTTGTGTTTATGGCAATTATGGAAAACAAAAATCTGGGGCTTTGGAGGCTCTGCGCCTGGGTGTGAAAATGACGGAATGTCTTTTATGCTGGGGAAAATACCTGATATTTTGGGAATTTTGGGAATAACTGTATTTGTCGTACAGACTCTTTTGAGAAAAAAAATTCGGTTCTTTTCTGTTTTTTTATTTTTCACCTCCCTGACAATACTCACCGCATATCTTACCCTGTATGAAGCATCCTCTGTCTGGAAATCGTTTTCATCGGTACTTTCATTATTTCAATTTCCATGGCGTCTATTGGCGTTTACTTTGTTCGGACTGGCCGTAATGAGTGCCTATGGAGTATCTCAGTTAAAGTTTAAAATTGTACCTTTTACGCTCATCATCATCGCATTTCTTTCTATCATTACAAATGCAAAATATTTTACGAAATCAACTATGGCAAAAAGTGTATTTCTCTCCACTACCACTTCATCTCAGTTTATTTCGCAAAGTGTAGTCTACTATATCCCAGAATATGTCCCAAAAACCGTCAATTACAACGCCTGGCTTCTTCTGAATCCTCAATCGACTCAGGCTGCACGAATAAAAAATACCGTAGCTATTCCCGATTCTCGGTTTATCACTCTCGACGGAAAAAAGAGTACGCCCACGAAAAATAATCCCTATGAAGCTGTAACGATTACTGAATCTGAATCGGTTATTATAAACATTCATTCTTTCCCCTTCTGGAAAATTTTAGTGAACGGAAAATTAGTGGAAACAAAACCGACCCTTGACTCTCTGGGAAGACCTAAACTTTCACTTCAACCTGGGGAAAAGACAATCCAGGTAAAATACGAACAAACTCCGTTAGAAAAAACCGCAGATGGCATAACTTTGTTTAGCTATGGTATTCTTATGCTACTCATTGCAAAAGTAACTTTATGGAAAAAAATATTACACATACTGAACTAAAAAAACGAAGCCTCATATCAATCCTCAGTCTCTTTTTCCAAGGGGGATACAGCGCACTGCTTGGTTTAGTTGCAAATATCGTACTTACGGTTCTGTTAACTCCCCATGTTTTTGGTATTTATATTACGGTGCTATCTATTATTGCCGTTCTCAATTACTTTTCCGATATTGGGCTTGCTGCTTCCCTTATCCAAAAAAAGGAACTGAAAGAAGAGGATATTCGGACTACATTTACCGTACAGCAGGTTATGATTATTTGCGTTATTTCTATCGGTTTTTTCATCACTCCTTTTGTCCAGAGTTTTTATAAACTACCAAACGAAGGGGCGGTTCTGTACCATGCTCTGCTTATAGCTTTTTTTATCTCTTCATTAAAAACTATTCCCTCTGTCTTTTTAGAGCGGAAAATTCAATTTCAAAAAATCGTTATGGTACAAATTGTAGAGAATACATGTTTTTATTTTACCGTTACTGTCGCCGCCATTCTTGGTCTGGGGCTCAATAGTTTCACGATTGGTGTTTTGCTTCGGGCAATTACAGGCTTGATTGTTATCTATTCTCTTTCTTTCTGGGTACCAAAAATCGGTATTCATAGACCAACTCTCAAAACGCTTCTTGCATTTGGACTTCCGTTTCAAGCTAGTTCGTTTTTAGCACTTTTTAAAGATGACTTAATTACGTTATTCCTCAGTAAAGTTGTTGGGTTTGAAGGGGTAGGATACATCGGTTGGGCAAAGAAATGGGCCGAAGCACCAGTGCGGATTATTATGGATAATATAAGTCGTGTGTTGTTCCCCGTTATATCCCGCATACAGGATAATACGCAGCAACTGGCGAATCTTATCGAAAAAACGTTGTTCTACCAGACACTACTCCTTGCGCCGGCATTGGTAGGACTCGTGGTCACCATGACACCTTTGGTATATATTATTCCCAAATATGCAAAATGGGCACCTGCTTTGCCACTGTTTTACATTTTTTGTTTATCTGCATTATTTGCTTCTTATTCTACCCCCTTTATCAATCTCTTTAATGCATTGGGGAAAGTTAAGATTTCGTTTTTTTTCATGCTATTTTGGACCGTTGCTATCTGGATATTAACACCTCTTCTTACGCATTATTTTGGCTATTATGGACTTCCATTTACTCAAGTACTGCTTTCATCTACATTTATCGCCGTCATTTATGCTGCAAAAAAATACGTCAAATTTTCGTATTTTCGCTCTGTCTACCAGCCACTCATTTCTTCCGCTATAATGGGTTGCAGTATGTATGGTTATATGGCACTATTTTCTCCAACCTTCTTTTCTTTAGTAAGCGGAGGAGTTGTAGGAGCTGTAGTCTATTATTATTCACTACGGCTTCTTTTTAAAATTGATCTTGTAAAACAATTACCAGTTTTATTAAAACATGAATAATATTTCAACCGTTATTGTGGTGAAAGGAAGTCCTATACACATCATGGAGACAATTAAATCTGTGCATGCAATTAGTGCAGAAATCCTTGTCGCCGATATTGGTATAGATTTTTTGCTACACAAAGAACTTAAACGAATACAAAAGGTAAAAATACTTACTATCAAGGAAGATGTCCCCTATGTAGAACTTATTCGAGAAAAAGTGAAGAACTATGCAAAATACAATCATGTCTTACTTCTTGATCCTGATGAAGTAGTTCCTCAAAACCTGATCGATATAATTGTCGAACATCAAGACTGCGACTACATGGTTATCCCTCGTAAAAATATTATTTTTGGTAAATGGATTCGCTATAGCAGATGGTACCCAGACTATCAGGTTCGGTATTTTAATAAAAAGAATGTCGAGTGGCCAACCCGTATACACGCCCAACCGCAGGTTAACGGCGAAGGGATAACGCTCGAACCGAAAGAAGAATATTCTCTTCTCCACTACAACTATGAATCGCTCGATGAATACCTATCAAAAGCGATGCGCTATGCGAAATCTGAAGCAAGTAATTTGGCAGGATCTAAAACGTATAATTTAAAAGAGGCTAGTAACCGCGGAATTGGAGAGTTTGTAAGCCGCTTCTTCGCGGAACATGGCTATAAAGATGGGATGCATGGTTTTGTCCTTTCGTTTCTTCAATTGTTTTATAGTTTTTTAGTCTATTTTTATGTTTGGGAAATGAAAAAATATCCATCAAAGGGCAGCACTGAAATTATGGATGACGCGGATTGGTTTTTTTCGCGCGGGATGTATGAAACTCAGCACTGGCTTTTGAAATCAGCTCCACCAAAAAATAAAGGCCAATTTTTAAAGATGAAACTGATTCAGAAAATTTTTAAATAGTTGCAGTGACATTTTATTATGGTTAATACTACTGCCCCGAAAACCATTTTCTTCCTGCTCGGAGTTCTTCTTATTATTTCTTTTCTTACTCGTTTTTACTTTTTGTTCAATCACCTTCAAGCAGTTACTCACGATGAAGCAGATATTTACTACAGTGGATATATTGTTTCTCAAACTGGAAGCGACCAATTTAATAATAAACTTTTTCTCACTACGGGTTTTCTGACTGCCAAACCGAGTATCCCCATATACATAAGTGCATTCGCCTGGCATTTTCTTGAACCAAGGAATACTTTGAATGCCCGCTTGCCATTCACAATTATTAATAGTTTTACACCTGTTCTTCTTTTTCTTTTGCTATTTTTTATCACGAAAAATAGATTATTCGCATTTTTTGTCTTCACTATTTTCAATTTTTCACCATGGTTTAGTTACCTTTCTGTCACAGGCTACGAGGCACCGATTTGTCTCTTTTTTATTTTACTCGGGTCACTCATTCTTTTCATGCGATGGAATATCTTTTTCAAATATTTATTATTTATTGGTACTTCATTTTTGGCTTTTAACTCATATATGGGCATTAAACCTGTCTTTCCATTCATTCTCTTCGTGTCGCTTCTCATTTCTCAACCAATTCCTTTCAATAAAATAAACATCTCAAAAAGGAAAATTATAGGTATCGTTCTCTTTTCACTTATATTGACCTGTTGTTTCTTATTCCTCAATTATAAAATTCCCAATACAAGCTTACTAAAAGAAGATAGCGAACATACATTGGTATTTTTGAATAAACCAAAAATAGATAATGAACTGTGGTATGCTAATTTGACTTCCTCAAATGCTGGTTTTATGAATCGGTTCATATCAAATAAAATAACCATTCCTTTCTATACTTTTTTTTCAAATTACATGGAGTCTTTTAACTTGCATACTATTTTTTTCTCAGGAGATTCATCAGTGTATGGGACGGCTGGAAGAATTGGTTTATTTTACCTAACTGATTTTGTTTTTCTTATTCTGGGTCTGTATAGCCTGAGAGATTTAAAAAATTCAAAAATATATATACTGATGACGCTTTTTCTATTCGGAGGATTACCAATTGCATTTTCCAGTTTACCCCCAACCATCCCCTTTCGCGGATTAATTCTTCTTATTCCCTATATAACACTTATTGCGACTGGCTATTTATATGTCTATAAAAAATATGTAAACCACCTAACATTATTATTTTTGATCGGACTTATTATTGTTAATACCTTCTACTACTGGACACTTTTCTCTACACGTATAAAAGTACTTTTTGCAGAGCCATGGCACATAGATGAAAAAAATGTGATTCAAAAGGTACATACTTTAGCTCAGTCAAATCCGGATATTCAGTACACAATATATGTAAAAGAACCAAAACCTACATTTCTTTTATTCGGTTTTTATCAGGTAAAGGAGGTTTCTGCGTTCAATACGCGTATTGAAAAAAATTTCTATAACTGGAACAATATTACGTTTAAAGCCGGATGTCCTTCAACCACTCCCGCTGAAGCGAAAAAGGAAGTCATTATTGTTAAAACTCTGGATTGTCCAAAAATTGATCTATTACAAAAAACAGTTATTGTCCCCGCTACGAATAAATCAGGGAATGATTATGTCATGATACATTAATCTTTTTTCTTGTATAAAATAACGTCTGTATTTTCATAAAAAGAAATAAAACGGTCAGCATGAGAATAGACACATTCTAGGCCTGGGTCAGATTGAATATTTTTCAGCGCGTACACATATTGAATTTCATTTAGAAAGCTACAGTCTCCTTTTATTATTTTATCTTTTCTTGCCTTATACGGAATATTGAGCAAAGCCATCTGTATCTCATCTGCATAATATACCGGATGACTTGAAAAAGCAGCGACATACGCTGTGTCATCATTTCTAAATAAAGCAAACGGAGAGGTATGTTCTAGTTTGTTATTTACTTGATACAAAGGAGCATATACCGTTCCGTCCTTGTGTTGAGTTTTTAACACCTGCAGTGCCTGTAACTCTGCCTCTGGGATATATGTCCCCGGTTTTGTAAAGAAGAAAGAATTCATAACATCAATCGCAGATGGCAGTGAAATTACAATAATACCTATAACAAATATCATATTCCACTTTGTTTTATTGATGAGAGCATACAAAAACTGAGCAAGAAAAATAGTAGAAAGAAACATGCTATAGTAAAGGAATTGTACTGTGTTCCACCATACTCCACTTTGAACAAAAAATGTAGCTAAAAACAGTGAAACACCAATAGTAAACATAATTGAAATATCTAGGTCACTTATCTTCCTTTTGAAACATAAATACCCAACATACAATAATCCAAAAATGCGTACTCCAAAATTTAAAACAATATACATAACCATCGAAATCGATTCTATACCCAACAATCGGATACTGAATTTATGTTGTTCTTGCAAAAAATATCGTGCTTGAACAATTTCGGGCATAGATAGCAAATGAGGGTCCTCAAAAAGAGGGTGAACCGTCGCCAATGGAACAAAATGCAATGCACCTGCTTTATTAGAGGGCGCAAATGGATCGTAGAAAACTAATATTGAAACGAAAAAACAGCAGGAAATAAATAAGCCTACATAGGTGAATATCAGCCGTTTACTTTGTGATTTTACTTTTATAAAACGGACAAAAAGAAACGAAAGAATAAGGATATAACAGACGATTCCGGCGTAAAATTTGTATCCTACGGATACTATCAACAAAAAAGCAAGCATGAAAGCAGTACGCCATCGTATTCTACCATTTTTTAATATGACTATAATTCCCAGCAATATAATAAGAGAAATAGCGTATTGCAGATTGGATAACATCAGAGGTGGTTGCATAGACAGAAGCGCAACTGAACCAATAATCGTACCTTCGTTTAATAAACGAATGATGTAAGAAAAGGAACCACAAAAATATAAGAGAAAAAGAAACAATGCAGCAAAGAGAGAAGATGAGTTTACTTTTTTAACGAAAAGAAGTGCCATAGCAGTGAATGTAACAAACCATACTATAGGAATAATCTTAAAAAAAAGTATCAGCGGCGATATACCCAGAACAGAACCACCATATAAAATAAGATCAAGCAAATAATTATAACCAGATAAACCTGCCCCGATAAAAGTTGGGAATTTGGGAGGTATTTGATGGAATGAAACAGCAGATATTGCGAGGTGCCACACGGAATCATGAGAATGGGTCCCAAAAAAATACAAGCCACAGTTTGAATTGAAACACTCATACGTGCCACTTGGCATTATGACTCCCATGTGAAAAAGGAACCCAAGAAGAATCACTACACAAACGAGCGGATTGGTTTTGATATAATGGGCTATATGCTTCATGGGATTGCAATTATCAGTGTGGTCTATCAAAATTATAGCGTACTTCATGACTTTCTCAATAGCTGTGCAGCGCAGACTTCAACTGTTCCTTTTCATATTTTTATTGCCGACCTTTCAATTGTAAAAAAAGCCATTTCTGAGGAACGGCTCCCTATTACGGTTACCTCATCTGAGAACAAAGGATACGCCCACGGTGTGAATGTGGCAATACGCGAAGCAGAAAAACAAGGGTACACCTCTTTCTGTGTGGTAAACAATGACACCTATGTTGCTCCTGATTTTATTGAAATGGTCGCAAAATCTCTGAACAACCATCCGCATTCTCTTATCGGAGGAAAGATTTACTATGCGCCCGGATATGAATTCCATAAAGATAGATATGCAAAGGAAGAGATCGGAAAAATCTTCTGGTATGCAGGGGGTATGTACTCCCCTGAGCATGCTCTTGTTGCTCATCGCGGGGTTGATGAAGTAGATCATCAACAGTACGATTCACTCGAAAAAACAGATTTTATAACGGGGTGCCTCATCTGCTACGACAGCTCTGTGAAAAATGAGGTTGGGGAATGGGATGAATCCTATTTTCTCTATTTTGAAGATGCAGACTACTGCGAACGAGCCAAACAGAAAAAGATATCATTATATTATGATCCTACCCTTGTTATGTGGCACAAAAATGCACAATCAACTGAAGGATCTGGATCTTCACTTCACGATAAATACCTAAAAAAAAATCAAATTCTGTTCGCTTTAAAATATGCACCTCTGAGAACAAAACTACATGTCCTCAAGAATTATGCCGCAACATTTTTTTCTCGCCAAATAAAAAAATAAGCTCCATTCAGTAAAACCGCGATTAAAATAATGGTATGTTTTAAATCTATTTTTTCTCCGCTATCCCAGCCGCCAATACGGATATAGGGATAGTAACATAAAAGTAGACCTGCAAAAAATAGTTCTAGTTTTTGAATTTCTTTCCAAAAGAATGGCAAAAAAGCAAAAATTGCAAGAAAATACCATGGTTGAATTTCCATTGTTACCGACATGTAGATGAAAAGTATACCCAGGAGCAATGCTCCAGCTTTTGCAAGATATCGATTTTCCGTAGTTACGAATAGGATGGGTGTGGTCATATATTTTATACCAATAGACAAAAGAAAAAAGAATGTGCCCGTAATCTTCGTCTTTTTCTTAAACACAAAGTACGCCCCTACTAAAGCTAGTGAAACTGCAATGAGATCGTTATGAACATTTACAAGTCCTTCAACGAGGATCAACGGCTGCGTGGCAAAAAATATCGCTGTCTTTGTGTTTATTTTATTGAGTAGCCACACTGCGAGAATATAAAACCCAACCCATACCGCCTTAAATAACAAAAAGTCCACAAGGAACTTTCCTGCCGCAACAAACGAGGGTACGAGAGTAATCGCCAAAAATACGGGACCGTAGGGGTACGTACGATGCGTCCAATGCATAAACCGGAGCCAATGATCTTGAGGGAAGTCCAACGCACGATACAGATACGGATTCAGGTGATAATACGTAAGGATTTTTGCATCGAATAAATAGTTAAAGAAATCATGAGATAAAAAGGGGTAGCTCAGAAGAAGGATAAATCCTACAAAAACTGACCAACGCACCGGAGAAATGTTGAGTTTCAGTGCAAGGAAATGAAAATAAAATAACCCTGCTAATAAAAGTGCATAGATACCAAACGACCAATCTCTATGATAGTACCCTATTTGAACTACCAAAGAGCGAAATTTATCCCACCAGACGGTATTAAAAAAAGTAATGTTTGGATCTATTAAAACATAGGAATACACCATAAAACCAAGGAGGGCTATGACGTATCCTACACAAAAAAACAAATACAAAGGTGAATATATTTTCTTTCCCATGATACAATTATTTTTACTAATTCTAATGAAACACTCACCTAAACTCAAATCTGTTTTATACTTCTTGTTTTTTTTAGCTATATTTTTTACCTATATGTTCCTGCGCGTGGATCATATGAACCAACGCATTTTCTTTGATTGGGATCAGGAACGGGACGCATATCAGATTCAACAGATAGTCCAACAACATAAACTGCCTTTAATCGGACCACGAGTTGTGGGCCCGGAGGGCTTTTTTCTCCCCCCGTACTACACGTATATTCTCACTCCGTTTTACCTTGCATCGCATCTTCATCCGAGTGCACTTATACCATTTCTTATCACTGCAAATGCATTATTTTTTTTGGTAGCTGCGTATGTGCTTTGTTCTATCTGGAGTATCCCCTTTGCTTTGCCTGTTTTGCTTTTTCTTTCGACAAACTTTCTTCAAGCAGGATACGATATTATTGCCTGGAATCCTCTGTTTATACCTCTTTCTATTTTTTTAACTCTATTTTCACTCTATCGAATTCATACGTATCACTTATCGAGGGATCTCGTACTCCTGGGATTGCTTATTGGACTTTCTTTAAGTTTTCATTTTCAATATGTATTTTTGCTCCCACTTATCGGCATTGTATTGCTGAGAGCGTATAAAAAAGGGAAGCATAAATTGACTGCTTTTTTAATAGTAATAGGTGCTTTCCTTATTACGCTTCTCCCATTATTTATATTTGACGTACGCCATCAGTTTATCAATACGAAGTTATTACTTTCGTTTTTTACCAAGCACTCAGAGGCGAAAGATATCTTTGCATGGATTCCTGTTTTTACCAACAGTCTGGAACCGTTGACAATCATAAAAAATACCGCGCTTACCTGGGTTTTGTATGGTGGTACCCTTTGCGCATCTATCTTTCTCGCCTTCCGACTCAAAGGCTTTCAGAAAAGCCTTTTTATAGGCATGAGTGCAATTTATGTCATTTTTCCACTGTGTTTTGCTTTTTATGGCAAACGCCCATCGGAGTATTATTTTATGTTTTATTATCCTCTGTTTTATCTTACCTTGGTTGAGATATTCTTTACTACCAAACAGTACCTCATACTCGTTGTTATTAGCTCAGTACTTATTGTTCTTAATTTTCAAACAAGCATGTCCCGTTTACAAACCTCTGGGTATACTTTGAGTCAAAAAATACAAGCAGTCCAACAAATCAAAACCCTCATGAATGGGCAAAAGCACCAACTAGGTTTTTCATTCCCTCCAGGGCGGGAAGATGGATTCCATTATCTTATTGAATATTATCAATTACCCGTCGCAAAAGAACCAGAATACCCATTCATTGGGATCAACAATCCACCGAAAACCGGCGACATTGTTGTTGGACCGTACGGAATATATAAAGCAAAATAATATGAAAAATATCGGAGTAATTATCCAGACGTATAATGAATTTCACCAGATTGAAGAGTGCATTCGCAGTGCTCAATTATTAACTGATACCATCAGTGTTATTGATACAAAAAGTACTGATAACACGGCAGATAAGGCCCGCGATCTGGGGGTTTCCGTACTATCATTCCCTTTCTCTCGATATGTTGAGCCTGCTCGTAAGTTTGGAATTATAAACTGCAATGCCGAGTGGGTCTTTATACTTGATGCAGACGAACGAATAACAAAAGAACTCGCTCAAGAAATAAAAGAAGCGGTAACAACTACAAAACACACGCACTTTCGCGTCCCGCGAACCAACCTTTTTGCGGGTTCGTTTGCCCTAAAACACGGTGGGTGGGCGCCCGATTATCAGCTCAGGCTCATTCAAAAAGATGCTTTTGTTGATTGGCCTGCCCGTATTCACGCGACACCTGAAATAACAGGTTCTGAAGGCAGGCTCCAGCAAAAATTACTCCATTATTTTCACGGGGATATCGAAAAGATGGTTCAAAAAACAGCGGTATTTGAAGATATTGAATCAGATTTGCTTTTTAAAGCAGATAAGCCCGTACAAACATCAACATTTTTTCGTAAGTTTTTTGGAGAGTTATACCGTCGACTTGGAAAAGGACAGGCATATCGAGATGGCACAGTTGGTATAATAGAGGCATTGTATCAAGCATTTTCAAAAACTATTACCTACCTATACTTGTATGAAAAAAAAGAACGCAGCACTCATTGATCCCTATTTAGATGTATTAGGAGGCGGAGAGCGATACGCTTTGTCCATTATGAAGCTACTGGAGCAAAATGGCTATAATATTACGCTTTTTTGGAACACTAACATATCTCAACAAATTCAACAGAAACTAGACATTTCCTTTCAATCACTCCAATTTAGACCAAAACAAACCTCTTCTTTTTTTTCTCGATTGCGTCAGTTTTCCGAGTATGACATTCTGTTATACATTTCCGACGGAAGCTATTTCATTTCACACGCGAAACACAATTTTGTGTATGCAATGATTCCAGATCGCAAACTTTACGCTTCGTCTCTCTTGAATACATTTAAGCTTCGCAATTGGAAATTTATTACTCACTCACTTTTTAACAAACACCATTTAATGCGGTGGGGTATAAACTCGAAAGTACTATACCCTTCAATAGATGACGTTTTTACAAAAGGACAAACTATAAAAAAAGAGCACATTATTTTATCGGTTGGTCGTTTTTTTCCTCATCTTCACTCTAAGCGACAGGATATTATTATAAAAACGTTCAAAGAATTAAAACAAAAAAGCGAGATGATTAAAAAATTTGATCTTTATTTAGCTGGGGGGTTAAAAGAAGAAGATAAAGAGTATTATTCATATATACTCAAACTAGCAGATGGTGATCCCTCTATTCACTTTTTGCCAAATATTCCTTATGATGAACTAGTACAGCTTTATTATAGATCTATGTTTTACTGGCATTTTGCAGGTTACGGTGTTGACGAGAACGTTCATCCTGAATGCACTGAACATTTTGGAATAGCCCCTCTTGAGGCTATGGCCTGTGGAGCTATTCCTTTTGCCTACAATGCAGGAGGCCCAAGGGAAACCATTTCACATCAGGAAACTGGATTTTTGTTTTCATCAGTCGATGAATTAGAAAAGTGCATGGAACTCGTTTATACAGATGAAAACCGGAGAGAATCAATGATAAAAAAAGGGAAGGATTATATTAATTCACAATTTTCTTATGATGCATTTGAAAATAATGCAAGTAAGATATTTTTAAATAAATAGCATGTTGAATACAGAAATTACCGTTATTATCCCCAGTTACAAGAATCTTCCTCTTTTGATAAAGAACCTACAACATAACCTTGCGTACCTCAAAAACTATTCGGTGATCGTTGTAAATGACGATCCATCAAGAAGCATACGGGAAGAATTGACACCGTTTTCTCAGATTACATTGGTAGAAAACAAAAAAAATTATGGATTTGGTATTACGGTAAACGAAGGAGTTAAACATACACACACTCCTTACCTTATGCTCTTAAATAGCGATGTATTGCTCAATGATACATCCTTTCATAATGCGCTTGCCCATTTTGAAACGAATCCGAACCTTTTCGGAGTTTCTTTTGCACAAAAAGAAAAAGACGGTTCTATTGTGGGAAAAAATACTCTGTACTGGGAAAAGGGGTTTGTCCGTCATAAAAAGGCTGATAGCCGCATATCGGGAGATACAGGATGGCTAGAAGGAGGCACCTGTATTTTAGATCGAAGCAAATTTAACCAATTGAAAGGTTTTGATAAGTGCTATGCTCCATTTTACTGGGAAGATATTGATCTCTCCTATCGGGCAAAAAAAAACGGATATACCGTATTCTTTGATGCTTCCATTCTTGTAGAGCATCACCACGAATCTACCATCCGGAGCTATTTTGAGAGTAAAAAAATTGAACAAATTGCGTATAGAAATAGCATCATATTCATCTGGAAAAACATTTCTGATTCAAAAATGAGAACAGAACATGGGTTATATCTTCTGAAGACAATCTTTGTCCTTATTTCACAACGAAAATTCTACTTAGTAAACGCAATACTACAGGCTTCAAAATCTTTGAAGTACCTTTTCCATCAAAAAAGCAAAAGTACTATAATTTCTGACATAACTATTTTAAAATCTGTCCATGCGTAAATCACTTTTCATCGTAGTATGTATCGCAATCATTTCTCTCGCGTTACAAATCTATAAAGGATCGGTTGTCCCTCCAGGTTTTAATGCGGATGAAGCTGCGTTTGGGTATAACGCGTATTCTCTTTCGCAAACTGCTAAAGATGAATACGGCTCATTCCTTCCCGTAAGACTCAAATCATTTGGAGATTATAAAATGCCGTTGTATTCCTATCTATCCGTGCCAATCATACAGATATTTGGACTTTCTGAAACTTCCACGCGGGCTCTGAATTCAATTGTTGCGTTTATACTCCCATTTGCAATTTTTTTTCTTGCTGTTGAGCTTTTTAAAAAGACAAAAATTGGGTATCTCGCCGCATTTCTTGTAAGTACTTCCCTCGGGCTTCATCTTGTTGGGAGACATACGCATGAGGCATATCTTACCGTTCTCTTATTAACGCTCACGATGCTTTTTCTCGTGCGATCTCTCAAAAAACCAACGATACTTTCTCTGTTTTTATTCATCATTTCATTAGCTCTTTCCCTGAATAGTTATCAGTCCAGCAGAGTCATAGCATTTTTCATGGGAATATTTTCTCTCGGCTATCTTCTTTACAAAAAAAATGGTAAAGCAGTAGTAGTTACCTTGTGTATTGTGGGAGGTATTTTCTTTGCATACGACGCCATCCATCAACCCCCTCGAGTCAAAAATCTTCTTCTAACCTCTTCAAAAGGATTTCAGTTAAAAATAGACGAACTTCGGGGAGAAGGTGGTTCACAGCTTTTGTATAACAAGCTTACTGTTGGTGTTCGAGATATCGTTCAACAACATCTTGTATATTTTTCTCCCCAGTTTTTAGCCTCAGAAGGCGATGAAAATGCTCGATTTGGTTCTCCTGATATGAGCCCTATCACAATAATCGAATATCTCTTTTCATTTATCGGGATCTATTATCTCTTTAAAAATAAGGAAAAATGGAGGTATTTGTTGTTATTTGTATGGATAACCACTCCGTTTGCTGGTTCCCTGTCTTGGAATGGAACTTCTTTAACTCGCTCTCTTTTCATGCTCATTCCGACATTGCTGTTTAGTGCGTATGGGTTGTATTACTTCATACAACAGTTTCATGGGAAAAAAAGGTTAGCGATTATTGGTGGGATTGCAATCGTACAAAGTTTCTTTTTATTTTATTCATGGGATTATTATTTTAACCATTACCCCAAACGAGCGGCTACGATATTATCTTTTCAGGCAGGATATCGAGAGCTAACTGATTATGTAAAAAAACAATACAGTAAAACCGATACGTTTTATATTACGAAAAAAAATGGCGAGCCATATATTTTCTTCTTGTTTTATTTGAAATATCCGCCCGAAAAATATCATAAACAGGCAAAACTTACCGGACCAGATGAATACGGGTTTGGGCAGGTGGAATCATTTGATAAATTTCAGTTTCACTTCGTGTCTCCTGTAGATAAGCCAAAATCTATTATTGTTGGATATCCCGATGATTTTAATGGAATATCTATCCCTGATTCACAGCTTAGAAAGATACGCGTTGGGACACAAGACATCTTTTGGATCTATGATCCTTATATGAATAAGTAAAGAGCGAGTGCATAACAGGTATGAACTATGATCGGAGTCCACAAATTCTTTGTTTTGAGATATAACGTAGAGACAATTAAACTTAAAAGAAAGTCACTCACCATTACCTGTATCAGCCTGATACCTTGCAATGCAGGATCCGTCATAATCATGGGAATGTGGAGAATAAAAAAAAGAACGCTACTTAAAAAAACAGAAGATACAAAATGATGGGAATCTGCATATAATCGTTTTAATACAAACCCGCGAGAAAGAATTTCCTCAGAGATACTCGTAGCGAAGGAAATTCCTAAAATAGAGAGTAAAAGACCAGCAGATTGATTTGCTGGGAAAAAAGAATGCATTTTAACCCAGTATGCAATCGAGCCTAAAAGGAGGAATAGTGCCCCAAAACCACATCCTATCATCAATGTATTAGCTAGGTTTTTTTTTGAAAGATCTACCGCGGGAAAAAATGATTTTTTTTCGACATGGATAATAAAGTAATAGACCGGGCCAATAAATACCAACGGCTTTGCGATAAATTCATCAAACCACGGAGGAAGGGAGGTCTTAAAAAAGATACGATAGAAACTCCACAGTATCAGTACAATAGCCCAAATATTAAGTACTTTTTGTGTGTGCGATACCTCCTGTTTCATTTCACCTAAACTGTACAATGTTTTTTATGTTAGCGCAAGAGGATTAACTGTTATTCCGCAGATATTCGACCAGGTGCACTAACTCCTCGGTAGCCACAGACAGTGATTGCAAAGAAATAATATTATCGGTATCGTGGTAATTGTTTTGAATGGGAATACCAAAATAACAGGTAGGCAAATGATATTTGTGTCCATAAATCCAGGTTTCGTCTTCTTTTTCCTCAAACAAACCATCGATAAAATGGAGTTTTTCTCCAAAAGACTCTTTTAATTTGAACCGTTCTAATCCATACTGATTGGTGAGAGTTGCAATGGATTGAGCAGACATATCTGAGCGAGTAATGGTATCAACAACGATAACAATCGTATCTTTTTCTAACTTTTGTGCAACAGTATCAGCGCCATCAAACTCCAACTCTTCAAAATTGGTCAGATAGACCGGTGCATCGGTTCGTTTATGTACTTCATAGGAAACAAAAACGCCAGCAAAATTATCTATCAATCCACACAGCATCTGGTTCTGGAGTTCCATAAACATTACGGGTCGAGCAAGGTCAAAATGGGTAGAAAGCACAACATTCATGGTGTAATTGTACACTTTTTGAAAGAGACTTAAACCTTTTCATCGTTTTTAAGCCATTTGACGCCGAGGTACACGAGGGGAGTCTCTATCACTGACATACTACATTTTAATAACCAGTAAGGAATAATGAGCCCAAACAAAAATGTTACATTATGAGAAATTGATGTATCAACAGCATAAAATGCTAGGATATAAAAAACAGAGGTATCAAAAAACTGTGAAATAAAATTGGAAACATTATTTCTAAACCATAGTGCTTTTTTCCTCATTTGCTTTCTGAGACGTTCAAAAATGAGAATATCAATCAGATCAGAAAGTGCAAAAGCGACCAAACTTGCCAGTGAAATACGGAGTGATTGGCCGAAAATAAGTTCGTACGAAGGTTCCATTTTTGCAAAGCGTGCAGAAGGTGGAATAGCAATAGCAACTACACTAAAAAGAGACAACAAAATAATCATAATCAAACTAGATCGGTACAAACTACGAGCGCGTTTCACTCCAAAAACCTCTATGATCACATCATTAATTGTAAAAATAAGAGGCATTAATAAGAGAGAAACACTCGCTGTGAAATGAACGACCGGTGTTTGAACTACAGAAAATGTTTTCGCACCCATCATGTTAGACACGAGAATACAAAAGGTGTACAGTGCAATAACAAAATCCATTTTTGTTATCTCCAAACTTAAATTTTTTAGTTTCATGGAGTAATGATACAATAGACGATCTATGAATTCATCCCAAATGGGCATGGTCGTTCCAGGTAAGAAGACGCCACGGATGCTCATCTTTCTTCTCAAAGACGGTAATACCCGTATTATTGACAGAAAGCGTTTCCGCTAACTGGATAAATTCTTTCGGTTTGAGATTGTTTCCAAGTATTATGAGCCCAAGTATCATTCTCATAGTAACGCCGTGAGTTACTGCCAGAATATGTTTTTCTGATCGCGATTCTAAGAAGGGAAGAAACTGCGATACACGATGTTTCATATCAAAAAAATTTTCTTCATCTGCATAATGCCATTGAGGGTCTTCAAAGTGTTCTTTTATTTTCTGCTTAATCGCCAGCACTTCGGGTTTATTGACATTTTTTCCCAATATTTCTGTTGGGCGACGAACTTCTCGTAAAAATGGCGTAGTGATTATTTCTTTTTTCGTAATAGATGCAATTTCGTGCGCTGTTTGGAGAGTTCGTGTAAAATCACTGGCAAAAATAGTATCAATCTCAATCGATTCAAAGCGACAAGCGAGTTGCTTTGCTTGGCGAATACCTGCTTTGGATAGTGGAGTGTGAACAAATTGATGTACATCTACAGCATTTCCTTCGCTTTCTCCGTGGCGAACCAGATAGAGTCTCATATCTTCTGCTTTTCCGGTAAGAACTTATGATATGTGATGTTAGCAAACGGTGGATAGGGAGGTTGTATGACGGATTCTCTTCCAACTTCTTGATATCCATTTTTTTTATAAAACGCGATTGCCCGAGGCATGAGAGTCGTTGTACCAAGTACCATCTCCATATACCCTTTTTCTTGTGCATCTATTTCTAAAGCATCTAACAAATTTTGTGCTACTCCTGTTCCTTGATACTCGGGGAGAACTCGCATTCGTTTTACATGCGCAGTCCCATTTCCATCATACGAGTATCCTCCTATCGCTACGATTTTTCCGTCTATCTCTCCAATTAAAAAAATGCCTCCCGTATCTCTGAATTTTTCTTGAATATTATCAAAATCTTTATGTTGGGGCCCTTTTTGTTGCATAATTCCCACACCTTGTAATGCTTTTTGACTTACATCCCAAATAGCATCTTTATCTTTTTCTTCATAGGGACGAATGATTACAACTTGTTTTAATAATTCATGATTTTCTTCCATATCTAGGATAAATAATGAGTGACGAGGGAATCAATGCGGTACTCATCTCCTTCTGTCTGGGCATTGATAAAAAACGTTTTTTCTCCGGAAATTATATCGTGCCAAATGTAATTGATATCGTCTACTAAATGATACTGACTTGAGAGGACATCATCTTTACGGAGCCATAACAATTCACCTTCGGGGATAGAATTTCCGAGAGGAATTTCTAAAGATGGAACCTCAATTTTGAAAAAACAGGTAACCCAGTTTTCCCGTTCTTTTGACTCAAATTTAATGAGACCAGAAAAGCGGATATCTTTTTCTGAAATAATATACCCTGTTTCCTCTGCTGTTTCTCGAATAGCACATCCAATATAATCCTCCCCTGGTTCTAGCTTACCGCCAACTCCATTTAGTTGCGAAGGATTGATTGCAAGCGTTGCGTCGCGATGGAGAAAAAGATACTGGTCTCCACAGTGGAGAAAATTGGTAACCGAGGTAATGGTAGATTTCGTATAAGAATCATTCATTCGTATAAGCCCATTGTACCGTATTTTTCCAGTTTTATGTTATAATTTTGCTTATAGGAAAATGCGTTTGAGTCTACCGCAGTAGACAAGCTGCGTGCGAAAAATCTTATTCCAAGAACAAGCACGACGGAATTCAACCGTACAAATAAAAAAAAGCGTTTGTTGACCAATTCAGCAAGCGGAACCAAGGTGGTACCACGGAACTAAACCCGTCCTTGTATATAACGAAAGTTGTATATGGAGACGGGTTTTTTTGTTATGAATGTTTTAACATATGTGCAAAGAGAAAATAACATTTTTAAAATTACCAAAATTACCAGAATCGTCAGAATTCAAACCTTGTATCGAAATTACAGATTTTTGTGCTTTCGATAATGCAACTAATTATTCTTGGGCACTTCATATCTCTGAATGGACAAAACAGGCAAAAACCATGCTTCCCCAAGAAATTGACACTATTCTTGAATGGTTTCAAAAAGGGAGATCAGTAATTTTATTACACCCGGAAACTGGAACATTAGTTGGTCATGCAGCAGCTACTTTCTTTTATCCTGATAATAGTGCTGAAATCGGAGCTCTCTATATTGTTGAAAAAATGCGTCGCGAGGGTTATGCCAAACAGGCGGTGTCTGCTTTAATTAATCACTTAAAGAAATCTGCCCTACAAGTTACCACATTTTTCGCTCTTGCAAACTCAAACAGTGGTAAGGTCTTCGACAATATGAATGCGGAGATAATGCCCTGGGATCAGCTCCATCCGAGTGTTTATGAAGGATGCAATACATGTCCGAATAAACCGACTGTTGGTTGTTGTGATACTCCCTATAATTTAACAACTATTATATGAATATCTTAAAACAACTCATCCAAATCCCATCGCGGTCGGGGAATGAAGAAACAATTCAACAGTTTATTCTTGATAATTGCAAAAAACATACATCAGATACTCAACGAATTGGCGAAAACGTACTTGTGCACATTGCAGGAAGTGACAACACAAAGGCTCTTCTTTTTAATGCGCATGTGGACACCGTTTCCGAAGGAAATTTAAACCAATGGGATTATCCTCCTTTTGAAGGAAAAATCGTGGGTGATACGATATTTGGTCTCGGAGCAAGCGATGAAAAAGCCACCGTTGCTGTTTTTCTCGAATTAATCGCTTACTATTCAGAACATACCCCTCCCTGTGACCTTTGGTTTATGTTTGTTGTAAACGAGGAAATTGATGGTTCCGGATCAGAGGAAGTTCTAGAATGGTTTTCAATAAACCGTCAATCTCAGTACGAATATCTAGCTGGAATTCTCGGTGAACCTACTGGACTTACGGAAATAGAACTCGGTCATAAGGCAAATATCTTTCTCAAAGCGACAACTCATGGCGATAGTGGCCATAGCTCCATGCCCGACAAAATAAAGGAACATGCAGTTTTAAAAATGTATGACGTACACAAAAAACTTATCTTACTTTCTGATGAATGGGGAGAGAAATATGCTGACACTTTGCTGGGAAAGCCAAGCGTAGGAATGTTTACCACCATTCAAGCCGGATCAAGTTTGAATAAATTCCCAGACACCTGCACCGCGACTTTTGATGTACGAGCGACTCCAAAACTTTATGATCATATACAAGATGAATTAAAAAAAATTTCCAACTGCGAATGGCAATTTGCTGAAAAACCAGTCCCCTACGGTCTTACGAAAGAGACAGAAGAAATTGTTAAGATAGCCAAACAAGTTACTGGCGTAAAAATTGTTCCTTCTCCGTGGTCAAATGATATGTGCTTTTTTACGCAAAAACAAATTCCTGCACTTGTCTTTGGCCCCGGAGAACGGGATGTTATTCATAAACCAAACGAATTTTGCTATCTGTCTAAAATACATAAAGCAAAGGAATTGTATAAAGAAATCATTAAGAGGTTTTAAATAATTTTGTACTTTTTACCCTCGACCACAACCCCCTGTTTGTCGGTAAGTGGAATTATTTCATAGTTCACTTTTTTTCTACCTTGCTCTAAAAGATCGTGATATTGTTCTTCATAATGAGGAAAGACTTCAAAAGGAACGATCTTTAACCCCTCGCTATCCGGGATATAATTATTCACATCCCAATCTTTTTTCCACGCTGCAAGCTCGATATTCGGTCCAACTAATAGGCTTCCCGCACTGGTACCGACATAAATGGTACCGTTTTCTATCAAATTATTTAAATACCGATCAACACCACTTTTCCGTATCCATTTTAATAAGTAAAATGTATTTCCTCCGTTTATGTAAATAACATCAGCTAACTCTAGCTGTGATTTGATCCATTTATAATCTTGTTTTAAATCTACATCTGTTACCTGAAAACCACATTCAACGAGTTCCTGACGTGAGGCCCCCACAAACCATTTATCTTCTTCAGGGTCGGCTGCTGTAGGGATAAAAGCTACTTTACATTCTTTCGATTTCTTTGAAATCCAGGATAGTAGTTGTTGTTTAATAGTCAACGTAGATAATCCAGCTGACGTTAAGAGTAATTGTTTCATAATTGTGACACCTCCCATATATTGTTATCAGGGTCAAAAAAATACGCAACCGTTTGACCCCATTCCGTTGTTTTGGGCCCCTCAATTATCATAACACCATTTTTTTTCAACTCATCCCATGCTGTTTGCACATTCGATACTTGAAAACCTAGCACAATCCCTCCTCCATTCCCCATGTACTTTTCTGGGAACATTGCAATTGCATCACTTTTTTGAAAAATAGCGAGAGATGTCCCATTGAGTTTAAAATCGGCAAAATGACCGTCCTGGTTATTTACCTCAAGACCTAAGATATCTCGATAAAAATGCAAAGAATTATCAAAGTTTTCAACCAGCAAACAGTTGGCAAAGAGTGTGTGAAACATAATGATATAGATTCCGAATCGTAGTCCGGAATGACAAATTGATAATATCCATACTTTACCAATTTCTCTGGATAATTCTAGAGTAGTCAACTACACTATGTGCTATGCATATCATGCAAAAAACATTGCTCCATCGTTTGTCTCTCCACAACAATCAACGGTATTCTATGCTCACTTCTGGATATGATTACGATGATAACGTGGTGTTTCACTTAAAACAATTGGTAAGTAACGGGCTTATTGAGAAGATAGAAAGCAATTACCTTATCACGCCAGAAGGTATCAAAATAATTTCAGAATATGAAACTGAGGAACTGCTGAATTTTGGTCATAAAACATTTTTTGTTGGTTTGGTTTGCGATGATAGAGATGATAATTTTCTGATTAAAACCCATCCGCAGGCAAAAACTCCTTACTTTAATCTCCCGAATGGGGGCCCGCATTTTGGAGAGTCTATGGACACAGCACTCCTTCGGATAGTGAAAGAAAATTTACAATGCGATAGTGATGCCGCTCGATTTTCATTTCTGAGTTTGCATATGAAAACCGTCGTTACTCCGGAACAAGAAGTGTTGTTTGATGAAGGATTTGCCATTTACAAAGTTACATTTACGACCCGATTACCGGATTCACACGAATATCAATGGATGCCAAAAGAAGAAATAATAAAACTTGAGAATCGGTGGCCCGAGATCGATCTATGTATTCTTGCACCAGAAGTAAAACCCTACGCGTCTTATCAATTTATGACGGATTATATTTTGGAATAATTGTTATGCATGAGACCGCACTCAATAATTTTGTTACAGCACGAAATCAATTTATTGCTGTGATTGATAATTTTCCCGTTGAAAAACGACTCACCGTTCTTTTTGACAAGTGGAGTTTGCGCGATATTTTGGTTCACATTGCTGGGTGGGATCGGGCAATTACTGAAAATATTCGTGATCTCAAACAGGGAAATGAGCCTCCTTTTTATGGAAAGATTGACGATTTTAATGCAAACTCGATCGAACACGGAAAAAACTGGACATGGGAAAAAACCTACATAAAATTTGTTCAAGCAGGTGAAAAAATGATCTACGAGTACGAAACACTATCTGATGGTCTATGGGAAAAACCATTCTGGAAATCAAAAAATTCAACACCTGCAAAATTTCTAAAAATCGAAACAAAACACTACTTCCACGAACACTTACCGGAGATAAAAATGATTATCAGCCAACTCTCCGATACCGTATAGCTCTCCCGAGTCCTATTTGCTCAGTTTTACTTATATATCGACTATATAAGTTTATATAAGATTATAAAAGATTATTGATAAAATCAATCTTCGATCTTGTATGCATTCAGAATATTCCAAGATGCGTGTTGCAGAAATGATAAAAAATGAACCGTCATCCCCGTGAAGACGGGGATCCATGCCTAATATCTCAATAGACGATGCCTATAGATTCCCTCCTCCGAGGGAATGACGACTAATTCTAAGCTCTATCTTTGAGACTGCATAATTACTCGATCTAGTCTGTGCTATAATAACCTCATGAAACGTTTTGGTTATTTAGACATCTACGACCGCAGACCATTTATGCCAGCCGCCCTCTTGGAGGGCCGAGCTATTATGCTGGCTTTTTTGCATAAAAACCTATAATTTTTAACCATTATTATCGTCAATGAAGCCAGCCCAAGGGCTGGTTTTTTTTTGCAATTAAATAACTATAACTATGATACAAACATACCAATTACACAAATCGTATGGCACCAAAGCAGTGCTGCACAACGTTTCATTTACCCTTTCCCCAAAGGACAAGGTCGGTTTTGTGGGACCCAATGGTTCAGGAAAAACCACGTTGTTTCGCATTCTTTTGGGAAATGAAAAACCCGATGCGGGGTCCGTTTCTCTTGGAAAAGAAATCATCGGATACGTTCCTCAGATTCTAGAATGTAAGGAATCAGAGACTGTTTATGATTTTCTTCAGAAAGAAATTACCAAAGAATGGGAATCATACAAAATTGAGATGGTACTGGCAGAAGTAG
Organism: Candidatus Roizmanbacteria bacterium; assembly: GCA_013335175.1. Lineage (GTDB taxonomy): Bacteria > Patescibacteriota > Microgenomatia > UBA1406 > GWC2-37-13 > JAAXWC01. Next base: position 43,764 of record JAAXWC010000002.1, read on the forward strand.
CTTTAAGCGCTGATCCATCAACTCCACTCTCTCATCTTAGTGGTGGGCAGAAAACAAAAGTATCGATTGCTCGAGTACTCCTTAAAGATCCGTCTGTGTTACTCCTTGATGAACCAACAAACAATCTCGACATTCCGACCATGCACTTGCTTGAACAGTTTGTGCATCGTTTTCAGGGGAGCATGTGTGTCATTTCTCATGATCGTGCATTTCTTGATAACACGATGAATTCTATTATTGAACTTGATCCGTTTGAGCATACTGTCTTGAGGTATTCAGGAGGATACTCGGATTATCTTGAAGAGAAACTGCATCGTTACGAAGTTCGCCAAAACGAGTTTCATCAGTTTTCAGAAGAAAAACGAACTATGGAAGAATGGATTGCGCGGAAAAAAGTACAACTTTCAATCTATCGAAATCCCAAAGTAGGAAGACAACTGCAAGCGATGAAAACACGGTATGAACGAGAGTTTGTAAAAAACACTATAGACAAACCACAACGGTATAAAAAAATTTCACTCCATGATTTTGGCGATACCAGCTATCAGAAAAAGGTGATCTATTTTATTGATCACATGAGCTATACCGATATTGTTTCCTGTGACTCTCTCACCATTTGTGGCGGTGATCGCATTCACCTGAAAGGCAATAATGGAAGTGGGAAAACTACGTTAGTACGACTGTTAATGCAGGAGTATCAGCCAAGTCAGGGATCAATTGTGGTTGGAGTTGATATAAAGGTCGGCTACTTTTCTCAGGAACATGAAGCGTTACAGTCGGACAAACAGGTAATTGTTTGTTTTATGGATCAGACAAAACTCGAAAATCTCAGCACCGCTCAGCGTATTTTGGGTGCTTTTCTTTTTCGTGGAAGAGAGGTGTATAAACCCGTTTCTTTACTGTCTCAAGGAGAAAAAGTACGTCTCATTATTGCTATTTTAGCCCATCAAGACAATCAATTTCTCATTCTCGACGAGCCTACTAATCACCTCGATATCGAAAGTCGTGAAGTGTTGGAACAAGCACTCAACGACTACAAAGGCGGCTTTATCATCATTTCTCATGACCGATATTTTTTGCAACAGCTCGATATCAATAAAGAATTGGAAATTGTGAACAACCATATTGTTGGTAAGGCTGTATGAGAAAGTAAAATACAATGAAGGGAATGATCGCTGTCCTATAATGTCCCCTTGGATAAGGGTGGAGTTTTGGATGCATAAAACTATATTTTCCCTAAAGCCATCTTGATTTGGTACAAATGTTCCAGAACGTGGCTCTTTTCATCATCATCAAATACCCAATCAAACTCATTTCTTCTTGCGTTTAATTTCTCTTCACCAATCATTTGTATTTTTTGTTGTAACTGAGCTTCAATTTTCTCCCATACCTCTATTAAGTTTTGCGGGGGAACCGAGCGATACTTTTCCACTGCCTGCTGATTGAATTCTTCATACTCTCCTGTATCCATAAACCATGGTTGCACGCCTGATTTCCACACTTCAGGAAGCACCTTCATAACTTCTCCTTCCCAATTGATGAGATGTGCAACGATGTCTTTTACCGTCCAATTATCGTCTACCTGTATTTCCCACTTTTCGGAAGATAACGTTTTTAAAAATGCAACGCACTCTTCTACCACATTTTTGTATTTTTTATCTCTACGCAGAATGTCTGAAAAAATTAGCGTATATCCATCCGGATCTTTTAGGTGAAACTGAAGTGTGGTCCATGGTGTCAGGTATATATCTTTTTCAAAAGCAACATTTTTCGTTTTTAGGTTTCGATAAAAATCAAGAAAATCATCACGATCAAAATAGAGTTCTACACCGTTTCCCTTCACCTGTTCTTTATTGATATCCTTATACTGTTCGGGCACAAGCATCAAAACAGTTTCACCAACCTTGAAATCTACATACCGGACATCATCAGTTTCTTTCACTACGGTTTTTTTCTCAAAACCAAGCAGTGATTCGTAAAACTGCGTTGAAGTTTTTATATCGGAAACAACGAGCAGAGGATTAATTTTCATATAGTTGATTATAATACCTATAATCATGAAAGAACATCTTGTAATAACACTCAAAGACGGGAGAAGATTGGGATATGCGGAGTATGGCAATCTGAAGGGAGAACCTCTTTTCTTTTTTCATGGTTGGCCAAGTTGTCGATTTCATGGACAACGATTTGAAATCATTGCAAAAAAACTTCATATTCGACTTATCGCACCTGATAGACCAGGATTTGGAAACTCCGATTTTAAAAAGGGACGCACACTCCTCGATTGGGCAAATGATGTGATCGAATTAGCCGATCATCTAAAAATAAAATCGTTTCCTGTTCTCGGAATTTCTGGAGGTGGACCATATGCTGCGGTCTGCGCTTATGCTCTTTCGAAACGGATAACAAAAGTAGGCATTGTTGTTGCACTTGCTCCCCCGTACATAAAAGGGATGTTGGATGGAATGGCACTCCAAAACAAACTCGCATGGGGATTCCTTTTTCGTTTTTCAGCAGGAAGGTATCTTATTCTATTTCTCCAGTTAATTCATATTCGGTACTTCCCTTTTTTACAGGTGCCCGTTTACTCCTCAAAAGATGATCAGAAACTTATAAAACCAGAGTTCAATAAACGCTTTATGCTAACAATAGCTGAGGCGATGAAACAGGGTGTGAAAGGTGTTGCTTATGATCTAAAACTCTACACCTCTGACTTGGGATTTCCACTGCATAAAATTAAAGCAAAGACTTATATTTGGTATGGAGAAACAGATAAAAATGTGTCGGTAAACATGGGTACGTATTACCATGAAAACATTCCCAACAGTGAGTTGACACTATACCCAAACGAAGGTCACATTGCACAATTGACACATGCTGAGGAGATATTAAGTACACTTATGTAGTACAATGCTCTCATGAAAAAAGTATTAGTCATTGGTACTCCCGGCTCAGGGAAAACATACGTGTCTCACTCTCTTAAAGAAAAAGATATCAATGCCCACGACGCTGATGACATTCCTGCACTTGGCAGATGGATTGATAAAAAGGGAGCAACCTTTTCATTCAAAGCAGATGCAGATCAACAATGGCTCGACCGACACGATTTTATCTGGGATGTTACCTGGCTCACACAATGGTTATCCGAACAAACAGATGACGTATTCTTATTTGGCATTGCTTCAAATTATTTAGAAACCCTCCCCTTGTTTGACCAAACATACTGTTTGCGAGTGGATAGAAATATAATCGCGCGGCGGCTCAGAGATCCGTCTCGCGAAAATGAATTTGGAAATAATGAGGATCAATTAAAAAATGTACTCAATTGGGCTGATCAGTTTTATCTTGAATGTAGTAGTCATAATATTATTTTTATTGATGCTACATTGTCACCTGATGAAATTTATAAACTCTTATGAAACATCTGGTTCTCAAAGAACTCATGATCATTCCGGGGGTAGGAAAATCGCTTGCTCAGGATCTGTATGATCAAGGAATCCGAAGCATTGATGATCTTATAAATCGAGATCCGGAGCAGATGTATGAAAAACAATGCGAGCTGCAAGGCGGACATGTAGACCGTTGCGTCCTCTACGTATTCCGCTGTGCCGTTTACTTTGCTTCGCACAAAACTCACGACCCAGAAAAGCTAAAATGGTGGAACTGGAAAGACTAACACTTCTGCTTGATCAATAATCATAACTTAGCTATCATGAAAACTAATGAAAATAATACATGCAGTATCCTTTGTAGTTCAGCGTGCGTACCGGGCAGCCGGCATTATTTTTGTCTTATACCTAATCGGAATTATACTTCTCGCGTTTGGACCTATTATCAACATCGCTTTTTTTAAAGCTGCAATTGACAGTATTACTAATAATCACACGTTCCTCGGAATGACACTTCTTGGTATTGTGGTAATGCGTTTTGGATTTGAAGTATTACAAAACACCTTAAGTAAAGCGAATGAATACTTATGGAACATGATTGAAGTAAAACAAGCACTTTATAACGTCACCGCGTTTGTTGATAAACTTGCCACACTGGATCTCGCGTGCATCGAAAATCCAGAAGTTTATGACAAAATTTGGCGATCTTTTAATCGACTCGCCTGGCAGCTACGGTATTATCTCGACGCCTCGACAAAATTACTTGGAAAAACCATAGAACTATCACTTTCTATTGGCATTTTTCTATTCGCCTCACCTTTGTCTGCATTATTTATCGTCATTGCAAATATTGTCCCCATTCTTATACGCGGGAAACTAGGAGATCTGAGTTTTAATATTTACAAAGCGGATTCTGAATTGAGAAGAAAATATGAATATACCTCTTCCCTAGTAACTAACAGGGAAGTAATCGTAGAGCTAAAACAATACCAGGGTTTTCAATTCGCAAAGAAAAAATTAGTAGAAATTTACGATAGTTTCGGAAATAAGCAGAAACAGTTGTACAAAAAATCATGGATTGTTTTTTCTTATGTAGATTTACTCCCTATTGCCGCAATCTTTTTTTTTCTTATAACACTTGCCCTTCAGCTGGAAAAACATCAGATTACTACCGGAACTTTCGTTTTTTTATTTACAAATATTTTTGTATTCAACAGTGCTCTCGCACAACTAGGAAATTATTTGGGAGCAGTTATTTCGGAAAGCAGTTCAATGCAGGATGCACTTGATTACTATCAATTACAACCAAAAATTCAATTCCCTTTATTATCTCAGAGCGATGAAAAAAAGTTGTTGGATAAATTACAACATCCTACTATTGAAATAAAAAATCTTTCGTATCAGTATCCTAATGCACCCCAAAAAGCTCTATCTCACATTAATCTCACCATTCCCTATGGACAAAATATTGCACTTATTGGAGTAAACGGAGCGGGGAAGTCAACTTTGGTTAAACTCCTACTTCGTGTGTACGATCCAACTGAAGGAGAAATATTTATGAACGGAATTAATCTGAAAGAAATTCCCGAGAAGATTATTTTTAAAACTTATTCTACATTGTTTCAATCATTCGGAAAGTTTTATTTAACCATTCGAGAAAATTTGGAGCTAGCAGCTGGAAAAAAATTATCAGATGACGAATACATCGAAGCACTCAAGAAATCACATTCCTGGGCGTTTATCAAAGAGTTTCCGGAAACGCTCGATCAACAACTCGGACCAACATACACAAATGGCATTGACCTTTCAGGAGGGCAATGGCAACAACTAGCAATCGGGAAAACACTCATTCGAAAAACACCGGTCCTGATCTTAGATGAACCTACCAGTGCGGTAGATGCTCAGGCAGAAATGGAAATTTTCGATCGTTTACAAAAGGAAACAAAAGATTCCACGGTTATATTTATTTCTCATCGATTTTCCACCATCAAAGATGCCGAGCGTATTATTGTTCTGGATAATGGGGGAATTATTGAAGATGGAAATCACAAAGAGCTCATGCAACAGGAAGGAAAATATGCAAATTTATACACCCTCCAAGCAAAAAGATATATGAGAGTATAATCAATTAACAGTTACTATATAAACTATGGCAAACTATTATCAACCATCATACTCTCAAACGCTCGATAGTGAGTATTCGGTTAAGCGGAGTGAAGCTATTCAGAAGGAGGTTCCTGAAGCTTCGCAGTTTGTTGCCCGAACAATGCAACAGCATAATGATTATTTTGTAATGATGTATCGTGAAGCACAAAAAAATGGAACTTCATTAAGCGAGAAAGATCAACAGGATTATGAATTAGCAATGCTTCGAGAACGTCAAGGAATCGTAGATCCTTTACCGGAATAATTTTATTCCTCTTCAGGAGGCATTTTGAGGTAGGCCTCGATAAACCCGTCAAGATCTCCATCGAGCACTTTCTCTGTCTGAGAAGACTCATAATCAGTACGTAGGTCTTTGATGAGTTTATACGGATGAAGAACATAGGAGCGAATCTGGTGTCCCCAGGAAGCAAATTTATCCTTTTTAAAAGTCTGCCGCTCACTCTGACGCTTTTCTTCTTCAATCTGCCACAGCTTTGCTTTTAAAATTTTTAGAGCATTCTCTCTGTTTTGAAGTTGGTAGCGCTCTGTCTGACAAGCTACCGTGATTCCCGACGGGATGTGTGTCAGACGCACCGCTGTTGCTACTTTGTTTACATTCTGGCCACCATGACCTCCTGCTCGAAAAAACTGCCATTCCAATTCTTCCTCTTTTACTTCAACTTCTGAATCTCCAACAACAGGTAAAACTTCTACCAATGCAAATGATGTCTGTCGTAAGGCATCGGCGTTAAATGGCGAAAGACGAACTAATCGATGCGTGCCTGCCTCTACGGTAAGATACCCATATGCAAACGTACCATGTACATTTAAAGTTATACTTTTTATACCTGCCTCTTCTCCCTCTACCCTATCAATCTCTTCATAACTCCAGCCCTTACGTTCAAAATAGCGGGTATACATGCGAAGCAAAATGCTTGCCCAGTCCATAGCCTCGGTACCCCCCTGACCTGCGTGAATCGAAAAAATAGCGTCACCCTTGTCATAGGTACCCGATAAAAACATGACTACTTCATACTGACTTATAAGCTTTTCTGCCTCATCTAACTCTCCCGCTTCTACACAAAGTTGCATTAACTCAACATCATCAATCTCTTTTTTGAGCTGATTAATTTTTTTCATCACTTCAGCAGAATTTTTTGTATCTTCCCAGAAAGCGCCATCGTAGGTCTTTTGTTCAAGTTGTTTAAGCTCTTCTTTTTTATCTGGCAATTGCACATTTGCAAGAATACTTCCTAATCTTGCTTGTAATTGCTCCAATCGTTCGTCCATATACAAATATATTTTTAATAATTTCGAGATAAAGATAACGATTCCGGACAAGCCGGAATGACAACAACCCGTCATTGCCGCTCGTCGGCAATCGTTGTTAAAAAGATTTCATTATCACTTCACCTACCTAGTAGTACTAACAAGTGAAATATACAACGGCTATTTTTTGTAAAAAGCCGTTTACTTAAAGTCTTTTCCAATGATGATTATTATATCAGAAGGATCCTTTTCAGGAAGAGTAGTCAGCTTTGGAGATGCAACATTATCCTTCAAATCTGCGACAATAACACTTGCCACTTCTGGTTTGCTTTTTTTCGTTTGAATTTCTGTCGTTTCATAATCAAATGAATCGGCATTAGCAGTCAAAATTTCTAAATAATTTTTCTCTTTCAATACATCCTTTACGTCGGAAGCACGACCCTTTGTACCAGATCCGTTCAATATTTTTACCCGCAACGTCTTGCGATCGATTGAAGGCGTAGGTGTTGCAGTTGGTTCCGAAGTAGGCACGGGAGAAGGAGTGGCTGTCGGGCTCGGCTTAAGTGAAAAAGAAGCCAATTTTGGGAAAGGAATCTTCATGTTCGAAATCCCTACAAACAATGCAAAAGATAAGGCAAACGAAGCAACGAATAAACCTATTTCCTTGATCGGCAGTTTTTTTCGTGACCCAGCCGAACGACTTACTTTCCGGGCGGTAAAAGTACCTTTTTTCTTGAGTAATGAGAAGGTCTTGTTTTCCAGAGAGAAAATAAATGCTCCAAAACACACATCAAGGTTGAGGAATGGGAATGCAGCATTCGACTCGGTAACCAGTAACTTTGCATACTCCTGATAAAACTGAGGAATAATTCGCTTTAAAGGATTTGTCCATATCCCAATATGTTTCGTAAACATATCCTGTCGAACCGTTTCCGATTGGTCTCCTGAAAGGATAAGTCTGTTTATTTTTTTCCCTTCAGCCTCATATTGCTGCCCGATCTTCTTTAATACATCTTCAATTACTACTGTTTTATCCTCTACATAAAATAATTTCTGAGGTACCAGCAATCCAAATGAATCGTATAAATATCCAAAAAGCCGATCAACTCCATACGATGTGTAAAGAATAATCTCTTTTTTATCTTTGCGAAGGGTTTTTTCAAAAAGTTTGAAATAGGAAAGGGTATCCGGCACAATTGCAGTAATTTCTAGATTTAACAAACTCAGTGCATCTTGGTAGTTCTGGAACGATTCACGTTTTAATGCATAAAACAAAATTTGCTTTTCTTTGTCTTCCTCATGAACCACAAAATCGTACAGCGACTCATCGATAAAAATTCCGTGTTTTGATTGCGCCTTTTCTAAAACAAAAGAAACCACCGCGCTATTTGCCATATCAGATGGAACTTCAGTACGAAAGTAGGAAAATGCTTCTTGTGGAAGAATAATAGTGAGTTCTTTTTCCTTTAGACCATTGGGTACAGCGGTAGCAAGGGCTTCCTTAACTGCCGATGCCAAAAGATCGGCGCTCACTACACTCCCATCTTTCAATAAATCAACCTGATGATTTTTCTCATAATACTGAGTCTCAAACTGTCCAAGGAGACTTTTTTTAAGATAAAGAAGGCGGATGTGATGCTGTTCAATCGACAAATATACCATGTAATTGATTATAATAGAGTTCTCATATTAAATACAAGTAAATATAACAATTTGCATACAAATTATTCAATGTGACTACAGAAATGGAAGATATAACAAACGAAGTGAAGGCTCGAACCGATATCGTAGAACTGGTAGGATCGTATGTAGAACTTAAAAAGGCCGGAAGGAACTATAAGGGACTGTGTCCATTTCACCACGAAAAAAGCCCCTCGTTTATGGTTGCCCCCGAACGTCAGCTTTGGAGATGTTTTGGAGCATGCGGCGAAGGTGGCGATGCTATATCGTTCCTCATGAAGTATGAAAATATAACATTTACCGAAGCCCTCAAAGAATTAGCTCTTCGTGCCGGCATAAAAATAGAAAAAACAACCCACGAAGATTTTCAGTGGAAGAAAAAAGAACGACTGTTGCACATAAATACCCTCGCAGCCGAGTATTTTCACTATATTCTTCTCTCACTTCCCGTAGCAAAGAATGCTCGTGAGTATCTGGAAAAACGCTTGATAAACCAAAAAATTGTGAACACCTTCCAGATTGGATATGCTCCAAATTCCTGGGATTCGCTCCTCCTATTTTTAAAAAAGAAAAATATAAAAGAAGAAGAAATTGAAGAGACCGGACTTTCGATCCGAAACGCCTCTGGCCGCTCCTACGATCGGTTCCGTGGAAGGTTAATGTTCCCAATTCGCGATATTCGAGGCTCAATTATTGGATTTTCCGGTCGTATTCTAGACGAAAAGGTAAAAGAAGCAAAGTACGTAAACACTCCAGAGACTACGTTATACCATAAACGCGAAAGCCTCTTTGGAATTCACCTTGCCAAAGAAGCCATACGTGTTGAAGATAATGCGATTCTCGTCGAGGGAGAGTTTGACATGATTATGCCGTTTCAACACGGGATAAGTAACATAGTTGCCATAAAGGGCGCAGCAGTAACCCGTGAACAGATTGCACTCCTCAAACGCTGTACCAACAAACTAACTCTTATCCTCGACTCTGATGCCGCGGGAGAAGAAGCAATGCGTCGTGGTATTGAAATTGCAGAAGAACAGGAGTGCGAAATGCATATTGTTACTTTAGAAGGCGCAAAGGATCCCGATGAAGCAGTACGGAAAGACCTGATTGCCTTCAAAAAAGCTGTTCATAATCCTATCCCCGTATATGATTTTCTTCTTACCCTCTTTCAAAAAAAATATGCCGATCAAGGAGCCTTCGGAAAGAAAAAAACAGCAGACGATTTTATACCTTTTTTAGATCGAATAAAAAATCCAATTGTAAAATCTCATTATCTAAAAAAACTAAGTGCTCTGCTCGAGGTGAGTGATGAAAGCATTACTGAACAACTGAAAAAAGTGAAGTACAAACGAACGATTAATAAATCTTTTACGAGAACAAAACCAGTTACTACCGAAAAAGACCGCTATGTGATGCTCGAAAAAAACTTGTTTGGGTATATCTTACAACACGAAGAACCATATCGTTTAGCAGAGATCGTATTTTCAATTCTTAAAGAAAAGGATTTTTTTACCCCTGCATATGGACAACTTGCCCTCGCCTTCCAAACTCATAGACAGGCAAATCCTGGAGTTTTTGATTATAAAGCCTTTATTGAGATGCTCCCGGCTCCCCTGGTTTCAGTATGCGATGAACTCTACATGATAGACATGAGTCAGGCAAATGTAGACGAGCACAATTTGCTTCGTCTCGTGCTTGAGTTGAAAAAATTATCTTTAAAACATACCATTACCGAGGGTCTTTCTGAAGAAGAAGAAAATACCCAGTTTCTTAGTTCTATCTCGCAAGAACTGAAAGAGGTAGAAAAAAAGCTCGCAACGTTGTAAAATATCATACTATGAAACAAAAATTTCCTAAATCATATCGCGACTTGCTAAAACAAGGAGAAGACGATGGCTTTTTGGTACAAGACGATATTTTACTCGTTTATCCAGAGCCAGAAAAACATGTAGAAGAAATCGACGAGCTTTTTGATCTTTGTTTTCAAAAGGGAGTTGATATTTTTGAAACCATTTCTACCCGAGAAGACACAGAAGCTCATAAAACCGCAGAAGAGATTGAGCGAGAGTTGGAACAACTTGTTTCCTTAAAACACGGAGAATCTCTTGATCCTATTAAAAAATATTTAAAAGAAATTGGGAAGACCCCACTCCTCACCTTCGAAGAAGAAATTGAACTGGCAAAACGGTATGAGAAAGAAGATGAAGATGCAAAGGAAAAACTTATTAAAGCAAACCTCCGTCTCGTCGTGTCAATCGCAAAAAAATACCTTGGACGCCGTTTGTCTTTCTTAGACTTAATCCAAGAAGGAAATAAAGGGCTTATTCGAGGAGTAGAAAAATATGATTGGCGACGAGGGTATAAATTTTCCACTTATGCAACCTGGTGGATCCGACAGGCCATTACGCGCGCCATTGCGGATCAGTCTCGAACTATTCGTATCCCCGTACACATGGTAGATCAGATTAACCGATTTTATAAAACGCAACGTCGGCTAACTCAAAAACTAGGAAAAGAGCCGGGCGTAAAAGAGATTGCCAAAGAAATGCAAATTACTGTTGAGGAAGTTGAGAACCTCATGAAAATTTCGCAGCAGCCGAAGTCGTTGTCTACCCCAGTCGGAGACGATAAAGAAGCAACCCTTGAACAATTTGTTGCTGATCAATCACAGCCCTCGTTATACGACAAAGTATCCCGTGAGCTTTTGAAAGATGCCCTACAAAAAGTACTTGAAACCTTGTCTCCACGAGAGAGAAAAGTACTTATAATGCGATTTGGACTCGAAGATGGAAAGCCAAAAACGCTTGAAGAAGTAGGAAAAGAATTTAAGGTTACACGAGAGCGTATCCGTCAGATTGAGGCAAAAGCAATTCGTAAATTAAAACACCCCACTCGAGCGCGAAAACTTAAAGATTTTCTAGAATAACCTTGGTATAAAAGAATCGATTAGATTTATCTAGCAATCTAAAATCTTTATTTTGTAGACTATATTTCATGGCGTATTTTTCTATTTTTTTATATACTTCCCCCATGCCAAAAATAATTGTCTATCGCAAACTAGGTGAAGCTATCGCTTCCTACCGCCATTTTCGAAATTTATCTCAAGAGCAATTAGCATTTGTCGTCGGAATCGATAGAACTTATCTTGCCCGCATAGAGGTTGGACGAGCCAATCCGAGCTTAAAAGTGCTTCATAAAGTAGCTCTAGAACTTGAAGTACCGCTCAATAAATTACTTGAACTGAAGTAAGTTGTCCTCTTGTTTTTTTTCTGACCTCCTGCTATTCTGATCTTATGTCAGAAAATAATCTTATCCATTCACTTGAATCAAAACATAAAAAAAACTCAAGTAAACCGTTCTTTATTGGGGGTATTATTTTAACCTTTGCACTCATTTTAGGAATTGGAGCAGGATTTTTGCTTGCCAGGATTTCAGCTTCCTCAAACAACAGTTCATCAACCGCGCAAAAAATTGAACAAACAGATAAAAAAGGTGGCATATTGGACAAAAAAACGTTTAAAGATCAGGCAGAAGGAACATTAAAGGCAGACGGGATAAATGGAGAAGGTAATTTTCATCTAGAACGCACGGGAGGAGAGTCCCAAAACGTATCTCTGACTTCAAGCACTGTTGATCTTTCGCCTTATTTAAACAAAAAAGTACGCGTGTGGGGACAAACATTTTCTAGTTCCAAAGCCGGCTGGCTCATGGATGTTGGATATGTGGAAGTACTCTAAAGATCAGGTGCAATAATTTAATTTCTTTATCAATAAAATGATCGTATTTGACCAAGTTACCAAACAATTCCCGCTCGGGAACACTGCTCTTCAAGACATAAGCTTTGAGATTGAGGATAATGATTTTGTGTTTCTAGTCGGACCTTCCGGAGCTGGAAAAACAACTATTCTTCGGCTCATTATGCATGAATACGCACCAAGTTCAGGTTCTATAATGGTGAACGATTTGGACATATCCGCAAATAACTTCAGAAAATTAGAAAAACTCCGTAAAAACTTAGGGGTAATCTTTCAAGATTTTAAAATACTTACTGACAAAAACGTATTTGAGAATATTGCTCTCAGTTTGCGTGTTTTAAACATGAGTACAGGCTATATAAAAAATGAAGTAAATGAAGTGTTAGAATTAGTTGGCATTCCAGATAAAAAATTTCTTTTTCCGGCACAGCTTTCGGCTGGAGAACTGCAGCGCGTTGCAATAGCACGAGCAATTATTGGTGATCGAAATATTATACTTGCCGATGAGCCAACAGGAAATCTCGACCCAAAAACATCTTGGGAGATTATGCGCATTTTTAAGAAACTGGAAAAGAAAAAAACCATTATTATTGCAACACATAACTCAGATATCGTAAATAGCATGAAAAAACGCGTACTTATTATGCAATCAGGTGAACTAAAAAAAGACACTCGAAAAGGAGGGTACGACCTGTGAAAGAAGTCCTCATTTCAATGCGCAGATCACCATATCAATCTCTTGCAGGATTTCTTGTGCTATTTTTCACCTTGTTTCTATCGGGTATTCTTCTCATTTCAATTAGTTCATTAAATGGCCTGTTGGATTATGTGGAGACTCGTCCACAGGTAACGGTGTATTTTCAATCAAAAGCTGAAGAGGCAGGTATATTCAAAATCAGAGATGACCTTATGTCCACCGGAAAAGTACTTTCTCTTAAATATATTTCAAAATCAGATGCCTTCAAGTCTTACAAAGAACTTAATAAAGACAATCCCCTGCTTCTGGAAATGGTTTCTGCCGACATTTTACCCGCATCGCTTGAGATTTACACAAAGAAGCCACAGTATCTATCTGAAGTCGCGAATTATCTTAAAAATCAGCCGGGAGTAGATGAGGTTAGCTTCCCAAAGGATATCACGAATCGATTACTCAAATTCACCTCTACCGTCCGCATTGTTACTTTGGTTCTCTTTGTGTATCTTACGATAATGTCTGCCTTTGTTTTAACGACGACGTCGCTGTTTAAAATTGCACTGAAAAAAGATGAAATTCAACTACTTCGACTTATGGGAGCACCGTTTTTATATATTCAAAAACCGTATTTACTAGAAGGTTTTGTAACTGGTTTAACCGCAGCGACATGTGCCTTCTTGTTGTTAATTGGTTTCATTTTCTATCTTTATCCATTTCTTACGTCTTTTTTGAATGAAATGCCTATTTTGACATTTGGGTTATGGGGAATTGCCTTGCAAATATGGCCCGTTAAAATTGAGGCTTTTATTACGATATACGCTCTTGTATCGATTTTCGGTATAAGTATCGCCACCTTCGCCAACTTCATGGCAACGGGGAAATACTTACGGGAAAACTCCCACTAGTTCGCTATAATGATAGTATGAAGAGGTTTTACATTGCCATTGCCTGGCTTTTTTTATGGGGGATAATTCTCTCTTTCTCTCCTTTGAACGCCGAGGATGCATCCTCATCTGCTTCAAGCGATGCTGCACGTCAAAAGGTATTAGAACTGGAACGAAAAGTAAATGATCTGAAAGAACAAAATACTACTCTCTCTTCCCAGATTTCTTTCATGGACACACAAATGTCTTTAACAGAACTTAAAATCCAACAGACCGAAGCTACAATTGTAAATATACAAAAAGAAATTGAAATCTTAGGTACCCGAATTGAAGGGTTGGATTCCTCCTTAAATAGTTTGTCTGAGCAACTTCTTCAAAGAGTTGTAGAGGGATATAAAAATAAATCACTTTCCGTATTTGATATCATTTTTGATAGTATCAACGCAAATGAATTTTTAGCAAAACTCAAATATCTTCGAACCGCTCAAGAAAACAACCAAAAGATTTTACTCCAAGTTCAGGAAACAAAGTTGAATTTTGAAGAGCAAAAAAAACTCAGGGAAGATAAAAAAATACAATTAGATAAACTTACAATAACGCTCAATGATCAAAAAAATACTCTTGAATCACAAAAAAAAGCAAAAGAATCTTTGTTATCGATAACCCGCAATAGCGAAGTTGTATATCAGAATTTATTAGAAAAAGCACGAAGAGAACTACAAGGATTTTCATCATTCACACAGTCGCAAGGCGGTGGTTTGCGTTCTTTCGGTGGTGGTTCAAATGGTTGGTATTATTCACAGCGTGACCCTAGCTGGGGAAATTATCATATTGGTTCATCGAATTATCTTGTCTGGAAAGCTGGATGTGCTCTCACTTCCGTAGCAATGGTTTGTAAAAGTTATGGGCAAAATATATCTCCGGCCGATATGGCACTCGATTATTCGAAATTCATAAACGGTGATTTAATGGATAACCAATTTAGCTGTGCGGGTAAAGGTTCTTCTATTTTATGGAATGTTGGTATGGATACAGTAAAACAGTACGTTAACAAAAATATACCGGTTATTCTTCGCCTTGTTGCTCCAAGCGTTTCGGGGCTTCATTTCATTGTCGCCTGGAAATGGGATGGTAATGATTTTATCATTCATGATCCGTATAATGGCCCTGACCTCAAGTTTACTAGCTTATATAACTGGTCTCAGGTATCTAATGCCATTGTTATAGATTAGTTATATGTTGAAATGATAAGCAGTCTGAATTCATAGATAGTTATTAGTATATATTCATATGACACCCCTCATTCGGGGAAAGACGAACAATCATTCCGTCTACTTTGAGATTGTTATACATAGCAAAACAACAAAGTAAATAGTGGTTTTTGTAGCATATAGTCCGTTGTATTTTCTAAAAAATATACGATACTAATGTGCAAGTTGAGAATTTGCATAACTATATTTTTCACGATATTGCTAGGTATTTTTACACAAACCGTCTGTGCATTGGCGCCATCTGTTCGTGTGGATTCGGCTCCTACCGATGTAGTCAGCGGATCCGATTTTACGGTTACCTTTACCCTCGTTAAAAATAGCTCCACAACAAGTAATTTCCGTGTGAAGGGACGAATTGGAAGTAGCTCCGCATCGCTAAACGCTGGCGAGACCAATAATCCCCTATCAAATGTATGGCTATCTGATACCGCCTCCTGGGATGATTTCCCGTTGGTGCAAATTGATTCAGAGGGCATTGCCTCTTCGAGCGTGAAGCTTCGAAGCAAAACAACTATCCCCGCAGGATTGTACCAGCTTGTCATGAGAGTCAAAGGGGATACAACCTACGATTCCGCACCAATTGCCATAACGATCGAAACACCTACGCTAACTCCTACACCTCTCGTTATGCCAACAGCCATACCAACCAGCACGTTAGAGGTCGTGGTAACTCCAACCCCAAGCACAACGCCGGTCCCCACCGCCGGTACACCCGCCATAGATTATTCAGGCATACAGATATCTGAATGTATGGTAAACCCTCTGGCGGGAGAGTTTGAATGGATTGAACTCTATAACGCCAACGATGAATCTGTTCATCTATCAAACTGGTACGTAGATGATAGTGCAGATACCGGATCTTCTCCTCATATTTTTTCCCTTACACTTCCCGCATATGGGTACAGTACCATTACTCTTTCTTCCTCCATGTTTAACAATAGTTCTGACACTGTTCGCCTACTTAACGCTGATCGAACGGAAAAAGACAGTTTTTCATATTCTTCCTCAGAAAAAGGTATCAGTTGGGGGAGAGATCCACTCAATGAAAGCTCTTTTTGCCGTATGGAACCCAGTCGCAGCGCACCAAATAACATTTGTTTTGGATCATCAACAACTCCTGCTCCGACAAAAAAACTCATATCAAATTCCACACGAACGGCGGCTAAATCACCCGAAAAAAACACATCCACTCCTGCACATTTCAGTAATTCCCGAACACAACCATATTCAGCTCAAATCGAGCCAGAGATAATCGCTCCATTCGAGCCCAATGGCACGGTTTTAGGAGGAACCAGTTATCGTGATACCACCGCTCCTTCCTCTATTGCTGCTATTCAAAGTCTTTTGATCCTATCATTTGCGTTTTCGCTATTATCAGGATCGTCTGTTTTCTATAAAATGATGAAATCCTCGTGACATTTTTAAATAAAATGAGTATCATGTAACTATGGAACGAATGAAACAAACAATTCACTCCCTTTTTGTTCCCCACGAACACAACAATTACCGCGCAAAGGCACTTCACACCCATTTTCTTACCTTTTATCTTCTGGTAGCCATTGCTCTCACATTTGTCGGCAAACAAATTCATACCGTAAATCCGAATGTTCTCGGATACGCAACCGATATTACCACACAAAAACTCTTTGAACTTACCAACGCACAGAGAAAAGATCATAACCTCGTCCTGCTCACATATAACAATAAACTTGCAAATGCAGCGGAACAAAAAGCGGAGAATATGTTTTTGAAAAACTACTGGGCACATTACGCGCCAGATGGAACTACCCCTTGGAATTTTATCCTCAATTCAGGATATCAGTACGAGTTTGCAGGTGAAAACCTTGCCAAAAATTTTATGTTTAGTCAGGACGTGGTAACTGCATGGATGAACTCTCCTACTCATCGCGACAATATTTTACGGAAAGAATATACCGAGATTGGTTTTGCTATTAAAAATGGAGTCTTAAATGGTGAAGAGACTACTCTGGTAGTACAAATGTTTGGAAAGCCTCTAGTGCAAACCCAAACTACCAAAGAAACTGAGCCTCAGGTCAAGCCACTTCCCCAAGGAACATCTCAATCGCCTGTTCTCGGGAATCAAACGCCTGGGCGTTCATTCAATTTTAGTTCACTCTGGTTCCGGTTCGACATTCTATTTCTAGTCTTTTTAATGATAGCCCTTATAACTGATCTGTTCTTCGCCCTACGCATTAATGTTTCTCGAATCGGAGGGAAAAATATGGCTCATCTGCTTTTTGTTGGGTTTATTCTCGTAGGAATATTTATTATTGCAAAAGGTTCCATTCAATAACTATGAAACAATTCATCCATCCTAGTCATAAATTAGAGCAACAAATCAAGAAGCATCTGTTTGATTATCTGTTACTTGTTACTGCGGGAGTATTATTTTTATTCTTTTTGCAAATTTTTAACGGAGAAAAATTACTTCAGTTTATTATTTTCTTAGCATTTACCTCGTTTTATATCATTTGGGGTGTGTATCATCACGTAATTGAAGATAGCGTACACTTAAAATCTCTGGTAGAATATATCCTCATTGGATTTACTATCCTTTTTATATTTCTTATGAAGTTTATCATTTTGCCCTAAAACTCCTATGAAAGGAATTATTCTAGCCGGTGGACGCGCTACCCGACTTCGACCTTTAACCAAAATCACCTCAAAGCAGCTTCTTCCTGTCTATAACAAACCAATGATCTACTACCCGATCGAAACACTGGTCCGATCTGGGATTAAAGATATACTTATTATCATTGCGCCCGATTACGCGGGTCAGTTCTTAAATCTTTTAGGA
This sequence comes from Candidatus Roizmanbacteria bacterium, assembly GCA_013335175.1. Taxonomy (GTDB): domain Bacteria; phylum Patescibacteriota; class Microgenomatia; order UBA1406; family GWC2-37-13; genus JAAXWC01. The sequence continues at coordinate 61,669 of JAAXWC010000002.1, forward strand.
TCTGGTAAAGATTTTGGTGCAAAATTTAGCTATGAAATTCAAGATGAACCGCGAGGACTAGCGGATGCATTTATTGTGGGCAAAAATTTCATTGGTCGGGATAATGTAACCATGATTTTAGGAGATAATATTTTTGACTATGATTTTTCAGCAGATATTGCCAACTTTAAAGGTGGAGGGCATGTATTTGCAAAGGAAGTTCCCGATCCTCAGCGATATGGAGTAATTGAGTTTGATGAACATAATAATGTACTATCTATAGTAGAGAAGCCGGAGCAACCAAAAAGTAATTTTGCGATGGTAGGAATCTATATTCTTGATAATCGGGCTTCTGATTTTGCGAAGAATGTCAGACCTTCAGATCGAGGTGAAATTGAAATTCCCGACGTTATTAATCAATATTTAGATCGAAAAGAGTTAAAAGTCAGCACCATTCATGGAATTTGGGAGGACGCGGGAACGTTTGATAGTTTACTACGAGTAAATAATTACTGGGCGGAAAAAGCAAAACAGCAATTAAATGTAGATATAGCGAAATAATATCTTTGATAACAGTTCCGCCACTTGCACTATTTTATACTAATACTGTATTATATATATACATAAATAAAGATGGATACAACTCAACTTTTACTAACTATCGTTTTAAGTCTCACCACTATTCTTCTTGTTATTGTGGGTGTTCAGCTTATTTTTGTCCTACGGGAGCTCAAAACAACGCTTCATAATGTTAATAAAATAATAGAAGGATTTGAAACGATGGGCACGGGACTGCATCATGGAGTGAGCGAGGTTGTCGGATTTTTAAACGGCTTTAAAGCAATTGTAAAAACAGTAGAGCTGGCGAAATTGAAAAAAAATGAAAAAAACAAATAATCCTCATCCAACAAATTTTTGGTTTGGGTTTGCCATGGGTGGTGTTTTTGCCACTCTTGCTTCGTATTTTTTGGGCACAAAAACTGGTCGTCAAAAAGCTCGCGAGATACTCGATTATGCGGAAAAGATAGAACTAAATCCAGAAGAGCTCATGGAGCTAATTCAGTCTTTGCAGATAACACCTACCGAATCTTCCGAAGATTCAAAGGAACCAGAAGCAAAAAATGCATTAGCAAACATAGATTCTATTATCGATAAAATGAAATCTATGACACAAACTAATAAAAAAGTAAAAAAATTCTTTGTAAAAGGTGGGAAAGTAGTCAACTCAGACGAGTAAAAGTGTTGACATTTCCTCCAAAGTAGTGTATAAATATGTAATTCTTTTTAAAAACCTATTGTTATGTAGGTAATTTTTTTATTATCTTTGAGATTTATTCTTCAAACACCCGATGAATAATACAAAACAATCAACTCAACCCAACCTCCCAACCCAAATTTATTTAGGTACGAACGAAGAGAACATCCAGGAGCTCGACCTAATCGAAATTCAGAAAGAATCCTGGAAACGCTTTTTAGAAACGGATTTGAAAGAAATACTCAAAGAGTTTTTCCCCATTGAAGACTATACAGGAAAAAAGTATGTCTTGTACTTTGATGATTTATACTACGGAGAACCCCGCTTTCCTTTAGACCTTTGTATCAAGAAAAAACTTACTTATGATACTCCTGTTTACATGAGACTTCGTTTGGTAAACAAAAAAACTGGTACCGAAAAATTTCAAGATGTATATTTCTTCAACGTTCCGAACATGACATCCCGCGGAACATTTTATATTAACGGAATTGAACGAGCAATTATTAATCAAATTGTTCGATCTCCTGGAGTTTATTTCACAGCTGAGATTGATAAAACAACAGGTCTGACGCTTTACAATGCAGAAATTAGACCATATATCGGCGCATGGATTGATTTTACTATCAATAAACATGGCTTAATTGAAGTAAAGGTAAACAAGAAACGAAAACTTTTGTCTTCTGTATTCCTTCGTATTTTTGATGGTGAAAGCAATAATCAGCTTCTCAACTATTTTTCTGATATTGATAAAGAATTAGTGGACAAATACCTTCTCCCCACCTTTAAAAAAGATCGCACCCGTGACCGAGATGAAGCTGTGTTGGAGTACTACCGAAAAGTAAAACCAGGTGAGCCACTTATTTTAGAAAATGCATACAAAACACTCAACACAATGTTTTTTGATCGTCGACGCTATTCCTTAGGTGATGTGGGACGGTACAAAATGAATAAACGTCTTGAGTTGACATCGGATATAAATGCAGAACATCACTTGCTCAGTAAAGAAGATATTATCACCGCAATGAAATATCTCATGAATTTGAGTAAGGGAAAAGGGAAATTTGATGATATTGACCATCTGGGAAATCGACGATTAAAAACAGTCGGTGAGTTGATTGGAATGTACGGTATTCGTGTAGGAATGGTACGTGCGGAAAAAGAAGTAAAAGAACGCATGAGTCTTATTGCAAACGAAATTAATCCGACTCCATCGCAGATCATAAACACAAAACCAATTGTGATGGCGATCAATACATTCTTTAGAACAAGTCAGTTATCTACCATTCTCGATCAGACAAACCCTCTTTCAGAACTCGACAATCTTCGTCGTATCACGGTAGGCGGGCCAGGAGGAATTGAAAAAGAACGAGCATCCTTCTCAATCCGCGATATTTCAGCTTCTCAGTATGGACGTATTTGTCCAATTAGATCGCCAGAAGGACCAAATATCGGTGTCGTTACTTATATGGCACTTTATTCTCGCGTAAATAAATATGGATTTTTAGAAACGCCATACAAAAAAGTTGTCAAAGAAAAATCAGGAACAAAAACAAAGGTAAGAGTTACAGACGAGATGGTTTACATGCAAGCAGATGACGAGGAACAGTATTATATTACTTCTGCGAATGTAAACATTGATGAAAACGGATATATTACTGACTCCGATGTCGTAGCTCGACATAAAGGTGATATCGCCGAAGTGCCGGTTGAAAAGATCGATTTTATTGATATTTCACCACGCCAAGCAATCGGAGCCTCAGCAGCTCTTATCCCCTTCTTGCAAAATGATGATGCTTCCCGTGCTCTTATGGGAACGCACATGCAATGTCAGGCTGTTCCATTGGTACGCCCTCAAGCACCTATCGTGGGAACTGGAATGGAAGGAAAAGTATCCGCCTCACTTGGGAGAACCGTACAAGCTCCAGAAGAAGGGACAATTACGTATGTTGATGGAGAAAAAGTAGTTGTCAAAGGAAAATCGGGAAAAGAATATACTTACCCGGTAGAACGTTTCATGCGTACGAACAAAGACGTTTCTTTTGATCAAAAACCTATTGTAGAACCAGGACAAAAAGTTAAAAAAGGAGATATTATTGTCGATGGACCGGCTACTCAAGGCGGAAGATTGGCTTTAGGACAAAACCTCGTTGTCGCCTACACATCCTTAAATGGACTAGGATACGAAGACGGATTTGTCGTTTCTGAACGCCTCATTAAAGAGGATAAGCTGACTTCTATTACCTGTGAAGAATTTATCGCCGATGTCGTCGATACAAAACTTGGACCAGAAGAAATCACGAATGATATCCCCAATGTTCGAGACGATGTTTTGGCAAATCTTGATAAGGACGGATATGTCCTTAATGGAACAAATGTAAAAGGTGGCGATATATTAATTGGTAAAGTAGCTCCCAAAGGAGAGCGCGAACTTACCGCTGAAGAACGGTTACTCAGAGCTATCTTTGGCGAAAAGGCAAAGGATGTAAAAGATACGTCACTTCGATTACCATACGGAAAAAGAGGAACAGTTGTCAATATTGAGACTATAGACTCTCAGAAAGATCCAAATGAATTAGAACCAAGTATTATGAAACGGGTACTTGTTAATACCGCTGAATTACGAAAAATTCAGGTCGGAGACAAGCTCGCTGGTCGACACGGAAATAAAGGTGTCATTTCACGCATATTGCCTGAATACGACATGCCATATCTTCCCGATGGTACCCCAGTAGATGTGATTATTTCACCTCTTTCCATCTTAGCTCGTATGAATCTTGGACAGCTGTTTGAAACTATCCTTGGCATTATTGCCATGCGAAATAACGAACAGATTTCTGTTCCTGTTTTCGAGAAAATGAGAGAGGATTTCATCTTGAATGAGTTCTCTAAACTTGGAATGCCAGCTGATGGAAAAACAGTACTCTATGATGGAAGAACCGGAAAAGCATTTGATCGACCAGTACTTGTTGGAGTAGGATACATTCTCAAACTTATCCACATGGTGGAAGATAAATTCCATGCACGATCAGTTGGTCCATACTCTTTGGTTACCCAACAGCCACTCGGAGGAAAATCACAAATGGGAGGTCAGCGTTTCGGAGAAATGGAAGTATGGGCACTTGAATCACATCGTGTTCCGTATACATTACAAGAAATGCTTACCATTAAATCTGATGATGTACGTGGACGTACTAAATCATTTGAATCAATCATTAAGGGATTGGACATTCCACAGTCGAGTGTGCCGGAATCATTCCACGTACTTATGAAAGAACTAAACGCCTTAGGGTTATCAATTGATTTCATCTCATAACAAACTTATGGAAGATATACAAATGGTAGATTTTACCGGACTAAAAATAAGACTCGCTTCACCTGAAGATATTCTCACGTGGTCAAAAGGCGAAGTAACAAAACCAGAAACTATTAACTATCGAACGTTCCGTCCAGAAAAAGATGGACTTTTTGATGAAAGAATCTTTGGACCTACAAAAGATTACGAATGTTACTGTGGCAAATACAAACGGATCCGATATAAAGGAATCGTATGTGATCGCTGTGGTGTAGAAGTAACTTCATCTGTGGTACGACGAGAACGCATGGGCCATATCAAACTGGCTACCGCTATCGCACATATCTGGTATTTTAAAGGGTCAGCCGCACCATTAAGCACCATTTTAGATGTACCTCCTCAGGCTCTAGAACGAATCATCTACTATGCTCTGTATTTGACTACCAAAGTTGATAAGGAGAAACAGAAAGAAGCAAACCAGAAGTTAGATGAAATAAGAAATCAAGAAATTAAACTCGAGGAAGAAAATTTTGAAAACAGCAAGGCTGCTTTTCATGCTGATTTTGAAAAACAAAAAGCTGGCATTGAGAAAAAACTTGGCAATGTTGAGCTACGAGCAATAACCCTTCAAGAACTTGATATTAAAGAAAAAGAACAGTTCAGAAAACTATCCGACCACTTTACGGAAGCAAAAGCCCAAAAAATGGCTTTCTATGAACGTATTGGAAAAATAGTTCGTTCGGTAAAAGAAAACGATACCCTTGAAGAAGATGACTATCTTTTCTTAAAAGAAAAAGGTATTGAAGAATTTCTCGAAGTTGGCATGGGATCAGAAGTAATTCATGATATCCTTTCCAATTTTGATATAAAACAAAAACACACAGATGCATTAAATGAATTGGCAAAAGCAAAAGGTGAACGAAGAAATAAACTGTTGAAAAAGATTCGAGTTCTTGAATCATTTATCAAAAGTAATATTTCTCCTCAATGGATGCTTTTAACCGTTCTTCCTGTCATCCCTGCAGACCTTCGCCCGGTTGTTCAACTTCAAGGTGGAAAGTTTGCTACGTCTGATTTGAACGATTTATATCGACGTGTTATTAATCGAAACATTCGATTAAAACAATTGATGGATTTAGGTGCACCGGAAATTATTTTAAGAAATGAGAAACGCATGTTGCAAGAAGCAGTAGATTCTCTTCTTGATCTGCAAAAATCACGAGGTCGATCTCGAGCGCAAGGCCCTCAGGCAAAGGTTCTGAAATCGTTATCAGACATACTGCGAGGGAAACAGGGACGATTCCGACAAAACCTCTTGGGAAAACGTGTAGATTACTCTGGACGTTCTACGATTATCGTCGGACCCGAGCTAAAGATTAATCAATGTGGTATTCCAAAAGAGATGGCTATTGAACTCTTTAAACCACATCTTCTTCATGAAATTATTGTTCGAGGATTAGCACCAAATATAAAAAGTGCTAAAAATTTCCTAGAACAAAAAGATCCTGTTGTTTATGATATTTTGGAAGAGATTACAAAAAACCATCCCGTGCTCTTAAACCGTGCCCCCACGCTGCACAAACTTTCTATTCTCGGATTTTACCCAGTACTTACCGATTCGTATGCGATTAAACTCCATCCAACGGTCTGTGCAGGATATAATGCCGACTTTGATGGAGACGCTATGGCAGTATTCCTTCCATTATCAGAGAATGCGATTAAAGAAGTAGATAGTAGAATGCTTCCCTATCACAACTTGTTAAAACCAGCAGATGGTACACCTATCGTGGTTCCAAACAAAGAAATGGCTTTGGGAGTTTATTACATTACCACTCTTGACAACGCCTTCAAAGATACAAAGGATACCGAATTAAAATTCTATGCTGACGCAAATGAAGCCATTAGTTTTTACAACCTAGACAAGATTACTCTTCGTCAGCCGGTTGTAGTAAAGATAAATGGAGAAGCAATGCGAACCTCTGTTGGTCGTATTCTCTTCAATAATCTGCTTCCTGAAGAACTTCAGTACATGAATTCTGATGTAAAAGCAGGAGATATAAAAAATCTTGTTGTCAAAGCAATTAAAATCTTTAATGATAATTCAAAGGTTGGAGAACTCATTGATAAGATCAAAACAATTGGGTTCTGGGGAGCAACGGTTTGTGCCGGTCTTTCCGTATCTATCTTTGACTGTACCATTATTGACGAAAAGACAAGTATCGTCGCTGAAACAGAAAAAGAAATTAAAAAGATCGAAGAAAACTATAATAATGGTCTTTTGACTCAAGAAGAGAAGAAACGATACTCAAACAAAGTCTGGATCGAAACCACAGAACGACTTGCAGACCTTACGTGGGATGCACTTGATGAAGAGAATCCAGTCAAAATGATTATTAAGTCTGGAGGAGCTCGTGCTTCTCGCGAACAGTTGAAACAGCTTTCCGCTATTAAAGGTTTGGTAGTCGATCCAATGGGAAAAATCATTGAAGTTCCTACGAAATCGAACTATCGTGAAGGACTTTCTATCTTTGAATACGTAATTTCAACACGAGGAGCTCGAAAAGGGTTAACTGACTCTGCTTTGAAAACAGCAGACGCTGGATACCTTACTCGACGACTCCACGATGTTGCTCACGATATGATCGTCCGACAGGAAGACTGTGGCACAACTCAGGGGCTGATTGTTACCTCTGAGGGAGATCGAGGCGAAAAGCTACGCGATCGAATTCGAGGACGATTTGCCTTGGAAGATATCAAAGATGAAACGGGTAAAGTAATCATAAAAGCCGGAGAATTGATCAACGAAAATTATGAAGCAGCAATCCAAAAGCACGAAATTAAACGCGCAGTAGTACGTTCTCCCCTTACCTGTGCAGCTCGCTATGGTGTCTGTCTGAAATGTTATGGAATTGACCTTTCTACCAACGGATTAGTAGAGGTCGGTGTACCAACTGGTGTACTGGCTGCTCAATCAATTGGAGAACCAGGAACTCAGCTTACCATGCGTGTCCGACACTTTGGAGGAATCGTTATTTCTGACGTTACCCAAGGATTACCACGTGTAGAAGAACTATTTGAAACACGAACACCAAAAGTAGTTTCACCAATTGCAGAAATCTCTGGAAAAGTATCGGTGAAAGAAGATGCTGATAAAGATATATACAGTGTTAAAATTACTCCAACCGATTCTTCAAGCGGACAGGAGCAGGAATTCGTTATACCTACTTCTCAGAAACTGAAGACCAAAGATGGAGATCTCATTGTTGCCGGTACTGCACTTTCTGAAGGACATCTCGATGTACACGACGTTTTGGCTATCAAAGGATTACAGCCAGCACAAACGTATTTGGTAGATGAAATTCAAAAAGTATACGAATCACAGGGTATCGCTATTCACGATAAGCATTTTGAGGTGATAGTTCGCAAAATGAGTGATAAAATAGTAATTGAAGATGAAGGAGATACTGCATTCATAAAAGACGAAGTCGTTTCAAAGATACGTTTTGAAGAAGAAAATAAAAAAGTACTTGCAATCGGAGGCAAGCCAGCAGTCGGAAAGGTATCCATCTTGGGAATCACCCGAGCAGCTATTTATACTGACTCGTGGCTATCCGCTGCATCATTCGAACAAACAACCAGTGTTTTGAGTTCTGCTGCCATCAAAGGCCAAGTAGAGTACTTGTTAGGACTCAAAGAAAATGTTATAATTGGCCGATTAATTCCTGTCACTGCAGAGTTAATTGATAAATACTATAGTAAGTTCTTATCCAAATATGCCCACAATCAACCAGCTCATCAAGAGGAGCCGACAGCCACGAATTAAAAAATCGCGTGCAGCCGCCTTTAAATCAAGCTTTAATGCAATTAAACGCAAGTATGTTCCCACAGAGAACTCGATGAAACGAGGAGTCTGCACCGTGGTCCGTACGATGACACCAAAAAAACCAAACTCAGCCCTTCGAAAAGTGGCTCGTGTGCGTCTTTCCAATAAGATGGAGATCACCGCCTACATTCAGGGTATTGGGCACAATCTCGCCGAACACTCTATCGTGCTCGTGCGTGGCGGTCGTGTTAAAGATTTACCTGGTGTAAAATACCATATTGTGCGAGGAAAGTTTGATACCGCAGGCGTAGCCAAACGATCAACTTCCAGATCAAAATATGGAGCAAAAGCAGGAGCAGCAGCTAAAAAATAATTATAAATAAAGAAATAACATATGCCACGTCATGCCTATAAATCCAACGATGTCTCGCCTGATCCCGTATACGAAAGTATTGAGGTCGCAAAACTCATTAATTATTTAATGATTGATGGAAAAAAAGATGTATCTGAACGAATAGTTTATAACACCTTAGAACGAATCAAAGCAGAGGGTGAAGAACCTCTCAAACTTCTCTATAAAGCAATCGCAAATGTAGCTCCTAATCAGGAAGTAAAACCTCGAAGATTGGGCGGTGCTTCTTATTTAGTACCTACTGAAGTACGACGTGAGCGAAGACTTTATTTAGCGCTTCACTGGATTATCGAAGCCACGAAAACAAAATCTAATAAAGAATTTCATACATTCGAAGAAAAACTTTTGAGTGAACTTCATGAAGCAGCAAAAAATCAAGGACAAGCAGTAAACAAACGATTACAAGCTGAAAAGCTAGCTGATGCCAACAAAGCATTCGCCCATTTGAAATGGTAATCGATTCCAGCCACCAGTGATCTGATTCGTATAGACGCTCAAATTGGGCGTCTTTACATGTTAAATGTAATATTGAAATTAAAAATTATTCTTTGAATATGGCCCAAGCAAATGTCGTTACCACCAAAAATCGCCTCGTACCATTAGATAAAATCCGAAACGTCGGAATTATTGCCCATATTGATTCGGGTAAAACCACGACTACCGAGAGAATCCTCTTTTATACCGGACGATCTTACAAAATTGGCGATATTGATGATGGAAATACCCAGATGGACTGGATGCCTCAGGAGCGTGAACGAGGAATAACCATCGTTTCCGCGGCAACCACCACCTTCTGGAAAGGTATGCGTATCAATATTATTGACACTCCCGGACATGTAGACTTTACCGCAGAGGTAGAACGATCGCTTCGTGTCTTAGATGGCGGAGTCGTCGTATTTGATGCAGAAGAAGGCGTACAAAGTCAGTCAGAAACCGTATGGCGACAAGCTGATAAGTACCATGTACCACGTATTTGCTTCATCAATAAAATGGATAAATTGGGAGCCGACTTTGATGGAACAGTAAATGAAATCCGTGAACGATTAGGAGCACATCCTGCTGTTATGGTCTGTCCTATCGGGAAAGAGGACGAATTCGAAGGTATGGTAGACTTGCTTACCTTGAAAGCATTGGTTTGGGATAAGGCAGGACAGGGAACTGAATATACTGTCAAAGAAATACCAGAAAACTTAAAAGAAAAAGTAATGGAAATGCGAGCCGCACTTACTGAGCAGATTGCTGAAACCGATGATGCGTTGCTTGATAAGTATTTAGCAGGTACAGAAATTACCGAAAAAGAGCTCAAAGCAGCACTTCGAAAAGCAGTTATTGCCTACAAACTGATCCCCGTTTACTGTGGAACTTCTTTGAGAAATAAGGGCGTTCAGCCAGTACTTGACGCAATCGTCGATTATCTTCCTTCTCCTCTTGATCTTAAAGAGGTACGAGGAGTGAATCCAAAGACGAATGAAGAAGAAGTACGCCAGCTCAATCAGGAAGAAAAATTCTCTGCATTGGCTTTTAAGATCCAACTTGATCCTCATGTCGGAAAAATTACATACACTCGTATCTATTCCGGAACCCTGGAAACAGGATCCTATGTTTACAATGTAAGCAAAGGGAAACAGGAACGTGTTTCTCGTCTCCTTCTTATGCATGCCAATCAGCGCGAAGAGATTGACCGCGCCTATGCAGGTGAGATTGTGGCACTTGTTGGCCCCAAAGACGCAAAAACCGGAGATACATTAGCTGATCAGGATCATCCAATTCTTCTTGAACAAATTAGTTTCCCCGATCCTGTTATTTCTTTGGCAATTGAACCAAAAACAAAAGCAGATCAAGAAAAATTATCGTATGCACTGCAAAGACTTGCAGAAGAAGATCCTACCTTCCGAGTAAAAATGAATCACGAAACGGGTCAGACTGTTATGTCTGGAATGGGAGAGCTTCATCTTGAGATCCTCGTAGATCGTATGAAACGAGAAATGGGCATGGATGTAAATGTAGGTGAACCTCAGGTAGCTTACAAAGAAACTATTTCTAAGGATGCAGAAGCTGAAGGAAAGTATATTAAGCAATCAGGAGGACATGGACAGTATGGACATTGTGTCCTCACCGCTAAACCTCTTGCACGAGGCGAAGGATTCAGATTTTTGAACAAAGTAAAAGGTGGCGCTATTCCTTCTGAGTTTATTCCTTCGGTAGAAAAAGGTGTAATAGAAGCTCTAGATAAAGGTGTCCTTTTAGGATATCCTCTTGTAGACCTTGAAGTCGCAGTAATTGATGGAAGTTACCACGAAGTAGACTCTTCGGACATTGCATTTAAAATCGCCGGATCGATGGCACTGAATGATGTTGCTAAAAAAGCAGGACTCGTACTTCTTGAGCCAATCATGAAAGTCGAAGTAACAGTACCAGAAGAGTTTATGGGTGTCACCATTGGTGATATTTCCAGTAAACGAGGAAAAATCCTGGGAACTGAAAAGAGAAGTAAATCCGTCGTAATCAAGGCATACACACCACTTGCAGAGCTTTCTGGCTATGTAACAACGGTCCGATCGTTAACTGAGGGACGCGGATTTATTTATATGGAACCTTCTCATTATGAAGAGGTGCCCAATAACATTGTTCGCGCCATGCAGGAAAAATAATTGTATGAATGTACTGGTTTTTTCTGACACCCATTTGACTGTCCCTTTTGAACAGGAGAAGTACAATTTTTTAGTACGGCTTATCAAAAAAGCAGATACTGTGATCATAAATGGCGATTTTTGGGATGGATATCTGACCGATTATAAGACGTTTGTGCGTTCTTCGTGGGTAAAGCTGTTTCCCCTTTTAAAAGAAAAACATACCGTTTACGTGTATGGAAATCATGACAAAGCTTCCTTTACAAATACAAATCAGGTTTCCCAGTTCTCTGATATACAAACGGTGGTGTATCGTGCAACGATAGATGGAACTACCTGTGTCTTTCAACATGGGAACCGTATAACCCCTTTTTTTGAGGAGCTCGGTTTTTATCATCCTCCAAAGATAGTTATATCTCTCTTGAACTTTATAGAAAAAATAATGACACGTGTTTTTCGCAATAAATATATTGGTCTCATATCCCAAAAATATAATAATAAAATGAAACGGTACGCTAAAAAGCACCTCAAACCAGGGGAACTATTGTTTTGCGGTCATACCCACTGCGCCGAATTTGATCTTCAGCATCAGTTTGTCAATACGGGATTTATACGATATGGCCTTGCACAGTACGTATGGATTAGGAATGGAAAAGTTGAGTTTCAAGAAGAATGGTACGAATAAATAAACTCGTGTAAAATGAAGGAACATATGAAACCCGTTCCATTTGCTGCGTTCTTTTGTACTACGCTTCTCGTTTCTACTGTAATCACGGTTTTGTATACGCAGCTTTTTTTCAAATCTCTATCTTCAAAACCGGAAAAATTGAACCAATTGGAAGTTACGCCAAGTCTTCAGCTTGCAAAAGATAAGAAACTCTTTGACTCCATGACGGTTGAACAGGGGGTGTTGCATTTGACCTCCCCTACGTTGTTTCAACAAGACTCCGTTTTTAAGGGAAAAACAATTCTTGACGGCGAGGTGGTAATTCAGGGTAAATCCAATATTCCCAGCCTTTTTTCAGGAGTTCTTACTATTCAGGGGAAAACAGGGAACGTGCAACTTTTAGGATCGCAGGGGATTTCGATTGAAGGCACTCTTATAAAAAATACCGGAATTCTTAGCCTTTCCGCTGGTTCTGGGATATCTGTCGATGGATCTCTCATTACCAACGCAGACAAGGGTTCTTCTCAAAATATTTTTAAAACCCTGCATATTCCCCATCAAACAGACATAACCGCCAGCTCAAACAACGATTCCTTCACCGTACAAGCCGGAGCGGGGATATCAATTTCAAGCGATTCAACAGCTCATTCACTCACAATCTCAGGAGTAGATCTATCGCAGAAAAACAACTGGTCTGGAATACAAACATTTCAAGCTCAAACAAACTTTCCGTTTGGTGTCTGGGATTCTGGAGGAAATATTGGGATTGGAGTACTTCAACCGACTGCAGCACTTGAGTTGGGGGCATATAAATCCTTGCGCATAACGGGCGGACCAACCTTCCCCTCCTCGCCAAATGAAGGAGAAATCTATTTTAATACGGATACGAAGGAAATTTATTTGTACGCCGAGCAGAGGTGGCAGGCTGGAAAAAAATCAGTCTCAAAAATAGTGGCAGCAAGTAATTCTCCCAACAAAGCTCACGCAGATTATATTGGGAACGGAACAGAAGATCAAATTGTAATACAGTCGGCAATCGATAGCCTCCCTGCTGGTGGTCGAATCGTATTGCTTGCTGGGACCTACCATTTATCCCAGCCAATCATCCTAAAAGATAATATTACATTGGAGGGTGAGGGATGGAACAGTACATCCATTCGTATAAATGATGCCACCGATATGAACGCCATCGAGACCAATGGAAGCATCACTTATAACGGCTATATTCACGATTTGCAAATAGACGGTAATAAGCAAAATAATAGTTCAGCGACAAAAGGATCAGGAATCTATGCCGCATTAGACCATGTGTTAATTCAACATGTTCGCTTCATAAATATCAAAAAAAATGCAATTAATATCTGTACTGAAGATTTAGTCTCAGGAAATTTATGTTACTTAAATTATGTGATCGATAATGAAATTGTAGATGCAGATGTTGATGGGATTCGCTGGGACTGGCCCATGACTGACAGCGTCCTCATGGGGAATAATGTTGGAGCATCTCAGGCAGACCTCCATTTTGGCGGTTCTACGGGACGGATTATGTACAACCATCTCGATGGAGATGCCCAATACAATATCTTAATCGATCGAGGCGCCGTCTCATACCTTATCGCAAATAATATTATTGAACATGCTGCGAAAAACAATATTTTCTTTCAAATGCCTTCGTGGGAAGGGACCGACATGTACCATGATATAAATATTTCCAATAATCTTATTCGGGGCTGTAGTCTGAGCGAAAACGGAGGGTATGACTGTATTCGCATTAATGGATATTCTGCAACTAATCTTGCTCGAGGATTTACTATTACCGGAAATACGATTGAAGAAAAAGATATGATACGACCGAATAATCTTATCCATCTTACCAATGTAGATCAAGCTACTATCACGGGGAACGATATGGCAAATAATGGAATTATTGGTGAATCAATTCAGTACTCAGGAGTAGTAACCCATTCTCATATTCTAGGAAATACCAATACCGCTCAATCTTTGATTTCCGGAAATCTCGGTTTGGGAACTTCGGATGCAAGCCAACTCCTTACCCTAAACGGAGGACAGTTAGATATTACTCAGGTCTCGGGCGGACAATCATTACTCGCCGGTAGAATTCAAGGGGATAGTTTTGATCGTATATCCATTGATTCGTGGGGAAATGTACTGACAATTGGATCCATATATACAAACTATGTCCGCGAAAAAGATCCAAACCAAGATATGATCATACAGCTCCCCAACACCGGACACAATCTCTTCTTCACGAGTAGTGGTGACGCTCCCCTAGTAACCATATCATCTACCGGAAACGTGGGTATCGGTACCACCAATCCTTCTCTGGGCCCCTTACAGTTTACCTCCGGAGCCTATGTGGACACCGCAGGAACGTGGCATAACGGCTCGGATGTGAATAAGAAAACAAATTTTTCTGTTGTTGATCCCTCAACCATCCTTTCCAAAATTAATGCGCTCCCCATTTCTCAATGGAACTATAAAATAGATGATCCCTCTGTTCGCCATATTGGGCCCATGGCACAAGACTTTTTCTCTATTTTTGGGTTAGGCGGGGACGATAAAACTATCTCTACGGTAGATTCAGCGGGCGTTGCATTCATCGGGATTCAGGCATTATCCCAGCAGGTAGGAATCTTGAATACCGATTCCCGACAAACAGAAGCTACTATCAATTCCCATACGAATACCGTTGCTACCCTTTCAGCAGAACTGGTTGATCTTCAAAATGGAATACAAGATACCAATAAACAACTCGGATTATTCGCACAAAGACTCTCGTTTTTGGAAGAAATGTCTCAAATTGCCTCGCAGTCTGCTTCAACATTAGGAATAGCAACCCAGTCAGGAGTCCTGACAATCGCCCAGAAAGTTGCGATATCCGACGACCTCACCGTAACCGGGAAAACAAAACTCAATGATGTAAATGTATTTGGCACATTTACATCCGGTATTCTATCAGTCGATGGTCTTGCAGCCTCTGCTAGTGCCACCATTTCCGCAGCAGGGACCCTAAAACTCCAAACAACTGGATTGGGAGATCTTGAAATAATGAATGGTGGTGTTATCGTAGATACCTTCGGGAATCTGAAAGTTGAACATGGCAACATGTCCATCAAAGAAGGTGTGATCATGGGGAATGCAACTTTTCGAGGACGAGCCATTATGCCAACAGGAGCGACAGAGATTACCATTCATCAAAATTGGAAAATGGAGCCCGAGGTGTTGAATATTACCTCCTTTCAAAAAACGGCATTTTGGGTTGAGAACAGATCAGCATCTGGATTTACTATTAAAATCGATACTGCTGCTCCCCGAGACATTGAATTCGACTGGCTCGCAGTGTGGTAAGGAAGCTACTTTGACGAAACACTTCGTCGCGTTACAAGCGTAATCTGCGAATTAGGAATATATATGATATCCGATTTATCTGTTTCAAGAATCGTAAGGCGAAGTGTTATTTTTCGCACCTTTCCTTCTTTCTCTCCAATCTGAATACGATCACCGATATTATATTGATTCTCGGCAATGATAAAAAAACCGGAAATAACGTCTTTCACCAATGTCTGAGCTCCGAAGGAAAAAGCTAATCCCAAAACACCGGCTCCCGTTAAAATTGGGCCAATATTTACTCCCCATTCAGAAAGGATAATCATAATCGCGATGGCAAAGAGCAAGACATCTATTACATTTTTTAAAAGCGAGTACATGGTTTGCGATTTTGCTCGTGCAGTAGGAGATCCAATTCGATCTTTAATATTTGAGAAAAAAAAGCGTACCAAATAGTTGATACTGAGTGATAGAACAAGGGTAATCAACAGTACTACAATCGAGAATATGAATTTAGGGATATAGATTTGTGCGACAAACAGTTCCATTTCCTTCATTATACATCATGAGAACTGTAAGATTACTGAAATTACCGTGACCTTGCTGCTACGACTGCGGCTAGTAAGGACGTAAACGGAACCGCAAGCACTAAAATGATACTTCCAATGAGGGTTCTAAAGACTTCCACGGCAATTATCTCAAAATTTATTACCTGCCCGAATGGTTTTTGATTATTGGCAAACAAAAGTAATAAAGGCAAAGATGCCCCTGCATAGACCAATACAAGGGTATTTACCATAGAACCGATATGGTCTTGCCCAACATTCATCCCCTTCTTATACAGCTCTTTCCAGGTCAATTTTGCGTTCGCTTCCCGAAGTTGAAAAATGACGGCAGCTTGAGATACCGTTATATCATTAATCGCGCCCAACGAACCAATAAGAATTCCAGCCAACATAAGATCTTTCATATTAATAGAACCACTCATTACCTGTAAAAAACTCGCCTCATCCGAGGTGAACCCGGTAAAATAAAGAAATCGAGAAAATACTGCGATAAATGCCCCCGCTGTAATCAAAGAAACAAAGGTAGCAATAATTGCAATCGTTGTCTTTTTGTTCAACCCATGAGAAAGATAAAAAGTAATTGGGATAATGAAAAGTGAAGCTAAAATAACGATTACAATCGGGTCGGTACCCTGCTGAATCTGCGGAAGAATCATCTGCATAATAAAGAAAAAAGAAACGGCAAGACTAATGAGAGATGTAAATCCTTTTAACCGGCCAATTGCTATTACCAATAGCACAAAAATAAAAGAAAGAATCAAAAGTGGTTGCCTCCGGACATGATCCGTTATGTAGGTTGCGTTTGAGTCTTGACCTTTGCCATAGTTTACAACTACTTGGTCCCCAACGGCGTACAATTGATTATTGGTGGTTGCCATGTTTCCGTTTTCTACTATTATTTTTTTTCCTTTTATTGACCCATCCGTAATGATCAGCTCTAATTTTTGTTCCGTCTGTTTTTTCTTGTCCACCATGAAGTCTTTCTGAGAAATGACTTTCGTTATCGTGCCCTCAAGTGTCTCATCAGCGGGAGGGGTTGTCGAGGGTGTCTGTGCATGGGCTACCAGGGATAGATTTAAAAAAACAATAAGACACACAAGAGCAATAAATGTATTGAGTGTACGCATACGTGTAAGTCCCATTGTACCATATCCCTTCCGTACCTCTCTCATTCCGTGAGATTGGATAAAGGACAGTTCTCATGAGAGTGCGATCGGGCTGGGCAGTACGTTCTGCCATATTCAATCAATCGATGGCTGAAGTCAATCCACTCTGTTTTCGGTACTATTTTTTCTAAATCCTCTTCAATTTTATCTGGGTCGGTATGTTGTGTTAGCGCAAGAAGCCGAGCCAATCTTTTCACATGAGTGTCAACCGCAATCCCTGTTGGTATCCCAAATGCAACTCCCATTACCACATTTGCTGTTTTCCTCCCCACGCCAGGCAAGGTTTGCAGATCGACCAAAGATGAAGGGACCTGCCCTCGAAACAGCGTGCTGATAATCTGTGCTGTTTGAATGAGGTGTTGTGATTTTATATGGTAAAATCCGAGTGAGTGAATATACGGCTCTACCGCTTCTACCTGTGCCCGAGCCATACGCTGAGGTGTCGGAAATGCTTTAAAAAGTGCCGGTGTTACCTTGTTTACGGCTTTGTCCGTAGTTTGTGCAGATAGCATAACCGCAATAAGCGCCTCCCACGGGTTACTAAAATTCAATGTACAGTTTGGATTCGGAAATAACGTTTTAAGTGTAGAAATTATCCGTGTTATGCGTTGCATAGTTCGTTTTCAAATAAAAAATAAGTTCTGTTCCTGTTGAATAATTGCTTCTTTTTTCATCTGTTTGAGTATGGTAATTACCCGCTCCTGATCTTTTTGAAGAGCTTCAATAATTTCTTCCCTAGATTGGCTTTTTTTCAGCAAGAGACGCAATATAGCGCCCCGGATCTGCCGATCCGATCCTTCGAATTTGCTCTGTATAGTATAGTGTCTGCTTCGTTTATTCGGATTTTCAAGAGTTTTCCCCAAATACGTTCCATAGTCCATAAGGGCATAATACCAATCTCTCGGATTTTCAGTATCGAGCGTTTGCTGAACGAGCGGATAAATGGCAGTGTCAGGAATATCAATTTGATCCTGAAATAGATGATGAATAAATACCCGGCGAATATTGGTTTCAATAAAAACTGTTGGCAAATTGAATGCGAATGCACATATAGATGCCGCAGTCGCAGGGCCAATTCCAGGAAGTTCATCGACTAAAATTGGATTATGAGGAAGCTCTCCGTTATATTTTTGCACAATTACCTCAGCTAATTGTTTTAAATACTTCCCCCGTCGGTTATATCCCATCCCCTGCCAGACCAACAGAACCTCCGACAAAGATGCACTCGCAAGTGTAGAAAAATTAGGAAATTTTTCTAAAAATTCCGGATATTTAGAAAGAACCCGTGGAACCTGTGTCTGCTGGAGCATAACCTCAGAAACAACAATGCGATAGGGATCAGTTGTTTCCCTCCAGGGTAAATCACGTTTATGCTTGCGATAGTAGGTTAGTACGGTATCACGAAATTGATGTACGTTTATAGCCATATCGTATTATACGGCGAAGCAAGAGAATTATGAATCCAAGTCCAAGAATAGCTGCCCCTCCAAAAAAATATCGTGAAGAAAATGAAAGTACAGATAGTGGTGGAGGTGGTGGGGTTGTTATATTTTTTGCTTTTGCATGTGTCCCTAATACTTCTGATACCGGTTTTGCCGCAGTCCCGTTTGGCCGAGCAGCAATAACACTCGAAAATGGCCCTGTTGCACACCCATTGATCGCTTGAATTTTAAAATAGTACGTAGTCCCGCCAGAAAGGTTGGTTAGTTGATACTGTTTGGTTGTTGCATTCCCTACAACCGCGATCTGAGCAGATCGATTATCAAAATCAGGGCTATAGGACAACATATATGCAGTAACCGGTGAAGATACCGTTTGCCATGAAAGAGTAACCTCGTTTGTCCCTGTCGTTACCGAAAGATTATGGGGAGCATTCGGGACAGCCTCCTTACAGACTTCTTCCTTCCCTTTGGTATTTTCAAAACCCAGATCTAAGGTAAATGC
Organism: Candidatus Roizmanbacteria bacterium; assembly: GCA_013335175.1. Lineage (GTDB taxonomy): Bacteria > Patescibacteriota > Microgenomatia > UBA1406 > GWC2-37-13 > JAAXWC01. The sequence continues at coordinate 80,751 of JAAXWC010000002.1, forward strand.
CGTGCTTGTTTGCTGATACTCGTTCTCCGCAGATTGATCCATACTCACCGTAATCGTGTATTCCTGCTCTGTTTGAGCATCAATCGTTCCTAAGGATATCTTATGTTGTTCATAAAACGTATCAAGTGTCCCCGCCCAGAGAGAAGAATTCGTTTCTGTAGCAATACGAATGAGCAACTCACCCTCAAGAGCGTTTTTTTTATCAGAACGTTTTGGGATAAGAAGCGCGTTTCTTTTTTCTGACGAACTATTTTCGTACGATAGTATCTTTGAGACAACGTTACCCGGGTACCATTCTTCGCCCTGGCCTTGAGAGAATAGACTATCCCCTTTCAGCTCACAATCCTTTTCGCCGTTAGAACAAGTAATTTTCAAATCCGCGGCAAGGACTGTCCCGTGAAATAAAACTATGCTACTAACAAACACGATAAGCGCACATTTCTTCATAGTATTTTACTATAGGTTAATATATTTTAAAGATAGATAATTCATACCATTTTAATACATGAGATTGTCTTTACTTTTTAAATCCCCTGATATAATCGCAATCAAATTTGTGGCTTATAGTTCATATTCGAATATCTCAAGATTATTATGACAGCAATATCTATTATCATACCAACTTTAAATGAAGAGGGAACAATCGTTGCCCTCATTGAAAGAATACATAAAATATTCGGCCATGAAAGCAACGAATATGAGATTATCATCGTAGATGATGGTTCAACAGATCGCACAACCGATGAAATAAACACCATAGTGAACAAATATCCTGTTTACTGCTTCAAAAAGAAGGGTAAAAAGGGAAAAGCTCAGTCTCTTGTAGAAGGTTTCTCCTACGCAACCTATCCAGTAATCGCTATGATTGATGCAGATCTTCAGTATCCGCCGGAAGCTATCCCTCAGATGTTAAAGAAAATAGACTCAGGAGAGGCAGATCTTGTAGTGGCAAATCGTCGTGATTTCCAGTCGGGAGTTATGCGACGCATATTATCGAGAGGTTTTCGATTGTTCTTTTCTCAACTTTTGCATGGTCAAACGGTAGATGTCCAGTCTGGACTGAAGGTATTTAAAAGAGAGATCTACGAACGCATTTCTCTCCACAATCTCAAACCTTGGTCATTTGATCTTGAGTTTCTAACAAAAGCACGCCATGCTGGCTATTCTATTGCCAGTATTGATATTGCATTTACAAAAAGGGTTTATGGCAAACCAAAGATATCACTCATATCTGCTATTTTCGAGATCGGATTTGAAGCCATAAAGCTCTGGTTCAAGCAACCCGATATTATCCATCTGCATCCCAGTCAAGGGAAACAATCAGGTTTTCACTATAAGGGAGTTGAGTTTATACATTACAGCACACTCCGCAACAAGGATACTGCATTCCTCGTATTGTATAAAAAACAAAAACTCATTTTTATAGTGGGTATAGTGCTTTTTCTTCTTGCCCTTGCTCTGAATTGGTTTTTCACGATTCTTAGTCTGGTGGCATTCATTACCGTTCTCTATTTTTTCGATCTATTATTCAACCTTTTTTTAATTTCCCGAAACTTTACACATAATCCAGAACTATCTATCAATCAAAAAGAAATCCATTCGCTCATACCGAGCAAACTCCCGAAATACACTATTCTTTGTCCTCTCTATCACGAATGGGAGATCCTCCCCCAGTTTGTAAAGGCCATGTCTGCCCTCGATTATCCAAAGAATAAATTGCAGGTTATGATTCTTCTGGAAGAAGATGACACCGAAACAATCAATAAAACTCGCAAATTTCATCTTCCTTCCTACTTTGACATTGTTATCGTTCCACATTCTCTACCAAAAACAAAACCAAAAGCCTTAAATTACGGCCTTGAAAAAACAACGGGCCAATATCTGGTTATTTATGACGCAGAAGATATCCCCGATCCGAAACAACTCAAAAAAACAGTAATTGCATTTCAAAAAGCGCCTTTCAATACCGTATGTATCCAAGCGAAACTCAATTTTTATAACCCAAAACAAAATATTTTAACACGGGTATTTACTGCAGAGTATACCCTTTGGTTTGATCTTGTTTTAACCGGGCTTCAATCAATTTCTGCTCCGATTCCGCTCGGAGGTACATCGAATCATTTTAAAACAGAAAAACTGAGGACACTCAAGGGATGGGACTCATTTAATGTAACCGAAGACTGTGACCTCGGCATGCGTCTTGTTAAAAAGGGCTATTCTACAGCGCTTATTCACTCTATTACTCTCGAAGAAGCAAACAGCGACCTCAAAAACTGGTTCCAACAACGTAGTCGATGGATTAAAGGCTATATTCAGACCTATCTCGTACATATGCGCGATCCAAAAGCCTTTAGCCATACCTGGAGAAAACCACATCTCCTTACGTTTCAGCTTATTGTCGGCGGAAAAATTCTATCGATGTTTATCAATCCGCTCATGTGGATTACCACCATTTTATACTTTTCGCTCCGCACTGAAATTGGCCCCTTCATTTCTCAGTTTTTTCCTGCTCCAATCTTGTATATGGGCGTTTTTTCTCTTATCTTTGGTAACTTTTTGTACATGTATTACTACATGATTGGCTGTGCAAAAAAAGGACAGTACGATCTTATCAAATATGTATTCCTTGTTCCGATTTACTGGCTTGCGATGAGTGTTGCTGCATGGCAGGCATTCATTCAGCTTTTTACTAAACCCCATTTCTGGCCAAAAACAATTCACGGTCTCCACATAGATCGTGAACGGGCACTTCTCCAAGGCGCAGAAACGAGTCAGAATAGAAAACCGAGAAATCATAACTGGAACAAAAAAATGATTTCTTCTGGTTCCTTTCTCGTATTTTCTTTGATGGTCGCCAATGGGCTGAATTTTATTTTTAATGCTTTTTTGGGACGAATTCTTACCTTTAGCGACTTTGGACTACTTACGCTTCTCAACACATTTTTGTACATAAACACCATCTTTACCGGTGCTCTTGGAAGCACAACCAGCCATCGGGTGGCCTACCTTTCATCTAAAAAAAATCCCGAGATCGGAAAACAGTTTTTTAGTGCTGTCTTCACAAAATTTCTTTTCATAAGTTTTGTTTATTGTGTCCTTTGGATAATAAGTATTCCATTTATTGTTCGTTTCTTTCAAGTACACAGCTTTGTCCCGGTACTTCTGTTTACACCCGTGCTCGCTTTAGGATTTTTAGAGGCAATCGCCAGTGGCTATTTACAGGGAAGTTTTTCATTTGCAACTTTAGGCATTATTGCAATTGTTAGTACATTTTCTAAGTTTGCTGTAGCCCTCATTGTTATACTCTTAGGTTTCCAAAGCTACGCATATGTCCCTATTGTACTTATGTCCATTGTTTCATTTCTTTTTGTGTTCGGCGCAGTTTACAAAACTATTACCTTTAAAACCGTTGGTCGGACCTCGCTGTATCATTTCCCAAAGAAGTTTTTTTTCATTAACTGTATTGCCGGACTTTCAGCGAGCTCATTTATAACTATTGATGTCCTCCTGGCAAATCATTATCTTTCTCCTGCAGCTTCTGGGCAGTATGCCTTCTTATCTCTTGCAGGTAAAATGATATTCTTTCTCGGTTCGACCTTCAATTTATTTATCTTTTCTTTCGTAGGTCGAAATGAGGGACTCAATAAAAATTCAAACAGAACCTTTTATCGATTATTGTTTGGCAGTGGAGCACTCACGTTTTGCATTTATCTATTTGTGGGTCCATTTGGATATCTCACCATGCCATTTTTCTTTGGCATAAAAACCATTGCCATTATTCCGTATCTCAATACGTACGCCCTCGCGATCGCGATGTTTACCATCTCAAACAGTATCTTAAACTACGATCTTGCGAGAAAACGATACTACTCCTCATATTTTTCTCTCGGAATGACCGTGCTATTGGCTTCCGGAATTGTCGTATTTCATTCGTATATCCGAAATTTTGTTGATCTCATTTTTATAATGAGCGTTGTTCGACTCATTGGGATGCTTTACTCACACTTTTACTACGGCACTCTTGAATCTGCATTGAGAAATCTGAACGACTTTACCGGGGCATTCAAATTTAAATCAAACATTGCACCGAAAACAAAGGGGCAAAATAATATTCTTATTTTTAATTGGAGAGATACCAAGCACCGGTTTGCCGGGGGAGCAGAGGTATATATTCATGAACTGGCAAAACGATGGGTGAAAGCAGGGCACAATGTTACCCTATTTTGTGGAAACGACGGGCATAACCCTCGGAATGAAATGATCGATGGAATTGAAATTGTACGCCGCGGTGGATTTTATTTCGTGTACATTTGGGCATTCCTGTATTACATTTTAAAATTTAGAGGAAAATACCACACTATTATAGACTGCGAGAATGGTATCCCCTTTTTCACTCCTCTTTACTCACGTGAAAATAAATATCTTCTTATTCATCATGTACATCAGGAAGTTTTTATGAAGTCGCTCCGTCCACCCTTATCTTGGCTTGCTATTTTTCTTGAATCGAGAGCTATGCCATGGGCTTATAAAAACACCAATGTAATTACTGTTTCCCCCTCATCAAAACAAGAGATTATGGATTATAAACTGACTACCAAAGAACCAAAAATTATTTTTAACGGAGTAGATGTTTCTAAATATAAACCGGGGAAGAAAAGTAAACACCCAACCATTTTATACGTCGGACGACTGAAATTATACAAAAGTCTTCATGTGTTTATTCATGCTGCTTTAAAAGTTCTAAAAGAATTCCCGACTGCCACCTTTATTATCGCCGGAGATGGTGAAGAACTAAAAAAATTAAGAAAGCTTGTTTCTCAGTTAGGGCTAACTGAGAAAGTTAGATTATTGGGGAAGGTAACAGAAGAAGAAAAAATTCGTTTGTATCAAAAAGCTTGGATATTCATGAATCCCTCATTTATGGAGGGCTGGGGAATTACGAGCATTGAAGCGAATGCCTGTGGGACACCAGTAATTGCATCCAACGTTCCCGGGCTTCGAGATTCGGTTCGCAACCCAACCACCGGCATTTTAGTAGAGTACGGTAATAGCGATAAGTTTGCATTGGAGGTCTCTAAAATGCTCAAAGATCGAGAATTTAGAACACGATTATCGCGAAACTCTGTAGACTGGGCACAAAATTTTACTTGGGAAAAAAGTGCTGAATCGTCCCTTACATTATTCCTATGAAACATTATCCAACGCTTACCATTGCAGTACCTGCCTATAACGAAGAAAATACTATCGAGCATCTTCTCCGCGCCTTGATAATGCAAGAAAACGGTGTGTACAAACTTAATGAAATTATTGTCATATCCGACGGAAGTTCCGACAAAACGGCTGCTTTAGTGAAAAAACTACAACTTGAATATCCAATCATTCAACTGAGAGACGATAAACAGCGAATGGGGAAAATAGCACGACTCAATCAATTCTTTTCAGATACAACCTCCGATTTTCTCTGCATTATAGATGCAGATATGATCCTTACCGACACTCGCTATTTAAAAAAAATAATGGCAAAAGTTACAAAAGATCCAAAGGCTCAGATGATATCACTGCATCAAGAACCACTCCGTCCAACTCATTTTGTAGGCAAGTTATTTTATGCCACTTTTGTGATGTGGGATTTTGTCCGTTTAAGTATCCCAAATTATGATCATGTTCAAAATTATTACTGTGGAGCAACCGTATACCGAAAATCGTTTTTTTCCAATCTTTGTATTCCAAAAGATGTATTTGAAGAACGTATTTATCTCTATCTTATGGCACAAAAACTCAATGGTTTCCGATTCTACCGGACTCCGCTTATCCATTACTGGCCCATTACCAGTTTTTCCGATTACTTTAAACTTGCGGACCGAGCCTTTGGGTCAAACCAAAAAAAATTAGAAAAGTTATTTGGAAAAGAGGTAAATACAATCCATATCATCCCATGGAAATACAAATGTATAGGAATAGTAAAATCGTTTTATCATCAGCCTTTGTATACCCCTATTGCTCTGGTATTTGGATATACCTTAAGCATTTTGGCAGCCTACAAACCAAAACAAAAAACTGCATTATGGGATATTTCTCGTTCAACAAAAGTTGCTCTTTCTCCAATCCCCGATAAACATACCGTTATTATTTCCTGTTATGACGATCTCAAAAATCCATCTTATGCGGGTGGAGGTGCGTTTTGTATTTTCGAGTTAGCAAAACGTCTTACAAAAAAATTTCGAGTTATCGTAATAACAGGAACCTACAAAAATGCTCAAAATGAAACGATCGAAGGAATAGAATATCTAAGGATTGGATCTTCTGTATTTGGCCATAGAATAGGACAACTCGTCTATCAATTTGCTCTTTTACCTATTGCTGCCCGCTTTCGCTACAAACTATGGATTGAATCCTCTACTCCTCCTTTCACCTTTTCTTTGCTTCCTCTCGTGATAAAAAAGCCCTTACTTATCTGGATTCATATGTTTTGTGGCAAGGAAATGAAACGGAAATATAATCTTCCTTTTGAAAAGGTAGAACATTTTTTGGCGAACAACTATTCCCATGCCGTTGTTCTTTCCGAGTATATGAAACACCAGTTAAGAACTGTAAATAATCACTGTTCAATTAGTATCATTCCGAATGGCGTTTCTAAAGACATGATTGTATCTATTGGAAATACATCATCTGCATACATGCTATTTATAGGAAGAATAGAAATCAGTCAAAAAGGAATTGATCTTCTCCTAGAAGCATTCGATACCATCCCCAGTACAAATAAACCAAAACTGCTAATCGCTGGAGATGGCGACATAAAAGAAGTAAATAAACTAAAATCACTCATTCACAGTAGTGCGAGTTTTCTTTCAATTTCTTATGTAGGAAAAGTGTCAGGACTCGCAAAACAACGACTATTTAAAAATGCCAGTGCCGTACTGGTACCATCACGTTTTGACACCTACCCCCTTACCATTTTAGAGGCCTTCAGTTACGGAAAACCCGTGGTACTATTTTCCATTCCCGAACTTTCATGGGTACCAAATAATGCTTCTATCCAGATACCACCATACTCGTTAACAGAATTTGGAAAAGCGATGAAAAGAATTCACACTGATAAACAACTACAGATGCAACTGGGAAGTCAGGGCCTCAGCTTTGTAAAGAGGAACACCTTGGAGATCATATCAAAAAAATTTGAAGAGTTAAGTTTCCAACTCATATGAAATACCATTACTTTCGAAACAAACAGATATTTGTAATCTCACCACATTTGGATGATGCACTCCTGTCGACGGGTATGCTTCTTACCTCGCTTCAACCCTATTCTGATATTACCGTTATTTCCATTTTTACAAAAGGAACACCTGGTCCCTACACCTTATCGGCGAGAAAATTTATCTCTACATCCGGATGTAATGACGCGGTTACCTTATTTGAGAAACGAAAATTAGAGGATAAAAAAGCATTAGCAAAAATTGGTGCAAAACATGTGTACCTTGAATTCGAAGATGCTCTTTTTCGAAAAAAAGCAAGCCAAAGCCTATGGGGAAAAATTCTTCCAGAGTTTAGTCACCTCTATCCTATCTATCGTTTTAATATTTTAGGGAACGCAATATCCTCCCGTGATACCGCGCCAGATCAATTGAAACAAGTCCTCAAAAAATATATACCTCCTCAAGCCATCGTGCTCTCTCCACTTGGAATTGGGAATCATGTCGATCATACGATCACGCGTTTTGTTTGCACAGAACTGTTCCCCCAGGTAGTTTATTATGCCGATTTTCCATATACGATCAGAAATAATATTTTTGGAATACCGCCGTTTGGATACAAATTAGTGGAATTTCCAGTTGATATTAAGAAAAAACAAACGCTTATAAATTGTTATGCAAGTCAGGTACAAGGGCTTTTTCCCAACGGGAAAATTCCACCTCATACCGAATTACTATTTGTCCCCGAAAAATGGCTATGAATGTCCATATTGCTACCACGACATCAGATCAACTCCTGAAAGAATGGGAATCGCTTTGGAATACATCTCAAATGGCAACAATGATGAATTCTCCCTACTGGTTCCAGGCAGCTTTTCATGCATTTAAACCAAAAGCTATTCGAATTATTTGTATTTATGAGGAAGATCAATTACGAGCTGTTGCTCCTTTTTTTCAAGAAAAACACTACGGAGTACCTCTCTATGTAACCCCCCTTCACGACCTTGGCGATAAGTCTTCAATTCTTTGTGATTTTAATAATACCCCGCTCACTAAACTTCTCATCCTCAAAATACGAGAATTAGAAAATGTATGGTTAACAGGTCTATCAAAAATAGAATTTGATTCCGTTCAGATTGCGGTTCCTCATGCACGCATGATCGCTACAGATTTAAATGCATACATTACTATTTTTGAAGGGATATATGGAGATTTTCCCAAGCCGATGAAAGCAAAAGTTATCAACCGTTCCAAACGATCCTCTCAACCCCTTCATGTTGAACACAACGAAGATAATCATACAAACTGGCTACCAACTATATTTGAAATTGATCAAAACAGTGTGAAACAAAAAAAAGGACGAAGTATCTTCGGAAGAAAAGAAGTACGAGTATTCTTTCAAAACTTGTATCGTCTTGCACCAAAAAGAATTCTCATTTCACTCTTATTTTTTGGAGAAATACCAATTTCATATACATTGGGGTTTGTGTGCAACAACATTTATCAAGGGAGTCAGAAAGCATTTTTACCTGGGTACGAATACTACTGTCCTGGCTCCTTATTATTACTGAACGTACTCGAATTAATGCATAATAAAGGTTCTCCAGAGTTCGACATGGGTAAAGGATATGATTCTTTTAAATCTGGTTTTACCAAAAAAACCAGACCACTTTATACTGTTGCATTTACAAAAAACAACTGGACATGTAATTATCTTCATAAAATATCTCTTTTGCGACAAACACTGTATGCATTTGTAGAGCATCATCATACGTTATATGGTGCTTATAAAAATTTAAAAAACAAAATACTATGAAATCACTCATTCCATCACTATTTATTATTTTTTTAGGTATCGCATTGTATGGATCTACGATAAAGGGAACGTTTGGTAATTACAAAACAGTTCAGCAAATGACCACACTGGGAGAAACGACCAAACCATTCGAATCTTCTCATGAGCGAGCGACATTTAGTCAAACCATATCGATACTTGTTCACAAGCGTTTTGATCTCCCGTTGGATTTTGCAAACTTTTCTGCGCCTGACGTAGGGTACCATAAAGGAAAATTTTTTAGTTATTTTCCACCTGGTATTTCTTTCCTTATTATGCCATTGTACCTTTTCGGAAGTACATTAAACCTTAATCTTTTACTTGCTTATGCAACTATTCCACTCATTTCTGTTCTTTCCCTTATTATGCTATATTTGATCGCTTCTCAAATATTTCGTTTTCCTCTTTGGGTTTCCTTAGCGTCCGTTATGATCTACGCATTTGCTACTACTTCATGGAGTTATGCAATTACCATTTATCAGCACTCAGCAACCACGTTTCTTCTTCTTTTGATGTATTATGCTGTTTGGAAATATACACAGGCACAAAAAATGCGTGTCGTCTGGGCATTGGTTGTTGGATTTTCCTATGGTGTCTCCTTCTTTTTTGATTATCCCAATGCCTTCTTACTGTTACCAATTATGATCTATTTCCTTATTAGTACAGTGCGCTACACTGCCTTCAGAAGCAAGATTACTGTTGGCTTGAGTCCAACTATCATCTTAACAGGAGCTTCCGTCGCAATTATGATGATCATATTTGGATCGTACAATTACAAAACCTATGGCAACTGGAAAACCCTAGCAAATCATTTACCTCGCTATGAAATAACTAATCTCGAAAAAATTAAACAATATGAAAAACAAAAAGTAACTGCTCGCTTGGGTGGAGTATTTTTGGAAGAACGTCTCCCAAATGGACTATACGAACTAACAGTTGCACCCGATAAAGGTCTCTTTTTATTTTCTCCTATTCTCTTATTAGCAATTATTGGAATTATAATGAGCAGTAAAAAAATGAAATTGGATCGTTTTATTTTGCTTTGTATTATATTTACTAACTTATTGTTATACGCTAGTTTTAGCGATCCGTGGGGTGGTTGGGCATACGGTCCACGGTACCTTATCCCGAGTATGGCCATTCTTTCTCTGTTTGTCGGGGTTTATTTATCGAGCATAAGACTTCAAGGAATAGCAAAAATTGCAACGCTTATCCTTTTCATTGTTTCATCTAGTATTGCGCTTCTTGGAGCCTTAACGACAAATGCAACACCACCGCAAATAGAGGCCGCGTATTTCAAAATTAAGTACGGAATTTTGTTTAACTTAGATTACCTCTTCATGGGAAAGACGGGAAGTTATATCTACACAACAGTCTTCTCTCATGGAATTACTTTATTGCACTATTTTTTCGTTATTGAAACCCTGTTACTTATTATTTTCAGTATCGTTTTATTCATTGTCCCTCGAATTTTTCACTATGAATCTTAATCTCACTATTTCAAAATCGCAGATATATAAAATTCGGTCCATTTTGCACGCAATTCCCTTACATAAGGTTGTTTTTGGATTATCTCTCCTATTAAGTATAGTTGCAACTATTGTTTACCTGAAACAAGATCTTATTCTGGCATATGGAGATGCCGAGTCTCATTTGAATATTGCCAAGCGTATCACACAAAGCATAACACCTGGTTTTGCTCAGCTTGGAGGTATATGGCTTCCTATTCCTCATCTGTTCATGGTACCTTTTGTTTTTTTTGATCCCCTATGGAGAACCGGTCTCGCCGGATCTCTCGTTTCGGGCATTTCGTTTGTGATAAGTTCACTATTTGTGTACAAACTAGCGTTCCTTCTTACTCGAAATTCACTTGCATCCTTTTTTGCTGCGTTAGTGTTTATGCTTAATCCTAATATTTTGTATCTGCAGTCAACACCGATGACCGAAATGCTGCTTATCATGTTTTTTTTACTTTCCAGCTATTATTATATTTCCTATATAAAAAATGAGCGCCGCCTTTCTTCTTTACTCCTAGCAAGTTTTTTTGGTTTCTGCGCTGTACTAACACGATATGATGGATGGTTCCTTGTACTATTTGAAGCACTTATTCTTATTGGAGTTCATCTTTCCAAACATGAACGTTGGCAAAAAATCGAGGGGAAATTTATACTATTTTCGACACTTGCATTTTTTGGTGCAGTGTTATGGATGTTGTGGGACTTTCTTATTTTAGGAAACCCGTTTTACTTCATCACTAGTGAATTTTCTGCACATACGCAACAACTAAATTGGCTTCAACGGGGTGAACTTCCGGCTTATCACAACCTGCCTCTCGCGGTTCTGTATTACATGGTAACCGTAATGAGTAACAGCGGCGTTTTCATTTTTCTCATCTCAATTTTTGGGTTTATATTCTTTATCAAAAATAATAAAAATCTTTATCGCTATGCTATTAGTGGCGTTCTGCTTGTACCCATTTTTTTTAATACTTTTACCCTCTTTGCGGGACAATCGGTTATTTTTATTCCCCACCTTACACCTATCAGTTTTGAATGGAGACTTTTTAATGTACGGTATGGTTCTTTAGCACTCCCTGCCATCGCATTTTTTTGTGCTTATGCCCTCTATCGTTGTAAGTCGTTGGGGCCAAAGTTTCTTATTTTCATTTTGTTTATTCTCCAATTTGGACTGTACTTTGTTGGCTATTCACAGATCATTACTATCTCAGATGGTGTATATGGATTGTCCCATGCGAAACGACCGGATGCCGAGAATTTTATCGTTAAACATTATGATTCCGGCAAGGTTCTTATTGATGATTACGCACGTACACTCAGTATCATTCGGAGTGGTATTCCCATGCAAAATATTATCTACGTCGGAAATAAACCATACTGGGAAAATGCCTTACGCGAACCAGAGCACTATGTAACGTGGATTATTATGCAAAAAGACGACGCGGTATGGAAAAATCTATATGGAACACCGGAAGCACAAGGCCGATTATATAATTCTTATCAAAAGGTATACACCTCTCCGCAAATACTCATTTTCAAGAAAACTACACGATGATGAAAGTTATTCTTGGAATAGGTGTTTTGTATGCACTTACAATACAATCTGTCTCTGCTCAAGAACGATTTTTTCAGGTGCAATCAATTGATACTATGAAATACTCCCGCGACACTGCCCGAGAGAAGTTGAATGACAGTTCTTTTGACCAAGAAATTGAAATTCAAGTAAAGAATATTGCAGCAACCGGAGCAACCCATGTAGCGATTGCTACTCCTTACGATGAAGAATTTCTTCCTTTCTTAAAACGGTGGGTTGCCGCAGCTCGTTTCAACCATTTAAAAGTATGGTTTCGCGGGAACTGGTCTGGTTGGGAAGGATGGTTTGATTATCCCCCAATTGATGCTGCTACCCATTTAGAAAAAACAAAAACTTTCATCCTCAGCAACCGAAGTCTTTTTGAAGATGGAGACGTTTTTACTGCCTGTCCCGAATGCGAAAATGGCGGTCCGGGCGATCCAAGAAAAACTCAAAAAATTGCAGATTTCCGAGCTTTTTTAGTCGCTGAAAATACCGTGGTAAATAATACATTTCAAATCATTGATAAAAAAGTAACAACACATTATTATTCTATGAACGGCGATGTCGCGCGGGTCGTTATGGATAAACAAACAACGATAGATTTAGGAGGGGTCATTACAATAGATCATTATGTAGCCACACCAGACCTGCTTATTACCGATATCAAGAATTATATTTCACACACTCAGGGTACTGTCGCATTAGGAGAATTTGGGGCACCTATTCCCGATATTAACGGACCACTTTCCGAAAAAGAGCAGGCACTATGGATTGACTCGGCTCTGAACAAACTTGTACAAATTCCACAACTTGTTGCCATTAATTACTGGACAAATAAAGGGAGTAGCACCGCACTGTGGAATGATGACAATACACCTCGCCAGGGAGTAGCTGTACTTACCACGTATTTTAAACCTTATACGCTCTCTGGAGTCGTGAGAGGAAAAGACGGTAATGCCCTATCAGATGTCCTTGCTATAGGAAAAGAACGAAGTTATATAAGCAAGGACGGGACATACGTTTTGCCTGTTTTAGAAGGAGAAACAATTACCTTTCAAAAACAATCATATATTTCAAAATCAGTTACTATCACCGGTAACAACACAAAAAATATTCATCAGAATATTGTGCTCGAAATGAAATCTCCATCGCTGTTTCACCAAATACTTTTCCAAGTCTTACATTTTTTCAAATCACTTCATATATGGTAAAAAGAAAAGACAGCCCCCTGCAGGCTGTCTTTCTGGCACACTCTGTTTTTTGCACTATGTATTTGTTTTGACCGTATTATATTTTTTAGGATCTATTGCGAGTAATAAATCCTAAACCTAAATCCCAAAAACTCACCTCCTACTTACAATTTATAACTATTTGTGTAAGATCGCTCTCTACTTCTCCATCAATTTATTAAGGTAGAACTATCATACCTTTCCCGTATGTGAGATCAATATGCGAAATGTAAGAAGAGGGTAAGAAGAACGAAAACCTAATTTCCTCTTTGCGATGGGGGAGGTAGAGCGTTTTGATTGGATACCTTGGGTGTAGTTAGCGGACGAATGGTTGGGGTTGGAGTAGCATGCCAAGGCTCGGTAATGTACGACTCCAACGTAACCTGCATACAACTGTGACCTTTTGTATGCCTGAATTGAGTACCACCGGTATAGTAGTATGTAGATGTCGCTTTATTCGTTGCAAAGTTAGCGCACAAGGAATACGAATCTTCTCCCGCGATTGTGTATTCATAGAGTTTTTTTGACACAGGATCATGTAAATCATCTTCCGATATATAATACTGCGTATTGAGCGATAGATTCTCCAATGATCGCGGAAGCTGGTTTTTTACTCGTGCATATTCAGAGATTGCTGATCGAATCGTGGAAAAATTTGCCATCCGGCGTTCATCATAGGCAAGTTCCCGTTGGGAAGCGGGTGATCCAATTATCAAAAAAGAGATACTCACTAAACCGCCAACTAAAATAAATAAGGACGCTATAAAAAAGTAGTATTTACGCATACAATTTTCTGTCTCCTTTAACCTGATAAAAATAATACCCAAAGACGATTCCCGAGACAAGTATCGTAACAATAAAATGCAATACAAAATTAACAGTGATATTACCGTTTAAGAAGCTATAGATAAGTCCAATAATATTGGAGATCAAGATTATAAAAGTAATGACGAGTGTCAGATAAATAAGGAACTTGCGTGATTTTAACGATCGTATAGCTGTATTCTGTATGCTCCGCTTGGTAATATCGAGAAAGAAAAACGCGAACAAGGGGAACGATACAACAAGAGCCGAGACATACCATCGCAAAAGGGTGAGCTGAAACGATTCGACGCTCGAAACGTACAATTTATCTAAACTGACAGTGGGGAACCATTTATCAACAAAGTAATGTAAAATGAGCGCAATCGATGTTGCCATAACATACAGCGAAATGAAGAGCAAAATGTGCTCGAATGCATCCCACATGCTGTGAGGGGAAAGTGATTTTGGAGGAGGAGGCGCAACCAAAGTCTTATCCTTATCCTCAAATACAGACTCGATAGCCTGCTGATCCCATCCTGCTTTCTGGAGACTTTCGCGAATTTGAGTTTCAGAAAAACCGTTTTGTTTTGATTGCTCGACAAACGAGCTCAGTTCTGAGTTTTGCATATAAATAAATTAAGAATACTTTCCTTACTTTTTATTCTTTTTTGGTTTTTTCTTTTCTTTTGGGGGTTTCCCATTACGTTGTGCCATGTATTGATGGTATAGAAAATATAAAACATTATCAAGTGCATTTTGCATCCACCCAAGTCTCTCGAATTGCTATACATTCTAAAAAGGAATAAAATGCGAGAACATGAAGAAACTTACGACCATTGCTCGGCTGTATCTTTTCACACAATTTTTTCGATCTCTCTATTTTTCCTGGCCCATATGGTATGGTTTCGCTACAAAAACACTCACTCCTTTGCAAGTCGGAATTTTCTTTGGTTTGTTGGGTTTTGTGCAACTTTTAGCCGAGATACCGAGTGGTGCTTTTGCTGATCGCTATGGCCGAAAACTATGTGCAATCATAGGGAGCGTTGTTGTATTAGTTGGACCTTTGTGCATTTATTTTGGGCATAATTTCACATGGTACTTGCTTACAGCTCTTTTCTATGGTGCTGGTCGAGCATTCCTCAATGGGACACTCGATTCGCTTCTTTATGATCATCCAACCATCTCAAAACAGGAATATCGAAGGGTGAATAAACTCAATATCACTATCTTTCAAACAGGACTTATTTTCAGTGCAGCAGTGGGTGGTTTTTTGTATGCAGTTCATCCGAGTTTCCCATTCCTAGCCGAGGTTATAACCGGATGTATATGTCTTATGTTGATTCTTTTCATAGATGAAGGACGAAACCATACAATTACAAACATTCAAGAGCCATATCTTTCTCATTTTGGGAATGGATTAAAGCACCTGGTTGCTACGAAACAGATGCAGCTCCTCGTCTTCATGGGAGTTCCTTATGCCGTTATGTTAAGTATTTGTGTCGACTATCTGAATGAAGCGGCGATGATTGAGCACGGATTTGCCCCTTCAACGCGCGGCGTTCTGATTGCAGGAATGAAAATATTTACACTTATTATCCTAAATATATTCTTCTTCCGCTGGTTTGAACAAGATACAAAGAGAATTGTATTTTTAGCTATTGGAAGTGTACTGACATTTACCCTCCTCAGTCTCAATTTCTTATCAGTATTTGTAATTGGATACATTGTATGGAACATTTTAGTTGCAACCCAAACTGCCTTTTTCAATCCCATTCTCCATGACAATCTTCCAAGTTCTCACCGTGCGACAGCTATAGGTAGTTATAATGCGCTGATAAGTTTAGTTGAATTTGGAGTAAGTACAGGTATCGGTTTTCTTGTGCAGTGGTTCCATACTCCTCGATTTGCATATGGAGTTTTTGCAGTAATTAGCTTTTTTATTATTTTGCCATGTGGAATAATGATCGCAAAAAACCTTACAAAAAATCAGAGCAGAGTACAGCTTATTTCTCCAAATTAAGTATCTGATCAATACGTATCTGAGATACAAATTCAGGAACGTGGGAAACGAGAATCATAACACTTCTGAAATCGCTCAGAGCTTTGGCGATAATTGGCAAGTGACGGAAATTGATATGATTGGTTGGTTCATCAAGAATTAATACTCCCGGTTTTAAAAGAACAAGACGAGCAAAAGAAACCAAACCTTTTTGACCTTCCGAAAGAAATTTTATCTGTGTATTAATTAAATCTGACGTAATGAGAAAACGAGCAGCAACAGAACGCAAATACCCTTCGTTGAGCGCCCCATCTGATATCACTAACGCTTTTGCCAAACACTCGTATACGGTATCTTCGAAATCGAGGGTTGAAAAATTTTGGCTATAGTATCCAATTCTTACCCCCGGAGTAATACTTAATCCCTCTGCTTCTCCGGTTGCAAGTTTCTGAATAAGAGTACTTTTCCCAATGCCATTTGGTCCCACAATCAAAAGATGATTATTTTTGCTGAGAAAAACATTTGCAGATTTTGAAACAAGACTATAATTCTGCATGATCGTATATGAATGAATCTTTAAAGTTAGGTGAGAAATATTTTCCTGTACGGGAATAACAAAATTGGGAATCGTTTTATCTTCTTTACGAACCTCTACTTTTTCACTCTCCATTTTTTCTACTTTTTCACGCATTTTTTTAGCAACATTTCTCATTTTTCCTCCTTTATTGGCAAAGAAATTGGCCTTGTCCTTATTTTCTTGAATTCCTCGTTCCATCTGCGCATTTTGTCTCCGTTCTTTTTCTATACGAACCGCGATTTCTTCAACTACATCGTAATAATCTCCTGCATATTGCTCAATCTTTTTCTTAAAACTATCAAGATATAAAACTCCTTGGGTAAATGTGTTTAAAAACTCAGCATCATGCGAAATAACTACTACACTTTTTTTGTAATTCACAAGAAATTGTGTGAGATGATCGATCCCTGCATGATCCAAATTGTTGGTTGGTTCATCGAGCAGGAGCAAATCTGGGTCTTGTATCAATGCAGAAGCAAGGAGCAGTCGTGCTTGCTGCCCTCCAGAAAATGATTTGATTATTTTATCGCCCGGGGCTTGGAGATTTACCGCATCGAGTACATTACTCATCCGGCGACGTAGTTCATAGAGTTCGACATCGCAACAGGTACGAAAATAGTCTTCCATGGTAAGCTCCATATCATCTGGAGAGATAACCTGGTGTGCAGTTGCAACAGTGAGTTTTTTATCTACGATAATTTCACCGCTATCTGGTCGAAGCTTTCGAGTAAGGAGTTTAAAGAGAGTACTTTTTCCCGCGCCATTTTGTCCCATAAGGGCAACTTTCATCCCTTTTCGAACAGAAAAACTGACTTCATCTAAGATAATTTTATTTTCAAATGCAAATGATACCCCATTAAATCGAATGATTGTTTCCATAATTTTTTGCGCGTAATAATCAGTACATTGCCCATTAAAATACGATCAGAGAAGATTTAATTGAAGGCTTTGTATTGCCCTATTTTACCATATTATTCCATGAAGTTGCGAAGATAATATAACGGTTAATTACACCAATTTGAAATGCTTCAAAATATCTAAAGCTCCGTTTTCGTCTACCGATTTTCCAACATAGCCACGATCATTCTTGAGTGCAACATGATCCCTTAATCCTTGAGAGGCATTTCCCATAGCGCCTGCGTAGCCACAAATCTCCATAAACTGCCAATCGGTCATACCATCTCCCACGCCCAGCATTTCATCAAGCGGCACGCCTGTATGCTTTGAGATCGTTATAGCTGCCTGTTTTTTTGATATCCCTTGCAGGGTGATAATTCCAAACTGATAGGGGAGTGCAGTAGGATGAATACCCCATTGCAAGGTAAGCGTGTTTTTAAATTGTTCAAAAAGTGAAATAATTACATTCTTTTGAGTCTCGTCATCAGCGACTGGCATAATTTTGACAACTGCCAATTCGTTAGCTTTTTCTCTGAGGGAATCGACAATGTTTGGTTCTCGATAGAGAATTGCTTTATGTTTCTCAGTCTTATCACCGATCTGATTTTTCTGAATATAATACCCGTCTTGAGTATAGAGTTCCGTATAGATATTATGCGAAAGCAACATATCAAGTATTGTTAATACATGATTTGTATCTATGGTGTGCTGTTCTATGATTTTCTGATTGAGAATGTCTGCAACCACCGCCCCTCCGTCGCCGATATGAACATTATCCAAATGGGCGAGCTTCACAATTTCGTGAATTGCAAATGTCCCCTTACCGGTGCAGAGACTTATGACAACACCATTTTGGCGAAGCGATTTGAGAGTTTCGAGAACACGGGTATTGGGAAGGGGCCAATTATACCCTTGTTTATTCCCAATAATTACCCCATCTACATCCAAAATAATTCCCTTTATCATACGATCGAATTATAGCAAAACTAGAGAACGTGGAATGAGTGATTTTTGCTTATATTTTTGCTAGACTCTATAATAATTCAAACATGAATAATAAAAAGGGAGAAATCGCTACAATTTTTGCAATTAGTGTATTTGCGGTATTAAGTATCACAACAATGATTAGTGCGGTTCTCTTTAATAGTAGTAAACAAACAGGAAATAGCACCCGCGCTGCTGCTGAAAATTGTTCAGATTTTGGCAATACTGATGCTACAAAATCTCTTGCTGAATCTTGGAAAGTAACCGATTGCTCTACGCAATGTGTATTGACAGACAATGATATTAGTATTAAATATGGATCAGACGAGTGTACGAAATCATTTTCATCTACGTACGGAAATAATCGAGAAGATTACTGGTGTTATTATTTTGATGATACCCCCAACGCAGGAAGATGCTTAGTACTTAAAAACGCCGAAGATCGCCCTGCTAATCCAACGCCCTTACCAACCTTTACCCCAACACCTATCCCCACTCATACACCTACACCTACTTCTACTCACACGCTTAGTGCAACTCCTACACCCACTCCTACGAATCTACCCAATACCCCGATCCCCACCATAACACCGATTATTTCATCAACGCTTGCCCCCACACCATTTTGTATTGATTACGAAAAAAATAGCAAAACTACCATTGGAGGACAATCATACTGCTTTAACGAAACTACCAAAAGAATCTGCTGCGTTGGCGGTTCTCAAGATCAATCATCTCCCTGTTACGGAAAGACAAATTTAGAAGAATTATCCTGTTCGAAATCAAATATGACTTGTATTCAAAATGGAGACACAGCTTTATGTGTATATCCGACCTCTACACCAATTCCTGCAACATCAACACCAACACCTTCTACTATACCTACGCCATCCAATACGCCCACCCCTCTTGCCCCCAGCTCTACTCCTACACCTTCAATCTCTCCTACTGCAACACCGACACCAAAACCAATTCCTCTCTGCGAAGCATTGCTAATGAATGGAGATTCCAACTCAAAGCTTGATATTGTGTTCTTATCTACAGGGTACACCAACTTAGATCAACTGAGAAATTCTATTTTAACTGAAATAAATAGGTGGTATAGTGGTTCTAATATAGGCAGAGATCGACTCAATAAACTCAATTTTACGCTCTATACCGATTTGACGAAAAACTTTAACGATGGACCTGTAGTTAAAGATAATGTCTATCCCCATTTAACATTAAATTGGAAAAGTAGCACACAAGAATCAAAACGATGTGCTGGCGATATATTTCTCGTAATTGTCAATAGTCAAACATGGGGTGGGTATGCAGATTTTGGCATCGGCGCTGTAGTATCAACTATAACAATGCCAGCAATGGAGCACGAGTTAAGCCATGCAATTGGGTATATGCACGATGAATATGTTCCCAAAAAAGTGGACGCACCTCAATCTGCAAAAGTTTACGAACAATGTTATGATGGAGTATCTCGAGATCAAACTCAACCGTGTATTAAATGGATGTTTCAATATCAAAAAAGTTCTTACCCCCAGATGGGCTGCTACCCCGGATGCAATTATCAAAACTGGTTTCGAGCATATGACGATGATATCATGTTTCAAAAAATTGTAGATAACTTAATCTATACTCCCATTCAATTAGATTTATGGGATCGCAATACGAAAAGTTATCATTAATAGTATGTTTAAAACAAAAATTGGAATTACCTTAATCGCAAGTCTTATCCTTGTTAGTTTTGTCACCCTTTTTATTAACTTACTCCCTTCCGACTCTCCAGTACCACACAATGCGCTTGTTCTCAATTTGCTCCAAACTCCCGAAGGTAGTGTTGCCTTACAAAAGTTAGATGTTCAAGATACCTATCCATCTGACTATAAACTGGATATCCCAAATAACTATCTCATTGTTCAAATATTCAAAAATAAAGAAAAACTGTTTGAAGGAAAAGTTGTAAATAAGGAGACCATTGTTTTTACTCGACCATTAGATCCTCATGTTGTTGTGAAACCATACGAAATTTCCTTAAACAATGTAGTTGTCTATTTACCGTATATCAGGACGGCTACCGATATCAAAGTATTGGATGAAAAGAGCAATCTAAAACTATCTATTCACTTGGCCTCATATAAATTAAATGCCGTAAATATAAAGTCCAATTTATGTGGAAACGGGATTTGCGACTCTAATGAGAATGCTATCAGCTGCTTCAGCGACTGCAAACCGGTTAATCCTCATGTAAATAAACCTACAAAATAATCTCACTGCGAACTGTAATTGCATGAAAACAATCACTTAACGAAACCCGTTCTTATTTGTCTAGCAGATGTATATTTATTCCAAACATGTTGAGTAATTACTGAGCGATGCGCTGTTTGAAGGCTTAGTAGCTGTCCTATAGTATATTTAATCGTCATATATTATAATTAGACAATGGAAACTGATAGGAGGCCTCATTTGTCAGAAATATCATCTGATGCTCACGATATAATCATACAGCAAGTTATTGATACGAAACATTTCACTCATGAACTGTTTCTAGAAGTAGACGCACTTGTGGGAAAGAAAGTAGTCAAAGGATCACCCTTTTCTCAAGATATCGTTGAATTGTCAGAGCTAACTGGGATTTCACCCTTATCACGAAATTTACTTTTTGAATCATTACTATCTTCTTCAGATGGCACTTATAAAGCAAGAAATGGTGCTTTTCTTTCACAATGCGCAGGTTATCTTCAGAATACATATCCTGTCCCAGATAAAACCATTGAAATACAAATACGTAAGTTGCTCAATAGTAATAAAGAGCTTTCTCCCCTTTTCACCCAATTCATCGAGAATAATGTATTCTTTGGGTCAACTATTGCTTTACTGTGTACCGATTGTGCTGAAGGTTTACACAATGTCGGTAACACAACCGAGAAACCGGTTTTGGGATGGTATCTTGATATGATTAATTCTTCTAATACCTTGTTGAAAAAAGTAGATGTATTTTTTTGTTCACTTCAAGATAAAATTTCAGATAAAAATATACTACTTCCGTCGTTTTTAACTGACTGGCAGAAAGACATCAATCTTCAGATTTTTGAAACTGTCTCTATAGCAACAGCTATGGCAATCCATGCCCGTAAAGAAGAAAATTGTGCCGTTTTGTTTTCCCATATCCTTTTCAATGTAAATCGCGCTGATTTTGAGTTGAGAAAACAACAGATTAATAAGCTAAAAGCTAACGATCCTGCTGCGCCCAACCTGTTTGATACCTATTCATCAGGCGTATTTGATTTTAATGAAAGGCAAAGACCAAACGATCAAATACTAGCGATTCCTATGTATATGAGTATGTACGATATTAAAGATTTTTTAACACAATATACTATGTTTTGGGATCAATTGACAAAGGGAACGAGTACAGATTTTGGAATTTCCATAAATTCAAACTCCGATCATTCCCGAATTCAGATTAAAAATGCTGCAGTAATTATCTGTCGACCAGAACAAACAGAAAAAGGTCAGGCCCGTATTAAAATTGAGACTACAGGACCAAGTGGGATATGCATTCGTATAGATAAAGAGAGAAGTACGCTTGGGCTTGATTTCGTTGGCGCAGAATTCGCTCAAGCATTGACATTAGCAATAGATTTCCAAGAACAAGAAAAGCGGGGAAAAGTACTAATGGCCTACAATTCAATGATAAATGATAAGGGAGAATTAAAAAATGGTGGAAAATATTTTTCCCTTTTCAGAAGTGCACCTTCGAAAACATTTATCAAGGGATCGGATACGATAACTGTGGGTGAAAAAATAGCATGTATTGCAGCAATGACTATGTCGATGGGAAGATCGGCAGGCATCCGCGATACAGATTCATTTTCATATCACAGTCGTGGGGCTATATCAAAATCCGAATATTTTGATAATTTTGGACAGATAGTAAAAGAATTTATCGCTCTATTTTCGTAACTAATTTCTACACGAGTAAAAACTATTCCTCACTGAGCGGGTTTTGTTCCAATTCCTTGCGAAAATCGGAGTAAATATCCATCTGGATCCATAACAAGGATTTCTCTGCAACCGTGAAGTAAATTATCCTCTCGATACCAACTATCTTTTGCTCCGCGTTTTAAGGGATAGTTACTGTTTGCTAACGATTCTACCAAGAGCTGGATGTTATCCGTTTCTATCTGAAAATTTAAACCTCTTCCAAACGGATACTCTGGCTTGCCATTATGCCACTCTTCATCTTTGTCTTCTTGCTGAATCATCAATTGACTTCCTTGATAGGATAAAAAAGCAAATAGCGGATTTTTCCGTTCATACTCTATCTTAAAACCAAGAATATCTACGTAATAATGCAAACTCTTTTTGTAATCAGAGACATATAATTCTGGTATCAAATGATTAAACTGCATAGAGGCAATTATATCCAATATCTGTTACAGAAGTAGATTATTATATGAAGGCGAGAACGCAAGAAATTTACACAGTAAATTTCAGCGTTCCAGCCACGCTGAACGTAATGCCGCCTTGCGACAAACGTTCTTGCGTGGCGGAGAGGGAGGGATTCGAACCCTCGATAGTGTTGCCACCATACTAGTTTTCGAGACTAGCCCGTTCAACCACTCCGGCACCTCTCCAGTTGTAAAAGCTCCGTTACCGACAAAGTACTGTTACGTTTTTCGACCTTTCGGTCGAAGTTCAACCCCTCCACAACTTCCTTTGAAACTTTACTCACCGCGATTTGCTCGTCGTTTCAAAGAGCGTTTGTTGGCGGGCAAAGCACTCCGGCACCTCTCCAGTTGTGAGCTTTATTTTAGCACAAAACATGGTAAACATTACCCAAATACTATCTCCGTTTTCTCAAACTCGGCGAGTTCAGCCAGTTGTACTTCTGTTGTTGTAATAATCGTTTGGTACTTTTCAATAAGATGTAAAACCAATTTTTTATTATGTGTATCTAACTCTGAAGAAATATCATCTAACAACAATACCGGCTTTTTGTGAAATAGTGCTTCGATAAGATAAATCTCGTAAAGCTTTAACCAAAACACACTCAAACGCTGTTCACTCCGTGAACCATACGCATGAATATTTTTTTCGTTATCGGACACAAGATACATTTGAAAATCATCCTTCTGAGGCCCAATCGAGGTCTTTCGCATCCGTATTTCTAAATCATACGCCTTTGCAAGTCGTTCTTTTGTCATTTCATTTTTCACGTATTCCATCCGCAAAACACGATCCTCGAGCGAAACATTCGTATTAATTCCCGCCACGTATTCAGCACGTTTTGCAGTAATATAAGAAGCCATCTCTTCTAAATAATTGTCCCAAAATGGTAGTTGATCCCGCAACTCTTGTTCATTCTTATGAAGTTCTAATAGTTTGTTTCGTTTTCTGAGAGCATGTTCATAATTGCGTAGCTTGCTTTTGTATACCGGATCGGTCAAAGAAAGCACTCGATTTAAATACTCACGCCGTTTATCTGGAGCACCAAGAACTATATCCATATGTTCTGGTGAAAAGAGAATTGCTTTTGTTGTAAAGTTTAAATACTGACCATGGGTCTTACCCGTTTTGTTTACATAAAAAGCTTTCTCAATCCGATCCCCTTTTTTCGTAAGTGCAATCTGAAAAAGAATTGGCAAACCTTCTTCCTTCCAAGTTGTCTCTACAATAGATTTTTCTTGTTCCCAGTAAACAAGCTCTTCTTCTTTTTGTTCACGAAAACCTATTCCATTCATAGAAAAAAATATTGCCTCTAATAAATTGGTTTTGCCCCGTGCATTTTCTCCCACAATAATGGTAAGTTTTGGATGAATAGAAAAATCTCTAGCAGTAAAATTACGAAAGCAAGTAAGGTAAATATGTTCCAACAGCATAGGATATTATACTGTGTCTTTATCTCTTCTTCAGCAAAAATATTGTTTCTATAAAAGATGGTAAGCGAAAGAACGAACCTCGGACAATCGATACCTCTTCCTGATCTACAAAAAGCCGATGCCAGTATTTTTTGGGAAAAACCGAAATATGAGAAAAATCGCGCTTATGGAAATAGGAAATGTAGGTATTTTCCTGAGTATACATTTTATGTAAAATATATTTTTTCGAAACACGAATTGTTTCATCTACAGCTTTTTTTATCTTTGAACGTTCCAAATGCTCTAATACATCGAATGAGAATACCAATTCAAACTGAGCATCTTCATAGGGAATTTTCACAACATCTCCCAGTTTCAAATATGGTTTCATCTGATCTTCGGCCATCGCAATTGCGTCCTTAGAAATTTCAACGCCATATGCGTCAATACCAAATGATCGTAAAATACGAACTAACTCCCCTGTCCCACACCCAATATCGAGACAATTTTTTGGATTAATAAAAAATTTAATCAGAATAGCTCGATAATAGGTTACGACTGTACGTAGTAATTTAGTAAAAAAAGGATCTGCATATCCCAATCGATATCCTCGTTTCGCGTGCTTGTGCGTGTAATACTCGCGATCATAAAAGCTCGCATCTATGCGATACGGCATAATAATAGTACCTTTAAAAGAATCTCCCTCTACTATTTTTGTGAGATTTTTAAAATCGGTACCATTAGTTACGATAACAGTTAGACCAAGTTTTTTTGCAAGCTGAGCCGCTACCGGATCAAAGGGAGTATTAATCCCCGGAGACCACGTTACACCTACCAAACTTTCCATTTCATTCCATGTCATTCGTTTGATTGGCTTTGCATTTGGGTTTTGAGAAGGATCTGAATCATATACCCAATCTATATTGGACATATTTACAATTACATTTGCACCATAATCTCTTGCCAATATAACGGCATCATAATCGGTAGACCAACCGGGTTTCCAACCTGCGCCAATTACCACTGGTTCTTTCCACTTATGAAGTTTTTTATCGTAATTCTCGATAATACGAGGGTGTGCAATGTCTTGAAATATCGTTCGAAGTAAATGTCCGTTCAAATGAGTTGCGTGTATTCCTAACCAATCTAAATCCTCGTTAGAAAGTGAACCAATCACCGATTTCCCCGCATCGCGGTACTGACGAGCAGTTCGCCCGCCACCAGATACCAAGAAGAACCGCTTTCCTTTTTTTACCTGACCACGAATAAAGGTATTTAATCTTTTTAAAAATACTGTATCAATGCCTCCACTCGGAGAAATGAGGCTACCGCCAACAGAGAGAATTATAGGTGGCTCTTTATAGTGGATCATATCTTTTCGCAAAAAAAATCCCGCTGCCTCTTCGTTTATTTGCGGGATGAAAAAATAACTCTGTACATATTATAGGCTATTATACTCTTAACTTTGACTTTCGTCAATATCTGCACTAGAATGGGACAATGAGAAGATCCCGAATAACCATTACCCTTCGGCAAAAAACGGTAGAACAGGTGGATCTGTTAATAGACCATAAACAAATTCGTAATCGTTCTCATGCTATCGAGTACATTTTGGACAACTATCTTCAGGGAAAAGTTCATAAAGCAATTATATTAGCAGGTGGACAAGGAACGCATCTGCGTCCATATACCTATGAGGTTCCAAAACCCCTTCTTCCTGTACAAGGAAAACCTCTCTTAGAACATCTGATTGAACAGTTAAAAAAAAGTGAAATTACTGAAATTATTCTTTGCATCGGGTATTTAGGTGAAAAGATTAAAGATTATTTTGGCGACGGTAGTAAATGGGGAATTCACATTGTGTATCTGGAAGAAAAAGAGCCACTATTTACTGGAGGAGCTGTGAAACAAGCACAAGCACTCGTCCACGATGCACCCTTTCTTATCATTCACGGAGACATTCTGACTACGCTCTCGTTTCAGGATCTGATTGATTTTCATATCAAAGAACATGCCGTAGCAACTATCGCACTCTCTCCTACCTCACACCCGGGAGAGTACGGACAATTCAAACTGCAAGGGACAAAACTGCTCGATTTTTATCAAAAATCAGATGCTAAGGACGTAAAAAGTCTGCTTGTTCACACCGGGATTTATGTCTGCGAACCTGAACTATTTCAGTATTTTCCCAAAACGAGCGATACATTTTTATTGGAAGACATCATAACTAAAATCATCGATCAAAAAAAAGGAAACGGATTCATGTTTGAAGGACAGTGGTTTGATGTCGGAAGTACAGAAAACTACGAAAAGGCAATTAAGGAGTTTAAAACAAGCCCTTCCCCAGACCAAAAATCATCGAAACTAAAGAAACAATAACATAGGAGACAATCAATAGTATAAACCCAATCAGCCCTGTTGTGATTTTTGCCTTCGCTGACTTCACTTTTTCCGGATTTCCTTGAGACATCATAAAGTTATACCCTCCCCATATAAGGACTAAAAGAAGAATAATGGCAGCAAATGGAATCATAAAATTGGTAATTGCACTTATGATATCGGCTAAACTAGGATTTTTATTTCCGTTAATATTGAGAGGACCAGATATTCGCTGATTATTAATCGTGAATTGTTGGGCAAGAAGGTTATGCATATTTAAAAACTTTTCGTAACAGTACTAATAATAAAATGAGTCCACTGTGAATGCAAATGGTAAAAAACATGTATCCGTTAATTGAGCTAAAAAACTGCACGATATCGGCAATAATCGTATATTTTGTGTTCACGAAAGAAAATATATTGATGTTAAAAATATAGAGTATCGCTCCAATGACTAAAACCAATGGAATCATAAAAACTGCATCCACTAAATCTTGCTTTGAAGAAAACATAGACGTTGAAATGCTAAAAATAAGAAAAATGAGTACGGCATTGATGGCAATATTGGGCTGCGGGAATATGTGAAAATAGGAAATAATCCACAAAAAAAATAATCCGCCAAAAACCGGAGCAATACCAACAATAAAACCACTGATTACATCTCGTTTTTCGTACAATACCCTTCCCAGTTTAATTCCTTTATCTTCCCATTGAGGCAAAATGGTAATATCACGAACACGCATGACAAGCGCAATCGCCATAAAAAAGTGGCTAATTTCGTGGATAAGCGTTCCGGGAAGAAATAACAAAGAAATGAGGACGAAAACAAGCTTTTCGCTTTTGAATATCCAACGGAGCGAAAAAAATAATTCCCGAATTGAAACCCGAGAAAGAAAATACAGAATTATAAGCTGCAAAAAAAAGAGGAGAACCGATATCATGCAGTAATTGTAACAGAAATTGGAGCATGATTCCTTATGCTACTCTGCTTTTTGCAATTCTGTGCCATCTCCTTGTTCGGGAGGCTGAACTACCGGAGGCTGGGCCGTTGGGGAAGGTTCCGTAGCCGGCGGTTCCGATGGAACGGGTTCTGGTTTTGCGGCCTTTGGGACCGTGTTTTCTCGAACTTTTGAAGAAATACACTTTGGACAGATCGTGGTAGCATGAGCATTAACCTCTGTTTTAAATACACTGTGACATGCAGTACACACAAACTCTTTCTGCGCTTGTTGAGCTGCTTCTTCGGGCGAAACAAGTTCTACCGTTTCTACGTTGAAAACAAAACTTTCACCATCAAAATCAACCTGTACGGTATCGCCCGGTTTTAATTTACCATCAATAATTAGCGTAGAAATTGGATTTTCGACCAATTTTTGGATCGCTCTGCGTAAAGGTCGTGCTCCAAAGAGAGGATCAAATCCGGCTCGTGCTATCTCTTTTATTGCGGCGTCTGTATAGGCAAATCCCATTTCCTGGTCTTCCAACAACTTCCCTACCCCCTTCATTTGAAGGGCAACGATTTTTGTCATATGCTCAAAACGAAGCGGTTCAAATACAATCACTTCATCAAATCGGTTAATCAGTTCTGGACGGAAGAACTTTCGCAGTTCACCCATGAGCTTCTCTTTTAATCCGGCATACTGTGTGCTTGCCGATTCTGATTCGATAGAATTATGTTCTGCTAATTCCTGTTCCAAGGGGAAATCTGCACCAAAGTACTCTCCCAATGCAGTTTTTTTCCACTCTTTCGAATCCTTT
Organism: Candidatus Roizmanbacteria bacterium; assembly: GCA_013335175.1. Classification (GTDB taxonomy): domain Bacteria; phylum Patescibacteriota; class Microgenomatia; order UBA1406; family GWC2-37-13; genus JAAXWC01. The sequence goes on from JAAXWC010000002.1 coordinate 109,356, forward strand.
TCCCGTGTCCAGATAAACTCACCAACGACAATAATTTCTTTTCCTTGCGGAGAAAATGCATGAATATCCCAGTACTCAGTAGGAAATTTTCCCTCTGCACTATTTTGCTCTTTAAAATAATCAGCCAATGTTCCCGTTTCCCACTCATTTACCGACTCATTCCGTCGCCAGAATCTGTCTTCGTAGGTAATTATTTCCTGTTTCTCAGGACTAAAGGCATGCGTTTTCCAGGAAATAGTGGGCAACTGTTCCTGGGGAGCATCTGCGGTAGCATTGGTAACCGTATTATCTTTTGTGTAATCAATAAGAGAAAGCGATTTCCAGGTTTTCCCGGTCGTCGAGGCCTTGATAAGCACCAAATCCCCTTTGGAAATAATCTCAACTCCGTCTGCAGAAATGGCATGCGTATCAAATCCTTGAATAGGGAATGCTTGCTCTGTTTCGGGATCTCCCTCTTTACGAGGCGCATCTTCAAATTTTTGACCAGCAAAATAATCCAACAACATATTCTGGTGCCAGCTCCTATCGGTTGCACTTTCATCTCGTTCAAAATATTTTGCACCAATCGAGAGTATCTCTCTACCGCGGGGTGAGAATGTATAGGTAGAAAGTATCGGAGGTATTTTTATATCAGTCTTTCCTTCTTTTATCAGTTCATCTTGAATCAATTGACTCCCCAAATTAGAGGTACAAATAATGACAGTGTTTTTAAAAGAAATTACGTGTCCTTTATTGTCTGTCAGACGACCATCATCCAGTATTTGAAGTAGGATGTTAAAAATATCCGGATGAGCTTTTTCGACCTCGTCAAAAAGAACCACGGAATACGGTTTTCTTCGCACAGCTTCGGTAAGTTTACCACCCTCTTCATATCCAACATATCCCGGAGGTGCGCCCAGCAATTTTGCAACTTCGTGTTTTTCCATGTACTCCGTCATATCAAATCGGATCATTGCTTCTTCCTGTCCAAACAGCACATCTGCTAAGGTTTTTGCTAGTTCTGTCTTTCCAACACCGGTTGGCCCCGCAAAGATAAAGCTCCCGATAGGACGACCTGCCGACTTAAGGCCTGCCCGTCCCCGCTTTACCGCCTCAGCAACTGAGGTAACAGCCACATCCTGACCGATAAGCCGCTTATGCATAATCTCCTCCAAATGAGCTAGTTTCTCTGTTTCCGAACCACTAATTTTGGCGACCGGAATACCGGTCCACCGAGCGACTATATCCTTAATGATAGGTTCGGAAATTTCAGTGGTCGTTTGTGCTTTTTTTGTGTTGAAGGCCTCTCGTTTTTCGTTCAACTCTGCTCCAATATCATCAAGTTTTGATCGTGTTATCCGTGCCTTCACTCGATCTCCCGTTTTATCCGATTCCACTGCCTCTTGTTTCAATTGAGCGATACGATCTTCGAGAGACTTAATTTCCTCGGGGAGTGATAATAAAGGCAACCGAACTGCCGATGCGGCTTCATCGATAAGATCTACTGCTTTATCGGGAAGGAATCTATCCCCAACATAGCGTTTGGATAATTTTACAGATGCTTCGATTACGGCATCGGGAATTTTTACTTTATGAAATGCTTCGTATTTGTCGCGAAGCGCTTTTACCATTTTAATAGCTTGTTCTTCTGTTGGCTCCGGGACTACTACTTGCTGAAATCTTCGTTCCAACGCCGGATCTTTTTCAATATATTTACGATACTCGGTAATGGTTGTTGCTCCAATGAGCTGCATTTCCCCACGAGCAAGGGCTGGTTTTAAGAAATTAGAAGCATCCAAAGCTCCATCCCCAGAGGCTCCCGCACCAACTATGGTATGAATTTCATCAATAAAAAGAATAACCTTCCCCTGAGAAGATTTTACCTCCTCGATAAGATTTTTCATTCGTTCTTCAAACTCACCCCGATGAGAAGCTCCCGCAAGAGTACTCATAAGATCTAGCTGAAGAATTCGTTTGTCGAGAAGAGATTCAGGGACCTGTTTTGAAATAATTTTAAAGGCTAAACCCTCTACAATAGCCGTTTTCCCAACTCCCGGTTCTCCAACAAGAGCCGGATTATTTTTTGTTCTCCGAGAAAGGATATGAATAACTCGTTCAATTACTTCAGAACGTTCAACCACTGGATCAAGTTGCCCGGATGCCGCCTTCGCAGTAAGGTCTATCGTAAACTGTTCAAGCATACTTTTTTGCTTTTCTTTCTGTTGCTGATCTTCTGTTAATCCTTCTTTTTTGCCGATAATTTTCTTATTTAAATCTTCTTTTTTTAACCCCAATTTGGTAAGCACCCGAGCAGCAACTCCTTCGCCTTCATCAAACAACGCCAATAAAAGATGTTCCGGTGAAATAAACTCAAAGCCAATCTTCCGCGCTATAACAAGCGAATTATCAACAACGAGTTTTACCCGGGGAGACATTTGGGGAACACCCTTATAATTACTGCGGCGATACAGTTTTATGAGCTCTTCTTCTACGGTTTGCGGCTGAATTTTTTGTTCTGTGAATAGTTTATAAATTTCTCCATCAGAAAGCAGCCCGTGAAGAATATGCTCTGTATCTACATAATTGCTTTGCAGCTCTTTTGCTTTCGTATTCGCCGAAAGAAAAACCCGATTTGAACGCTGCGTAAGATGCGTCATAACGTCTAAATCTGATCGTTTCTGATTATTTAGGGTTGAAGTAAGTGCAGGCGCACCTCCCGACGAAGGAGTCGTTTTTACTTCGTGAGGAGTCCCTTTGAGCGATTCAAGAGTTTTTGATTCATCTTTCGACGTACTCTCTTCTATCTTTTGTTTATCATTATTTTGTGGTGAAGAAATAGGCGTTAGTTGTGCAGGTTGAACCACAGATGGGACCGATCCTGTTACCTGAGTTGGGGTTGGTGTTTGAAAAACTCCTGAGGTAGTCTGTGGCTGGGGCACCGTAATTGGCGTCGGCTCTGATATGAGAACCTGTTGTTCATTTACGGATGAACTTTGTGTGGATGTATCCGGGATTGATTGGGGAATAGAAGCCTGAGGAACATTTGTCGTTGCATTTGGTGGAGTTTTTTTTATAAAATCAAATATGCCTGCCATGGAATCATTATGGAGAACTGCTAACAATTTGTCAATTCGGTATAAAAAAAGCTATGCTTTTGGATTGTTGCTGAGCCTCATTTCATTATTTTTTCTTATAACATCCCCCGTACAAGCGCAAACCAGTTGTGCAAAAATAAACAGTGTTTCTGTGAGTACCAGCGAAGTTGAATCCGGGAAAATGTTTAACTGCACCGTAGCAGTGGACAAAGCATCGGTTGCTACCTCTCAGAGCTCCATTGCGTGCGGGATTCGATTTGACGGTGGATGGCCCCTTGACTTTTGTCCTTCTACCTCGGATACGTTTGGTGGGTGGGATGCGCAGGGGAATGCAGTTTTTCACTGTGTTATTCCCGACACGAATATCTCTGCGAAAAAAGTGGAAGCCGTCGGGTATGATTTTCAGTCGGAATGCGGCCCTAGCACGGGTGCAACAACGGAAATTAAACTAAAAGTGACTGATACAAAGGAACAACCGACATCGGTCGATACACAGCTAGACAAAGTAAAAACTCTTTTACGCGCCTTACTCGGCACTGATAGTCCTTTGAATGGGGGTAGTTATTCAAATTCTGCCGCTTCGTACCCGAATGCAACCTATGATGCCGTCGGCCCTGCATGCTATACAGAGTCCGGTGCTCTTCCTCCCATGAAAGCCCCTAATTATGCGGCACTTGGCCTTCCGCAACCGGTAACTTCCGGTACAAATGGAGTCGATGCACTGATAAAACAGATTACAGCAAATGCCAGAGCTGTCTGGACGATTAATGAACTTCTATCTGCGGAAAAAACAGTTCTCTCAAAAGATCCTGGCTTACTTCAAAATCCGTACCTCATTACCGCGTGGCTTTGGTTTGAAAACGGTGCTTCTGCATATCCTGATATATATGAAATAAACTGTAATGATACCGATTCCCTTTCTCAAGTTTCAGTTATGTGTAATTCGACCAATTTTCAAATTGCAGGATATCAGGTCTCAGGTCATAAAACTCAATTCTTAAGTTATTATAATAAGTACTTTGCTGCAAGCCAACTTCCCGGTGTATTGCAAAAAGTGATTGATAATAGTACGGCTGCATCCCGTCCACAGTGGAGTTATCTCAATGCCGACCAAAAAAAGGGGCTATTGAAATATCTCCAGGGAGGATCCGGTGTTCCTAACAGCCTCAGCATAAACGATATCTCTTCGGGAAATGATCTCCTTTCGGATGAACGAAAGCAATTCTTTACCCTCATTTTAGGAAAAAATCCATTAATGGTCGTATTATTAAATAGCACGACGGTAAATGGGCTCGCCGATTCGCTCAAGGCAGGCGGCACTATTTATGGGTATATCGGTGAATCGCAAAAGCAGCTTATTTCGAATATGCTCCAAGCGTTATATAAATACGATAGCATCATAAATTTTGTAAACACGGGATTACAAGTCTTGAAAGATATAAATGCCGCATTGGTAGTGCAAAGAATCCAGCAACAATGTACCCAAGCAGGCAATGCCGGGCGCGTAACAGCAAATAACTCAGGATGTGTCGATGGAACAATTAGTAGTTCGCTTGCCGTTTCCAAATGGAAACAGTCGGCAAATGACTATTTCTATCTTCAGTGCGTAGGTTTTGTATATGGTATGGAAGGTGCAGTTGGAGGTAAAAATATGTACTGTTCAGGGAACGCAAAAGATTTTTTATCAACCTGTCCCGCAACTGGCCAGTACATAACAATACAAAACACCGGCTCAACGAGCACTATGAAAGTAGGAGATGCAGTGGTATGGACCGGAGGAACGTGGGGACATATTGCTTTTGTTTCAAAAATTTATGATAGTAAGACATTTCAAGTAGCAGAGGCCAATTATGACGGGGCAGGTTCGGTTCGTATTTCAAATGTTACGGTAGACAGTCCAGGTCTCGGAGGCTGGCTCCGCTCAAAATAATACTATGAATAAAAGAAAACTTATCTATTTACTGATCGGTGTTATCTTTGTAGGTTTGATGATTTTAGGAGTGATCTTAAAGAATCAGCCAAAGAAAGAGGCGAACCCTTCCCCAACTCCTATACCGAGTATTGCCCCGCAGGGAAATCTAAACACCATGAATGATCCCAATCGTCTTCAATTCGTTTCCTCTGTTCCCGAACAAAGCGCACCTCAGGTTGCGACGACTCTCGGGAACATTACATTAACTTTTAATAAAGCCATTTCTTTGAAAGATATTTCGATTAAATTGATACCGACAGTATCTTTTGTTCCGGAATCAAACGGGAACGATATCACACTCGTTCTCAAACAGCCGCTCCGTGCAAGCACTTTGTATACAGTGGATATTGATTTTACCGATCCAAAGTTATTTCCACGAACACTCTCGTTTACTACCGTTGGTCCTACGCCAACTATCGCTCCTGACACCAGTTCGTTAGAAGTAGTCAAGCAACGCAACCAGTCAGAACTAAAAAAACACCCCGACGTATTTCTATCTAATAATACGCCCCATGATGAAGGAGATTTCTCCATTACTTCAGATTTTACCGCTAAACCAGAAGGTCATTTCGTTTTTACCGTAACTTTGAAGAATGCCGACAAACAAAAAGCGAAGGATAGTCTTGTTGCCTGGTTGAAATCGTTAGGATTAACAAAGGTAGATTTAATCTCATTAGATATTATCTATAAATAAATATGAAGCCCATCTGTTTTTTATTTTCGACAACATTTCTGTTTATGGCCTTTTTTATCTGGTTGAATCCGGTTCATGCAGCGATCGATGATTGTGCACAAATTCAAAGTGTATCCATTTCACCATCTACTATTGAAACGGGAAAAGACCTTACCTGCAATGTGGTAGTAGATTCTGAGCATGCAGGCTCACGAAGTATTACCTGTGGCATTGCTTACGACGACAAATGGCCAGAGAGCATCTGTCCCGACACATCCGCATTTCGTACGTGGAACGGTAGTACTGCTTCGTTTGCCTGTACCTTTCTGAATGTCTACCCCGATGCAAAAAAAACACTGATCTCTGCGTACGATTTTCGGAGTAATTGTGGACCTAGTACCGGAAAGACCATACCTGTTTCAATAACGGTAAATGATATTGATAAAAAAGTAGATACAAACTCGCGAGATGAACGCATTGAAAAAGTAAAAAAACTTCTCGAAGCACTCATTGGAGAAAATGGCCCGTTATCTGCTGCTACTTTGGAAAATGCACTATCCGAACTTCCTACAAGTACGGCAAGTGCTTGTTACTATGCTCCGACTGGCAATCTTTCTATTAATGCGGTTACCGCTGTTGCTGATATTCTCAAAATTACTCCATCGGCATCAGCGCTTAGTCATAAATCAGACGTAAAGGACTGCTCAGCGAACAGAGCTATTTACGATCAGGCATCTCAAGCAACAGGCGTTCCATGGCAAATATTAGCCGGAATCCATTATCGCGAAGGAAACTGCGGGTCAAATTCTTCATTGGTGAGCGGCACAACAATTGGACAAATTGAATCAGACGTACCAAGCTGCTCTACACAGGATGCTGGTTCGGGAAAACCTATTCCCATCGGGAATGGGTGTGGATTTAAATCGCTCCTCGACAGCGCGATTTATGCAGGGAATATATTAAAACAAAAAATTGGTGGTGTTCCAAAAACACTCGCTGAACTCATGAAGGCACTCAGTTTGTATAACGGTGGAGGTAATTCAAATTGTGGAGAAGATACTGCCTATGCAGGAACCTGCCCTCCGGCAAATGTTGGAGACGATGATACCTATGTGATGAATTACTTTGACTCAAAACATATACCAATGTATATTATATTTTGTGGAAATAACTCCAAGTGTAACCCTCCAAAAATAGATGGACGCATCGGAGTATTAACAGCCATACAGCTCATTGCTCAATAATTTACCTATGAATATCTCATTTCAAAAAAAATACCTGGTGATGGGCACAGTTGCATTCATCCTTATTCTTGTTTCTCTTGTGCTTATATTAAATCGTCAGAAGAAAAAAACGACACAACAACAAGTTTCATCCTACATTACCCCTACAAAAAAGCCCTACGATCCCAGTGAGCCACTCCCCGATTCAAAAACAATCAAACAGATTCCCACACTTGCCCCGCAACAAGGCGCTGGAGTAGATATTCAATCTGCTCCCGCAGAGGCGTCAAAGCAAGAGCTAAAAAAAATTCGGCCATTTCTTCCCTTTTCAAAAGAGGTGAAGGTTTCCGATACTATTACTGCCTCAATTTTGATTCCTTCTGCCGATTTGCAAACGAACCAATGGTCACTGAATGTAGACATTTCCGGCATAAACTACCGTGTAGCCAATGGGACACCTGAGTACACCACCATGAGAAATGCTTTCCGCATTGCCGCAGATGAAGTTTTTTACTTCCTAAAAAGCAATGGTGTTGATACCACAAAACTTGCTATTACCTGGGGTAGTCGAAAATTTATTCAAGATAGGGCCTTAGAATGGCTTAAATAATAAATAAAAAAACAAGTTTGACACCACATTACTAGATCAGATACAATAAAACCAATGTTTCAATTACTAAAAAAAGTTTTTTCTGCAGCATACAAATTCTCAACAGTTTTTGTATTTGTTATATTGATAATGTATATATTTAGCTTGGTAGCTTTTAAAAGTACCCCTTCTCAATCTAATGACGTAGCAAATCAAGATAAATTTGAAATTTACAATTATTTAAATAACATTAGCAAAACGGGGAATCAACAAACAAAAATTATTGCCGTTATATATAGAGGAGCTAATTGCTCACTTATAGGACAATATTGTTCCAATAACCCAGATGATGAAACAAAAAATTATTCTGCTAGTTTATTCGGTAGTGTTGCAAATATCATAAGTGCACCACTCTCGCAACCTCCTGCTTCCGGGATATACTGGGTTTATAACAATTTAGAAAATAATGGATTTGTACCCAACACCATGGCATATGAGGGAACTGGCTTTGCTGCTATTAAAGGTTTCCTAAACTTGTGGCTTTTATTTAGAAACTTTGCATTTTTAGTATTGGTTATCATAATCGTAATTATTGGTTTTATGATCATGTTTCGCATGAAGCTTAACCCACAAACGGTTATTTCCGTAGAAAACGCGTTGCCAAGAATTGTTATTACTATGCTCCTCATCACTTTTTCCTTCGCAATCGCAGGTTTCTTAATTGATCTCATGTACTCCTTCATTGGTATTGTTATTTATATCCTCTCCCAAGCAAATATTGGAGAGTTGAAACCAACAAATTTATTAGATTGGGAAAATAGATATATCGCTGCTCAATTTGGAGAGTTATGGCCATATAAATCAGAATCATCGGCATTTAGCACAGGCTTTGCACTTGTAAACGTTCTTCCTATGGCTATACAAGCGCCTGTTCGAGGAGTCGTTAGTTACATAGTTACAAGCGCGATGAATCAACTCGTTTTTCGACCTTTTATAAAAGGCATGCTTAGCCCACTAGATAATTTAGGATTACAAGCATTTACCTTTGGAATTAATCTTGGCGGACTTCCTAGTTATGGGGTGTTAGTTCTCGATATCATCATATTTTTTGCTATGACGGGCTATGCCCCAGGGCTTCTGTTAGGAATAATAATTTTATTTACCTTATTATTTCTTATGTTTAAGATTTTTTTCATGCTGATTACCTCCTATATTAAAATCATTCTTTTTATTATTTTTTCTCCAGTTATATTATTATTTGGAGCAATCCCCGGGAAAAACGTGTTTGGTTTTTGGTTTAGAGGATTATTTGCAGAACTTATATCTTTTCCTTTGGTAATAATAATCATGATGGTTGGATATGCTATTGTCGAAGTAAGTAAAGCAAAGACAAGTGCGTTTGTTTTGCCTTTTCTTTATGGATTTAACTCTTCTGATTTTGGTGTCATTATTGGACTTGGGCTCATATTAGTAATACCTCAAGTTATTGGATTAGCCAAGCAATTGCTCGGAGTGAAAGAACTTGGACTAGATGTCGGAGTGGGGACATTCTTAGGTGGAGGCGCAGCAGCTTTAGCTGGTGGAGGCGCAATTCTAAAAGCACCTGCTCTCCTACATTCATTACCTTTGAACTGGCAACATGCACTTAGAACAAAAGGACCATTGCAAGGGATCATGAAGAACATCCTGCCTCCTGAACAGTCCGAATTGAACAAGAGCCTAGCACAGAATATTGCTATTGGAATGGGGGTAGGGACTAAGGAAGCCTCTGATAGAGGGAAATTAATGAAATAATACACACGAGGATATCTTATCACGATTAATTTTGTCTCTGGCACAGAAATAGCTATTACGTTTTGGTATCATCCTCAACAAGGCCCGATCAAGGTGGACACCCACCATAGAATATGAATCTATCTATACTCTATAGATATTGTGCTTCTCCAAATCATACGCTACTATATTAGTTGACCTCCGATTTATCTCTATTTCAAATAGAATAAAATAACAGAGAAGTACTATTTATCTACTTGTATTGTATTGGTATAAGGATATTGCCCGTTATTTACTGAAACCTGGAAGCATCAAGATGTCATACCCTATAAGACGGAGAATGAATATCGAAAAGATTATAAGAAGTAAACCAATAATACAAGAGGTAAGAACCTCTTGTGCTTTTTTAATTTTTTCTGGATTGGCACGAGAAGTTTGCATTGTAAAAGCAGCATAAATGATACATAAAGATGCAACGGCACCACCAAAACCAATTCCCATTCCTAGCAAATTCTTCTCTATAAAGCCAGATAATTGAAAATCTACACATCCAACTGCCGTCCATATTCCGCCCGAATTTTGAGCAGAATTAGACCCACCTAATGCTCCAACACATGTGAGGCATTCATTTCGTTCTGAATTGTTTTTAATGGGTGTACAAAGAGCTGCTAACTTTTGTCTTGCTTGTTCTACACAAGTACAATTTACTGAATAATCGCTTGCATTTGAAGGAGCACTTCCATCTGTACAAGCGACACCTGGTAAATCTACCGTACCGCTTGTGATCGTACCAATCAACGGATTAAGTATCGCATCTCGTGCGGCACCAAATATAAGGCTAACAAATCCTGAGACCACCCCGCAGAGAGGCTTGATAACTGCCTCAGCAATTTTCCCTGCTCCACCAGTCACAACATCTACCACTGTTCCTACAACTCCACTACCTCCACCACCAAGATCAATTTTATCAGGACATTGAAATGGCGGCTGCTCTAATTTAAGTCCATGGCAACATGCATGATTTAAAGTACCGCATTTAAGTTGTTGCACTTGTCCATTAATGTCATAGGTACTTGAGGTCTGGGCATTCACAAAAGAGATGGGGAAAAAAACAAAGAATACGAAAAAGAAAATAATTGAAAGGAAATACAAAAGTACCTTTTTTTTGTCCATATTATTACTATACATTATTTTGACCAATGTTATCTATGTTTATTCTTCGATGATGCTCTCCGTATAAACTCTGCAAGCAACAAAAGCATGCCTATTGTCATTATGTTTGGCCCATACTGCATAATTAACAATTTTTGCCAATCTGCACCTAAGTTCCTTTTTAGCCATTTATCATTAAACCGTTCCTGTTTAAAATCATCACCAATAAAATGCATTTCTGTAAGTTCATTAATATAATCTGCTATATCGTTTTCATTCCATGTCCAGCCTCCATGAATATTATAGCTTGATAGCGATTTGAAACGACCCAAATAAGAACCATAAACTAAATTCAATGGGAAAGGCGCACGTGCTAAATGATGTTCCTGAAAGAATCGAGACGTAACCGATGTTAAAATATAGTTCAATTTTTGAGCCTGCTCGATACCAACAATTCCTCTTACCTCATGAATGGCTGCATGCAATTCTATTAAGGGTTTCCTATCTTTTGTTATTGCTACCTGATGCAAAATTTCATCAAAACTACACAGTTTATCGGTTACCTTATTCCAAGCAGCAAGATCGCCCCAAAGACGACTAAATACTGCTTCACCGTCAGAAGCGATCTTATCCAAAAACGGCGCAGTCTTTACCTCATTAAAGTTGGGAAGAATTTCTCCTATCTGAGTTCGCCAGTTTTCGACTGCTTTCACAAAAAAGTTGTGTTCATCGCCTAATTCTTTCCCTTTGCCAATAGCGAATGCTTCTTCTAACCTGCCATTGGCGAACATACCTCTAAAATGGGTGACCATTCCTTGTGTCCCGTACAACATATCCCAATATGCCTGGCCAAGTTTATCAGTATCCCCTGGCCGAGTAAAAATCTCGTCCATGCTCCGAGCATCTTTCAAAACAACTCGCTGTGTTTCCGTCGTCATCCGATTAAAAAACATATTCCAGTTTTTTTTATCTGTATTTGCAGAATTGAGTCGTTGTCCGTTTTCACCCGTATAATACACATTATGCATAAGCTCAGTTATTTTTTCTATGTGGTGCATGCCATGTTCGCCCCAATGCTGTAATAACTGATTCCGTAAATTCTCTCTATCCTTTTGTTGTGCCTGATTAAGATTAGTACGAGCTGGAGGATGAAATAAAAATTCGTACATACTTATATCCCGAACTGTGCCATCGACAGACGCCTTCACCGTATCCAACAGTTTTGGTTCCAGTTGTAAAATATTCGTAAGAAAGCTGTTCGGAGATCGTTCAAGTATAGAGTACATAGTACGGCCATGATATACATTCGTTTTTTTCTCTAAAAACTCAGTTATTGTTAGTTTTTCACCGTGTACTTTAACATACCGATCTTTCGTATCGGTTTGGGATGAATCAAAATATGCCGGAGGCTCTTTTTTTAAATCAGCCTGTTTTGCTGCAATTTCAGCAGCAGTCCAACGAGTTTTATAATCAGAGCCCCACAATCCTTGCCAAAACTCATCTTCTGCTCGTGCACCATCCAGATACCAGAGTGCACCCGCTCCTACTTCCTTTCGAATATTTTCATATGATTCTGTCCAGTTTGCGTCTAAGGTTTTCTTTTGATGCTGTTCTGCATACCATTCTTTAAATGCATCTAAACGCCACCCGCCCCGCGAAAAGAAGCCAGGAAGATTAAACTTTCTGAATAAAGTCGAAAGTGTTGCTTCGTCCTTACCGACCGAAGCATTCATAAGATTATCTGTAAACAGATCAACTAAATTGTACTGCGATTCCGCAGCAAAATTATTCATATTTTTAAGAAGCTTTATAGGATTCCAGCCTTTAAAAAGCCGTTTCCGTAAAGACTTTTCCTCTTCCATTTTTACTGTTACCTTAAACAGTTCTCGAAACCGAAAACCAGCATCCGGAGTATCCTGCCCACCGCGACCAGCGCGCCATTTAGCGGCCATGCTAAAGTACTGCGCAAACTCGGAACCAGGGCCCTTTAAGTGTTTAGAAATATAGGCCATTGCCATTATTTCCTGTCCTCGCAACGTGGTAAACAAAGAGACACCAGGGGCAAGAATAAGGGCTCGAGAAAACTGCCAATCATTCTCCTCATCCGATATTTCGTCAAGAGCAGCTTTTACTTTTGGATCATATCCCGGATCATTTTTTATTGTTTCTATTCGTTGCCGAACTGCATTTTTTAGCCGTTTATAGTCTTCTGTCTTCATACGCTCAGTCGGATCAAAATAAGAGGCAAATAAATTGGCGGGAAGTGTATTTCCTTCTGTAAGTATCCGATTCTGGAGATCCGTTTCAAACTCTCGTTGCACTAACTGCATAAATATCGGGTTTACTACCTGCATCGCCGAAACTAGTTTTGAAGCCGGAAATTGTTTTGCAAACTTGGTAATCTCTTCTGGGCCACCCCAACCTCGTTTAAAGAAACGCTGGGCTGTATGATATGCCTGCCGCATATCTACCTCGGAAGCAATCTCACTTACCACTGTGGTAGAGATAAAATCCTTGAACACTTCTCTTGCGTCTTTGCCCCATCTATCTGTAATTTGTTTAAGAATAACATCGTTATCTTTTAGACTTAAAATACGATACTGAATCATCTTGGTAACCCTTCCTTCATTTAGAGGATTATATGCCTCTTGCCAATCCATATCCGGATTTGAACTGACATTCTGCAAAAGTTTATTAATTGTTTTATATGCAGTACCAAGCATCTCCGCTTTTATCTTTTCATTTAGCACAGGTTTATTATCAGGGCCAATAACAAAAAGACTATCATTTCTAATTTCATCAAGTATTTTCTCGGCGCTTACCTTATCCAAATCAGATTTTTGGATGCTATATCCAGAAATTTCACGTACAAAATATTCATCTACTGCCATCATACGCATATATCGTCTATCAAGATCAACAAAAGTGCGGAGATCTCCTTCTGTAAGAAGACCCGGACCTTGCAAATACTGAAAAAGTACATCCCACTGAGGTGGCTCAGAAGATAATGCATTATCAATTTCATCTCTTCGTGTCGTTCGTGCCGCTTCGTCTGTAATACCATTTAAATGAGCCTTGATAGCATTATTTATTTTTATGCTATTATCTTTATAGACTTCTCTCTCTTTATCACTTAATGGCTGAACCAGGCTTGCTTCTCCCTTCATCTGATAGTTCCAAAATGCGGTCACTTCTGCATCACTTATACCAGCATCGCGTGCTGCTGGCCGGATAACATCCATTACCAATTTATAGTGCATGCCTGCATCAATCATCTTAAGCGATTGCAATTCCTCATTCGAAAGCGCATGAAGTGGATTGTCTAACGTACCGCTTATGGCTTTATGTACCAGTTTATAGATATACGGAGATTCTAAATACCCAACTTTTTGTTCTACATTACCCCCGGAAAAAGCCTCTGCAAGCCTTCCGAGCACTTTGCCACCAGCAGAATCAATAGGGACAGGCGAAGCAAAATGAGGACCTTTCGTAACAATCGCCTTCAAAAACTCCTGTACTACCAATTGAGTAGATACGTACTTATGTTTTGGTTTTCCTTTTTCACCAAACTGCCCTTCGTGAACCCTCAAATCAGAGTCCTGCGCTCTTCCTTCTCGTTTCGCCTTAGCATGAGTATTCAACTCAAACATTGCTTCATCGGCTGCATCTTGGTTCTCATCGATGAGTTGTTTTATATCTGATGCATTTGCACCAAAAAAAACCGGAGTCAGCTTTTGACGTGCTGCTGTTTTGCGATTCTCTTCTGCAGTAGTTTGAGGAGCTTGGAACTCCGCAGCCTCAGCAATATTGACAATTTCAGCAGGTACCATGGATATATTTTACCATACGCACTGTATAAAACTGCAACGGGAAATAACTTGAGTTGCATAATAACACATGGTAGTATGTAAGTATGCCACTTAGTAGTCCAGATGCACCAACAGTAGTACTTCCGAATAATCCAAATATTCTTCTACAACCTGGACAACAAACTATCAATCAAGGAGTAAACAAAGCTCCTTCTCTTCTTCGGCAAAAAATAGTTGATATTACATCTAACATTCTCGGAAATAGAACACAAAGAAAGCAAACACGAGAAGCATTGAAATCTATAGCTGGATTAATAAAGCCAGGGGAAAAAGAATCGTCAGTTTTTTCACTCATGAATCAGGGTAAAGAAGGGTCAGATGAACACTTAGAAGGTAACAAAACAATGGCAGCAAGACTTTTTGACAAAAGTGAACAAGCATTTCAAAAAGCCCGGCAAGAGGTACAAAAAAACCCAAAAGACAAGGGAGCAATCCATCGTTATTCTGTAGCTACCGATATGCTTATTGCACTTAAACAATTGCAGGTTGGCAATCAAGAACAAGTTCTTGTTAATTTAAATAAACAAGTACAACCAACGACAACCCCAGACAGTGCACCGACGGTAGTCCTTAACCCCACCCCCAATAGTGCCCCAACGGTTGTCTTACCTCCCGCCCCTTCTCCGGAAATACAGGCAGCCACCACAGCACGAGATGCACTTCAACAGGATATAATAACGCTCAGTACCGAACGAGGGGCAATAAGTAATGAACCTAATATTATTCTTGACACAATAAAACAACTTGGGGTCCCCGACGCCGAATTACAAACAAATCCCTTAAATGCCCTCTTCAATCGGATGGGTTACCTTGCCGTTGAGGTGGAAAATAAAGGATTTAGTCGCGCAGTAAAAGACTATATTGGTAATACACCAAACATGAAAGGCAAAGAACAACGAGCGACAGAGAACGTACTTCGAGCCTTTTTAGGCGCTGAATCTTATGCAAAAGAAAGAAATGGAAAAATGGCTGGCATGGCCACGAAAGGAAGTATGGTCGTAGGGTTAGGCGTTCTTTTTGCCATTTTTATGCAAATCCGAAAACGACAGCAATGATGATCGTTTTACACCTTCTACCGCTTGTCCGATAACATATCCTGCTAAAGATGAAGTCCGGATAAACTCTCCAACATTGCCGCACTGCAAACAAGAAGACCGATTCATCCAATAAACAATAACATCAAATAGAAGAACGGCCGGTAACAGCAAAAGGAGCATCAACGTAAATTTATTGTTCTTCCTGCGTTTCTGGGATTCCATTTTCTTTCAGATCAACCACTAACCGACGATCCCGTCCTTCACCGAGTGAATAGGTAGTAAGTTCCGGATGATTGGTGGTGATATATTCGTGCATTATTTTCCGTTCATAGGAAGAAAAGCCGCGAAGATACTGCTGACGTCGCTCTGTTTGAACACGATCTGCAACCTGAGTAGCAATGTGTTCTAATCGCTCTTTCTGTTTTTCTCGATAATCGTTTACATTAATAAGAATATGAATGGGTTCTCCGGCTGTTTTAAACATCATAACCTCAAGAATCTTTTGCATCGCCCGGATCGTTTCACCGTGATGCCCAATAAGCGTAGGTGCTTCGTCGTTAGTGGTAATATGAACTGAATACATATCTTCACTTTGTTCAACCGTAACTTCAAATCCCTCAATCATCTTTGAAAGAAGTGTCTGCATCTCTGTTTTAATTGTTTCTGAGTAATCCATAAAATAAGTAATAAATTGTAATCAATAGTTAACTTTTCTTGTGTTGAGCGTTAAAACGCATGTACTGCATTATACTAAACAGAGAAAAAATATTCCAATACACCGCAAGACCAATAGGTAAATTCCAAGAAAAAAATCCAAACATTACGGGTAATAAATACTTCATCTGCATGTTCATTGCCTTTTGAAAATCCTCACTTGAAGAAGGTTTTTCATCTTTTTTCTCAAGAGATTTTTCCTGTTTTGGAGGAGTTGGCATCGAAATACTGTACTGGAAATACTGCAAACCTCCCGTAATTACGGGGATAAGCAATCCAATCGGATTATGAAGTTGGGCTGGCGTAAGGGCGAGATTTACCCCTAAAAACCATGGATTCAAACTGTGAATCTTTAAAAATGGAAAGTACAAAACACTATTTATTTCTGCAATTGCTTTTGCAGTAGATTGAGCTTGAATGAAAATATTGAGACTACTGTACAAACCAATAAAAACCGGAAGTTGAATAAGTGCAACCAAACAACCTGATGCAGGATTTACACCCGCTTCTTTATACAGACGCATCTGCTCTGATTGCAATTTTTTAGGATCATCTTTATGCTTTTTTGAAATCGTATCTAAATGAGGCTTCAAATCAGACATTTTCTTCGTGGTATGCATCTGCTGTTTGAAAAAAGGATGAAGAATGAGGCGAATAAACACCGTAAGTGCAATAATGGCAAATCCAAAAGCTCCGGGAACTTTTACAAAGTTAAAAATATCGTAAAATCCAACAAGGATATTGAGGATTGGGAAAACAAAAAGTGTGTTAAAAATATTATGGTCAAGCATATCTATAGTTTATTTATAAAAAGGTTAAACAGAAAGTTTTGCTCTCCCTTTTTCTCTCCGACGTGCAAGTACTTTTTGACCATCTTTTGTTTCCATTCTGGTCAAAAAACCATGTTTTCGCATTCGTTTTGCTTTTTTTGGTTGGTTCGTGCGTTTCATAAAATTGAATAAATAATTGGTAAATTCTTGTGTATTAAGCGTATCAAATTACAAAGTTTCCGACAATAGTGTCTTATCTTTTCCCTGAAATACTCGCCAAACTGCTTCTGTTACAAACGGAATAAACGGATGTAGCATTTTCAGACTTTCAAAATACCCTTTTTTTAAAGTATCAAGAACTGTAATGTTACCATTTTTTAGTGGTTCTTTCAACTGCTCTACATAATAATCGGCGAATCGATGCCAAACAAACTGGTGAAGCTCCTCTATTGCCTTTGAAAAACGATAGGTCGCCATGTATTTGAGATACTTTTTCTTGAGTTCCTTGAGTTCTTTTTCTAATTCCTTGATAATCGCCTGCTGTTCCTTTGAAAGCTCTTCTGTTGTGGCAATTACCGCACTATTCATTTCTAAAAATCGTCCAATATTCCAGATTTTATTGGCAAAATTGCGCATCCCTTTAATTTTTTCTTCCGAGAGCGAAGCGTCATTTCCCTCTTTGACGCCAAAAACCAATGCGGCGCGCAAGGCGTCAGCACCGTATACATCCACCATTTCAATAGGATTGATAACGTTGCCTTTACTTTTACTCATTTTCAATCCGTGTTTATCCCGCACCATACCGTGCAAAAATATCGTTTGAAAAGGGACAGACCCCGTTGCATAATTCCCGATAAAAAGCATCCGAGCGACCCACCAGGGCAAAATGTCCCATCCGGTTTCCATAACGGAGGTTGGGTAAAAATAGTTAAAATGACTCTGGTCTTTATCCATGGTTTGAAGCGTAGCAAAGGGCCACTGAGCAGAAGAAAACCAGGTATCGAAGGTATCCTCATCCTGTCGGTAATCCTGCTTTCCACAGATCGTACAACTGGTGGGAGTTTCCTCTGAAGCAAACCACTGATGCTGAGACTGGCAGTAGTAAGCGGGGATACGAATACCCCATACAATCTGGCGAGAAATATTCCAATCATGAAAATTTTTAAGCCACATGAGAAGAATTTTTTTAAATCGTTTCGGATAAATAGTTACCTCCCCCGACTCAACCCGCGCTATTGCGGCATCTGCCAATGGTCGAACTTTAACGTACCATTGTTCCAACGGCAATGGTTCCAGTGTGGTCCCACATTTGTAACATACCTTTAACACCATTTTGTGAGGGACCGTTTTTACCAAAAGTCCAGCCTCTTCAAGTAGTTTTACCATTTGTTCACGGCCAGCCTTTACCCTCAGACCATCGATAAAACCGGTATTTTTTAGTTTTCCGTCAAATCCCAAAATTGCCGGTTGAGAAAGATTATGCCGTTTTGCTACTTCAAAATCGTTGAAATCGTGAAATGGAGTTACTTTTACGGCACCGGTTCCAAACTTCATGTCCACGTATTCGTCACCGATCACCGGAATTTTTCTGTTACTCAGCGGAACAAGGGCCATTTTACCAATAAGCTGTTTGAATCGTTTATCTTTCGGGTGAACCATAATGGCTGCATCACCCAAAATCGTCTCAGGACGAGTAGTGGCTACGGTAATAAATCCTCCTTCTTCCAAAGGAAAATTGACATAATAGAGTAGTCCTTCTATTTCCTTATCAGAAACCTCTAAATCAGAAAATGAAGTCCCGCATTTTGTACAGTAATTAACCAGTCGTTCAGATCGATACACAAGTCCTTCATCAAACAATTGTTTAAATGTTTTATAGACTACCTTCACAATTTCTGGATCTAGAGTAAATTTTTTCTTTGACCAGTCGAGCGCAAATCCTAAGCGGCGACACTGATCTTCCATACTCCCTTTGTTCTCCATCACGAAATCCCAAATTGCCTGATAAAGCTCTTCACGCGTGTAGTCAAAACGACTTTTGCCTTGTTTTTGCAAATATTTTTCAAACACAAACTGAGTTTCAAACCCGGCATGATCTGCACCGGCAACCCAAAGCGTTTCTTTCCCTTTCATTTTATTGAAACGAATGAGTATATCTTCGTACACATACATTGCATGTCCCACATGGAGTTTGCCATTGGCGTTTGGCGGGGGGAGAACAATACAGAAGGGTTCTTTTTTAGAATCTGCTTGCGCCTCAAATAATCCTGCAGTTTCCCAAGAAGCATAAATAGATTGTTCGTGCTCTGCGGGGATAAATGCTTTTTCCATAAGAATATGAGTATTTATATCAACAAAACACGAAAAAATCAAATATAATCTTCTCTATGAGTGATCTTTTCTATGCAATTGAGTGGTATGGGTACGTATTTATTTTAGGACTTCTTATCAGCCCTTTGTTGTTCCGGTTTTTTCACAACTTTATAGATAAGGGATACGCACTGGGAAAAGCGATTGCGCTTCTTGTCGTTTCTTACCTTGTTTTCCTCGGAGGGATACTTCATCTCGTTCCCTTCACTCGACTCAGCATTGCAGTAATCTGTCTGGTATTGGCAGGATTAAATTACTACGCACTGCGAAAAATTTCTCCTCACCGTGAATTTGTACGACAGGTACAAGAATCATTTAAATGTATCCTCGTGGAAGAACTTTTATTTATTGCTGGTTTTGTTTTTATTATTCTTAGTAGAGGGTATGAACCATCGGTACATGGATTAGAAAAATTCATGGATTTCGGGTTCATGAATTCGCTCCTTCGCTCAACGTATTTCCCGCCGATGGATATGTGGCTTTCAGCCGATTCAACATCCCCACTCGGATATCCCATTAACTACTACTATTTTGGACATCTCACCGGGGCAGTTTTAATGCGACTCACTGCCACTCCCCCTGCAATTGCTTACAATCTCATTTTAGCTACTATCTGCGGGATGAGTGTTTCTATGGTTTTTTCAATCACCGTAAATTTTTGCCATTACGCCTCCCTATTTCTCCGTAAAGAAAAGACCCCTTCCTTTATTTTTCTTTTCCTGATCGGCGTTCTCACAGCGTATTTGGTAAATTTTGGTGGGAACCTGCACACTCTCTATATATTTACCTCCGGGTACAACGTAGATAACCCTGTCCCGTTCTGGAATATTTTAAGTGGATTTCATCCTGAAAAATACTGGTATCCCAATGCAACCCGCTTTATCCCCTACACAATCCACGAATTTCCTTCGTATTCCTATGTCGTAGCCGACTTACATGGCCATGTTTTCGATATCCCTTTTGTTCTTATCTCCCTAGCACTCCTCCTTTCTTTCTTCTTGGCCGTATTTTCTTCTCCCGAAATACGGAAAAAAAGAATGGTAAAGATTGCAAAGTCTTTACCAAAGTGTATGCAAAAGATTATTGCCGATCCTCTGTGGCCATTTATGCTCTGTTTTGGGTTTCTCGCCGCGATTCACTATATGACCAATGCCTTCGATGGCCCAATTTATCTTGGACTTATACTGCTTACCATATTCGTATTTTTCAGATTTTCAATTCGATTCGTAACGTTTGCTGTCAGTTTATTCGCAACCTTCATCCTTACTGCTCTTCCTTTTTCCCTTTTTTTTAAACCGTTTGTTTCCGGTATTGGAGTAAATTGTAGCCCTGATTTTTTAGTAAAGCTTGAAAAACTAGGTCCGTTTTTATTTGAAAAGGGAAACTGCCAACTCTCTGCCCCTTGGATGCTTTTTATACTGTGGGGGTTCTTCTGGATTATGTTTGCCATTCTGTTTGCCATTCTTTTCATAGAGTCGCGTTCAAAAAAAACGAATGTTCATAATCCGCTCGATCTGCTGGCGATCATTCTTTATTTGTACGGACTGTTTCTTGTTATTGTGCCTGAGTTCTTTTACATAAAGGACATCTATCCCCTTCATTTTCGAGCAAATACCATGTTTAAACTGGGCTACCAGTCCTTTATTATGTCTGGTATAGCGAGTGGATACACGCTTTATCGCTTGAAATTTTTTAGCCATCGCTTTCGGAGGGTGCTCCAAATACTAGCCATTACTCCCCTTTTCTTCGTTAGTATTTATCCGTTTTTCGCATTCCCGAATTTTTACCCTTATCAGAAAGCTCCCTTTTCTCTTGATGGTACAAAATGGCTTTCGCAATCACTTCCAGAAGATTTAGAGCTCATTACCTATCTAAACAATCAGGTGAAAGGACAGCCCATAGTACTCGAAGCTCCCGGTGATTCCTATACCGATTATGAACGCATATCTGCATATACAGGTCTCCCTACCATTGGGGGCTGGCAGGTACATGAATGGCTCTGGAGAGGCACCTCCTCAGTGGTCGGCGATCGCCTGGCCGATATAGCTACTATATATGAATCTTCAGACTTTGCTCAAACCCGTAGTTTATTGAAAAAATACCACGTTCAGTATGTTGTTATTTCTGCATTAGAACGGACAAAGTATAAAAATCTAAATGAAAGTAAATTTATATTCATGGGGACAAAAATATTCGAGTCGAGTAATAAAATTGGGGCTCTGTATAAGGTAGAAATGTAATCGATCTTGACAATCATTTTGCCGTCCAGTATAGTGTTAGTTGTCTTGTTTTTTTCATGAAAAACGAGAAAAAAAAGAGCATTACTATACGTCGTTCCCTTTTATACGAGCGGTAGTGATGCTCTTCTTTTTTTCTTCTTTATAAGTGATATAACTGCATAGGTAAAGCGAGCCTTTTTTGTGAAAGCTGCTGAAATTCTTTATTGGCAAATGCCGAAAATTCTTTCGTCACTACTTTCAGATGTACTGCCTTTTTTACTATTGGTTTTTTTAAGAATAGTTTCATGTTCATATATTCATCCTAAAGAAATTCCCTTTGGATGTCAAGACCTATAGCAATATTCATCCTTACTATAAGACTACTTATAGTAAATAATACCATATAAAGACCGGTTTGACAACATATAGTCTTGTCTCACACAAGATGAGCATGAAAAAGAAAGCATTCTCATACAAGATGAGCATGAAAAAAAGCGGCAGGTAGAATCATAGGATGAACATAACTATGATCGACGCAAACC
>JAAXWC010000043.1 GCA_013335175.1 Candidatus Roizmanbacteria bacterium
CGGGCCAGAATTGCCGTAACACGTTTAATGCGAGCACCTTATCTTCTTTTAATTCCCCAAAAAAATTAAAACACAACGGTTGGCTTGAGAGCAGATTATTGAACAACCTGTTTTCTTCAAGAATACCTGAACCAGCTTTTTTCCGCTCCTCAATTGTCTGTAAAACAGCTCGAACTATTTTTCGGGATAAAAAATTTTTACGATGGGGGTCGTCACTACCATTCAAAATTGTATTACAGACTTGCTCCCCCTTTTGAACCGGATTATTTCCTTCATCTTCGTCAAGAACAAATGCTCTCCACCAACCCTGATGAAACCGTATTCTTTTTTTGAAGCTACTTTCGCCCTTCGGCAATACTCCAATCTGTCGTTTCAAATCAGATTTCATATTTTTCTATTTGGCTTTTAGTACTCCCAATCCTCATGCCTTACCGGGAACCGGTTTAGTAAATCCCGGCAATGCTTCCACTGGGGTAGAAAGGCGTTCATAGGATCAATGAAGCGCTGGTTGCGAGTCAATTCGAGCAGGTGAGGCAGTTCGTAGCGCTCCGGATTCTTTATTTGTAGCTCCCGCAGCAGATAGGATACGTTATCGTCGGCCATAATACTTTTTGAACCTGCAAGTAATTTCTTACCAGTCAATTACAATTACTTATAAGGGAGTCAATTTTAAATTATCAAGATATCTTTAAAAGTCGCTATTTCTATTTAAATTACTTTACTTTATTTTTGGCTTCGAGCTTATTTTATTTATAAAATTATAAATCTCATCTTTCAGCTCAATCGGACTATTGTTATATGTATGTCTGAATAAAGAGCCTACATCTGAAGGATATTCAATATCGCCTTTATTTAGCAACATAATCCTATCCTTACCAAGTCTACCCCAAAACCAACCAAGCTCAACCCAAATATTCTGTCTAGCTCTTTTAGAAAAACCTAAAACATCTATAGCCCTCAAGCTTTCCCCTTTTTCATCAACAACACTACAACCCATATCGTCAGGAGTAATAATTGCGATTGCGCAATCCGACTCAGAAGCTAGCTTTTCAAAACATTCTGGTATTGATCCTGCTTCTTGTGCAAATTCACTCATTATAACAGGATCCGCATGTTTATTTATCCCATATTCTGGATCTTTCAGTACTTTTTTTAACTGATTTTTATCATCAGACCTGCCATGTATAATAAGAATTCTTGGAAACACATTTAATGATCCCAATATCTTTTCAATCAAATCATCGATCCAATTAAAAGAAACTTCTAACTTATCAGGAGGCGCTTCAATAGATAAAACACTTTCATCTATTTTATTCCTATAATCAGAACACAACTCTTCAGCAGCCCCTCCAAAAAACGGAATAGGGATTAATCTTTTACGAAGCATGACTGCAGTTTGTCCCGCAATATACGTACCATCAGATCCACCAATAACAATTACAGCATCTGCTTCCTGAACACAAGAAATATGTGCTTTTGCCCAAACTTTAGACCTCTCATAATTTCCAACAGCTTTACACTGACCATTACCTATACTTTTAAAACCTTCAGCAGTAAAAACATCAGCTATATTACTTGTTTCATCTCGAATTGTTCTTGCAACAATAAGCTGGTGATTATCTTCTGCCAAACAGCAACCAACCTTTCTACACAAATGCTTAAAATACTCCTCATTTCTTAACTTCCATCCAAAGTCCTTTGTATCTTTACGCCAACTACCAATAACAGCAACTCTCATTTTCCCCTCCTGATATTTGATTAATAAACTATATCAGATGCAGCTATAAAGCGTCTCAAAAAAAAATTAAGCTCGTATTATTATAAATCAAGCCCCCTTATTAATTCATAAAAAATTAATCATCCCGCCTCTGCGTAAACCCCCGCATCGCGTTCGGGATAGGATTCGTAGACATGTTCGAATACGGCGGAGCATTTCTGCCGGTAGATTTCCGGCGTATAGGCTCGGGGTAAACCTTGGTCGAGGGCATCCTCGATGG
>JAAXWC010000016.1 GCA_013335175.1 Candidatus Roizmanbacteria bacterium
CCGCAAAACCCTGAGCATGTCGAAGGGTGAACGACCAGGGTGGTGCTTTGAACCCTTTTTTTTGTGAACCTGATACGTCTTAGCGCTAAACTACAGTCCCTTGGTCTTCCCATGGCGAGCTCCTACTCGGCGACAAAATCTAAATAATTATCAGGATGAATTACTCCAAGTTCTTTTGACAGGGGATATGCAGTGACCCAGTCCCTCGGAATTATAGGCTTTACTTCTTTCATTGACCATTTACACTCAAAAGGATATAGCTCTCCATCCCGTTCTTCAATTAAATCAATTTCCCGTTGTTCGTAAGTTCTCCAAAAATAAGACTGACCATAGATATTTGTATAAGTCCTCTTTTTTAATCGTTCGGTAATGATGAAATTTTCCCATAACTGCCCAATATCATTTCTCAAACTTAATTCATTGAACTGTGAAATGACACCATTTCGAATGCCATTATCTAAAAAGTAATACTTTGCCTTACTTGTTACTTCTGATCTTAAGTTTCGACTAAATCCCCCAAGTCGTATAATTACAAACGTTTTTTCTAGAAGATCGATGTATCGTGCAACTGTTTTTACATCAAATCCAAGTTGAGTTGATAACTCGTTGAAGGACACTTCACTCCCAATTTGAAAGGCAAGTAGTTTTAGTAAATCCAGTAATAATCGCGGTGCTTTTATCGTTTCAAGTGCGAGTATATCTTTAAAGAGATACGAATTTACAAGCTCGGTGATAATACGATTTTTTTCATCGCGAGAGGTAGCTGTTACTATCTGAGGGTAACTTCCATATATGAGAAATTCTTCAAGTTTTTGTTTTAAATCGAATTTGTTTTTATTGCTCTTCAATAACTCAAGCTGAGAAATTGGATACATCGTCAGCGTTGTTTTTCGACCAGTGAGCGGTTCACCAACTTCCTGCGAAAGATCAAACGAAGATGACCCTGTAACTATAACCTTAATGCCAGGAATTGTGTCAATAATTATTTTGAGAGCTTTCCCAATATGCGGTATAAACTGAGCTTCATCGATAGCGAGCAGTTCATACCCCTCAACATATTCTTTAATTCTGGATAGATCAAGGGATGACAACAGTTCTTGTGTTCGAATATTATCTCCCGTATCGAGTCGATACCGCAGTTTAGTAACTTTTAAAAAGTTATCAAGAAGCGTAGTTTTTCCGACTCTTCGAGCTCCATACAAAATAAGTACTTCTTTTGGATGAAAAAAATTTGCTAAATCCTCGTAGATTCTTTGTATCATATGATTTAATTATACCACAACTCCATAAATTTGGCATAATTTAAGGATTTGCACTCCATAAATTTGGCGAAGTTGTCTTATTCCATTCAGGCTGACGAGTTAAGTCAATTGGATGACTCCCATGTTCATTCCCTCTCGAAACTACTCTATGAATGAGCGTTAAAAACTGGTCTTGATTATCAGAGGCACCACAAATAATCAAAGTATCGTACTCCTGATCGCTTAATGCAGTTTCTACTTTCTCAATATTCCATATCCATCGAAAATGATTTTTTTTGTTTTGTTGAAACATCTCTTTATTAATTCTGCACAAACTGATTATTTCCCTGTACCCGACAAACCTTCAATCAAGCAATTTTTTCTTGCCATATAATAAGCTTACTAAATTTGACTACATTTGCCCACGAGGATCGGGTCCGATTTTGAGGGTAAAATATACATTTGATACATTGTGAAATTGTACCGAAGAGGTTTAATACTAAAAAAGATCATTGGAAGGCTCTGCATATTCTACTATTTGTTTTGTGAACGATCAGGGCGGTGCCTTGAACCTTTTTTTTTTACGAGTCTGATTCGTCTAAATGCAAAACTGCTGGATCTCAACGTTATGCATCGTTTAGATCCTGCAAAGAGAGCATATTGAATTTATTTGTCCTTACTCAAAATGTTCGATTCGTGTAACCGAAGGTAAAAGAGAAGATCACTTTTCAGATGTTCTTTCACCCAGCTTTTCTGTTTTGAGTCCAGTAACTCACCTAAACCGGCAAGCAGTTCTGACTGTTTCACGTTTTCAACAAGCGTTTGTGCTCGTGTCAGAGAGTCTTTAAGTGAATATTCAGACTTTTCGAGTAAATATTCTTCATTTATATTCCACTGTTCTTTCAAGAAAAACCAAAGATCATACATATCACGACTGGCAAATTTTTTTCGTGTCAAAAGCGCTGCTAATTTTCCCGCAATCATATCATCCTGTTTCATAACAAGCATTGATATGCCTAACAAGTTTTTTACTTCAAAGGCAGATTTTATGACACGTTTTGAGATCTCGACTTTTACACTCCGTTCTCCTTTTGTATAGCTTAGGAGAAAAAAAAGGGTATGCTTTTTATCTTGAGCTTCCAGAATTGTCCCAAATGGCGGCAGTATTGATTTAAGTCGTTCAAAGACTTCTTCTTTTTTTGAAGAGTCCAGTAAATCAAAATCAAGATCAACTGAGAAACGAGGAAGATTGTAGAACAAGAGTGCTGCAGTCCCTCCTTTAAAACCCAGACTGTTCCGAAGATAGGGATCCGAATATATAGCACGAAGAATCCCGATTAAGGTACTTCGATGAATGTCAATGTTTACCATATTCCTCCTTATATAACTGATGATAGCTTTCCACTCGTTTTTCAAACGCTTTGTTATGATACAATTTTTTCAAATTTTCCACTTTCTCCCAGTTAAGCACGCCCAGATTGTCAAAATGGTAGTTTTTATAAATATATACCGCATCTAAAAAAGCGCGCTCTAGAGTTGCAATAGCATACCCCTCCTTATGCTCTACCCCATCCGCATTCGTAAGTATACTTGAATTTATCCGTCTGTACTGAATAGCTACACCCTGAACGGATAGAGCTCTTGTTATGTACGATATTGCAAAAATCGTTTCGTAATACTGAAATGTAACGCCACCTCTACTTAATACTGTTTCAAGACTTATGTACGAAGGAGTGTACAGTTTATTGGCGATTTCATAATGACTATATTCAATTTTGGCATATATTCCTCGTTGAATTCTTATAAGTTTATTGATCTTGGTAAAATAGTGAAGTCGCCCCCGTAGACTGTCATAGGGGATATCCGGAAAAAGCTGCGCAATTTCGTCAAAAGAAAACACTGTTTGCGGTCTCGTGTAAAGACTAAGGATAAAATTATTGTCCATATTAAGCTGGAAGTTTGAATTATTCCAACTTCCAGTTACATTTTATATGTCTGGAAGATAAAAGTCAAGTCTGGGTTACATTTTTCAGATTTCGCTTTGTCCACTCTAATCAACCCTACTTAGATACCCGACCAATGCACTTGTTTTCTTTTCTGCTTCGAAAACTATGTATCGCCGTTTTATTGGCAGGGACAATTTTATTTATTTTGCTGCTTTTATCACTAAAAATTAACTGTAGTGTTTTTTTAATGTTCGTTCTACTCACATTAATAGAGTACGCATTGTTCATCATAGCTTGTTTTATTGTGATTAAAGGAAAATGAAAGAAGCGTTAAATTCCTACATAGAATTCACTTTTAAAACTAGTGTGGAAGAAAACTCATTTCCGCATGATCCATTATCATACGTGAAGACTTACATTTGTGAAAGAATTTTTTTCGTGTAAGACTTCAGTCAGGGTCTCGAACCCCTTTTCGCCTCAAAATTGCAGGAAGTATTTGGCCAAATAATTGATGAAGATACTTTTAGCCTCAGTTTTATATTTTGTGAGCTGGTATTCACTTACTTCGAACTATTTTGAGGCAATCTTAAATGAGTACATGAGCATTTGCAAGAATCTTCGGCAGTATTGCGCTTACCAAGATTGAGATAACTCATAATCGGAAATATTATGACAACCTTTCTAACATCAAAGGTAAAAAAGAGAGAAATCTAACTCTATATTGAAATTAGCCTATTAGGCTATATCATTTATATATGGGTGAAATGTCAGATGTACAGATAAAATATAGCGAATTTGATCCAAGCGGAAACGTGAGTCAAATTGGTGGAAAACAAGAGGTTGCGTTGGAGAAACAGCAAGAATTATCCATACAGGAGCAGGCAGCAAAATTTGGAGGTCGATTAGACACTGACGATTGGCAATATATACAACTACTGGCAAATAAAACGAATGAAATGTTAGGAAGGGTTGCCGCCCATAACGATAATAGCTCGAAAGATACTGTTTTTGTAGATGATTTATGGGTGGATAATTCGGTCCGCAATATGGGAGTAGCGACTTTTTTAGTGAGTGTCTTTGAGCAATTAGCTTCACAACATAACATTAACAAAATCCGACTTTTTGCCAGCGGTGAAGGCGATTTATTTACCTTTTACAATAAACTTGGATATAACCGAGAGACTCCGACTAGCACCATAATGACCAAATATCTAAATTCAACACCACTACACGTAGAAGGGCTTAAGTAAGATTCCGATATTCAATGTGACCCCAAGGGTCGAGGTTCGGAATCATATTATCCCTGATCTCATTACTCTCTTCAACTTATTCTCGAATAGACTAGGCCAGATGGCATTTGCCCCTGTAAGCTACTCCGTATGAGTATTCGAAGTATGGGTAACAATAAAGTATCGCTGGCAAACTGCGACACGTGTCGCATTCAAGAATAAATAAGCTATATGGCTAAATCCGACAAAACCGACACAAAAACTGGCATAAAGAAGAAACGATTTCTCGAAGCTCTTGAGAATAAGTCATACGGTGTCAGTGTTCTTGAGGCATGCAAGATTGCGAGAGTGAATCGTCAATACATGTATGAACTACGCTCGGAAGACCCTGACTTTGCTATGCGATGGGATCAGGCCATTTTGTTTGGCAAACAGACTCTTCAAGATATGGCCATGTCAGTGATTTGTGAACAGCTGAAGAGCGGTGATAAGACAGTTGCAATGTTTGTCCTACGCCAGCTTGATCCGCAGACTTGGAATAAAGATCGTGAGCGAGTTGGAGAAAATGCAGGACCAGTGCAAATGACCCATACAGTATCGCCTCGTTTTGCTAAAGTAATGGAGAGATTACTCAGAGAGACAGAAAACCCTGTGACATCAATAACGTAAATTGATAGAATACAGATATGCAAATTTATTCAAAATATGGACCACCAGCGCAAAACAATGTACTGCTTGAGCTTCATGTTCCAGAATTTGAACCTATAAAAGAGTTTTATGGAAAACTTGGTTTTGAAATTGTTTGGGAACGAAAGCCTGAAGGGTTCAAAGGATATCTTGTTATAAAACGAGGAGACAATATCCTGTGTTTTTGGGCGGGAAATGAGAAAGTACTTGAGCATGAATACTTTAGCCAGTGGAACAAGGATACTAAAAGAGGATATGGTGTTGAACTTGTTATCATGGTCGAAGATGTAGAAGCTACATATGAAGAAGTAAAGAAGTTTGCAAAGGTTGTTGAGGAAATGAAGGTAAAGCCTTGGGGACTCAAGGATTTCAGAATCGAAAACCCTTTTGGTTACTATCTGAGGATTACTCAGTATCACAACATTCTGGATGATAGAAACGCAGTAAAGTAATTATGAAAATTGCAGTTGTTACAGGAGCCAGTACAGGAATTGGAAGATCGATATCAATCGCTCTCGCTTCTCATGGCTATTTTGTTTATTTACTTGCGAGAAGACAAGAACAACTTGAACAAACAAAAAAACTAATTACCGACCAAGGTGGACAATCAGAAAGTGTTGTGGCTGATCTTAGCTCGCTCGACTCAGTGAACGAAGCAATTGCAACAATAAAGAATAAAGCAGGATCTATTGAAGTTCTAGCAAACATCGCAGGAGTATGGCATGGAGTAGATGAGGTATTTGCTGGAAAAGATTTTGAAACATTTGAACAGAAAGTTATTCTTGATACTTACAATGTAGGAACTATTGTTCCAACTCTTTTAGCCCATGCTTTTATTCCACTTATGAAATCTAATGGAAAGATAATAAATTTGTCTGGAACTTTTGAAAATGGTGCAAAAGGTTGGCTCCCATACTATGTGTCAAAAAGAGCTATAGAAGATCTTACAGTTGCCTTATCTCAAGAATTAGAAGACAGGGATATTCAAGTAAACTGTATTTCGCCTTCAGACACTGCTACTGAAGCGTATGCGAAGTTTTTTCCTCAATACATGGATGAAGCTATCAATCCTGAAAAAATTGCAAACAAGGTTCTCGAGCTGGTAGATCCCGAGGACAAATTGACAGGAAAAGTGATTGTCATGAAGAAGGACAAAGAACCAGTCGAAGGTTTCCATTCATAACAAAATCCTCGCAGTAAGCTGCGACAACTGGCGCAGTAAACGAGTATAATCCGAGTATGGAAAAAGCCGAGTTTGAACAGCTAATATCTCAGTTAGAAACAGATGCGTCTTCGGTAAAATATGACTTTCAGATCGCTGAATTCTTCGAAAAACTACTCGATGAAAACAAAGTAAAACTCACGCCAGAGCAGGATCAAAAATTGAGATGGGAGTTTTTGCTCTTTCGTCTAACCACAAAAAATAAGTTCGCAAGTGATGGTACATCAACTGACAGATTTGTTCCGATGGCAATATTTGAAGGTGGTGGGATTTTTCCAGATCCAAATTCGCTTACTCCCGCTTTGGAATATTTTGAGGAAAGAGCGAAGATGTGCACCAACTCAATACTAAAGGCGAGATATCTGGATATCCTATGGGAAAAGTCACAATCAAAATCAAAGCACTTGTTTGCTATCGAGGCAGTATCAGAATACCTGTCAAATGTTGACCAATACGAAAACGAGGAAGCAATCATGGAACGGCTTGACGGCTTACAGCGAGCAACTGAACTAGCGTTGATTATCGAGAAGAATACAGATAAAAAAATTCTTACAAATAAGATTGTATCCAAGCTCAATGAGCAAATCGAATCTACATCGAAGACTGGAAAGTGTCGTTGGTTGATAGAAATGTTTGAGCTTGTTGTATCATTGATCAGTTTCTATTCAAATGAAGAACTTTTGAGGTTTGCCTCTGTGTGCGATTTGGCAGTTGATAGCTATCATAAAGAGAGCAATTTTCACATACAACGACACTTCCTCGCCCTCAAGTCTCAGCTATTGAAGTCCGTACTCCCCACTTCAAAACAAGAGATTGACGAAGCAATAGGTCAAACATATCTCGATGAAGCGGATGCTAAGTCGGATAGCGGGATTGTGAGAGCTCATTTTTTACAGGAGGCGGTTGATCATTTCAACAAGTTGGGGAACAAGAAGAAAGTTGACGAGCTAATTTCTCAGATAAAAGACGCAACAAAACAAGCCATCGATAACAAAGAGTTCAAACAGTTTTCATCAACAATTGAGCTAAAACCTGAAGACGAAAAAAGTATCAAGGAAAGCCTTGGTAAAGGTGAGGAGGTTCCAGAACGCATGGGAACAGTGTCAACATTTTTTCCTAACTGGAATCATGCAGTAAAAATGACTGAGGATCATAGTAAAAAGTTTGTTTTTATGCACTTGGCGAAAAAGGTTACGTTTGGAAGTAAATATCCAATAAGCGACCCTCGCACACCTGAGAAAGAGACTGAGGATCAAGTGATGGGTAATTTCCAGATAGAAGTTCAAATAGCTAATCAGTGGCTGACAATATTCCTTGGTCAACTCATAGAAGCAGACAAGGTTTCAGCAGAAGATTTTAGAAAGTTTTTTAGCAAGTTGGAATTGATTGATCCTGATACTTACTCAACAGTTATGGAGGGAGTGAATTTGTATTTTGAGGGTAAACATTTCCAAGCAGTATGTGTTTTAGCTCCTCAATTGGAAGATCTTTTGAGGCATTTACTTTCCATTTTCGGGGGTCAAACAACTACTCTACATAAAGACGCTCACGCTTTTACAGAGAAAAACTTGAATAGAATCCTTGCTGAACTACGTCCACATATTTCTGACGAACTATTTCACTACATCTCTTGGGTTATGGATGATTATCGAGGATACAATTTGAGATATATGGTCGGTCATGGTTTTTTCAAAACCAAGCATGGTAGCACTTTATACTCAACTGCGCTCCTCCATATTTTTTGTGTGTTGATTGCTAACACTAACATTGTTATGAAAGTTCAAGAAAAGTGAGAGAAGAATTATGCAGATAATATATTTCCCATATCTCAACCTCAAGAACCAAGATGAGCTCGATTTTGGCGACTTCAAAATATGGAATTTTGATCGGAAAGCTAACGAATACATTCCTGATGAAACTCTGCGTTCATATATTGGAAAGCTGATGGCTTCAAATGTCACAAGAAAACAACCAATAAAAGATATTGGAGTTCTCTCTATTGGTGCAGTTGATTTTCGAGTGTTCAATGAAGAGGAATTTCAACTTGCAAAAGAAGCAAGACTTTTGATGTTTGTTTCCTACATATCAAAGGTAAACATCTCAGCGACTGGAGTAAATGGGGGCCACTACATGGCGACTTCAGAAAACTTCACATATGTTACACAGAATTTTCAACCCGAAAGTGATCACATAGCAGAACAGTCTGGATTTATTGTTAGAAAGCTCATGGGTGGGTATAGAGTTGATGAGGTAACGTTCAACTCTCCATCTTTTTTGCTCACACCAATGCGGTTTGCACTAGATGGTGAGTTGATTGGACATTTGCTTTTGTTGCGCAAGAAACAAAAAAGACTCTACAGGCGGATACTTAGAGCAATAGATTTGCTTTTCGAGAGTTATTTCAACGATCCCTATCTTAGTCTCAATGCACGAGTATTGTTGCAAGTTGGTGCTTTTGAGGTCCTTCTAGATCTGCCTGAAGAAGGACAACGTAGAGTATTCAAGGACTTGATACACCAACATACGGACAACACTAGAGAAACACAGGTAAAATTTTACTCCGAGAGAAGAGGTTCAAAAGTGAAAGAGAAAGCGTCAAGAAAGGTAAAATGGGCTGATAAATTTTACACTCTCCGCAATCACATAATTCACGGCAATGCAGTACCTATTGACGATTTTTACTTCGAAAGAAAACAAAGACATATTGATGTTTCGCTTCTATTCTTCATTTTGATTATCAAAAGATTGATCAATGAAAAATTACCCAGACCTTATTACTTTGATACTATCGACTGGAAAAAGACAGATTATGCAGTTGATAATCAATATGGTTTTGAGTTTGTGGACCACAGCATTATGAGAAGATTGTCTCGTATTCGTTAGAAGCTTTATTGCTCACTGCGACACATGTCGCAACCTCACTTTTTAGCGATTTAGCCTCAAAACTTGACGTAACCCCGTTGATGTTTGGTAGCTTCAAGTTAGATGGCAAATCTAACTCTTACCAAAGCACGAAAAATTCTGGGAAAACTGGCAGAAGACGTATCTGATGCTGACCTTGAACAAGAGATGAAAACAGCTCAACTTCTCAAGATGCTTTACTTTAGTCATTTGAAGAAAACACCATCCAATAGTTCGTATAATAAAGAGACCAATGGAAAAACTTAGAGCTGTTATCTATATCCGTGTTTCTGATGAAAGTCAGATCAAGAACAATAGTCTTGAGACGCAACTCAAGGCATGTCATAACTATGCATCAGTCAATGATCTCGAGGTGGTGAAAGTCTTTAGAGAAGAAGGTGTTTCAGCAAAACACATTCACACTCGACCAGAAATGAGATCTCTCCTTCAATTCTGCACTCTCAAGAAGAACAGTATTTCACAGGTAATTGTTTACAAAATGGATCGTTGGACACGCAACGTTGAGGAAGGACTGGCCGCAATGTCACTTCTTTCAAGGTCAGGGGTCTCGGTAAGTCCAGCCACTGAGGTGACAGAACAAAACCCTATGGGTAAAGCAATGCGGACAATTCTCATGGCTTTGGGTGAACTAGATAATGGATTGAAATCAGAGCGTGTCAAAGACAACATGCAAACGATGTTCCGAAATGGTTTGTGGCCTTGGAAACCTCAAATTGGTTATATACGACCCAAAGGCGATAGAGACCAGATAAAAGGTAAGCCAGCGGTAAGGGATAATAGATACAGCGAAATGATCAACTTACTCTTTTCTAAGGCTTCAGAAGGGCAGTATTCAAAACAATGGCTGGCAAAATATCTAAATTCACTTGGTTTTGGTAAATCCTATGGCAAACCTGCTGATGGTAAACTGATAACACACATCATGAAAAACCCATTTTATTATGGAATGATGTATGCCCCTCGATGGAGAGAATATCAAAGAGGGATTCATGAGCCAATCGTTGATCAGATCACTTGGGAAAAAGCGAACATGAATACTTTCAAGAATAAACGAACATATAACACTCAAGACAGCGTTCTATACCCTCTCAAAGGTCTTCTGTCCTGTAGCAATTGTATGCACGCCCTCACATCAAGTAACCCTTTTGGCAGGGCAAAAAATTATCTTTACTACGAGTGTCACAATAAAGCCTGCATCAAAAAAGAACGTATCGGAGCTGATGCGGCACAAGAGCAATTCCTCTCAATACTCTCAACACTCAAACCTTCAAAAAGAGTTCTCAAAATGTTCGTGACCTTGGTCTTTGATGAATGGGATGAAACTATTGAGATAACAAGAAAAGAAGCATCACTAAGGGATGAAAAAATAAAACAACTTGAAGCAGAAATCATAACTACAAACCAAGGAAATGCCAAAGGTATGTTGACTGATGGTGAAGCCCTATCTCATATAGAAGATCTTAGAAGAGAAATAACAGTACTTAGTGTTGAAAGATCTGAAATGAAGATCGATGAGTACAACACTGAAGCAGTGAAGAATTTTACGGAGACGTTTTTAGCCAACCTAGATAGGTTCTGGCTACAACTCGACTTAGCAGAAAAACAAATGCTCCAAACGCATATTTTCCCTGCAGGAATGCTTTGTGAGAATAAAGGAATTCGAATCAACGGTTTAGCACGATCTTTCGAGCTAATCGAAGCAATGAAAGATAAGAATTTCCAAAATGTGATCCCACGGGGATTCGAACCCCGGTTAGAAGGCTGAAAACCTACTGTCCTAGGCCTCTAGACGATGGGACCGCTTAAAGGTAATCATATTTTAACAGATAACATGTATAAAATCGAGGATATTTTCTTATTTACCTGAAAGTTTCTTCTTTAACCCTTGAAGTAATTCTTTGGCCACTTCTTGTCCTCCTAAGCCAAATGAAAGCCCTCCCGCGAGTGCAACCATCGCAATAATTCCCGTAAAGAGGATACGGATCAGATCCTGTGCAATACCAAGCTGGTTCATCCCAACTAAAACGGTAAAAAAGATGATAATGGTTTTTGAAACTACTGCAAGAATATTAGCCGATGTTTCGCCCAATGTGGTAACACTCTGACGAACCAAGTCCGAAACCAAATTAGCGACAACAAGTCCTACAAAACCAATTACAACCGTAACAATGACATTGGGAAGATACAGAAGAAAATTATTAATTACCCCGGTAGCACGCGATAATCCCCAAATTTCCAGTGTCGGAATAAGAAATAATATAATGACAGACCATCGTAAAACTTCAGCCAATACCTCTTCCCAAACCTTCACCTCGTTCTTGTTCATCAGTCGCATTCGCTGCAATATCGTTGCAAGTCGAAAAAACGAAAGAAGACCAATAAGAAGCTTTTTCAGAAGTCCGGCGAGAATAACACCGATAAGGAGTACCACAACCCCTCCAATAAGATTTGGTACAAAATCAAAAAAACGGGAAACAGAATGCATGATAAATTCATTGATAGGTTGGATCATATCTCTATCCTACATACAACCCAATTAAAAATCAACCGCTTCAAAAAACTTAAGTTCAGAAACACTTCCTTCTGGAGTTAAAACAAGGGATATAACATCAAACGAGAGCATATAGTTTTGTAAATGAAACTGCTGAATATATGCAGTCATGGCAAAACGAAGATGGCGTACTTTTGTTGGCGTAACCGATTCATAGGGCTGTCCCGCAGAAAGACCCATTCGAGTTTTTACTTCGATAAAATGAATTTTACTTAGTTTTTTTGCAACAATATCCAGCTCTCCGTACTTGGTACGATAATTTCTATGTAAAATCTGGAAGCCACTCTTGATTAAGTAATCTGTCGCTTGCTGCTCTCCGTAGGAACCAATAGATTGGTTAGAAGATGTATGCATTATTTATGACTATACAGTTTGTGTCGAAGCTTCGATTCAGAAAGGAACCGAATGAAATAGAGCTTTGATTTCTGATAGCTCGATTTTTTGACTACTTTAATACCTCCAATAAATGGTGAAGAAAGAGGAATAATTCGCTCAACACCAACTCCGGTTTTGGAAAGTTTTCGAACAGTAATCATACGATTATTGTCTGAATCCCCTTTTATTTTCAATAAAATTCCCTCGAAGAGCTGTTGGCGTTCTTTATCGCCTTCTTTGATTTTATAGCTGATTGCAATCGTGTCTCCGACTGACATATCTTTGTCCTGGTAGGTAATACTATTTGCCATAGAATTTGTATTGTAACATCTATTTTCCCGTTTGGCAAGCGGCAATGAAACCGACAAAGATTGGATGTGGTTTCAATGGAAGACTCTTGTACTCCGGATGCCCTTGCGTACCCATGAAAAATGGATGCACGTCTTTTGGTAACTCAACAATTTCGACAAGATTCTCAGCAACTGAACGAGCAGAAATCACTAACCCGTTTTTTTCAAAATCCTCGGTAAACTCATTGTTAAATTCATATCTGTGTCGATGTCGTTCACTGGTAAGACCATCTGTATTTTTGATAAAATCTCCTGCTTTTTTGTAAAGATCATATGCTCGTGTTCCCTGTTTAACCTTCGCTTCCCAGCCCCCTAAACGCATCGTGCCTCCATATGCTCTTCGTTCCATGAGCTCCTTTTGTGAAGGAATTAGATGGATAACCGGATGTTTTGATTTTGGATCGTTCTCTGCCGTGTTGGCATCTTTCCATCCAAGGACATCCCTCGCAAAGGAAACACAGGCAAGTTGCATGCCATAACACAGTCCTAGATATGGAATTTTTTCTTTTCTTGCATAGGAAGCTGCCGCAATCATTCCTTCTGATCCCCGTTGTCCCCATCCTATCGGAACAATAATACCATCTGGTTTTCCAATACTTTCAACTCCCTCTTTTTCTATTTTTTCTGCATCTATCCAGTGCATTTTTACCTCTACACCTACTTTCCAAGATGCATGATCTATCGCGTCAAATAAGGCCGCATAAGAATCTCGTAGTTGATAATCTCCAGTCCCAAAATATTTTCCAACAATTGCAATATCTATTACCTTATCTTTCTTTGTCTTCACATTTTCAACAAATGCAGCCCATTCCGCAAGCTTTGGTGTTTTCACCTCAAGATGCAGCTTATTCAGAATTTTTTCTGTCATATTTTGTTTCTCTAACGTAAGAGGAATTTCGTAGACTGTTGCAAGATCAGGGGTAGAGATAATATCCTCCGGGCGCATATTGCAAAAAAGTGCAAAGCGATCTCGACGGCGCTGATCTATGTATTTTTCTGAACGGGCAATGATAAAATCGGGCTGAATTCCCATTGAGTTAAGTGTTTTTACGGAAAGCTGGGTTGGCTTTGTTTTTGGTTCACCCAAATGGTTGGGAGTCGGAACATAGCTGACATGGATGTGAATAACATCTCCGGGATGTTTAAGGGTTATAATTCTTGATGCTTCATAATAAAAAATGTTCTGGTACTCCCCTGCTGTTCCACCGAGTTCGATAAGAACAACATCTGCTTTATTCTTTTTTGCAACCGTTTGGATTCGGTCTATAATTTCATTGGTTAAATGTGGAATTGCCTCTACATCCTCACCGTTGTACTCAAAACGACGTTCTCGATCAATAACAGTCTGATAGATCTGGCCAATGGTTACAAAGTTCATTTTTCCCATTTCCGAACCTAAAAATTTTTCGTATGTTCCGATATCCATGTCTGTCTCTGCGCCATCTTCACACAAAAATGGATCTCCATGTTCCACAGGATTTATTGTGCCTGCGTCTATGTTTAAATAGTTCTCGAATTTAATGGGCGTTACCTTATAACCAGCTAATTTAAGAAGTAAACCTACCGATGCAGTCGTTACACCCTTTCCGATACCGGAAATAACCCCACCTGAAACAAAAATGTATTTCAAGTTTTGCATATCCTATTATACACAAGGAAACTTTTTAACAAGGGGAAAATTGTCATTCCTGACTCCGATCTTCCTTCACGTTCTTCTTCGTCACTTTTTTCTTTGTCTTTGGTTTTACTTCCACCACGTTCCGTGTTTGTTTTTTCTCTGGTGCTTTTGCGTCTTTCAATGCCCACGCGGAGAAATCGCATTTTGGCCATTTTTCACATCCATAAAACCGTTTCTTTGATTTTGAATATCGTACCGCGATTTTTCCGCCACACTTTGGACAGGTATAATTGTTGACAAACTGCAAAAATGGTTTGGTGTTTTTGCACTCAGGATATTTGCTACAGGCATAAAACTTGCCAAAACGAGAAAATCGGACCACAAGCGGAGCTCCGCACTTATCGCAGGGTTCGCTCACTTCTTCTTCTACATCAATAACTTTCGTATCTTTTTTTTGAACAATGAGTTCCTCTTGAAAGGGTTTATAGAAATCGGTTAAAAATGCGACAATGTTATTTTTTCCCTCAGCAATTAAATCCATAGATTCCTCCATCTGAGCGGTAAAATCCAAGTTAAAAAGTTGTGGGAATGATTGCGATAAGTATTCCGATATGCTTTCACCGAGTTTTGTTGGAGAAAAATAGCGGTTTTGTTTTTCAATATAGTTTTTTTCCTGAACCAGCGAAATGATTGGCGCGTAGGTTGAAGGACGTCCAATCCCCTTTTCTTCAAGAATCTTGATAAGCGACGCCTCGTTGTATCGCGGCGGAGCCTTTGTGCTTAGTTCTTGAATTTCAAACTCACTCAAGGAAACAGGATCGCCAACCTTGAAACTAACCGCAGCAGAATGTTTTGCGGCAAAATCCGGCTGAGCAACTCGCAAAAATCCATCAAATAATACCTGCTGGTACTCCGATTCATAGGTGTACTGTTTCTTTGAAGTAATTTCTACTTTTGTAGTCTTTATAGATGCCTCTTTCATCTGTGTCGCTACCGCTCTATTAAAAATAAGATCGTATAAACGTTTTTGATTTAAGTTTAGTTTTTCGAGTTTATCTACATTTTGTTCAAGTTTTGTGGGACGAATAGCCTCGTGTGCTTCTTGTGCCATTTTTGATTTTGTTTTATACCCGCGTGGTTTTTCCAAAGCATATTCCTCTCCATAGGCCGTTTTAATATAATCTTTTGCTTTAAAAACAAACTGTGTAGAAAGATTAAACGAATCAGTTCGGTGATAGGTAATTAACCCGCGTTCGTACAGATCCTGAGCAAGACGCATTGTCATTTTAGATGAAAAACCATGCCGAATAAACGCATCTTGCTGCAATAAAGACGTTGTATAGGGAGGCGGAGGAAATCGGGAGGAGATATCTTCCCGAACATTCGTTATTTCAAATGTATCCGAAACCTCTTCTTTTTGAATTTCTAGGGCTTTTTCTGGCGAAATAATAGTTTTTGTGTAGGTATATTCTCCGGCAAATAAACTGAGTTTAAAGGATTGTTCTACCGGTTCATCCTGAAGTTTAATGAGTTTCGCTCGCAACGGTTCTCCAGCAATAAAATTACCATAAAGCTGGCAATATGGCTCTAAAGAGAAAGCGCGTATTTCTTTCTCCCGCTCGACCACCAGGCGCAGTGCAACTGTCTGAACACGACCGGCTGACAACCAGTTTTTTCCCATTTTTTTCCATAATAAGGGAGATAATTCGTACCCTACAATTCGATCTAAAATACGACGTGCCTGTTGTGCCTTAACAAGTTCTGTTCGCAGTGTTGCAGGGTGCTCTAATGCCTCTTGAAGAGCATGTGCCGTAATTTCGTGAAATACAATTCGTTTGAGTTTTCCGTCTCCCAGAAGATTGAAATCCGGCCATTCTTCTTTGATAAACCCAAGGATATAGGCTACATGATAGGAAATAGACT
The DNA here is from genome assembly GCA_013335175.1 of Candidatus Roizmanbacteria bacterium. Lineage (GTDB taxonomy): Bacteria > Patescibacteriota > Microgenomatia > UBA1406 > GWC2-37-13 > JAAXWC01. Next base: position 16,065 of record JAAXWC010000016.1, read on the forward strand.
CTCCCTCTCGGTCAGGATCTGTTGCTAAGTAAATTTGATCGTGCTCTTTTACCAGTTCTCGCAGTTTCGCGACAACCTTTTCTTTATTTTTCATTATTTCGTAATCTGGCTTAAACTGATGTGTGTAGTCTATAGACATTGTCTTTCCCGGGAGGTCTCGAATATGCCCCATGGTAGCATAGACAAAAAAATCCTGATCTTTGAGAATTCGATTAAATGTACGAGCTTTGGTTGGCGATTCGACTATTATAAGAGCCATAAAAAAAGTGTTTTAATTATATTTCAGTGTGTACACGATGATGCCGTTTCTTGAGAAGTTTAAGATTCAGAATTGAACTACGAAGAAGTTGTTGCGCTTCTAAGACTACTTTTTCTTCCTTTGCTTCCTGAACAATTTTTTCCGCGTGAGTGATAGCATCTTCTGTTAATTTTTCATCAATTTCATCCTGATGATACGCTCGAGAAACAATTATTGTGGCGGTGGTCCCATCTGTTTCCAAATATCCTCCCCCAATTGCTAAATACTCTTCCAATTTCGGTTCTAAGCTTTTTCGTACCGTTATAATACCTTCGGTAAGCAAACTTAAAAGTTTTTCATGGTGTGACAAAACGGTAATTTCGCCCGCTGCAGTGGGTAAAGTTATTGAAGCGACCTCTTGTTCATACACGATTTTTGCTGGGGTAATTATTTTTAGGTGTAACATAGCGCTCATATTCATTTAACTGCAGCCGCTTTAGCTGCTGCTTCATCGATTGTCCCAATCATATAAAACGCTTGTTCTGGCTTGTCGTCGTGCTTTCCTTCGAGAATCTCCCGGAACCCACGAATTGTTTCTGGGATAGTAACATACTTCCCGGGTGTTCCCGTAAATGGTTCTGCCACAAACATTGGCTGGGTAAGGAATCGCTGTATTTTCCGCGCTCTGGTTACAACGAGCTTATCTTCTTCCGAAAGCTCTTCCATTCCCAGAATGGCAATGATATCCTGCAAATCCTTGTATTTCTGAAGCGTTTTTAGTACGTCTCGTGCCGTCTGATAATGGCTATCTCCAACGATATCCGGATCGAGTGCGCGAGATGAAGAAGTGAGTGGATCTATGGCCGGAAACAGTGCTTGTTCTGCTAATGATCGCTCCAAAGCAATGGATGCGTCCAAATGCGCAAAGGTAACCACTGGTGCAGGATCTGTGTAATCGTCTGCTGGCACATATACTGCCTGGATTGAGGTGATTGAGCCTTTGTTTGTCGAGGTAATACGTTCCTGTAGCCCTGCCATTTCTGAGGCGAGCGTAGGCTGATATCCTACTGCTGAAGGGATACGACCTAACAAAGCAGATACTTCTGAACCTGCTTGTGCAAAGCGGAAAATGTTATCGATAAACAAAAGCGTGTCCATTCCTTTTTCATCTCGGAAATACTCAGCCATGGTAACCCCGGTCAAAGCAACACGCAGACGGTTTCCTGGTGGTTCATTCATTTGTCCAAAGACCAGCGTTGTCTTGTCGATAACTTTCGTATCTTTCATTTCATTCCACAAATCGTTTCCTTCTCGAGTTCGTTCTCCGACACCGGTAAATACTGAAACTCCACTATGTTGTTTTGCAACGTTGTGAATCATTTCTTGAATGGTTACCGTTTTTCCTACTCCTGCACCTCCAAAGATGGCAATTTTTCCACCTTTAATGAAAGGAGCAATAAGATCGATAACTTTAATTCCTGTTTCAAAAACCTCTTGTTTCAAGGCTTGTTGGATAAGGGTGGGTGCCTGTCGGTGAATAGGATAATGGGCATCTGCTTTTACCTCACCCTGATTATCAACAATTTCACCAAGTACGTTAAAAATGCGTCCCAAACCGCTTTCACCAACCGGTACCGTAATAGGCGCTCCCGAATTTGTTACTTTTGTTCCTCGTTTTAAACCATCAACACTTCCCATGACTACCGTTCGCACGATTCCTGCGCCAATAATTGCCTCAACTTCTAGTACAATCCGTTCTGAGTCATTTTTTTCAATTACCAAAGCGTCGTAAATTTTTGGGGTATCTTCTGGTTTAAATTTAACATCAACGACAACTCCGCGAATTGAGATTATTTTTCCTTCTGCCATACGTTAATATAATTAGTAATTTGAAATTTTGTATTTTCAAGCCTCTACCGACTCCTTTGCGGTAATCATGTCGAGCAATTCATAGGTAATCTTTTCCTGACGCAATCGATTCCGTGTTAAAGTTAAATCATACATTACTTCTGTTGCATTGTCGGTGGCATTTTTCATGGCTATCATACGAGAAGAGTGCTCTGCTGCCTCAGTATTTAATATAGCCGTTCTAATTTTTTCCTCTAAAAAGCTCTGTAACAGATGATCTACCAATTCTATCGGATTTGGCTCAATGGTATACTCATTTTCCTCTTGCTGCGAAGCTTTTCCCTCCGCAGTATACTCTAGAGAAAACGGTAAAAATAGCTCCCTCTTTGGTTCCGACCGTAAGGTAGAAATAAATGAATTGTATACTAAATACACGCTCTCATATTTGTCCTCAAAATAGTGTTTTAAGGCTAGCTCAAATATGGCAGCTGTATCCATTGCTCCAACGTGCTCTGAAAAGTCAGCTATGATAGGTGCTCCCATCAGACTCACAAACACTGCGCCTTTTTTACCGACAGTAATAAAATCTGTTTTTTTAAAATCTACTTCTTTTAAAAGAACTCGGAACAAATTCATATTAAATGCTCCACAAAGACCTTTATGCGACGTAAACAAAATCATTAAACTTCGGCCGTTGTTCTCTGTGTGTGTTACGAGAAGATTACTGAGCGAAATATCGACCGTCGGTAGGAGCCGCGAAACAATTTCCTCAAGACCTGTTTTGTACGGTCTTCCCTGCAAGGCAACCTCCTGGGCTTTTTTCATTTTCACCGCAGAAACAAGCTGCATCGCCTTGGTTATTTTTTTTACGTTTCCTACTGATTTAATTTTTTTTCGAACTTCTCGTAGATTCATGTATCGTGATCATTCCGGACTTGACCTGCCTGCAACGACTTGCTTGCATAGCGGACACGGTCCGAAAAATATTAAATTTAAAAATACTGGATCCTGAATCAAGGTACCATTGTATAGACCCTGAACTAAATTCAGGGTGACAACATTCTATTGTCAGTTCAGGATGACAAAAACTTTTTTATTTTACCAACTCTTTTACAAATTTTTCCAATTCTTTTTCTTCTTCTTCACCTAATATTTTTTTATCGTTTATCTTTTCTAATAATTTTTTGCCTCTCGTGTGAAGTGCTTCTACTAATTTACCTTCAAAAATCTCGACTTCTTCTACTGGCAAAGCATCAAGATAGCCTCCTTTAGCGGCCCAAATTATTGCTACCTGAGTGGCGAGATCATACGGATTATTCTTCTTCTGGCGAAGAATCTGCGACATACGAGCACCTCGGCCAAGAAGTGATTTTGTTTCTTCATCTAAATCTCCTTCAAACTGAGCAAAGGCTGCTTTTTCTCGATACTGTGCAAGATCCAACTTCAATCTACCGGCTACCTGCTTCATTGCTTTCGCCTGAGCGGTTGCTCCCACACGGGAAACAGAAACGCCGACATTAATAGCTGGACGGATACCTGAATTGAATAAATCAGATTCAAGGAAAATTTGTCCATCCGTAATGGAAATGACATTTGTCGGGATATATGCGGAAACATCATTTTCCAGTGTTTCAATAATTGGCAAAGCAGTTATTGATCCTCCACCGTACTCTTCAGTTACACGACAGGATCGCTCTAAAAGTCGGGAATGGAGATAAAAAACATCTCCTGGATAGGCCTCACGCCCTGCAGGTCTTCGAAGAATAAGCGAAATCTGTCGATACGCATACGCGTGTTTTGTAAGATCATCATAAATCACCAAAACATCTTTCCCTTTGTCGAGGAAGTATTCTGCAATTGCAGTTGCACTATACGGCGCGATGTACTGTTGAGATGCAGGATCTGCGGCTGCGGCAGATACAACTATAGAATAATCCATTGCTTTGTTTTCTTTTAACAATTCAACCAATCCTGCGACTTTTGAATTTTTCTGACCAATCGCACAGTAAATACAAATAACATTTTGACCTTTCTGACTCAAGATCGTATCAATTGCAATGGTTGTTTTACCCGTGCCGCGATCTCCAATAATAAGTTCTCGCTGTCCTCTTCCTATGGGGATAAGAGCATCGATTGCTTTTATACCAGTTTGAAGCGGTACCGTTACTGACTTTCGTGCTACAACACCGGGAGCCATTTTTTCTACCGGATACAACGTATCTGCTTTTATAGGGCTACCTCCGTCTATTACCTCACCAAGGGGATTTACTACTCGACCAATAATTTCGTCTGAGACGGGAACTGAAAGCGTTTTACCGGTTGCCTTCGCAAGATCTCCAAACTGAAGTGATAAATAATTTCCGAGTACAATTGCACCGACCTGATCTTCTAAAAGATCAATAACCATAGCCGTAACGCCGGAGTCAAAAGTAATCATTTCACCATACGATACATTATCCAGTCCTTTTAGGGTAATAACGCCATCTTTTACTTCGGTAACCCATCCTATCTCCTCTGTTTTTACATTAGGATGATAAGAATCAATTTCTTTTTCTATATCTTGTACGTTTTGATCAATAATTTTCATAGACATGATATTTTAAATTTTGTAACCCTTGGGACAACGAAAGATCGATAAGCTTCGTATCATAACGGATCACGACTCCGGCAAGCAGATCCTCTAAAACGACATTTTTGATCTCCCGTTCTCTCAGAACAGGAAAATGTGCGACGACAGTTTTAATTTCCTGTTCGTCTAACTGATATGGTGAATAAATGACTCCCAATTTTTTTGACATATATTTCTTGATAGTAATTATCTCAAAACATCTTTCGACATATTTTCGACAATATGTGCGGTTAGTTTGCGTTGAACATCGGGAGTTAAGTAATCTTTCATCGCTTTCATTACGATCGAAAGACTCAACTCGAGTGTTTTATCTTTGAGTTCTGCATACATTTCTGCCTTTTCTTGTTCTATTTGTTTATGAGCCTTCGCAATAATGTCATCTGCTTCCTTTTTTGCGTCGGAAACGATACTTGCTTTCACCTCTTCACCTACTTTTTTGGCCTCTTTTACCAACTGATCCCGCTCTTTTCGCACTGTCTGGCGAAGGGATACTTCGTCTTCAGCGAGTTTAGCTTCACGCTTTTGGGCGTCGGCTAAAAGGCGTTCACGTTCTGCTTCTTTTGATTTTTCTGCTTTTATTGTCTTTACCAAAGGTTTGGCAATATATTTTGAAAAAACAAAAAAGAAAACTCCAAAATTTATAAGTTGAGCGATCAGCAATGCTGGCTCTATCCCTAATTTTTCCATTTATTCTTTTACTTGATATTATTAATTAAGCTTTTGTCATGCCCGCTCGACCGGAATCGACCTTAAGAACGATTGACTCGGCAAGCGACAATGACAATGCTGTTTATGTAAATTTTATGATAAGTGCGACTACTAATGCGTAAATTGCGATTGCTTCTGCGAATGCTAATGCCAAAACTAAATTGGTTCGGATAGAAGATTCTGCTTCTGGATTGCGTCCAAGAGCTTCTACTGCTTTTCCTCCAATAAGTCCAATACCGATTCCTGGTCCAATAGCTCCGACTGCGATTGCAATAGCTGCTGCGATACCTTTAACTGCTTCTGGTGACATAACGTGAACACCCCCTCCCCATATATGGAAATTATTAATGATGCTTCTGCGTATTCATACTAAATATAACTGCGCTTAGCAATGCGAATACCAACGCCTGAATAAATCCGACGAATATTTCCATCATCAGAAAAGGAAATGATACCAGAATAGGTACCAAAGATGCAATTACAACTAACAATACCTCACCTGCGAATATGTTTCCGAACAATCGAAATGAAAACGATGCAACCCGGGAAAACTCTGATACGATCTCTAAAATTCCGACGTAAAACGCGATTGGATTCGTAAAGTTGAGATATTTTTTAACGTGATCCCACCCTAAATACCGAAAGCCATAATACTGGGAAACAACAATAGAAAGTGCGCCGAGCATAACTGTTGTGTTTAAATCTGCATTCCCTCCTCGGAGTAAAGGTATCATTTTACCTCCTTCTTCTGCTCCTGAAACCAACACCGTTCCTACTCCCGGAAGCAGTCCAAACCAGTTTAAAAGAATAATAAAAAAGAAAAATGAGCCTAAAATCGGGAAAAAAACATCGGCTTTGTCTTTTGTGATACTAGAAAGTAACGAATACACTGCTTTGAAAACCGTATTTAAAAGATAAAAAACCAAGCTTCTTTTTTTTTGCTGCGATTGATGATAATAGTACAGAGCTATACCAACAAATAGGATCAAAACAATCCAAGTAGAAAGGAGAGAGTTGGTGACAGTAAACCCAAACAGGTGAAATATGGGTTCTGCCTTAATGCTTATTTCCGGAATTTTCATCTTGAACCAATTTTATTAAGTTGTAAATACTCGAAATTGCGCCGAACACGATACCTAAAATAGTTAACAACGGCTTCGTCCTAAAAATAGAATCTAAATATATCCCCCCGAAAACACCAATCAGGAGGGGAATTAACAGATAATACCCTATATTTATATAAGGTGCAAGTGGCTTTATCTTATTGTCGTTCCGGCTTGTCCGGAACCGACTTTTTTCCTCATCTTTACTCTTTATATGGCCGTGTCTATCGATATATGATATATCTTTTTTCATAGTCATTGTATCATTCTACCAAAGGATAGTCAACGCCACCAAATTAAAAATATATCAATATAAATACCCCACCTTAATTCTTTTTGCTAATCAGCAAAAAAATAGATGGTCTATTAAAACGTAAATCAGAATATTTTTTATGTTGAATGTATGTCTTATTTAAAACGGCTTCAACTTGAATTTGAATATCTATACCTTTTTGTTCTAAAACATTTAGTATGTCTATGATAGTTTGACGCTCTGCTTCAGGTAAATACTGCAACTCAACAATCAATACTCCATTTGTTTTTAATACTCGAAGAGCCTCCGGTAGAATTGCGGTTGCCTGTGCTAGACTATCAATTGTATTACGTGTGAATATGGAATCGAAATGAGCATCGGTAAACGGTAGTTCTTCTTTTCCTACATCAACTTTAATAAAATTAGATTCCAGTTGTTCCCTTGAATCTACATTAATGAGTTGCTGTACGTCCACAATACCTGCTAATTCATCCACTCCTCCTGACCCAATATCGAGGACTTTTCCTTGCAGTTTTTGTTTTAATAAATCAGTTCTTTCCAATGCTGACACAGTTTCATATTCTGAATTTCCAGGGATGTCAGGATTTGCAGTTAGAGGCTTTTCTTGATTCAACTCATCCATCATATACTTCCTAACTAATTCACTTTGACGAATGCTATTCGGCCATAACTCTTCATATGTCTGTACTGCTGACTTTATACTAGGGTACTTTTCGATTACACTGGATACATTATCGTTTTCTTGATTTTCCATAAAATATTCATATAACTTTTTTTACCCCATTCAGCTTCATCGCGTTATCTACAATAATACAAAATTTATCATCTTTGAAATCAACCTTTCCTTTAAAAAGAAGTACCAAATTTATGTTAAGAAGCATTTTTAGTTTTACATAAGTACGAGGAAACACAACAACTTCTACAGAGCCAGTTTCATCAAAAACCGTTATGAAAGCCATTTCAGAGTTATCTTTTTTTGTCTTAATAACTTTTTTTCCACTCACAACTCCGGCCAATACATAGGTTCTTCCAATATCTTTTTCATTCAGCTCCCCCAATTTTTTCTTTACTTTTTCATCAAGAATTTCTTTGTACTGAGCAAGCGGATTTTTGGAAACCATAAAACCGATTACTTCATTTTCTATGTTGCAGATTTCATCATCGGGGAGTTCGGGTATTATTTCAAAATCGTCTTCCATGTGTTTTGAATCGTCCTGATGAGCAAAAAGACCGTACTGACCCTGGAGAGCATCTTCCTTGTGATCGGCAATTTCTTTTACCAATCGTGGATAGTGTTTCAGCAATGTGGCTCTGTTTGCGAACTGATCAAATGCCCCTGATTTAATGAGACTTTCGACTGTTTTTTTATTTACTCTCCGCAAATCTACCCGATGAAGAAAATCTTTAAAACCTGAAAAGATTGAATTTTTACGCGCTTCTAAAATAGAATCTATAGCAGAAGAGCCAACATTTTTGAGAGCAGATAAACCGAACAAAATAGAGCTTTCAGTAATGGAGAATGATGAAACTGATTTATTTATGTCGGGAGGAAGTACCTTAATATCCATGTGGCGGCACTCCTCCAACGCCTGAGCCATTTTCATTTCTCGCATCGGGCCTGCAACTCCCTGGAGTTCTGAGGTAAGCAATGCGCTCATAAACTCTACGGGATAAATGGCTTTTAAATATGCTGTCCAGTACGCAATTAAGGCATAACACGCGGAGTGCGGCTTATTAAATCCGTACGAGGCAAATTTTTCAATAAAGTCGTAGACTTTTTCTGCGAGTCTTGCGGTATATCCATGAGCAACGCTCCCACTGACGAATTTTTCTCGTTCCTTTGCCATAATTTCCTTTTTCTTTTTTCCCATTGCACGACGAAGATTGTCTGCCTGTCCCATGGTAAAGCCAGCGAGTTTGTGCGCAATTTCCATTACCTGTTCCTGGTAAACCAAAACACCGTAGGTTTCACCCAAGACAGCCTTCAAATCCTTGTGTAAATATTTAATTTTATCTGGATTTTTTTTGCCCTCTAAAAACATGGGAATCAGGTCCATAGGCCCGGGGCGGTACAACGCTACCATAGCGATAATATCCGTTAGGACCGTTGGTTTTAAATCTTTTGCTAGTCTCCGCATTCCGCCAGACTCAAGCTGAAATACGCCAATCGTTTCTCCCTTTCCGATAAGATCGTAGGTTTTTTTATCATCGAGTGGAATTTCATGAATATCCAAATCTTGTCCTGTTGTTTGTTGGATAAAGGCAAGAGTGTCTTCTACTGTGGTCAGATTGCGAAGGCCTAAGAAATCCATTTTGAGAAGCCCCACTGCCTTTTCATCCACATTCATATCAAGGGAATACATGTCGTACTGCGTGGTTATTCTTCCTTCTTTTGCATCTCTCTGAAGCGGGACATAATTGGTAAGAGGCTGATCGGAAATAATAACGCCAGCGGCATGCACAGATGAGTGTCGAGGCAGCCGTTCAAGTCGTTCAGCGATATCTAAAACTTTTTTCGTTTCCGGTTCAGTGCCATAGGCAAGTTTCAGGGGCGGTGATTCCTCGAGCGCAAGTTTTACGGTCATGTGCGAACCTTGTTTTCCCTGTGGTATCATTTTTGCAATTCTGTCGCCTCCAGAGTAGGACATTCCGAGAGCGCGAGCAACATCACGTACAGCAAGGCGTGCTTCCATAGTTCCAAAGGTAATAATTTGCGCTACTTTATCCTCTCCGTATTTGTTGCGCACATACAGAAGAACTTCATCCCGTCGAACATCTGCAAAATCAATATCAATATCGGGAGGAGAAGGCCGTTCTGGGTTCAAAAATCGCTCAAACGGAAGATTGTACTCAAGAGGATTAATATCTGTAATACGAAGCAGATAACAAACAAGAGACCCAGCAGCAGAACCTCGACCGGGGCCAACTGCTATTCCCTGTCCTTTCGCCCAGTTAATAAAGTCCTGTACAAATAAAAAGTAATCGTCATATCCTTTCTGTGAAATAATGCCAAGTTCATACTCAATGCGTTTTATTATTTCCTCCTGGTTCATATGCTTTACCCGATCGATTCGCTCATAAACCATGTCGTGAAGGTACTGTGCCGCTGTTCGTGCGTCGGGGATTTTATATTTTGGAAAAATCATTTTCCCGTAAGGCAGTTCTACGTTACATTCTTCCGCGATTTTTGCTGCATTATCAACAGCCTCGGGGATATCCCGAAATAAGTCGCGCATTTCTTCCTCTGTTTTGAAGTAATAGTCGGGGGTATCAACCATAGTAACCTGTCTGTCTTTTTCAAAAATAGCTCGTTGCGTTTGGATGCATAAAAGGACCTCCTGTGCATAGGCATCTTCTTTATTCAGATAATGAACGTCGTTTGTTGCGACAAGGGGAACTGCGTATTTTCGAGAAAGTTTAATGAGATCCTGGTTCACCATGTCCTGTGCTTCTGCCCCCTCGTGACGCTGAAGTTCGAGATAAAAGTCGGATCCAAAAATTGAGAGATATTTTTTTAGCACTGCTTCTGCCTTGGTGTGTTGATTTTGGTACAAAAGACTCGGAATTTCTCCTTTTAGGCAAGAAGTAAGTGCAATAATTCCTTCGTGATACTGTTCTAATAATTCAAAATCTACCCGAGGTTTGAACGACATCCCTTCAAGATTAGCAGCAGTGGTAAGTTTGAGTAAATTTTTGTAGCCGTCTGTTGTTTTTGCTAGCAGAACGAGGTGATATGCGTCCTGCATTTCTGAAGGTTGCGGATCTTTACAGGAGCCCGCAGCCTTATAAGCTTCAATACCAATAATTGGTTTAATTCCTGCTTCTTTTGCTTTAATAAAAAATTTGTGTGCTCCAAAAAGAGCTCCATGATCGGTAATGGCGAGTGCTGGCATTCCGAGTTCCTTGGCACGCTTTACCGTATCGACAATACGACACATGCCATCAAGAAGTGAGTATTCTGAGTGAAGATGTAAGTGAACAAATGCCATTCAAGTATTGTACTAGGAAAATGAAAAAAAGCAGTGTGAAAAATGGGGACTGCATGTATCTTAAATCAGACCAAACACATTTTGAAGTCCTTGTTGCAGTTCTGTATCCACATAGATAACGCTTCCAAAATCGGTTGTATGCTGGTCCATTTTTTTGACATCAATACCGGGAGGAATCTGAATATATCGAGTCGTACAGATCGCCTGAATAGCTTCCAAAGTAGTATTTCCATTCGCTCGAAGTACCTGTAACCAACTCTCTGCCGAGTAAGAAAGGAGCTCCTGTCGAAGCTGCGTAGGAGATGAAAACTCCCCTCTCAGGCCTTTATTTTCCGCACTCATAACAAGAGCACAGTTTGCCCGTTTTCCACTCGAATTATATTCTCGTTTTCCGTGTTCAAACAATTTTAACGCGCAGAGTTTATTGCGTAACTCAAGCACGAGTTGTGACTCAGGATGCAAACTTTGTACCACGGCATTTACGTCGGTATTGAGCTTACCGACCATTCCATTCTGCTTCAGCATATGCGTTGCAAACGAAGGATAAAATAAATACATGAATGCGGGTAGACACAGTAAATTTCTACGAGAAATAGGATGATGTTTTTCTCCTTCGGATTGAGTAACTCGTTTATAAACGGTATAACTCCCTCCAATAGCTGTCGTTGCCACTGCAGCAACAGCTTCCACGTCCTGGATAGTTCGGAACCCCTGGAGAGAACTTGGATCAATGGTGACGTCGAAAATAGCGATCGTTTTCTGATCTTTTTGACAGGTCTGTAGTAATTCTAATGGAAAAATCGGATCATTATTTTTGTCCTTTGCAGTAAGTACCTGAGGTGAAGTTCCTTCATAGAGTCCTGGAACCATTCTGCTCTCGACGAAAACGGTATCAGCTTCGCTTGGTACGTGAATAGCTTCCGTAGTACCGTACTGCCAAAGAGGATGTATTTTTGCATCGTGCAGCTCAATAGGAAGATTATCTTGTTTTAAAAGCTCAACGCCTGTTGCTGCTACAACAGAAGCAACCGGAGCAACACACATATACCGAAAAAAATTATGACGAGACAAACCTCTTTCCATAGTCTCCATTTATACCACATATTTAAAAGACATAAAGGGTATAACTATCATTCGCAAGCTACTTTGAATTAATTGACAGACTAGGACTGTTTAAAAAAACCTTCCAACAAAGTTGCTGATTCTCGTGAACGTTCAAGACAGTAAGTATGATCACCTACTAGTAGTGATAAAGTAATATTTTTTACATTTGGGTACAATTTCTTCGCTCGCGTTTGTGCCAGTTGTTGCAAATTTTGTTTATCTTCAAAATTTCCATTTTTTACTAATTCTATAACCTTTCGACGTTCATTATCATCCGGAAATAGAGTTATCAATTCCTGACTAACAGGATCATCTACAGGTATGACAATTCTCATTGCTTCTGCATATACATTGAACGGGATTTGATCATACCGCAATGTTGTACCTGCAATCTCAGCATTTGGTTGTATTACATGATCTTCTAATTCCTTAAACCAATTAAAGGGGGTAATTTCTATTGGATCAGGATAGCGAAACATATCATTGCCAGCAATACTAAAAGATGTTTCTATGTTAATCCACTCTTTCTTAAGCTTCTCTTCTTGTTCTTTCAGTCTGGTAAGCATACTTATACCTTCAGCCATCATATCTGGGCTTTTTACCGTTCCACCCACCGGAGAAACGCTAAAAATATGATCAATTGTGATGTCATCATTATTCTTCTGTAAAACAGCCGGAACAATACGAGAAAGTTGCCCCCCCAAAGAATATCCAGCAAAAGAAAAATGGGTTATATGTATCCCCTTATTTTGTAGTTCCTTTAAAACTGCTTCAATCTGTGCTGAATAAAACAGACCTTCGCGATATGCATTGTTCAGATAGGGAAATGAATCTGTTGTCTGTCCACTTTGCTTCGTTGGCAAAAAAAGCATAAGTGGTATGGGTTTGTCTCCCTCTGGGTCATATGCATTTTTTATCGCACGCGTGTAATACATTACGTCAATAGGATTTACGGTTGAACCCCACCCCGGTAACACCACAACCAAGCTGTCTGTAGGCTTTTGAAAAGGTTTTTCCGAACTTAAAAACGAGCGTGGATCACCTATCAACAAGATATTTTTATTTTCCATGTTTTCCTCTTTAACATTGGTTGTTACTACAAATGTTTCTCCAAATACATTATTCTCTGCTTCTCGGAAAGCATATCTTGCCTGGGCAACGTATTGTTGATCTAATGTAAGCTCCGAATAATTAGCCGGAATCTCGGATGATTTATCCAAATTTTTTTTTATATCATCCGCGGTTTCAACACTTAATACTGGGAAATCTCTATTTAACTCTACCTTAGGAATAAGAGGAGAATCGGAAGATAAAGAAGTATACACATGTGAAACTACGGGCTCCTTTACAAGGTATGTATCTCCTATTGGTTTTAAGTTCGCTTGAAAATATTTAGTGCCATCATCAATATCAGTTCCAACTTGAACAACATGTCCCTGATTTGCTAACTCGTTGATGATTTGTGGTGCCGTAGGGACAGCGACAAGAACTTCAGCTGCAAACAAAGCACGAATTGCTAACATCCATGCTTTTTTCGGCAACATACCGATTCGAGTTTTTTTCTTTTCATTCGTATCTTTTTGTTTATTTTGATGATTTATGGTAGTACCGGTATTTGCTTCGCCATGTGATAATTCCACCATATCTACAATAGTATTGTACTCTTACAAAATTTTCAAGAAGTAGCAGGAATTACTTTGACAACATTTTGGACTATTTAACGAAATAGCATTAACTAGAGTTCAGATTGAACTTCTTTAACAAGGCTACCTCTAATGCTCTATTTATACCAAGTGTTATTTCAAAATCCTGATCTGTGCATGCAGCAATTCTATCGGGTTTTACATATTCGCGAATTCGTACAAAACGTGTAGTGGCAAGATTATGAATCCCTTCGCGCAGAGTAGGCCCTTGTATCAAAAGTATTTGCTCTAGCAGTTTTTCCGGCATATCTGTTATTGATTTTACTATTTCCTGGGGGGTAGAATTTTCTAGCATTCCCTGAATATCTTTATGTGCAGCCCCCACTATTGTATGAAACGTTGAATGTTTTCTTGTGTTAACTACATCCCATTCCCCAGCACTAAGCAGTTTCAGAGCCAATATCTTATTTCTAAAATTTACCAAGATCTGATTGTATTCCGGATGTAATCCCACAGCTACATTACCAATATCATTAGCAGTTTTTCTGACGAAACTGTTTTCCAAACCAGTTGCAAAGTTTCTCAGAGATGGAACTGCAAGCCACCCTGCAATCAAACCCGTCCCTATTTTCAAAAAACCTCTCCGTTTGGGACGACTCGTTTCACTTCCTGAAAGAGCTCGATAAATGCTTTCCACTCCACTTACAGTACCAATTGACAAACCAGCAAGTCCTTCTCCATTTTGTAGTACAGCCATTCTCATAAGATCCTGTTTACTTACAGTAATATCCCACAGACCAATTACTACCTGATTTTGTAAAATTGTTTTTATCAAATCAGGCGGAAATTGCTTAATCAATTCTGATACAGAACTTGTTGCAATAAAACGAGGGTATAGTCCACCCCACTCTTTAAATAGATAATTTGTTTTGTTATCACTTTCTTGTTTGAACGTTGGAACGTTAATTCTTTCTGAAAGAGGCTTGCTATGATCATAATCCCACCAAAAATAATACTCTCCGAACCCTTTTCTCCGTACCGGTTCGCGTTCATTATGTAGAGATTCATATCCCAGCCCCACCCCACCAACAATAAGCGGCAATGCTTTTATAAACTGCTTTCTTTCCATTGGGTTATTATACCATGATGTATGCAATACTAAAATTAGTCCTTTCCTATTCTTTTCGATAGGCATTTTCCTAGTTCTTCTTTTACCACGCCGGCGTCAAACTGTCCTTTTCCCTCCTTCATAACCATACCGACAAGGAACATAATAACGCTTTCTTTTCCGCTTTTATAGTCGGTAACGGCCTTTTCATTTGCCTCAATTACTTTTTTAATTGCCTGTTCCAACGCCCCCATATCCGTCTGCTTTGGAGCATGAAGCTCTGCTAATTTTTCTGCAAATTCGTTTGGACTGAGCGAAGTGTCAATTTTTTTATTGATAATGGCATTGGCAATTTTTTGTCCTGCCTGTTCAACGTTTTTTATAAGCGCAACAACCGATTCAAAGTACTCCGCGAGCGCGACATCGCGGGTGATGATATAAGCATCGGTATACCGCAGCCCAAACTCTTTTTCGTATCGAAATACTTTTTCTGATGGCAATTCAGGAAGTGCGTCTTTAATTCCCTGCAACGTTTCCTGGGTAAACTTCATTACTGGAATATCGGGTTCTGGGAAATACCGATAATCCTGGGCCTCTTCCTTGGAACGCTGGGAGTATGTTTCGTTTTTAGTGTCGTTAAATCCGCGTGTTTCTTGTTTCGGCGTCTCTCCTTTGTCTAATATCGCAGCCTGACGTTTGAGCTCAAACTCAATCGCCTGCTTTGCAAATCGGAATGAATTAATATTTTTTACCTCAACTTTATAGGGAGGAAGATCTATCTCTCCTGGTCTCTTTAATGAGATATTTGGCTCCAGTCGCATGCTCCCCTTTTCCATGTCCGCGTCTGATACCCCAAGATATCGAATGATCGTGTGCAGTTCCTCTAAAAACTCTTTTACATCTTCTGCATTATCAAAATCGGGTTCTGTCACAATCTCCACTAGGGGAACACTCGAACGATTAAAATCTATCAGGGTATCCTCGCCCTGGTGCAGTAATTTACCGGTATCTTCCTCCATGTGTACTCTTCGAATACCAAACTTTTTATCCCGTATCTGGATATAGCCATCTACAGAGAGAGGTTCGTCGTACTGGCTAATCTGATATCCCTTTGCAAGGTCTGGGTAAAAGTAGTGTTTTCGATCAAATTTTGAAATTTCATTTAGTTTACAGTTTAAAGCTACCCCAATACGCTGTGCCCATTCAATAGCCAAGCGATTTGGCACCGGAAGAGCTCCCGGCATTCCCAGACACACCGGACACACATGACTATTTGGTTCTGTTCCAAAATAATCAGCACTACACTGACAAAACATTTTTGATTTTGTTTTTAGTTCTACGTGAATCTCGAGTCCGATTACTGGTGTGTACATAATAGTATTGGGTACTGACTAGATAACTAATAACTACAGGACTATTTGTTTTCCTTTTTGAGAAGACGTTTCAGATCTTTCAACATCGTAGCACGGTGATTAAACCGCCACTCCGATTCAATGATAAAGAGCGGA
>JAAXWC010000017.1 GCA_013335175.1 Candidatus Roizmanbacteria bacterium
TTCCGCTCTTTATCATTGAATCGGAGTGGCGGTTTAATCACCGTGCTACGATGTTGAAAGATCTGAAACGTCTTCTCAAAAAGGAAAACAAATAGTCCTGTAGTTATTAGTTATCTAGTCAGTACCCTAAATTTTTATCTGCAGCTCTACGAGATTCTGCAACTATTTCTCCAATTATGTCTCTTGTAGGAACGAGATGCATGGAAAACCATTCCAGTAAATATGAAAAAGTAATAATATATGGGGATTCTTTCAAAAGGGCTGCTTTTTGCGGAGATAACGTTTTAAGCGAATCAAATGAACGAAGCCCTAATGCCTTGCAAAGCCTTTTTTTATTGATGCCAATTATTTTGATTTCTACTGGTATATTAGAAATAAAATCGGCTACTTCCTGTGATAATTTACGTAAATCCGCATCAAGCAAACGTTTTGTTGGATGTTCATAAATGTCATAACTGTGAAATGGCTTATTACTGTTTATTCCATATTTTCTTTTTATGAAATTAAAATACCCTTCCACAACAGTTTTATATCGCTGTTCTAAAATTACTCCAGTTAAAATAAATGTTTCACTAGATTTTAAACTAGCTTTTCCTGACTCATCTATGAAGAGTTTGCTTTTCCACATGAAGTTATTATACATCGTTTATTATATTCCGCACTTCCTCGATGTTTTTTGTTTTCATGAGGCGGTCTCGGACCTCGGCGGAGCCGTCAAATCCTTTGGTATACCAAGCCAAATGCTTGCGAAGCGACAAAAAGTGCAGGTCGGGAGTAAGTTTTTCAAAAAGTTCGCAATGGGCAAGCGCAGTTTTAAGACGGGTTTGAACAGATACCTCTTCATTGGTAAAAACCCAGGGGTTGCCAAATGCTGCTCTCCCAATTAAAACACCATCGACATGGTATTGTTTTACTTTTTCCTCTGCATCGCGTTTATTTTGTATATCTCCGTTTCCTAACAAAAGCGTATTTGTTTGGTGCGCTAACTCTGCTGCTCTGCCAATTTCGTCCCAATTTGCAAAACCTGAATAGAGTTGCCGCAGTGTCCTGCCATGCAAAGAAATTGCCGCGGGTTCCATTTTTAAAAGCGTTGAGATCCATTCGTGGGTAACAATTTTGTCGAAACCAAGTCGTGTTTTTACCGAAACAGGCAGAGGTTTCCTCTCTGATAATTCGAGGGCATTCTTTTCTCGATAGGTGTGTATCCAGGTGCAAATATGCTCACGAACACCAGCTTCCTGCAAAGTTTTCCCCTGCGCCCAGTCAGATGCCCCTTGCTTTGTTTTTTGAATAATTTCCTGAGCAAATGAAGGCGTTTTAATCAGCGCGGCACCACCGCCTTTTTTCGCAACGTCTCGGTCGGGACAACCCATATTAATGTCTATTCCATCCAATCCCATTTCCGATACGATAAAAGCTGCTTTATAAAAAGCCTCTGGAGTATATCCAAAAATTTGACCAAGTATCGGAGTAGTGGTTTTGTGCCGAATAAGCGGATTGAGAAGTTTTACTCCTCCATGGTGCAGCCCTTCAACGGAGGTAAATTCTGTAAACAAAATGTCAGGATGCCCTGTGCTGTCTACAAGGGCCCGAAATGCTGCATCAGTGACGCCGTCCATAGGGGCGAGCCCGATAATTGGTCTTTGTAGTGTTTGCCAAAACGAAGCGGTCATTTTACATTCTCCCCTTCCCAACGGGCAAAAATGGTAGTTGAAAGAGGATATGTCTTATTTTTTGGCTCAAGAACGAGTTCGCCGCCATCGACAATTCCCCTCGACGGTTTCATCGTTTGCGAGAGTATATTTACCAGCGAAAAGGAAGAAAGTTGAATGGCGTAGGCGTTGATAAAAAAGAAGAGCGGTTTTGATTCCAGGATAGATGAACAAAGGGAAAGAAGCTTTGGTAAGTCTTCCTCAAGTTTCCAGACCTGACCATCTACTCCCCGACCAAATTTAGGAGGATCCATAAGAATTGCATCGTATTTCGAACCTCGATTGAGTTCTCGTTTCACAAATTTACCTACGTCATCTACAATCCAGCGTACGGGTTTGCCCTCCAGGCGGTTCTGTTTTACATTTTCGTTCGCCCAGGTAATACTTTCTTTGGATGCGTCCACGTGCGTAACCTGTGCGCCTGCTTTGAGTGCGGCAACAGTTGCAGCTCCGGTGTACCCAAACAAGTTAAGCATCCGAACCGGACGACCTGCGGTTTGTACTTTTGTTTGAATCCACTGCCAAACGGGTTCCTGTTCAGGGAAAATACCCACGTGTTTAAAGCTCGTTGGTTTTAAAACAAAGGAAAGATCTGTTCGTCGGATAAGCCAGGAAGAAGGAACAGTGCCCTTCCATTTCCAGTAGCCGCCCGTTGGCTTCTTTACGTAGGTGCCCTGTGCCATCTGCCACTGCCGGGAATCAAGTTCTGGTTTCCAAATAGCCTTTGGCTCAGGGCGAATAAGCGTGTACGAGCCAAACCGTTCTAGTTTTTGTTCATTTCCCGAGTCTATCAACTCATAATCAAACTGAGCTGTCGGGGCAGATAGCGTTGGCATACGTTAAAATTGAATAGGAAATAAGGTTTGAATTTCAGAATCTGGTATTTCATTTTTTTCATCTAATTGCAAAGTTTTGAAATATTCAGAACAAAAATCGTGATACTTTTGCAACTGTATTTTATCATATTTTAGAAGATTCTGAACGGCTTTATCCTCCTCTATCAATATTTTTTTAAACAGTATTTTCCGTATTTTTGCCTTTGCTTTCAGTTCATCAAGCGGAGCCGTTCTCGGTTTTGAAAGATAAGTTAGTCGGTATAAAAACGTTTTTATATTTGCTTTTTGAAGTTGTTTGTCTATTTGTAAGGATTGTTCTTTCCATCCAAACGTATCACATAGTTGAGAAATAATAAGGTTTTTGCTGCGGGACAGCATGGAACCTCCGTTTTTGTCATACTCAGGAACATGAATGCCCATCTCTTCTACCTGTGCTCGGGCCAGAGATGGCAGAATACAACTTATCGCGGCGATCAGTGTTTCATAGGCGTCGTCTGGATTATGAAGCAAACGGTTTTTTGCGCGAGCGTACAGAGGTTTAAACTCTTTTACCCGATCGGAAAACGCGTCGATAAGCTGACCATTCTCCTGTGTTCTTCCCGAGTTTCGGGCACGAACTCCATCGACAACATCCATCAAAATTCCCTTAAAAAAGAGCCACAAAGCCGTTAGTTTTTGGAAAAAAGAGGGCGATTGAGAAAGGATCGCGAGTGATCTATCTATAAGTGTTATCCCATGGAGTGAAACTTCATTTGGGGTAAAACGAGGATCGGCAAGAGAGTTAAACAGCGGATCAAATACCCGTATAAGTTTTCGTAGCGGGTTATTTTGCGCCGGTGAAAAAGAAGAAGGATTCCATTTTTCTAGTTGTTGATACATGGTTTTTGGGCCAGAATTCTTAAACAGCACATTGTTGTCTTTCGAAAGGAGTTTCTTTAGAATTGGAGTGGCTGAAACGGCAAAGGAGGTAATTGCTGCATTTTTTAACGAAAGCATCCCGGAATCTATTGCCCCGTCTCCAAAGAGGAGATATGATCCGTATGGGTACCGATCATGCAACTTTTCAAACAGATACTGCGTTAGAATGCCATCTTTTCCGGCTATTTCTGGAACAACGATCAGATACCCTGAGAAGCGGGAGGCGGTGTTTTTCTGAGAACGACGTTCCGCAAGTACTCCTTTTATACCTTTAAAATTACTCGATCCAATCTTTCCCAGGAGTTTCTCAACCTCTAAGACCTGTTTATTTATAAGTGGCAGCCGGATTAAAAACGGGAGTTGTACGACGTGTGTATTTGTATCAGCATAGTCCAATACCTCATATAATTTTTTGCTCAGTGTTTCAATATGCATAAACGAAGTTTTCTCTTGCTCTAAACGTTTTGTCCATTCACGATCTTCTCTGTAGCCATTTTCCGTTTTGAACAATAGTTTTGTGCCTGCTCCCAGTATAAGCATTTCAGGATCCGGTAATCCAAGTAATCGTAAAATGAGTGTCTCTGCGGTTCCCCACTGAATTCGTCCGGTCGAAATAATGAAGGGTATGTGAGCAGACCGAATCCGTTTGCCAATTCGAATGGTATACCATGGTGCACATACGGCTCGCCAGTTTGGTTCAAAGAGTGTGCCATCGAAATCAGTTATGATGATTGGTGTTTTCATCCCTGTTTTACTCCGGTAAATTGATTCGCCAACCGTGCGATTAATTGGCCAATCTTCCCTTTCCCATGAGCAAAAGTAGTTCCGACTGTTTGCCAGTACCATCGGGTCAGCTGAGCCTTGGTCTGTGTAGATGGATTGGTAGAATGGGTCAGGTCGGCGGTATATCGTTCCCAGGGTTTATAGTAGTCTTCGGATAAATAGGAAATATTTGCCTTTTTACCCTTTTTTACTACCTCTTGCGCAAGTTTTTTCAAGTGAACAATTTTTTCTTCATCTTTTGGTTTCAGACCGGATGGTGATCGAAAAAAATAGGCGAAATGGTCCGCAATCGGATTTCGGACCGTGTAGGTAATTCCGTTATCTAAAATAATGGTCCAGGGTTCGAGGGTTTTCCAGCTGATACGCTGAGATAGGTCTTCAAAGGTAAGGGCCACACTCCCCTGCCCAAAATCTTCCGTTCCATCGATCTCTATCGCAGTTACAAACTGGAGCAGTTTGTTGCGTTTTCCCGAATTGGGATAAATTGCCGATTCAATAGAAATGAGCGGAAAGAGTTTATGCTCTTTTTCTGCCTGCGTCCGCAGTGAATTGATATACCCATTTAAGGCTTTTATTTTTTCGGGAGCAGTGCAAAACAGAATAATATCTATATCTTTAACGGTACCATCTGCTCGAAGAAGGGATAACGGCTTATGAGATGCAAACGAAATACGTGCGTGGTGAATATCTATCGAGTAGACCGAATTTTCATCAAAAACGCCAGCATACGACACCCCGCCAACGAAACGGTGGTTAATGTCGTTTTCATTCATATACTGCTCTAACTGCTGAATAATCGTATAGAGATTCTCTTGCGTCTGAGTCATAATCTTACATTGTAGCATGGGTATGGGGTAAAATAAATGTCATGGCCAAAAAACAGTATCCCGATTTTTCCTATGAAACTCCCTTATGGGAAAAAGGGTACGGAGTAATCGGAATTGATGAGGTCGGACGGGGGCCATTGGCCGGGCCAGTAACGCTTGGGGCTGTTTGTATCGGGATGCCAAACATGGGCACTCCTGAGTCGTGGCTTGGACTGGGCATTGACGATTCTAAACGGGTTGTTGAAAAACGGAGGACCGAGCTTGCTGCTTATATCACAAGCCATGCACTTGCAACTGCTGTTGCAGATTCTTCAGTAGAGGTTATTAATAAAAAAGGTATTGTTGGAGCAATTCAAGAAGCAACATTGTCTTGTATTCGTCAAATTCGGTTGTCTGTTCCTTCCTCAGTGCCGTTGTACGTGTTGTGTGATGCGTTTACTTTGCCATCGCTCCCGGAAGGTATTATTGGTCAGGAAGGAATTATAAAAGGGGATCAAAAATCATGCTCAATAGCAGCAGCTTCTCTGATCGCGAAGGTTTCCCGAGACAGCTATATGAAAAGTTTAGCGACAGCGTATCCGCTTTATTGTTGGGAAGAAAACAAAGGATATGGAACACAAAAGCATCGAGATGCTCTTAAACAGTATGGCATCACTCCGCACCATCGTACATTGTTTGTGCGCTCATTCCTCCCTTAAAAACGACTGAAAATACATTTTCTTTACAAAATATGCGTAAAAGAAGTACAATTACCAAATGGAAAAGACGAATACTGAGCGTGCATTTCGCACACAACATGCATTGCTCGCAGCGCTTACACTTCTGAGTGCTGGTATTTGTGCGATGATCCTTGTACCCTTTATTACGTATAAAGGCCGCAATTCTACCGCTTCGCAAGGAATAGTTATCCCTTCTTTGCTTGTTGCAGAGGCAACCCCTGCTGTTGCTTCTCGCTCTGCTCCTTCTTCTCAGGGACATCCGATAAATGCTTCAAGTGCCGCCGGATTTTCCGTACAAACGGATCGAATTCGTCTTATTTCACCCATTGCACAACAAGTAATGAGCGGAAGCACGATTATATTTAAGGGGCAGATGAAGAATTTTATAGAAGGTGGAATGAACATTCGACTCAAGAATGAACGAGGCGAGTTGATCCTAACCGATACAATTCAAGCTCAGAGTGATAATTATAGCCAGTTTGCAGATTTTCAAAAAGAGGTCAATTTTGTAAAAATCCCTTCAACAGCAGGCACCCATGGTACCTGGGAAATTTATGAAATTGCTGCGAAAGATGGTGCAGAAAAAGTTCTCCTTCAGATACCGGTTCAGTTTGAACGATAAATTTTTTATTTTCCCCCTTTTGTCAGCTCCTCAGTCCGGAATGACGTTGCATCGTCATCCCCGCGTAGGCGGGGATCCATCCCGACCCTTGCATCATACACCTCCCATCATACACCTCCCATCATACACCTCCCATGGATTCCCTCCTTCGAGGGAATGACGAGAGGTCCGGAATGACGTTGCATCGTCATCCCCGCGTAGGCGGGGATCCATCCCGACCCTTGCATCAGACTCCTCCCATCAGACACCCCCCATGGATTCCCTCCTTCGAGGGAATGACGAGAGAGCCGGATGACGAACAGACAAAAATAAAGAATGGGTGGCACGAGAATGAGGCTTCGCGGGGCAAAGCCGGAATGTCGTAAAAAAATATTAGATCCACTCAATAAAGTCACAGCCGGTAGCAGACTTTGTCTTTGGATCCCACTTATTGGTCGAGCATTTTTTCATTTGCTTCCCTGCTGCAGAGGTATACATAACCAGTTTTTCTCCGCATTTTGGGCAATCCTCGTCGAGCTCCTCTGTTTTTCCGTTCATCCATTCGATGAAATCGCAGCCAGAAGCCTGTTTTGTCTTTGGATCCCATTTATTCTCAGTGCAACGTTTTGCTTTTTTGCCAAAGCGAGAGGTAATAAGCACAAGTTTAGCACCACATTTGGGACAAACTTCATCAAGTTCTTTTGGAGCCACTGTTAGCCAGCGCACATAATCACAGCCTTCGCTTTCCTTTGTCTCTGGATTCCAACTGCTTGTTGAACAGCGTTGTAATTTTTTTCCTGATTTTGTTTCTACCACTTCGCCAAGAGGAGCTCCACATTTTGGACAACTGCCTTCTGTGTCAGCAACTTCACCTGGTTCTGGGGGCATTGGTATCGGTTCGTCTGGATACATAGTATATTTATATAATTGTTAAAATATGTGGTACAGTGTAGCATCTTCTCGATAAAGATTGCAAACGGAAATTGAATCTATCTATGACTATAATTGATACACTCAAAAACATACTCAATCCAGAAGTCCCGGGAGAATTGCCTTTCTCCTACCGTCGTGTTGCTTCAAAACGGAGACGGAGAACAATGTGTATTTCGTTTGATCCATCTGGCAATGTGCTCGTAGTAGCCGCTCCCTATACCAGCGAACGGGCGATCCAGCGATTTCTGTGGGAAAAACAAGAATGGATTCTCATTCATAGCAATAAGATAAAGAAAGTAATTGTTGCGCCTCGACTTTTTGTTGACGGAGAGTTGTTTTATTATTTAGGCCATCCCTATCCACTTAAAACAATGGAGACATCTACTCTGGTCCCGCAATTGGTGCTTTCTGAAACTCATTTTGTTTTTCAGGTTCCCCCTCTTTTTCCCAAAGCAAAGCGAGTCCGTACGCTAAAAAAATTATTTGAAAAATGGTATTTGAAAAAAGGAGAAGAGGTAGTGCAAAACAGAGTTGCCTATTTTGCAGAGAAAATTGGAGCTCCCTATAAATCTATTCGTTTAAAAGAAGTAAGTTCTATTTGGGGAAGTTGTTCGCAAGCCGGTAACCTCAATTTTAACTGGCGTTTGATTATGGCCCCTCAGGACGTTCTAGATTACGTTGTCGTTCACGAGGTCTCCCATCTTCTCCATCATCATCATGGAAAAAGTTTTTGGGCATGTGTGCTAAGCCTCGATTTAGAGTATCGTACCCATATCCGCTGGCTGAAAAACAACAAACATCTCCTGAGCTACGAATAGACGAAAACCCAATCAGACAGCACGGTACCTTGTTATTTCACCAAGGGGTTTTCTTTTGCACGAGGCCCCGTTCGTCCGATTAGTTTAAAAAACCGGCTTTCTTTCCCGGTCGAGGTTTGCTCCTGAAACAAAAATGCGAGTTGCTTTTCTTCAAACTTACTAAAAAACTCTTCCCAGCTTATTTCCTGGAGTGCTTTTTCATTTCCAAATCCAGGAAAATTTATACGCAACAGACCAGGATCCTTCGTTGGATCATCCGTAGTCCCCTTCACGGTAGCAGGACGACCCCCTCGCTTTTCTACCCATTCCTGAATTACTTTGTGATCAGTCGTGACCACCGATTTACTTGTTTCCATAGTACGTTCACGATATCGAGTTCGGATAAAAATATATAGTGATTATCGTAAGATTTTTGTAATACGAATTGGTATACTAAAAAACTATGAAAAAAGAATATATTCTTGTTGGCGGTACTGTTCTCTTCATTGTGATTCTCCTCGGGGTAAGTTATATTTTATCCCAGTCTGGAAGTAAATCGAGAGCTTCAGAACAAGCAACGCCAACTGCAACCCTTCCTGTCCAACCATCACCAACGGAAGAAGTATCAACTTCTTCTGCACCATTATCAGTTACACCCACTCATTCGAGTCCAACACCTATGGCTAAAAAAATTGAGCCAACAAAATCAACCCAGAAAGGGCCATTACAAAAACCTTCACTCACTATCGACACCTCAAAGACGTACACTGCACTCGTGAAAACATCAGAAGGTACCATTACCATTGCACTGAACGCAAAACAAACACCTATTACCGTAAATAACTTTGTATACCTGTCTCGCCAGGGGTTTTACGATAACAGTCCATTTCATCGCGTCATAAACGGATTTATGATTCAAGGCGGAGATCCAACCGGAACAGGTATGGGAGGCCCGGGCTATAAATTCGACGACGAATCATTTACGGGAGAATATACGCGCGGCACGATAGCGATGGCAAACTCAGGACCAAATACCAATGGTTCTCAGTTTTTTATTATGCATAAAGATTATGCTCTTCCAAAAAGTTATGTAATTTTCGGCAAGGTTACTGAGGGATTAGATGTTGTAGATAAAATTGCAACAGCTCCCGTTACCGCCAATCAGATGGGTGAAAGCTCTACTCCAGTAAATCCGGTGAAGATTTTGGAGACAACAATAATCGAGAAGTAAAAAAGCTGCCATTTCGGCTATTATTATGGGCCGTTGTGTGATATACTTTACTATCTTCTTCAATATCGTTTGATATGGTAAGAAATTATTTGTTATTCTTTTTCACATGAATATAAAAAATATTGCGATTATCGCCCACGTGGATCACGGAAAAACCACACTTGTTGATGCATTACTAAAACAGACCCATACCTTCCGTGACAACCAAAAGGAAATGAGTGAGAATCTTATTATGGATTCTAACGATTTAGAGCGTGAAAAAGGGATAACAATTCTTGCTAAGAATACTTCAGTTTTTTATAAAGACTATAAAATTAACATTGTAGATACTCCTGGACATGCCGATTTCGGTGGCGAGGTCGAACGTGTTATCAATATGGCATCGGGTGCAATTTTATTGGTAGATGCTGCCGAAGGTCCCCTTCCCCAGACGAAGTTCGTACTTAAAAAAGCCCTTCAGGCCGGTCTTCGCATTATTTTAGTTATCAATAAAATTGATAAAAAAGATGCCCGTTGCGATGAAGTAATCTCCGATGTTGAGAATTTATTTCTCGAATTAGCAGAAGATGATTCTTCTCTTAACTTCTCTATTTTATATGCAGTAGGTCGAGACGGAAAAGCATTTTTCTCGTTGCCCGAAAATTACTCAAGCGATATGCCTGGCGATCTTTCTCCCCTCTTTGAAACTATTTTAAAGGAAGTTCCAGACAGTTCAAAGGACGAAGAAAAACCGTTCCAAATGCTTATTTCCACTCTGGATTACGACAACTATGTCGGTAAACTGTGTATTGGTATGGTAACCCGAGGCAAGCTGCAAAAAAATCAGTCTGTTGCATTGGTTGAAGAGAGCGGAGTTAAGGGAACCTATCGGGTACAAAAACTGTATACGACCGAAGGATTAAACCGAAAAGAGGTTGAAGAAGTTACTGCTGGAGATATTGTGGCTGTTGCAGGTATCCCAGAACTCACCATTGGACAGACACTTACCGATCCATCCGATCCTGAAGCACTTCCAAGTATAGATATAGAAGATCCCACCATTAAAGTGACGATTGGACCAAACACTAGTCCGTTTGGCGGAAAAGAAGGCAAATTTTGTACTTCTCGACAGATAAAAGAACGTTTAACAAAAGAAAAAGAAACGAATCTTGGTCTTCGTATTGAAGAAGACCCTGAAGGCGTAAACTTTGTTGTTCATGGCCGAGGAGAACTTCATCTATCTGTTCTTATTGAAACCATGCGACGAGAAGGATTCGAACTCGAAATTTCGAAACCTCAGGTAATTTATAAAACCATAGATGGGAATGTTTGTGAACCATTTGAAGAAGTAACAATCGATGTGCACAAAGATTACATGGGTGCAATTACCGAAGAGCTTGGAAAACGAAAAGGGATCATGAAGGATATGTCTACCGACGAAAATGATAATGTACGTCTTGTGTATAAAATATCAAGTCAAAACTTACTCGGAATTCGAAACACGCTGCTCACCACAACCCGAGGTACTGCCCTTATGAGTAGTTACTTTTTAGGATATGAACCACGCGGTTCAAAGATGGATTCTACGCGAAATGGAGCTCTTATTGCGACTCAAACCGGTCCTTCTCTTACCTATGGTCTGGTAAACGCGCAAGAACGAGGTACCTTGTTCATCGGTCCGGGCGTTGAGGTTTACGAAGGAATGGTTGTCGGTGTATCTTCACGAGATTTAGATATTGAAGTCAACGTATGTAAGGCAAAGCAACTTACCAATAATCGTTCATCGGGAGAAGGAGTCTCAATTCCTATCGAACCGCCCTCTCCTCTTTCGTTAGAGCAGGCACTCGATTTTATCAACGACGACGAGCTGTTGGAAGTAACTCCTAAAAACATTCGAATCCGTAAGAAATATCTTACTCCGGGAGAACGACGAACAAAAGGACGAAAGAATTAAGGAACAATTATTCCTTTTTATTTGACAGCAGTAATAAACGCCATATCTTTTCGGTGAATGGTCTGACTTGCTGGTATTTCGGGAAGGATACCTTTGAGTACTTCATCAACAAACCGACGGTTTATTACATACTCTGGTTTTTCGAATTGAATAGACTGAAAGCCGATATCTTCAAGTTCTTTATGGATTAACGAAGGTGAGTTCAGTGTACTATCCGATTCAATCACAAGTAAGACTCCTCCTTTTTTTAAAACACGAAACGCTTCTTCAAAATAGAGTACTCTGTTGCTTTTTTCCATCATTATTTTATGAGGCGGGGCAAACAACGTATCTATTTTTTCAATAAATAAGATACTGTGAACGGAGTGAAATGATGCATCGGTAAACGGCATATCTAAGGCATTCCCAACGTGCAATTCATGAGCAAATTTTTGCTGATCATTTCCTATAGGATTTTCTCTTTGTAAAACTACTGTGTACCCTTGAGCAGATACATTTGTTACTGTTTTTACAAACTCGCGTTGGGAAGTTCCCGGATTGTGAGTAACTAATAGAGCAACATGGCGATCTACGTTTAATACCTTTGTTACCTCATTTAAAATTTTTTGAAAAGAGGGTAAAAAAGATCCGTAGGTAAATGTTTTTGGCTCCAAGTTAAGAAGACCCTCAGCCAGAAGCAAAAACTGCTGTTTTTTTTGTTTAAAGGCAGTAAAAGATCCGCCTAGACCAAAATATTTTTGTATTAAATACAAGTTGTTTGGGTCGTTGGAAGACTGTGTTGAAAGAAGATTATAAAGCTTGGATACCTCCGAAGTGGAAATTTCACCCGGACGAAGATGGTTAAGTTTTGCTATTTCACCGAGGTAATAGCTAGTATTTCCAAACGAAGCACTCTGAGGATTCATACCGTATATTATACTATAGGATTATAATAAATGCAAAAAATTAGGAAACTTTATCATCAAAAACAGTAGTATGTCTACTTGGCCATTCCCTGTACAACTGCAACTGCCTGATTCTTTGTTCGTACGGTAATGGTTTTATTTGGATCAAAAGCACAGGAAATACGAATGGTAGTACGAAGATATTTACCGTTTTGTTCTTTTTTTCCTTTTTTTTATTTTTTCTAAATAATATCGTTTTATGCTTTTAATTTTTTGAAATGGTTCTCCAATATATGGAATAAACCATACCTTATCAACAAGGTGCGAAGCTTTATAATTTGTAAAGAATTTTTGAACTTGCTCACCCAAACCCTCAATAGTCTCTCCTCTTAATGTATTATATGAAGAATGAACCACATATCCCGTGGCTCCGTTTTCAGCATTTACTTCCTCAAAAATTGTGGTGTCTCCTGTAAAAACGGGCAATCTATGTTTTGTATATTTTTCAGTCATCACTGAATCTTTTAAGCTAACCCCTTTTTCACTCCTACTAATATTTTTTATTTTCCAATCAGTCTTAGTAACGTAGGGTTTTAAATTAGCATCTGCGTTTTCATCCCATACTATAATGCCCTTTTTTGTTTTTTTCATCTAAATTAAATTCTTCAGATAATATAGTTATTAGTTTAGAAATGTGGTTTGTCTTTACTGTAGGAAAAGCTTGTTTTATTTGACTTATCGACAATCCATTTGAGATGTATTTTAAAACCAAAGTTACCGGGACCCTAGTACCTTTAAATACTGCCTTTCCCCCAAGGACATCGGAATCCTTTGATATTATTTCATCAATTTTTTGTTTTTGAATCATGGTTTTCTAAAGTTAATTTTATTGTATTTGCTAGATCAGAAGCAACAGACTTGGGTAAGGTGACTCTAGAAACAACAGCTCCTTCTAATTGATTCCGAGGATTAATGTATACAAACTCTAATGTAACGTCCACATCTGTTACAGTTACGCTTGCTAACTGTGAGTACGAAGTACCAATGACAGAATTTGGGTTAACCTTTATTTCTTGTTTGTCCATTATGGTTTAATTCTATATATATTTATAACTTTTTTGCAAGTGGTATATTTTATCACAAACTAGCCTCACATTCAATTATCTCTACCCGATTTTTCGCAGATACTGTTCTAAGTATGCCTCCTCCATCCCAAGAGAATGCAATAGACTATGTATTTCTTCAAAAGTTCGTCCTTCTGCAGTAAGCTTTTTTATAAGAGCTTCTATAGTTTCACGAATATCATACGGGAAAATAACCCATGCCTCGGTGGTATCGATATAAAAATCGGGGGTGAATGAAGCCCACGGTTTCTTAAATAGCGCGGCTGTACCAATTGAAGCGGGTTTTTTTGAAAACAGGTGTTCAATCCCCTTTAGAAAGGTATTTCCCGAATCGGAAAGGTCGTCTACGAACAGAACGTGTTTCCCTTGTATGGTTTCCGATACAGGGTACGTTACTACCGGCAGGGTATGGACGCCAACCGTAGTATAACTTTTGATAGTACAGGTAGTAATCGGGAGAGAAAGCGTATCAGAGAGAATGTGTGAAAGTGTAAGGCCGCCCCGGGCGGCAGCGACGATCAGATCGTAAGATTTTCCGCTTGCTTCAATTCGTTCAGCCAGAGAAAGGGCTAAATCATTCAGTTCTTTCCAGGAAAGGGTTTTAAATTCCATTGCAGTTGAGTCAAATAATAATCCATTACACAATCTCTTCTTTTCTGGCGCGGATAAAAGATATCCACTCCTCTATTACCTCAATAATCAGTTTAAAGGGTGCTTCGATAATAAAGTCAAAGAATACAATAAAAAAGTTGAAGCGGGCCAATTCCTGCGAAAAGAATTTACCCAAAGAAAGTACGGGAATAAAGAGCAAATCAACGAGCGGAGTAAAAAATCCGTCGCGTTCAACCAATCTGTATTCTTTACTTACTTCCTTAATACGGTACGCAAAAAACGAAATAACACTTACAAAGAAAATGAAAATAGCTTGTGATATCGCGTTAAAATGAAGAATGCTTAATGCTTCATGTATAAGATAAAGAACTACGATAAAGACAACACTGTAGAGTACCGTAAATACAACCTGTCGTTTTTTGCCGCGTGCCTTTGGTTTCTTGGTAATCAGTGCGACGCTTGTTTCAAATGACTGATCGTTGTCGATAATTTCAGTGAGTCTTTGTCCAATACGGATAGTATTATCTTCCCCGGGAAGTTTGATAAACATAAGAATAATCATCATGAGCGTGGGGGGAAACAGGGTGTTTACACCGATAGAAAACCAGCTTACTTCTCCAAAAAAGAGTATTGAAAGCGGATACTCGAGAATAAGTGCGAGCACCATTTTTGTTGCAAAAATATAGACAAGACTTTTGAATGCAAGCGTTTGGAGACGCTTCTGCGTTTGGTCATATTTTTCCTTGCAAATACGATTTACCTCCTGTATCAGCAGTTCTTTTCGAGTAATAATAGCGCGGAGAGACGCAGGCTTCTCTTTTACCAGTTCAGACAAAACAAGAAACGGCGGAAGTTGTTTTCGGGTAAATTTACTAAGCTTATCAATGAGCGGGTTTTGAATCATCTCATCTATTTTCTTAGCTATGGCAGGCAATTTTTCTACGATTTCCTTACGTTCCTCCTCCGAATACTGCGATAAAGGTTGATAGTACAACGTAAAAAGATGGTACCGCTGAAATGGAAGATCACTTTTTCGGAATGCTTTCTCTAACGCTACAAAGAAGAATGCATCTTTCTGTTCATCTTCCATCCCCTCAATTCGTATTTTTTGGCGCATTGTCTGATAAATAAAGAAGGTAATACAGGAGTTTCGTGCTGTTTCTGCAGGATTAAGTGTCTCCTCTATTTCACAGGTAAGAAGATCAAAAATGAATCGAGACAAAACAGCTTTATGGGAAGAAGATACATGCTCTAAGACCTGTTTCTTGATATCTAAATATAGATCAATCAGTTTTTGTATGGTTGAGATGTCAGACTCACCGAGCATGCCATTTTCAAAATAACGCGCCCACATAAGCTCTCGTAGTAAATTTTCAGCTTCTCCTTTTCCTTCTGGATTGAGGGCAAGACGTCGTCGCAACATACGATCTACTGCAGCGCGGCGAATAAGGTGCTCTTCACGAAACTCGACAGCATTGCGGACTTTTTCGTAGGTGAGTGCCAAAAAAGAGACAGTCTGCGAAACAGTAAGTTTACTGATATCATCTGGACGTCGTTTCGGTTTGATAGAACTGACACATTGGACGAGTGCTTCAGAATACTGAGAAAGTTCTATCGGTACAGGTTCTTCGCGGGGTACTTCAATAACTGGTGTGCTAACAGGGGTTTCCATAAAACTAGTTTATTATATCACTCTTTTTTAGAGGTAAAAACGACGCTTCCCGGCATAATTGTTGAGTTCGTTTCAATCAGCACCCCAGGCATGAGCGATGCGTTGACGCCAATAAAGGCTTTTTGAGCGATGAAGGCCCCAACTTTTCTTCTTTGTGTTGGAATTCGTTTCCCTGCGATGACTACATCTACGTTTTGTTTATCTGCGCGAACATTCGCTGTACAGGCTCCATACCCCAAACGAACCCCCGGTTCAAGTACCGAGTCTCCGATGTAGTTATGATGCAGTTTTGTCCCTTCTCCAAGGTAGCTCCGTGCAACTTCGCTGCCAAATCCTACGACGCAGTTTGCTTCTAAAATTGATTCTCGAACTAAGGCGTGTTGACAGACAACTACTCCCCTGCCAATGTAGGCAGGTCCCTTTACAACAGCAAAATCGTGTATAACGGCACCTTCTTCAATCTGTACCGCTCCTTCAACAACTGCATGGGGCGAAATGACCGCCTTTGCAGAAATCGAAGGAGTAATTCTGTTGCGAAGAAAGTACTCTGTCATGTCGAGGACATTAAATCCGTACTTAAGCTTTGCCCAACCTGCGGTGTATGGTACGACACGAATAACGTGAATTTTCATGAGTGCGTTGAGAGCTTCCTCGTATAGTGTGTCTGAGTATGCTTGTTTTTTATATTCATGGATGAGTGCAAAAAACTCTTGCGGTTGTGAAAAATAGTGACCAGTAAGAATAACCTGATTACTGGGTTCATTTCCGGCTCCTGGTTTTTCGACGAGCTCAATAGCCCGGTCTCCTTCCACAGAGACATACCCTCCGGGGAAATAAGTCGTAACGGTTCGAACGGTTAGAGCGGCATAATCTTGTCTAGTTGCAGATGCAAGCAGTTCTTGATACAAAGATGCGTCTGTTATGTCCGCAGCACTTTTTACTATGATAGGTCGGCTGCCAATTTCAGCTTCAAAGAGAAGAAGTGCATCGGCCATTCCGGTTGCTTCTGGTTGTTTTTTTGCGGTAATGGAGAGACTTGGAAAATACGCTTTGCTTTCCTCTACCCACGCGTGGTTGTAGTCATTTGTAGTGATAAATAGCTCAGTAAATCCTTGTTGGTGTGCGAGTTCCAATGTGTGCTGAAGGAGTGTCTTTCCAAAAAAAGGAAAAAGTGTTTTATGTATGGTGAAGGGATAAAAACTCGTTCCATTTCCCCCAGCTAAAAGCACAAGTATCGGTTTTTCCATAGTTGTGAGTTTATTATAGCATTGTGAAAACAAAATGACATAAGGATAGAGGCCAAGGGAATCTATACAATGGAGCAATAGCTCAAAAAGGATGGCACGCTAAGGAGTAGCAACGTCATTCCGGACAGCGAATGGAAGGAGCTCAGCGTCGTCATTCTGGCAAACGTAGTGCGTCCAGAATCGTTGTTTAGTTTCAAAAAGAATGGAGGTCATTCCCTCGAAGGAGGGAATCCATGGTAGGAGTCTGATGCAAGGGTCGGGATGGATCCCCGCCTACGCGGGGATGACGACAAGAAGGATGTATCCCCGATCAGGCGAGGAATGACAGAAAATATTTTCATGCAAAAAGAAAGATGAGATTGACGTATAATATCGTATTTATTATAGGATATATAAATAAACGCCATTTAGATTGTCAGTCAAACCTAAAGACAGAGAAGAAGAACTGATTGAATGATATAAAAGCGATTAGCAAACACATATCTATTCTGCTAAAATTACCCCAACTTTTCTCGGGAGCGCGCTAGCAGGCTCTTTTTTATCAAAATTTGAGTAAAATTAATTACGATGTCGTTTTTCTAGTGTTTTTATATTGTTACAGACACTATCGGTAAGATTTGTATCGGCACGTACCGTTTGGTATTGAACGTTCAGAGCTATACTATAGGCTAAATACTTTTTGGGTCTATTGCTGTAATCCAAGGATATTGTTCGTGAACTAAATTCAAAAAAGCCAGGTTGTTGTCGATTATTGTCACTTGATCGTATGTTTGGTTATTCCACAAGAATTCATGCCCCCGAATGTGATCGGCAAGAATGTTTATTTTTTGTGTTTGCGTGATGTACACCTCGTCTACTCTTGTTTTTAAATCGAGTTCTTGAATTTTCGCTTCTTGTATTTTGGCGTCACCCAAAGTAAATAGTACTTTGTATCCTTCAAACCGAGCAATGTAGGAAAGAACCTGAGTATTTACCAGTATATTCTGTATTGCCTGAAAGATACGATCAACTATAGCTTTTGAAGTTACCGATGGAACACGCGACTGGACATATGCTGCAAACCGCTCATACCATTCATTTTGAGTGGGGTCACTTTTTAGGTAAAGACGTGTTACTTCATCAAGACTTAATTTCGTAACTTCCACAACGCTTTGGAATACCGCCTTTTTGAAACCAACCGTATCTATTATGGTATCGTCCAGGTCGACAAGCAGGATATGCATAGGCCAATTATAGCAGAACTACACACCACACCGATCACTCCTTTTTGAAGTTCGCGCATATTCAGAGCCTTATTACCGGCTACTTTCCGTTAGTCGTGGCTTTCAGGCTGTGATCCAGCGGCGATAATTTGTGACTTTAGTTCCTCGACCTTTGTGTCAACGATTTCCTGCGATTGGCCTTCAACATTCAATCGGAGAAGTGGTTCTGTGTTCGAAGAGCGGATATTTACCCGCCAATCGGGATAATCTATCGATACTCCGTCTTGTCGTGAAACTTCACCATCGGGGTACGAAGAAAGGACCGACTGGATAATATCGGCTGCTGTTGTGCCCTCGTTTACTACAAAATTAATTTCTCCTGACTCGATAGAAGATTGGACATCTCTTACCAATTCGGAAAGAGGTTTTTGCTCTGCACCGATAAGCTCTAAAAGCGTTACGATTACTCGTACGGCACTTTCTCCCCCACCCGTCTCTCGAAAATAATAGTGGCCTGAAGATTCTCCGGCAAAGGCAGCGCCTTCATCGTTTAATAGTTTGGTGATAAGTGCGTGTCCTACCTGACTAAGTATTGTTGTACCCTGATATTTTTCAACAACTGCTTGAACGTTTCGTGTGTAACGAACATCGACCAAGATTTTTTCTCCTGGTTTTTTTGTAAGGATTTCTTTTGCAATAAGGGCACTAGTTATGGTAGCAGAAAGAATCTGACCTTTTTCATCGATAAAAAAAACACGGTCGCCATCGCCATCAGTTGCAATTCCGAGATCTGCTTTTTCTTCCCGAACTTTTTGCTGAAGTTGAACGAGTGTCTCAAACTCTAAAGGATTGGGTTTATGTGCCGGGAAATTTCCATCAAGATTAAAATTGATAGGAATGAGCTCTCCCGGAACTTTTTTAAAAAGTTCTGCAATGTACGTTGCCCCCATAGCATTTGCAGGGTCGGCTACTACTTTGAGCGGTCGTATGTGTGTCGGACGTACTGTTGCAAGGGCATTTTCTACTTCATCGGCTATTGCATTTGGATATTGAGCTACCGCTCCATTTTCTGCTGAGGGAACAAAATCCCCTTCTACCGCACGGCGTTTTACTTCGTCCATGCCGGTTGTTTTTCCGATTTTAATAAGTTTGGTCCCGTCTCGTTTCACCAATTTTACCCCGTTGTACTGTGGTGGGTTGTGTGAAGCACTAATCTGGATACCAACATCATAGTTGCCTTTTAATACTGCGTAATAGACTGCGGTTGTTGGAACGAGTCCAATGTCTATTACCTGTGCGCCAAGAGAAACAAGAGCATCCTTTGCTTTTTCAAAAAGTTCTGGCGATGAAAGGCGCATATCGCGTCCGAGTACAACCTGCAAGTTTTCGCGTTGAATATCGGTCACAAAAAAACTATAGATTGCCTTTACGATGGTTTGAATTGTTTCACTGTTAATTTCTGAAGGGTATAAGCCACGAATATCGTAGGCTTTAAAAATAGATGGATTCATAAAAAAATATAATTAGTAATGTGAAAAGTAGCAAAAAATGGGTGTCTGAGCGAAGGGCGCCCGGCAAAATCGTGCGTGGCGTTAAAACAAGCACTTTTGGCGGGAAGAGCGAACGACAGGCCTCTGTTTTTTGCTATTTACAGGTAATTGTTTTGACTGCGTCTCATCGGCAGACTCTCACAATGACACGGTATCCGTATGACACTATCATAAATAATATACGCTCAGGATGTCAAGTGAGTTTTTGTATCCGTGTACATTTGAGCTTGATTTGAGCCCGCTATCAATTTTTGCCAATGCTTCATAATATTCAACTAATTTTTTTCCATCCCATTTTTTCGCCTGACCATACAGCTTTGCCCGTTGCCAACTGGGAATAGACGAGGGAAGTGCTTCAGAAAAAGCTAAAACCAAAGTTCGTATATGCCTCGCAAGCATTGCAAAAATAAATCCTTCATCCTGCGTGTTGGCAACTTTTTCCAGAGTTTTGGTAAACACAACTTTATTCCCTGGATAACAGAGGTCGAGCAGCTGAAAAATACTCTTTTCCGGTTTAAATTCCTTTGCAGTTCCGAGTTTGGATAACGAAACATCCCGTTGACTTTTACCTTCTTCCCAGTCGATAACCTCAATCTCCGGATTCTTTGCCAGTTCTTGAATTATCTGAGCAAAGGTTCCTTTTTTGCTGCGTGTATATGCTTTTTGTAGGTTTTCGACAACATAAATAATGGGAGCACCAAAAAGAGTAAGGGTCCCTTCTGCGCTTTTATATACCGTTTCGAGTTCAGAAGGAGCAACCGATTGTATCTCGTACTGTTTCGATTGGTACTGCACTTTGAGTTGTGATAAGTATGCGCGGGAAGCAATAGAATCTTCCCCGCAAATAATAGTGAGCATGGGTACATTGTAACAAATACATATAATGATTGTGTTATAGTTAAATCATGTACGACCTGATTTCTATTGGCGCAATTGGAATAGACTTTTATTTTCAGGGAGAAAGCCTTACCGTAGATGAGGGTCGTTTTCAACTTGCGTATGGGGGGAAGTACTTCGTTGATCACTTTAAGGAGTCATTGGGAGGTGGAGGTGCTAATGTGGCTATAGGAGTGCAAAAATATGGTTTCAAAACAGCACTTCTTGCTAAAATTGCGCAAGGGGTTTTTACCGATCTTATTACGCGAAAATTAAAGCTTGCAGGAGTTGATCATCGATTGTGTCAGTATGACGAGGATTATTCAAATATCTCCTGTATTCTTCTTGGTCCAAAAGGTGAACGTTCTATTATTAACTACCGCACGCCACACCAGCATTTGTTTAAAGAAAATACTGATTTACAGGTTTTAGAGCACTCAAAGGCGGTCTATCTTGGAAATCTCTCAGATGTTTCTCTGACTGATAAGGAGCACTTACTTCGATTTGTTAAAAAAAATGATATTCTCACTTTTGTGAATCTGGGAGTGCAGGATGCACGTCGCAAAAAAGATCAGTTGGAGGAATTTTTATCACCGGTTGATGTACTGATAATAAATGGGCATGAATTTGCAGATATCGCCAAAATAGATTACAACGATTTAAATTTCAAAAAGGACATTGTGAAGGTCTACGCGCCGTATTTGTTGGAAAAAATAGTGATTGTGACCGAGGGAGAAAAAGGAAGTTATGGATATTTTAATGGCAGTTTATTTTACCAGGAGGCATTGAAACCTCAACGTATTGTTGATACAACCGGCGCGGGAGATGGCTATACTGCCGGATTTATTGCTTCTTATTTACGGTATAAAAATTTACCTCATGCGATGAAAGTTGGAGCCGAAATGGCAAAAGAGATTTTAGGGAAAGTAGGCGCGAATTAAGGCTTTGTTTATAGCCGTGAGTTGCATTTAGTGAGGGATTAAAAGATCACTTGCAAGAAAGGAGGCTATTTTTAGCAAAAAATGTGTCATTTTATGCTATTAGCTTCAATTTAAACATCAAATAGCGGATACTTTATTAATTGCAAGTTCTATATCTGACTTTTTTAATGGAAAACTTTGGGAAAGAGTGTGGCCAGATAGAATATCCTCGAGTGTTTTTGCAAGTTCTGTAACTACTTTTGGGTCATTTTCTGTTTTGTAATTGTTTACTGCACTAATGAAATCAGAAATTCTTTGAGGCGGAACTTCGTCAAAAATTTTCATGCAATACATCGAAAGATTATATCTTCTCCAGTCATCAATAATTTCTGTGGAAAGTCCCATTTTTTTAAGTACTTCATGTTCAAAATATACCGCCCATCGTTCTTCATAACACATGTATTTTAACTTGCTTGTATTATTGTCAAATGTAATAGGATATTCACGATTAACCTCATCGTATGAACTGGAATACCCTATTGTTCCCCTTAATTCTTTCATACTACCTGAAAAATCAAGAACATGTCCACGTTCATGTGCTATGTTAGTCGCGAGCAGAGATTTTAATAGACTTTCTGACATCTGCGTTTTCCCTATTCGGCATAATTTCAGTGCGATATAATAAGGAAAAATGAGATCAATCTTAACATTACGCGATTCTTTTGAAGCACTTGTATTAACATCCCATCCAAACTCAATATTTGCACTCTCTAAATCTGATGTAAGTAGGCCTTTCTGCTCCGAAGAAATATCTAAATCATTTACACATGCAATAAGGCTATTATCTACTTGTTTGGCGAGTTCTAAAGCATCTATACCAAATTCGTTATACTGTTGTTCAATCATCTGCTTTTTCTCTTCCTTATTGTGATAGTAATCGTTCTCTTGAAAAAAATTTGGTGCTCCTTCTATGACACGTATTGCTTCTTGAGGATCAAAAGGGTTAGTTTTAAGTAGTGAGAGAGTATTTTCCATCCCTTTGCCAGCTTGTTTTCTTAGTCTTGGAGCTAAATCAGGATATTTTGCTTCTAAAGTATGGGGCAAAAGCATTGGGTAGCTTATTCTTCTTGTTTCAAGAATACATAAATTCTCAATCCGTTCCTCTGTATAGGCAGTTAAACTATCTTTTTGCTGGGGTTCATAATTATTTAGTATGTCCATACCTATTATTTTACCACAAAACATATTTCACTGTTTCGATACCCATTTTTCCACTTGCTCAACCGCAATAAATTCTTTCCCTTCATTTGTGGGGGTTGCGGAATCTCCCTATGTGCGTGTATCGAAGAAGGCAAATTATTTCAAAAACATTTCCGGCGTAATAACCTCAATTTCTGGCAGGATAGGAATAGCTGGCTTTGAGTACAGTGTAATCAATTGGGCATTATTGCACTTTAGTGTTTCTTTTGCTTTTAACAGTGCCTTTATTTCACGTTGAACGGTATCGTTGTCAGAAAGATCATAACACACTTGATAGAGTGTGTCTGCCCTTCCATTAGTGAGGGACACAAAATCTACTTCTGCACCTTCCCGATCTCTATAGTAATGGAGTGTTTCACATTGTTGGGATAATAATCCATATATATAATTTTCAAATAATCGTCCATAATTTTTTGAGAACTTAGTGGTAAGTGCAGTTATGAAACCTGTATCTATAAAGTAATTTTTACGAGGATATTGTAACTGATTCACTACCGACGGACTAAAAATATACAGTTCCTTCATAAAATAGGAAGACTCAATATATGAAATATAATTATCAACCGTTGACAAGCCCAATAAACTTTTCTATAGTTACTGCATATGAGTGAAAATGGATCAGAACTAAACAAAGAACCTATTGTTAACACAGAGAGGGAGAAAGCTGTTCAAGAGCTTGTGGATTACGGGGAGTTGCTTTTTTCTTCTGAACAGTTGTTTATACGAGGGAAAGAAGAACAAAATAAAGTGAAAGAAACGCTCCTATCTCAGATGGACTCTGAAGAACGGGAATACCAAAAAAAGAACGGAAGAGAAGAGCCCGAGTTAGATATCAACCTTGATGACGCTATGGTAGACATGGCATGTGGGTATAGCAGTAGCTATGAAATTCCGGGGACAACAATGACGTATGCAGAAGGTCGAGAACAGTTTTGGGCGGAACCGGAAGGAGATTCCACGTCTTCTGAACTTCTGGGATTGATGCAGTTGTTTTATGGTAAAAAAGATACACAAAATGAGCTTGGAATGATTGTCAGGGGGTTAGAGAGTGGAGATGGAGCACTTGCTACGTTTGTTCAGAAACAGGGCGAGAAAATGATTGAACTGTCTGAAACTGAGGAAACTTCCCCAACTGAGGGAAATAGTGAACTATTCTTGTATCCAACAGGTGTCTCTACCATCTTTGAGAGAATTGACGAACACATAAAAGAATCACGTATGAAAGAACAGAATAGTGATACTCTGGCTCGATCTTTAACAAATTATGTTGCTGAGCTTCCGTATGCTGATAAGTTACGTTTACTCGCCATTCTGAAGCATTCCTTTGGAGGATTGAAAATGATGGTAGAGCAAAATATGCCTCAAAATATGCCAATAAAAGGGTCAAAAGCAAACAACTCTGTAGAGCGTATATATAGGTATGGTGGGCGCAATAGCTTGCCCGAATTCAAGACCTATCTCCGAGAAACACTGAAGATCACTAATCCGGACACCCTATGTCTTCTTTCGGCTGCAATCCCACATCCGTCTTTAACAAGAGATGATTGTCTGTTAGAACTGAAAAGAACAGGTATTGTAAATCACGAAGGAAATTTACAAGTGAAGCCTGATGTCACATTGACTCAGGTTGCAAACATGCTTGTCTAGGATAGAACGCGAAATATCCTATATCCATTTTGATCTACATGAGATGCTCGTTTTTGTGTGGTGAGTTTATAGATGGGTTTTATGTATTTTCTTCTTTCTTTGTTGGGAATAACTTCAATAGCTCTACCACTTCATTGGCATTGATTACGAGGTGTTCTCTTGCTTCACGGGGATCCATTCGTGAAGTAGGTTGGTTTTCACTGGGTAAAAATTTATTCTCCGCTAATAACTCAATTTGTTTGTCTACTTCTGTTTTGTATTTTACTATGGTTTCTCTTTGATCATCCGTCATTGCCGAAAACATTTTGCCGTTAAGATCTTGAATGAGAAAGGAAATAGGTGATGTGATTTGAGAGAGTGGTAATGCGGGTAAATGTACATCATCTATAGAACCAATCGCTATTTCCAGCATATCCATGAGAACGGGCATCAGGGCGTCTGGGTCTGCTTTTCGGCACTGGGCTGAAATATGTGACACAATGTTTGCTTTAAGATTCTCTGTAAGATGAATGTCTTTTCCCAAAGTAACAAGTTCATTATATGCGGTTTGATTAATTCGTTTTTCTTCATCACTGATGCGGATTCTTTTTACCAGTCCAGAAAACATTTTTTGAGATGGACTCAATAGTGTTTTAAAATCAGGACAATCGCTCACTACTTGGAGTTGCTCAAACAAAAATTGATTCTCTAACTCAGCGATTGGTTGTTGTTGTTTTTGGCGCTCAGCAATGGCATACAGTTGATCACCTGCGCGACTACTGCCATAAAGGAGTGCTCCGAGTGTTTTAAATACCGTGGGATCGGAATCGGTGGTTATCTCGTCTAAGGTATCAAGAAGCCATAGTTGAATTTCTCCTCGTGAAGTAGCAAAGGGGTTTATTTCCTCAAATGCATCACATGATTCGCGAACTAACGTTTCCGCCTTATCAACAATTTCGTGATCAGGCAAAACAAGGGCAGCTTTAATCATTTTCCACCTAGTAGTAGGGAATCTTTTTGCAGCGTATTCTGCCATAACAGGGTTTAACTTCTTTTCACCCAAAGAAGTGACAATGGGCCCGTGAAGTCGGTATGCATCTAATATGCAGAGTAGGTCATTTTTTGCAAGTGCGCGCTCGGAAGGATTATTTGTTAAGTGATTATAGGCACGAATGATATCATAAAAAGACCGTGTTTTTTTGTCAAAGTCTGTTTCCAAGTTGGGAGAACGAGGGTTAAGAGCAGTTATTGTTGAGACAAGTGCTTCGTGTGCAATTTCACTGTCAGAATATGCAATGAGTTCGCCAACATCGGGACGAGCAGACAAACCATCAAAAAAACCGTGAAATTCGTTCAGTCGAGTCTCTTTAGCGAGTAATGCTTCAAAAATAGGTGATGAGGCGAGGGGAACAGGACCCCTTGGAAGATAGTCACCGGTGAACGCATTTCTCAGCCTTTCAGAACTAGCTCTCCAACTATCGGTGCTATACCATGTTTTAAAAATAGTGTAGAGCTTTTCATTTTTCATCAAATTATCTAAAAATAATTGAGAAAGTGAATTTGCTTCTTGTGTATACACCTCAACTGGATGTGTTTCGTCGAGTTTATGCCCAACAGCTTCTGTAAGTCCTTCGATAAGTGCCCTTTCAATCATTTGATCATCTCTTTTTTTTGATGCGGAACGAACAGAAATTGTCGTGCCCTCGGCAGTTTCTTCTTCTGAAGAAACAATGTCTTTTCCGTTGTTTTTTAATGCCTTGACACTCGATTTTACCCAAACTATATCGAACGGAGAGCCTGTTGTCAAACTATAAATTTCAGTTTGAACCTTTTGAGTTTCATCGGGGGGAAGAGCTAAAGGTGATTCAGTTTGCTGTATCTGTTGGCTTGCCTCAGGATTTGATTCTGCCATATGTTAAAAGTATAGATCGTTTGTTCAATAATGCAAGATCAAATATAATAATTATTCAGAAGTTTCCAAAGGAATGGCACCCTAACAGTGGTCATTTCGTCATCCCCGCGTAGGCGGGCGACCGCAGGAAGTCCCCGTATAAAGTACCCTCGTCGAGGGAGATCCAGTGTAAAAATGTTCTTTGCTTCAAAAAGAATGGCGGCCTGCCACTCGAAGTCTCCCCGCACATGCTCGACATCCGTTCATCGTGCGCCACCTATTTTTTTCGAGACCCGGTGGGTTCCCTCCCTGCGGGCGATCCCAAGTCTCTCAAAAAAAGGATGGCACGCTAAGGAGTAGCAACGTCACTCCCGCTTGCCGGGAGTCGTTGTTATCCGCACTGTCATTCCGTCCGGAATGACAGGTATCAGCTCGCCATGACGGCGAAACCCGAGACCACTAACGATTTTGTTTTATCTTGAATAATTACCAAATATGTTTGACATGAAAGGAGTATTTTATTATAGTTTCAGCATATGAATGAATTTAATCAAAATGCAGAACCTATTGTAAATACAGAACGAGAACAGGCGGTAGCAGTACTAAAAGACTATGCAAAAATACTTACTCACGCTCAGGATATGTTTGTGCAAGGTAAAGAAAGGCAACTGCAAGGACAAAATGGGGTGAGTGACGTAGATAAAGAAGTAACCAATAAATTAACACATATTCTTAGCGTATGTGGCGGAGAACCTGCACGAAAACATATGAAAAATATGGTTAATGACATTCAAAATAAAGATGACGCATTGTGGAAATATGTTTTGGATCGTGGAGATCAAATGCTTATGTTATGTCGTACTGGAGAGGCAAAGCCATTGAGTGGTCACGCGCAACTTTTTGAAAAACCAGAAAATGTACAGTTACTCTTAGGATTGGTGAATTGCCACATAAGAGATAAAAATGATGGCCTTGAATATCTTGAACACAGTATTAATAGGGTTCCCCCCGGTGATAGAATGAGATTACTCGGGATGTTAGAACAAGCATTTGGAGGCGTTCAAGTTATTGAAGATAATAAGGTCAGTGAAGATACTCGGTATTCACTACTTAAGGGTAATTCTAGCTATTCAGTGGGATGGGTTATGGATGTAGGAAGTAAGTATATGTCCCGTGGCACGATTGATTACTTTAGGAATACGTATGGTATAGTTGATCAAAACGTATTGAATCTTATTGCGAGTGCATTCCCATCTGAAATTACCCATGACAGGTCTGAAACATTAGGAAAGTTGGTAGGAGCAGGGTTATTGAAAGAAGTGCACCAAGCAGCAACTTCACATCAGGACAATACACAGCAGTCAAAAGGGCCGATGGATTCATTAAAGGGGTGGCTTCAAAG
The DNA here is from genome assembly GCA_013335175.1 of Candidatus Roizmanbacteria bacterium. Taxonomy (GTDB): domain Bacteria; phylum Patescibacteriota; class Microgenomatia; order UBA1406; family GWC2-37-13; genus JAAXWC01. The sequence goes on from JAAXWC010000017.1 coordinate 27,557, forward strand.
GCGAAAAGAAAAACCTTCATCTGAATCTCAGGCCGTTATAAAGCCTACGTATTCATGGAAAATAGAGCCTACTCTGGAAAATATAGTGGATACAATAGTCGTGTAGTTGTTTTTTGAAATTGGATTTTGCACATGCCAAGTACCGCAATGGTATCGTGCGGTGCGGTTTTGTGAACTTAAAAAAATAGCTCTGAACGCTTAAATGGCGATGTATTTCTATGTATTACGCATTGACAAACCGTACCTCTTTCCTTCATTATTATATCCATGGTATCAGGTAATGAATCCGCACCCAAATCTTCAGAATTTTCTCCCGGTGTAGTCAGAGAAAGAATTGGTGAGCATCCGGATATTGCACCTTTGCTGTATACCGTTTTTTCAGAAGATAGTATGAAGATTGCTCAGACACTTGCAGAGCAGCCTGACTCTGATATCACGTTGCACTTTCCTAGTAGAGGCCAGCTTGAACCAGTTGTAAAACATTTTAAAGATATAAAAACACGTGTCACTCAGTTTTTGGACACCCAAAAAGGTGTTGTATTGCTGGAACCACTGATAAAAGATGGAATAGAAGTAAAAGAACTTCAGACTTCTGATGAAGCATCTCGCGAGTTAGCCAAAACAATGCTCATCGACGCAATCCCCTGCAATCAGGGGCAATCTCTGGACGATGTTCAGGTTGGACTTGAAGTATGGGCTGGCACCACAGTCGCGATCCGTTTTGATACCAGTGATGAAGGGATTGAGGCATATAAAAAAGTACTAGGAATTACGTTTCACAATCCTGATGGAACCGAGATTACGGATCCGCAAGTCATAAAGAGTCGAGTACTTCGATATCCGGGTTTTACTGTTGAACGGGATAATTTTAGTAATGAGTTCAGAAAACAGTTTCAAGGGGATGTGGTTGTGATGTTGGGCGACAATGCTAAGGTTCGCCAGCATGAAACTCAGGAAGTTATCCAGCATTTTGCTGACTACCAGGCAGAACAATTTTTAGTTGGTAAAGATTCTTCTTTCGCCTTTCCTTTGCATAATCTTACGCCGAAAAAAGTATCTGAACTCCTGCTATCTGATGATGAAACGGTATATCAAACCTATGGAAAATCGAAAGAAGTGCTTATAAATGAAATAGAAGCTTTGACACCCTCTCAGATCGCCTGGTCTATCGCACGCGGTAAGTTAGCACACTTTTGTGCAGATATCTCACTTGAGAATTCACCGCAGATGCAGGGAGTTTTGCAAAATCAAGATGTACATTTTTATCAGGATAGAACTTTCAGAACCGATGGGATGAGTTTGGAACTTGCAAAAAAACTGGGACAGGGATATGAAGAGGCAACCCTTTTAATGAAATACATAAAAGAGGCAGCAATTCAGCATATTGAATACGGGAAAGAACCTAAGAGAGTAGCTTCATTAATACGCGCCTACACAATTAACCCTGCTGAGTTTTTAGCGCACCAGGCTAAAGATGCCTATCAAGAATATATAAAACAAAGAGAATCAGTCCAAAATAGATGGGATGCGGTTACTACTTTAGTTCAGGTAGAAGAAATATTTGAAGCGATAAGACCTCAGGAAGGTTTGGGAACGATAGATATTGAGACAAAAGTGGAAGGAAGATTTATTCATGATGAGGGTACGCTTCGCGTTGGTGAGGTGATAAAAACGCCAATGTTATCGAATGAGCTGATTGTATTAGGCCCCTTAGGACAAGCGCAACAGGGTGGCATGTCGGGAGCCTATTTTGCTGTAAGCTGCCGGGAAATTTCAGGTAATAATCCCGATCTGAAAGAATATGAGGTTATAAATAAACAAGGAAAAATGACAGGACTAAAGGTTATCGCACCCATACATCGACAGCCCTATGTCGTTGATTCAACAGGCAAACAGTTTGCTCTTTCAGAACTGAATACCCTTCCCGATGTAAATAAATATTTTGTAAAGGAAGCTACAACCGAGTCCAGGGGAGGTGATCGATTGATCCATCTGGCTACAGGAGGTTACTATGATAGTAGAGAGTATCGACAGATGCAATTGGAAGGTGTTGATGATCTATTTTCACAATTTAGTGAACCGGTGCAATCGCAATTTATATCGCGACGTAATGCACAATTAGAAGCACTCATTCGTACTATACGAAGCGATTTTAAGGATCATCTTACCGATTCATCTCAAGGGAAAAAAACGATTGGTCAGCTCATACAAGAAACCGAACAAGACGCTAGCAAAGCTCTCGTTTTAGGTCAATTATCTGCTTCACACAAAATAGAGACTTTTAGAAAACTGAGAGAACTTCACAGTACCCTAATGAAAGGTGTATCAGATTACACCAACGAAAAAATTGTGCCTCCGGTGCAACGGGTGGCGCACCGGTTTCAGAGGGAAGTATTAAATGCGGCAACATTTTCCAATAGAAAGGGCTTAGGTTTAGCGACATTTATCGTGCCGCTCCGAGACATGAGTATCTTCTCCGATCCTACCATCCCTCAAACAGAGCCATCTGCCCACCGCATGTTTCTGGTTTCAGACTACATTCCCGGAGCCCAGGATGCAAATACCTTGTTAATGAACGGAAGGAAATTCACCCAGAGAGATGTACTCACGATAGCTCGATGTATGACAACGGCCTTAGAAGCGATCGAACAAAATGACATTGTTCATCGAGATGTAAAACCGGCAAATATTTTAGTAGTGCTAAACCCGGATGGTTCAGTTGCTACTGCATATCTTACTGATTTTGGGATCGCCAACACTGTAGGAACCGAAACTATCGATGTAGATACCATGGCGGGAAAATCTGCATATAGCGGTACAGAAGCGTTTGGTTCGAAAGATTTTGCTGCTCCCGAGCAGCGGGATGCTCGCTTAGCAACCACCATGGATATTCACGGATTGGGTGCAACTTTGTACGCACTGGTAACCGATGAAAGCGTTTTTTATAAGTCAGGGCCGGATCGCGAGGCAGCTTTAATTGCTACATTAACGAAAAATAATATTGATCCTCTATTTGCTGGGTTAATTGCAAGCATGGTGCGATTAGATCCAAAAGATCGACCTCAAAGTTTTGGTATTATAGAAAAGGCTTTACATCAGCTGGAAAATTCTCACCTGATGGTAGATGTAGATCCCAACTATACCGTGGAAGAGTTTCAAAAATTACAATCGGTCGATGAAATTCGTGAGTTTTTCCGTGAGGCATTTATTCCCCCTAATCTAGATCGTGTCAAAATGTTTAGCTCTCTTGCAAAATTATTTGCAGACAATCAACACAATGATATTTTCCCCGGTTCCCTTGCTAATCTGAGAGAGGCATTGATGCAGGCATTACGTAATGATTATCGACCTGATCTCGACTATTCCAATTTTAAGTTATCAGTAACAAACTCATCTCATTCGTTACTCCCAGGAGAGTTTTCTGCTCTTCGGTGGTATGTACATTTGTATGATAAGCTGGTTACTCTTGCTCAGGCGGGGAAGTTAGGCACCTTTCAAGGTGTTCAAAAACCGGTAACAGATGCTTTATCTAATCTTCTTGGTAAGTCATTTTTGTATACTTCCATTGAGGACAAAGCCTTTTTATCGCAAGCGGAGTTATTAACCTATGGTTCACCATACGCAGTAACAAAATACATCTCTCGTAATGATATTTCACTTGATGATTTGAGTTCCGCTTTGAAAAATATTCAAGAAAGCCAGGATGATTTGAATAAACCATCCATTTTCCCCCCAACAAAATCTAAACTTGAGGAAATTATGAATACAAATAGAGGGTTAATAGTAGCTGAAATGTATGAGCGAATAAAGGCTCAAAACATGCAACGAGATGGATCACTCCCGTTTCGTATTGTCATTGACCCTAAAGTTGAAAGTTCATGGAATGAATTAATACCGGATGCAAACCATACGAAATGGCCAATAGACTATTCTATAGATGCAATCGCGAAACAAATTGCAAGTTCTTCTATAAGAAATAATGACAAAGAAGCATTGTATCGTCAATGGAAACCGTTAATTGAAGCTCGTATTTGGATTTCCGGTCATCGGGAAGATTTTTCTGGTTATCCGTTCAGTATAGCGGGAGCGAAGTATGAGGAGAGAGTAAATGAAATTGTAAAAAGTTATGATACCGTTTTTTCCTGGATACATCGTATTGCAAAAATGGTAAACCCCTATCAAAAAGAAGATGGCAGCTTAAACATTTTTACTATTGAAGCAGCAAAGCAGTTCCATAGAAATTTTAGCCAAGCGCGCCGAACATTTTTAGATACATGGGAACAGGAACTATCTAAAAGAAAATCAAAATTCTTACGTGCCTATTCTTTATCGAAGGATAAAGAAATAGTGGATGTTTTAACACTTAAAAATGTGATCGGTGAAAACATTGAGGACCTATTCAAGATTTAGTAGATTCTTTCCCTTCATTTGCGGGGGTTGCGGAATCTCCCTATGTGCGTGTATCGAAGAAGGCAAATTATTTCAAAAACATTTCCGGCGTAATAACCGCAATTTCTGGCGGGATAGGAATAGCTGGCTTTGAGTACAGTGTAATCAATTGGGCATTATTGCACTTTAGTGTTTCTTTTGCTTTTAACAGTGCCTTTATTTCACGTTGAACGGTATCGTTGTCAGAAAGATCATAACA
>JAAXWC010000033.1 GCA_013335175.1 Candidatus Roizmanbacteria bacterium
AAACACTATGTGGTAGTGTATCGTATAGGCACAGTGGTATGCTTTTGATACTGTCATATCAAAAGCATACTTGAAAACCTATGGTTTTCAACCTTTCCTACCAAGGTGCCCTGTGGCAGAGACCACGGCGAAATCTCCTCTATTATAAAGATTGCCTTTGTGAATGACTATGAAAGATAAAAGCTCGAAGAAACCACAATCTAAAATGACAGTCTTTGGGACCGCCTCGGTTAGTTCTCGCGGTCAAATTGTCATACCTGCTAAATTACGTAAAGCACAAAATATTAACTCTGGCGATACCCTGATCTTTACTGGCAATCTAGAATTCGGCTACTTTCATGTATTGAATGCTAACTCTTTTAAGGGGTTTACTGACGATTTAAATAATCTCGTCTTCAAAAATAAACAGGAAGAGAATCCTGCCAATAAAGAAAAAAAAGACAAATAGTGGTATGGGTAATACTTTCAAGTATTTTTACTTGAATCTTATTGTAGACAGTATCTTCTTGGTAATTGCGATATTTTCCTCTGTTAGTGGCCATGTGGAGAAAGAGAGGGGTTTGCCATCCTTAATGACAAGTATTTGGTATCTATTCTTTTGACCGACAATATGACCTTCGAAGCCCACATAGTCGCCTACGGTGGCTTGTTTGATGGTATCTTTATCCATTTCCTTCTTTGCCCGATCCAATCCCTGTTCCGTCATTTCATTGTCTGCTTGGTAAAGGCAATAAAGTTGATAAGTTAATGCATTTTCTGGTCCGGACTCTATATAAAAGTTTATGAAACGGTCGTTCTCCTTGTCCTGTCTGAATGTCATTCCTTCTGGTATCGTCACATAAAGTCCAATTTGGGGTACAAATTTCTCGTTTTGTTTAAGTGCTCTGCCTGGTGTAATCTTTACCGTTGGAGTAGTCTGAACTTGTTTTGGCATTGGTGCTGCCAATCTAATGACCGTATTCCTTTGATAAAAAATCCATATGCTTGATATTACGATCATAGCGAGAGCAAAAAATGTAATTGGTTTTAATTTCATAGTATTATTCCTCAGGTCTTTGGTTAGACCCACCAGGTCCGCTTGGCATGAATATATAATTGTAAGTGGTGAATATTACTATTTCTTTCATATTTGCTAACCTGAATATATCAAATTAAAGTACGCAAGTTCAACAATTTTCCTACTTATCTTACTAACCTTTCAAGAACGAACCTAGCCCCTTGATTCCATTGCATGGATTATCATCCAGCCATACATTCCCAATGTTGTACCACCACGGATCGCTTGGGTCTGTTCTGGTACATTGGGTCAGAAGATTAGCCCGTTGTATCAATACATTCAGACGTTTTCGGAGCAAGGTGCCCCGTCTGGAGCGGAATACGGGATTCGAACCCGTGACCTCTTCCTTGGCAAGGAAGCATTCTAGCCGCTGAACTAATTCCGCAATGTAGGGTAAGTATAGCAAAACCGATACTCTTCCTCAACTGATAAAAAAATGCTATTATGTATCCAATGAAACGATTATGGCTCGGACTATTTATTCTTTGCGTAGTCACGTTCATTCTTTATTCGTATCGCGGATATTACCTAACTCCATGGAATTTCAGCTATACAAGAGATTTATTTGATCACTCTCAATGGTCATTAGCAGATTCTATTCGACAAATTGGGGATGAAGGGCTGTACCAGCTTGGCGGATACAATCTCGTCACCACCGGCGAATTATACGTCGTTAACCCGGAAGTACCTCCTCTCGGGAAATATCTCTACGGCCTATCAATTGTGCTTTTTCATAATGCGTATATTGTTTCTCTATTCATGTATTTAATTGCGATTGGACTGTTTGCTGCACTGGCTTCATTCTTTTTCAAAAATAAACTGTTGGTATATGGTTCAGTAGCACTCTTTGCATCAGAGCCCATTGTTTTTTCGCAAGCTGCTTACACCCTTTTAGATCTGCCTTTGCTGATTGCCATGTTTATTCATGTTCTTGCCCTCTTTCATATACTGTTTCGTACGCAAAAAAAACCACTCCACACTGCCCTTCTCGTTATAATCTGCGCAATTGGCTTTGGTGCCTTCATAGCAATAAAAATCGCACTACTCGGAATATTTGTATTTTTAGTTGACCTTTATTTTTTATGGAAATATAAAAAACTACTCTATACAATTCCTATTTTTACCATTGCAATGGCAACGTATGTTTTCACCTATCTTCCTTACTTTTTGTCGCACCATTCTTTTATAGATTTTCTCAAAGCCCAAAAATGGATGTTACAATTCTATCTTGGATCTTCTGTAAAACCGCTTTATGGAATGCCAATAATCTCTTTGCTATTTGGTGAATATAAACACTGGACACAGGGCGCGACCTGGAACAGATTTATCGAATGGACGATCGTTTGGCCGTTCTATCTCTTTTCTCTTGGTTATGCAGCATACCTTTTATTCAAAAGAAAAGTAAAAAATGAACAACTTTCCTATTTTGTTATCTTTACGAGTATCATTCTTTGCGTGTACATGGGAATCACATACTGGGTGCGCTATACCCTGCTTGTTATGCCATTCTTTATACTGTTGTTTGTATACTTTTTGTCTCGTTTTACCCGAAGTAAAATTTTGCTGTTTATCCTTATTCCTGTGTTTCTTACCCAAATACTCTGGGTAGTAAAACCTTCTCCAGAAGCTACCATGAATCAAATGAAGATTTTGTGGGAATCAAGCGCGTATCAGGATTTATACGATATATTAGACAAACCTTCCCAACAATTATTCTCTCGTCAGGAATACTGGCGTTCTATGCAACAGTTTGAAAAAACTGCATTGGTTGAAAAGAAAAAAATATCTATAAAAATAATAGGCGGACTTCCCTGGGAAAAGACAGCAAAAGCTATTATTACTATCAATTACTACACCAAAATTGGGACCCTCACAGAGCAGGACACATTGCTCCTTCACCGTGAAAATGGTTTATGGAAAATGAAATGGAACGATAATCTTACCTTGGGAACAATAAAAAATGGGAATAAGCTTTTATTTATTCCAGATGAAGCGCAAGCAGGAAAAATTACATTTCAAGATGGGACTATTATTGCAGAAGAAGGAACATGGCCGTTTTTAACTGTTATTCCAGAAAAAATTAAGGACGAACCACTCTTGCAAAAAGAACTATATCAACTGACTGGCCAAAAAAAATATCTTGTCGAAAAAAAATACAAAGCAAATAATCAACCCGATTGGCCCGCAGATATCGCATTTGTAAAACCTGACAAGGATCAACTCTTCTCTTCATTGCAGCTTGATCCTGGGTTGGTCGTTGAACAACGATCGACATTTGTATATAACATCGACTGGAGAAAAATTAACCAGACGGAGTACCTCGTAAACCTGGCGAAGCCATTTGTTTCAAAAGCACAAGCTGTAACAGGGGGAAAATTAATTTTAAAACTTGCTAATGGAGATGAAAAAATTTTGTTAACGAGAGAAAAAAAAGACGGAGCAATAATAAATACGGGTATTCCTTTTTTGCCGGATACGAAATAAGCTGTTATAACAAGATTCTTTTCTATTACGTTGTTAAATAAAGTATCTCTGCTGTATTTGAATACGTATCGTAGATGGCGATACTCGCCCTTTCAATCGGACGACTTTTAGCAGTGAAAGAAGTACTGCCAGGGTTAAGCACGAGGGTTTTACCTTGTACTTCATTCCGGGGAATATGAGTATGTCCGGTAAAAAGCGCATCGTATAACTGACTTTTTATCAGGGCTTCAGTAATAACTCTATCCTGACCATGGTAGACTACTATCCGGCGACCTTCGAACTCCAGCTCAAGTGTTTGTTTTGAGGTGAAATGAATAGGTTCCTTCAGTCCTGCATTCCTCTCAATAATACGGGCGATATCTCCTTCATTATTTCCATACACACTATGAACAGGTACTTTAAGTTCCTGCCTCACCTGGTCAAAATATTCCAACGTAAAGGGAGAAACCCAATCCCCACAATGCACTATTGCAGCCACTTTCTGTTTGATGAATTCATCCACTACGAAAGGAAGTGACTCAAGCCGGTCGTGTGTATCTGACATTACCCCTATTTTCATATTGGGATTAGTATAAAAGAGGATGACTATATTTGCAACATTGTAGGTTTATTAGGGGGAGGAGTCTATGAATGTTCTAACTCGCGGAGTAAATATATTGCACAATGCTTTTGTTGAACAAGGTGCTGAGGGTCTTTGTTTAATCGAACACTTTTTACCTTGGGTAAGCAAGATTATGGCAGCTTATCAAGAACTAAAACCAAACGATTCCGATTCCTTCGAGCCAATAACTCCCCACTTCTCTGATGCTTTTTATAGCAGAAAAATAAATTAAATTACTACGAAATGCTTTCGAAGGGCAGTCCATCGATTAGTTTTTCAATTTGTTTATCTTCTACCTGCCGAGAGTAATAAATTTGATTCATCTCATTTTCTTTTTCGGTGAGAACGACTTGCCAGTTCGTTTTTATATTGGTTTTGGTGATCGGGGCTCTTATCTCTTTCCTTTTAATGTACGAAACGATTTCATCTAGATTCGGATTATACTTTTCCATGAGTAGATAACTATCGTAATAGTCTCGGTATCGTGCTCGTTCGCTCATAGCTCGAATCTTTTCTGCACAAATTTCTTTTATATCCATCGTCAATATTTCAATATCTACTCCCCAAACATTGTGATAAATCATCAATTGAGGCGGCAGTAAAACATTTTGAAAATAATCAATTTCGACTTTTAGTGAGTTTGGTTGAACTAAAGGGCCAATGTATTGAAGTTTCTCAATTTTTATCGTTGCTTTAGAAAGGAAATCCTTTTTTATAGTAAGACTTTCAGTTCCTATAAAAATGTTGCGAACTTGTTCTATCGTCAATGTTGACTTATGAGAAGAAAAATCCAAATCCTCGGAAAAACGATGTTGATCCAAATAACAGTGGTGCAAAGCAGTACCTCCTTTGAAAATAAGAGTATTACCGAGTTGAGATCGGGCAATTTTTTGCAAAACGAGCGCAAGAAAATAATCTTTTTCTGCGACATGTAGAGGATATCGGAGAGTTCTGCGATTTATTATTTCAAGCTGCTGGCGTGTGAGCATGTTGTTAGATAGCATCCGTATCTTGATATTTATCGAAATAAGGATCATAATACAGCCGCCATTTTGCATTAAATTTCACGCTTTCGGAAAGCATCGTATGCGTACCGCTTTTTGATTTTAGTAACGCGAATAATTTGCTCGAGTCAAAGCCAACAATATCAAAAAGCAAGCCGAATATTTTAATGGTAGTCATCGACATTTTGCGTAAATATTCGGTCATTTTAACACTATCTAATGAATCTTTATGCTGCTTGATTTTCTCAACTACTACGTCAATAGAATATTTGCTTTTATGGAATTGAACCATATCTATAAGTGCTTTCTCGGGCGTTGCTATTCGAGTAGCCTTATTATCAATGTTTGCTTCTTGCCAGCCGAAATACCAGTCCTTTTTTGCTTTGACAAAGCTATATTCGACTTCTTGCAATTGCAAGGTTTTATACTGCATTGGCGCAATTGAAATAACTTTATGGGTTAGTTGATCGAACATTCCGTGATAGCTCAGGGCAGTCTCAAAAGATACATAAGAATCATTAACCAAAAGATGAGCGACCAAATAGGGAGAAAGAGATAAAAATCCTCTATTGCTTAAATCAGAAATAGCATAAAGACCTCGCTTGATACGTATGAGCCAACCGTTGTTTGTAAGCTTGGTAATGATATTTTTGGTCGTCTTTTGATCCCACCATTCATTTGCTTGTATATATATATTGTCAGTTGTCACAATTTGGCCATGTTTGACGATGAGATTCTCAAGAAGAGTACTTTGTTGAGTGGTAAGAATAGTTTGTTTCATATATAATAAGTCATCATAAGTGGTGACTATCTATATACAGATTAAACAATTTTCTGAAGATTGTCAAGAGGCTCAAAAAAACTTTATTTAGCCCGCTGTATCAATCTATTCTCTCCTTTGAGAAGGAGGGTGTCGGAGCGTGTGCCGAGGGTCTTTCTCTAATCGAACACTTTCTACCCTGGATCTACCATATTATGTCAGCCTATCAGGATGTTGAACAGGATAATGAGGATTTGTGTAAGTCAAAAACTTCCCGGTTTTCTCAGGCGTTTTATAGAAAACAGGTGAACTAATAGAGATTCTGATTACTCCAAGTAGAATTTAAATATTTAATGTCATTCTCCTAATCACGTAATAATTGAGTTTTTATGCCTTTATACTCTACACAGTCTTACATCGTGAGAATTAATTAGTCTTTGCAGTTCTGACACAGTCCGAAGAAATCTAGTCTGTGAGTCTGAACTTTGAATGATAACCTCTCTGAAATATGTTTCTCTAGCGCATTGACATCGCAGTCC
>JAAXWC010000044.1 GCA_013335175.1 Candidatus Roizmanbacteria bacterium
CGCCGACAATGACCCAGTCGATACCCTGCAGATTCATTTCCGGCAATGGCCCGAGCAGTGGCTCGCAGGAGAGAAATTTAACCCGAGCATCGGTATCTCTCAGCCGGTCGATGCGGTGCATCGTGTTCCGGCTCTCCACCGATACACCCATCCAGATATTATGCGCCCAGTCAAGCCATCTTTCGCTTTCGTAGTATTTGAGCACATCCGCCCTCTTGGTCAGAACCTGAAAGACATGATGCGGATTCTGCTTCATGACGCTGAACACCTCCCGGATGTAGTCTATAGGTACATCCTTGTGGAACAAATCGCTCATGGAGTTCACAAATACCACACGCGGTTTTTTCCATCTGAAAGGCTCCCGAAGCGTTTCGGAGTGCAGGGTAAGCTGAAACCCGTTACGATATTTTTCAACGCCCATCCCCTGAAGACGTTTTGCGAACGCCTCAGCGTAGCAGAACCTGCACCCATCGGAAACCTTGTCGCATCCGGTTACCGGGTTCCAGGTCATCTCCGTCCACTCTATATGCGATTGTGCCATTACTTACAGTTTAGCTGAAACGTTACTTTATCAGGATTTTTACGCCAATCCTGATAATTCAAATAATAAGAACCCTTTATAGCCATCTCACCATCCTTTTTTAAAACCGTCAACATACCTTCATTTTGCCAATTTCTTAAAACTTCATTCGCATGCTTGGGTAGATGACCATTATGCAATGTAAACTCATAAACGCCTTTATTTGTTCTTAAACCTGACAACAAATATCTTTTTAATTCCATTTCAAATTTTAGCGTCACTGAAGATTTCTGACCAGCAAAAAGATCACTACTATGCGTAAAACACCACCCTCTCCCCTCATTCTTATCTATATCCCACTTAGCTTCCAACATCTTCTGAAAACCAAAAATATGGCTTGTAAAAAAGAATAAGCAATAATACTGTCCCTCATCTCTTTTTATTACAAAGGTATCAACATAATAATCCTCACCTAATTTTATCTTAAAATGACTTTTTAAATTTTCTATAAAGTCTATTCCAGTGGCACTTTTCGGCCATTCCTCATATGGAACAAGTTCCTCAATAAAACACTTCAAACTCTCCGGAGTACCATTTGACTCAAACCGAAACATGAATTGCGTAGGCAGAAAAAGCAATACCTCAGCTTTTTTCGACTGCAGCAATGATTTTATATCACCAAAATCTATCCCTTTATATTGATATGGATCGATAAAAACAAATGCTTTTTCATGCGAAGAAAACAAATTAATTTCCAATATAACCTCAGAAATTAAACTTCGGTAATCCTCACAAGAATACTTGACATTATCAACACTGAAATTAAATATTTTTTTTGCTATATTTTTTCTTAACTTTGCAACATTTTCTTGATTATAATCATTAAAGAAACATTGATAATCAATCTTATTGCCTTTTTCAGCCACTAAAACCTTATTAATTTCCTGCAGCATTATAAGAGGGCTACCCATACCCTCATTTTCATATACACCAAAACCACAAAACAGATCATATAAGTAAATTTTCCTTACAAAAGTATTACTCAAAACATTAAGATATATCTCTAAATATTTTTGCAGTAAATCTATTTTAACCTCAGAATGAGGATACATGTTTTTCTGTGAATCTCTAAGTTTTTTCATACGGTCAACGCTTCGTTAAGTTCTTCGATAATTCCATCCATACGATCGCCGAAAAGCTGCCACATCCTCCCCCGACCCCCATAGGCGTCGAACGGCGTGAGATCGAGGTCGTCCTGCTCCATGTGGATGCTTGAAGCTATATGCTCCTTGATCATGCGAAGCCAGCTCATCTGCTCTTCGGTGAACTTGTCACCGGCACCGGAGTGCCTGCTGAACACCCACTGCTTGAAGTTCGCGTCAACGGTTCTGTCGTAAACGGTCAGAACCGGATCGAT
>JAAXWC010000045.1 GCA_013335175.1 Candidatus Roizmanbacteria bacterium
CAATGATCAAGGTCAAGAACCTGATTGTCCGGCATAAAAAGAACCTTTTGAACTACTTCCGGCACCGCACAACCAACGCGGTGAGCGAAGGACTGAACAGTAAAATCCAGTTGATCAAGGCTTCAGCTCGTGGGTTTCACAGCTTTGATAGTTATCGAACTCGAATCCTGTTTTATTGTGGAAAGCTCAATATGGTAATCTGATCATGCAGTGTTTTGCCGGGAGCCTTTCCATTAAATTCTACGAAGCACCAAAATTATTATGTAAATTTTTGATTCTATCTTCTGTTGTGTAAACAAGATTAATAACCTCATTATTACTGTAAAGCAAGCCGTTTTGAAAATCTTTAAATAAGTTAATAATTCTATTTTTGTATTTATTTACATACTTTTCATCTTTAATAAAAACAGCAACATAATCATTCCACTGATCCTCATCTTGATAACTTATATAAGACTCAAGTAGTGCAGAATTTAATCCATTTAGCCTAGCCCATTTAACCAAAGCAAGACCGCTATCAGGATAAAATCTCCAACAATCAACAGGAAATCTATGGAAATCACCATTTGAAGGAACATTCAAATAAAACACTCCATCTGGTTTTAATATTCTCATAATCTCTAAAAACAATAGCCAGAACATTTCCGAGTGTTCAAAACATGAACTTGACAGAACAACATCAACAGAATCAGAATTAATAGGAATTTTATAAAAATCGCTTAAGACGATATCAACTCCCGGACCATCCACAACATCAACGCCAATATAATTAGCATGCATGGCGAATAAACTTCTTATCGAACCATTTAAATTTTGCGAACCAATTTCAGTAATAACAATATTATCTAATATTAAGTTTTTCGCAATATAAGCGTCAATAAATCTAGCACAATTACTTATCGCTGTTTTATGCATAGCGCATATTAATTATTAGTTATTATTATAGCATATAATCACAATGGGGTTCCAACCATATAGGCTAGACTGTTAGACCCATTTATTGGATAGGCAATATTATAGTTTCGTTTTAAGAAATCATCTATCAAAAACAAAGAAGCATCGAAATAACCTGAAAACCATTGCCGTGGAAATGGTAATGGAATTTTTCGAAAAGTAAATAAGAAATTGTTCAACATCAAGTTACCTGACGAAAGATGTCCAGCCGAATCAAAATTGACCTCCATCCGAAAAACTGGAACACTCTAAACTTAAGTTTTCCGACATTTGCACCTACTCCCTTAATCTGCCAACCCAGAAGTAGATATCCAGGCATATTTTCTTTTAACGTATGAAATTCAAGAGGGGTTAGTCCACTCAAGAAATAGTGCGACCTGAACCCGTTATATTCATTTCGCCATTCTTCTTTTTTTTACGGACATCATCGAGACTGGTGAACCAGTTGACAGAGAGACATTCATCTCTGAACTTTCCATTGAATGATTCAATATATGGATTATCGGTCGCCTTGCACGGCCGGGAGAAATCAAGCACGATCTTGTTTTCATAAGCCCGTCGATCCAGTTCTTTCTAGATTAACCCACTGCCATTATCTATCTGAATACGCTTCTGAACGGCACCCTCACGCTGTAACGACATATCAAGAAAGGCTGCCAAGTCAGATCCCTTGATATGCTGTGGTCGGTCGTGAGCCCAGGACATTTCTTTGCAAAATTGTCGGCAACGAAGTCCCATGCTCCAAACCTGATGAACTCGATGCACTTCAACTCGATCAAGTCGTTGAGCTCTCATACGACTCCGACGAGGTCGTTTCATTCGTCAATTGGGCCCTTCCTGACGGTAAACATGCATAATCCGTTGAACCTCGAACACAAAATCCGCTGAACTTCGAACACTCCATCCGCCAAAGGTCGAACAGGAAATCCGGTTGAACCTCGAACACTTTTTTGCCCCAGAGCGGACAAGGTGTTCGA
>JAAXWC010000018.1 GCA_013335175.1 Candidatus Roizmanbacteria bacterium
CTTGGCAAAGTTGGGCAAGGAGAAATGGTTTTGGGAAAATTAAAAATGCCTATTGATTCGGAGTTAAGTACGGAAATGAAACATATTTTTAAAGCAATTTTAGGTCACTAAAATGCGGAACTCGGGACCTTCTGAGACTCCGGAATACGTAAACCGAAAACCAGACGTACCTTCATATTTTTGTAACACGTTCTTAATTGTTTTTATAAAAGGAGAATTCGCGTTGTAAGAGCTTGGATAGTAGGGGGGTGCAAAATATAAAACCACAAACGGGGTTTGGAGCCGAGCTATTTTTGAAACAAGTTGTACGATGTGTGCCGATTTTTCCCTGAGATCGAGATGTGCATACGTATCGGTACTCGTGTGAATCGTTTGGTCTAGATAGGGATCGTTTTTGAGCGCAGTTTCATATACTTCTTCATACGTATATACGCGCGCGTTTCTTTCCCATGCCCGGTGTTCATTTGGCTTATGCACAGATTTTTGAAATGTTAAATAGCGTGAAAAGTTTATTTCGATACTCTTTTTAAGGCTTTTTTCTGCTATTATTTTTAATTTTTGCAATACTTCGCGTGGCGTTGTTTCGAATACAAGGTAATTAAAATACGCAAAAAAATGGAGAGGAATTTCCACAGAATAATCTGTTTTGAAGTCGCTCAGTTTAAGAAGTGAGGGAGGTGGCACAACACTATTGCGAGAGGGTTTCTCTCCGACTCGAGGGTTGGTTTCAATTTCTGAAACGAGCATAGATCCAATAAAATCTGCACTTATTCCAGCGTAGGGAGCACTTACATGGGCAGATCTTCCCTCTACATAGACACAGGGCAAGAGCTTACCAACAGAACCGCCAAGTATTGCGAGTTTTGTCTTTTCTTGTGTTTCATCTTCGAGAAGACTATCGACATTGAGGGCACCGATATAATTGAATTTATATTTTTTCTTGAGATTCCCAAGGTACTGGACCGCAGTTCTCATACCGGCGCTTTCGTTCTCTTCATCGGGAGAAGAAATAAATAGAATCGAAGTTTTCAGTTTTTCGTTTCGGAGATCGACAAGCAGTCCAAGTGCGACAGCAATGCCAGACTTCATATCTGCAACTCCTCGTCCGTGTAAAAAGGTTCCATCAGACCGAACCTCAAACGGGTTTGTTCCTGACGGATAGTCTTCAACGCCAACGGTATCATGGTGAGCGATGATAACAATCGTCTGCCGACTGGTACCAGGGAGCATTACGGCAACACACCGCCTTCCATCGGGTACCTCGATGTATTTCGTTGGTAGTCCATGTGAAGTTGCATAGGAAAAAATATACTCAGCCACTCCATTTTCATTGAAAGCACCCGTTTCATTTTTGGAACCGGAAATGGAATTGAGAGCAACAAGATCTTTTGTAAGTGTTATGAGATCGTCAGGATTCATATGTGGGTATATAAATTGTATAAGTGCTTTTGTACCTTTTCATCTTTGAGTGCATTGTCTACCCCTTGAGCAAATTGGTAGTATACCTGAACAACCTCAACTGGAAGTCCGAGGTTTGTCGATCTTTCATAATCTGGCCCATTTTTATGTGCGATTCGTTCCATATATTCTGCAAGTACCGCAGATTGTACTTCACGTATTTGTGCGCTTAGTCCTTGGATCTGTTGATTTATTTCGGCGCGTTGAGCATGATTAGCTTTTTTCATATGCGTTTGAAGCTCTGAAATTTTTTGTCGTAACGCTTGGGTAGTTTTACTCTCTTCATCCGTATAATCTCTTTTCCTCCCGTTAAAATAGATGCCGGTCGGATGAACAAGATATTGTTCGAGTTCAGGTACCTCTGTATGTGGATTATGGACTTCTCCATCGGGTAAACCATAAAGATCGCGCACTTTTTGGGCTCTTTCCAGATTGTTTGTAAACTGTTCTCCCCCGCAGCTTGAACATTCGATGTACATATGAGGCCAGACGAGTTGTGCCGGATAATACGAAGCAGAGATTGGCATCCCATCCATTCCGACGAGCAGACCATTTTGATGTTTTACTCCTTTGGTTGAGAGGTACTCTTCAAATCCATGTTCTTGCATCAAAATTTTCTTTGCTTCTTCATTGTTTACTCCAAGTGGACCAGTAAGTATGTGCTCTGGTGTATCCATACGGAGCGTTTCTTGGACTATCTGAGGAGGGCTTGCCTCAGCTGCGATTGTTGTGTAGGCTTGTTTCATATTTATAAAGCACATAGGCAATTTCTCTTCTGAGGGAAGATATCCACGCTCGCGTAAACTTGCGATTGTCCGTATCCACAACGCACGATAGAAATCGGTGAGGCTGATGGGTTGCTCAAGATCAAAATCAATGCCAAGTGCTGCGCCAAGAGTACCGACATCGTTATTCCAAGGTCCTTTTATATCTTTTATTGATATCATAATTTGATCGCACCGTTTCCCTTCTGCTTCGCCGATTTTTGATATTTTTCTGATTGTGCCCATTTCATCATCTCGTATTCCCCATGGCTGTACGTTTAAAGAAACGGTTCGTGGTGTAGGTATCCCATTAGTATCATCATATCCAACAGTAAATCGTTGCACACCAAAAGCCTCCATTTTGTCAGAATTACGTGTGGTGAATCTGTCTTCGGGATACTCAAGCAACATGACGGCCGACGGAATTCCCTTTTTGACTGCCTCTGCAGCGGTAATTACGGAAGCTAGAAAATAGGGGGTGGGCCGAAGTATTTGTGTGGATACCATACTTACCATGCGTCCCTCGGCGAGAGAGCGAAGATACGCTCCCATCCCTCCTTCTTCCAACACCTGTTCAATCTTTTCTTGCGGTATGCCGTAGATCTGTGCAACCCCGCGCAATTTTCGTTCGCCGTGGGGATCTTCTGCCCATTCATCTATCGTGTTTTCTACTGTTGTATAGCGAAGCGGACTCTCTGTTGGTTTGTGTTTTTCGATAAGTTTGTGATCTATTTCTTTGCCCATATGTAAAAAATTTTAAATGTAAATTAATATTTGATCCAAAAAAAAACCCCGCGTCTGGCGGGGTTGAATGCACTATTTTTTCAGCACAACTCAATCGCCCACCTTGCGGGGAGTACATGTACAAACAGCAGCAGTTAATTGAATTGTTTTTTGCATATATTTACATCTAATTTGATGTAACAAAATCAGGTCATTGTATCATTCTCCTCAGAGGCAGTCAATAGGGGAGTTTGTGTATTACACAACAATAGAAATGTCCTCCATTACAACAATAGAAATGTCCGCCCTCTTCTAGGGGTAAGTGCGAGATACTAGTAACTATTCATTAGCCTCATTATCATCCGCATGACACATAAAATCAAGTTCACGTCGCAGGAAGAAAACAAGCGTCAGATTATCAATTTAGCGATCACAGGAAAGATAACGACCGGTGAAGCAGCTAAACAATTAGGAATCACCGATAGACAAGTAAGGAGACTCAAACAGAGGCTAAAAGTAGACGGAGTTACGGCTGTAGTACATGGCCTAAAAGGGAGAGCGAGTAATCATCTAACAATGATTTTACTATCCAATTTAAAAACAACTGGAAATGTTTCGAATTTTGAATGCAGGAGAACATATTATTATGGAAGTTACCTCTTGTATATTTGAACCTAAACCAAATGATTTCTGTATTGTGGCAAGGTCTCATGATTTTTCAAATACTATTTATTCAAAACATTGTAGTACGAAAACGGATAAATGAAAGCAGTACCATAAGTAACGCGATCCGTCTGAAATATGACACTTTAGTCCAGACTCATAGAAAAGTCTCTAACTTACATACAGAACATAAAAAGTTGATCGTAAACAGTCAAAAAAACAACAAATATCATTAAAGAGGATTCTGATTTGGATGCTTGATCAAAGTAAAATACGGTATGGGTAATAATTGTTGAGAATATCATTATTAAAGAATATTGTTATAACAATATAAATCGGTCGAAGTATACTTGAAATTTAAACGGAAGTAAAGGTCACTAATGCCGAGTTCCAAACGTAGAAACTTAATCTATTATAAGCTTTAGCTAGTTTCTGTTACAATTAGGGAACTAATATGCATAAGGTCATTTTTACAGCAAACACCTTTTCTGATAAGAAGATTGAATCTCTTAAAGAACAAGGAATAGAGATAATAAAACAACCCCACAACCTTTCTGAATCAGAGTTAGTCAATGTATTGCAGGATGTTGAGGGATATATTCTTGGCGGGGATGAAATAGCTACCAGAACAGTTATTGAATCTGCAAATAAACTAAAAATCATTGCGTTTCTTGGTGCTGGTTATGAGAGATATATTGATGTAGCAGCAGCCAAAGAAAAAGGCGTTATTGTTACCAATACGCCAGGGGCGAATTCTCAAGCAGTAGCCGAGTTTACTGTTAGTTTATTATTGGATTCCGTAAAAAAGACTTCCTATTTGAACCAAGTGGCCAAAAACGGTGGTTGGGAGAAAAAACAAGTGTGGAATCTTCAGGGAAAAACAGTCGGCATTATTGGAATGGGTAATATCGGAAGCAAGGTGGCATATATACTTAACAAGGGTTTTGGTATGAATGTATTATATGTAAGCCGTTCCTCAAAGCCAGAAATTGAACAATCGTTAGGAGTCCAAAAGACTACTTTAAATGAACTACTTGCTAATTCTGATGTTGTATCCATTCACGCTTCTCAGTCTAATGAAACAGTAGGTATGATTGGTGAAAAAGAATTGGCTTTAATGAAAAAATCAGCGGTCTTAATAAACCCCTCACGGGCGGAAATAGTCGACGGAAAAGCATTGTACGAAGCACTACAGAATGGCAAATTAGCCGCCGCAGCTTTTGATGCTTATTATGTTGAACCTTTACCAGAACCTGAAAATGACGAATACAAGCTAATGGGATTGGCAAACGACAGGTTTATTCTTACAACTCACAATGCATATAACTCATCCGATGCAGTTGAAGCTATGGAAAAAATGATTGAAGAAAGCTTAACTTCTGTATTCTCTGGTGAAAAGCCAAAATATTCTATTTAGCTTGTTTAGTTTTGAATCATCTTATGGAATTAATACTCCCTTCACTCCAATACAAAAAAGAATACCTGCAAGCTCTTGAAGAGGTAATTGGCGAAACGGGTGAAACACAACTCAATAAGCCAGATCCTGGCCAAACCTTTGAAGCATTTGTCCAAATGTGGAAAGATCACTCTCAGGGAAAAAATCTGCATGACGGACGAGTAGCAGCCACGATGTACTGGCTCCTTGATAATGGTGAGATCATTGGAAGGGCACATATTCGCCACACGTTAAATGATTTTCTCCTGAAGCATGGCGGCCATATTGGATACTACATTAAGCCTTCAAAACGAAGAATGGGCTACGGAAGAAAGATACTGCAACTGGCATTAGAAAAAGCAAAAGATTTAGGTATCACAAAAGCGTTAGTAACTTGCGACGATGATAATGTCGGATCGCAAAAAGTAATTGAATCATGTGGCGGAATACTTGAAAATAAAGTGCAGAATGAAGAAGGCAAACCATTAACAAGAAGATATTGGATCACACGATCTACAAAATTATCAAATAATTATGACTAATATACAGGCAATCAAACAACACCAAGAAGCCTTACTTCAGAAGCTAAAATCTCGCCAGAAACCCGAAAAATACTCAATCGGTGGGTTTGATGTTATGGTAAATCCACAGGTATTTCCTCCCGCAACCGACACGAAATTATTAGTTGTCCATGTTCGCTGTCAAAAAGGAGACCGAATTATTGACCTGACCACCGGATCGGGGTCATTGGCGATAGCCGCCGGACTTCAGGGAGCAACAGGGTATGCGGTAGATATAAACCCCGACGCAGTTCGAAATGCTACGGAAAATTTGCAACGATACAACCTTACCATAACGGTAATTCAGAGTGATTTTTTTCAAAATATACCGCCTGAGCAATTCGATCAGATTTTTGCGAATGGCCCATTTTTTGAGGGAGACATTAATGATCCGCTCGATCATGCCTGTTATGGGGTGCGTAAATTTATTGATGATCTGTTTTCACAGGTATTTGATCGATTAAAACCTGATGGAAAGCTTCTTATTGTTATGGCGGATTGGTGTGATCTTGAGTATTTTGAAAAAACCGTAAAAAAAAATAACCTCCAATCAACATACATTGCTTCTCAAACAAGTGATGATGGTGAGCGAACCTATAATTTGTATGAGATAACCAAATGAATAATATAGAAAATCCCGTAACCAAATGTATCGCCTTCTTAAAAACACTGTCTGATAAAGAGTGGAATACAAAAGTAGATGCACAATGGCGAGTGAGGGATGTGGTTGCCCATCTTATTAACTGGGAAACAGAAGTAGTAAAAGTACTTCCTGAAGTTTGGCAATCAAGAAAACAACCATGGTTTATGCAGACCGATAACTTCGATGTGTTTAATCACCATGCTATTGAGAAGTATAAAACATATACGCCACAGCAACTTATCGAAACATGGATAAATCTTGAAAAGCAGGTACAAGAGGAGATAGCTAAAATCGGAGCTGCAAGGCTACAAGCAGTGAAAAACGATTTTGACTGGTTTTTCGACGATGACGAAAAGAGCCATGTGCTGGAACATCTTAATCAAATAAAAACCACGCTCGGCAAACATGTATTGTGAATTGCCATAGCTCAAGTATAGCAAAGTTGGTATACTGGCAGTAATGAAAATTGACCTTAATAAACTTCACCATACCTTTAAGCACAAGCCACTTCTTGTAGGCGGTAAAGCAATGGAGTACTACGGCTTGCGAAAGGCTGGACCCGATATTGATTTTATTGCAGACGAAAACGATGTACAGGAACTGATCAAAATATATCCGAAACGAGTAAAAAGCTTGTGGGGCGATCTGGGCGTTTGCCCTGAAGAATTTGAAATATGGAAAACTATCTGTCTTTTTGATTATGAGTATTACAAAAAAGATGCTATAGAAGAAGAGAATTTTCTCGTGATTTCGTTGGAAAAGTTGTTACTTATGAGAGCGCTGGCCATGAAAAAAGAAAAGTATTTAAAAGATCTCAGTTTAATCGTCAATCATGTCTTACACGAACAAGGTGTAAAATACCAAGAACTAAACAACAAAAACGAGACTTTTTTGAAAGATATCAAAGATATCGTTTATCTTGAAAAAACAGAGCCTTCTTCAGAACTATTATGATTAAATTTGTATTTAACTATAGCCATGCACACAGATATTTTAGCTCCACAAGAAATTAAAAATCTCCTTCAGAAGTTTGTCGAATCTTTTCAGAAATTATTGGGTGATAATCTTACCGGAGTATACCTGCATGGATCGCTCGCCATGGGCTGTTATAATCCGAATTCGAGCGATATCGATATTCTCATTGTGGTACAAGAAAAATTGACAGTACCCGAAAAAAGACAGTCTGCAGAGCTTATGTTAGAGCTCTCGCGTGACACCGAAAAGTCCAGTTTTGAAATGAACATCGTAACAAGCGGGGTACTTCATAACTTTGAATATCCAACCCCTTTCGAATTTCATTTTTCCGATAGCTTGAAAAACGATTATAAATCAGGAAACTTTGACTTTAGTATTGAAAAGACTGATCCAGATTTAGCCGCACACTTTGTGATCACTAGAACTCGTGGAATGTGTTTATATGGCGAGCCGATTGAAAAAGTTTTCCCAGATGTTCCTAAACAATATTACTTTGATTCTATTGCAAAAGACTCTGAATGGAGCTTTCATAATATCGAAAAAGGTCCTGATAAAGGTGAATGCAAAGTACCTGTGTATGCGGTACTGAACTTTTGTCGTGTGTTGGCATTAATACAATCAGGGCTAATTACTTCTAAACGAGAAGGGGGAGAATGGGGATTAAAAAACATTCCCCATGAGTTCTCCCCTGTTATCGTTGAATCGGTTAAAGAGTATGAAAAGAGTGGTACTGGAAATATGGTAGACTGTAAGCTTCTGAAACAATTTGCACAGTATGCATATGAACAAATTCATAAAAATTGATAACGTGATGTATCGGGTAAAAGACCTAGATCAATCGGTTAAATTTTATACTGACGTGCTAGGCTTAAAGGTACGGTGGACAGACAAAAATCGCCAGATGACAGGTCTTTGTTTTGCAGAGTACGATACAGAAATTGTCCTTACCTCAGATCTCAACATGCCAGATTTTGATCTTGTATACCTTGTAGAAAATGTAGCTAAGTTTTGCACTGAATATAAAAACCTTGGCTACAAGGTTCAAACAGAACCTTTTGATGTGAGATGCGGCAAATATGCTGTTATCGAAGACATAGATGATCATTTACTACCCATCATTGATCTCACTGCTTTTGGAGGAAAAGCTAGGTACGGAGAGTTTTGAATAAAATGGATTGTTTGACATTGACAAACGGTACCTTCTATTAGTGTTGTTTTTGTTTACTGCTGGTACTGTTTCCTCCAACAGAACCATCCAAACAATACAGTGTTATTTTAAATCCCGATGAAGATTTTGTTCTTTATATCGTCAACATGCATAGTGGCGATTCTTCTACCTCTGCTACGATGGTTGTAAACGGAAATGAGGAACAACCCTATGACGAAATCATCGATACAGTAGTTAGTCCCAACGGGAAACGGTACGCATACATTGCAAAAAAGGGAAAGAAGATGTCTGTTGTTCTAGACGGCAAGGAAGGAAAACCTATGATTATGTCAAAAATTTGACATTTAGTCCCGACAGCAATCACATTGCTTATGATGCAGGAGAGGGAGTAGAGTTTGTTGCTGATAGTGAATTTTCTGGTAGTAATTGGACTAAGTGGATGAGCATCGTAACTGATACGACTGAAAGAAAAAAATATGGAGGAACGTATATTGATGCAAATGTGAATGGCACCTATAAACCTACCTTCAGCGCTGATGGGACTCGAGTAACATTCATAGCCGTAAAGAATAATGATAAAAAAATTATTGTGAATGGGGATCAAGAAATTACCAATGAAGTTGGAGAATACGCTTCCCCACAATTTATAGAAAATTCGTATGATGTAGCTTATACGAAAACTGATAATGTATACGATAAACTTATTATGGCGGGCAAAACAACAAATTTATTAGGTAAACTTGTAGCCATTGACGATGCTTCTCTATTTTTGAGTAGTAACGGGCAACATACAGTATACGAATACAACACCAATGCCACTCATGATTCCTATTTCGTCTCAATTGATAACCGCTCTTATACTATCTCGGGACACCTGCTAAATGTAATATTTAGTCAATCGGGAAATAATGCTGCGTATTACACTGGTGGTATTGTTGGCGATTCCCGAACAAATATTCTCCTCAATGGAAATACTTTGGGAATATCTCATCAAAACATAGTAAGTGGAATATTCAGCCCAGATGAAAAATATTACATATACTCTGAATATGACGGATCCAATTCGTCCGAATCCAATGCTACCATTCATGTTATTTCCGTATCAAAGGGTACGGAAATCCTTGCAATTCCGTTACAGGGAATACGAGCAATGGGAAATGCAAAATTCATTAGTGATTCGACTATCTAGCTGAAAGCAGTAAAAGATAGAGAAATAGTAAGTATAACTTTTGATATATCGCAAGCTATAACGCTAATGTGAAACATTAATGTTTCGCTTCAAAACAATAACTTGATTTGATTCAACCAGGAGTGTTTTATCCATGTTATTTTTAGTATTATTACGATATGCAAGAAATTAAACGAGTATTCACGACCCACACGATAAACAGCGTGGCTCTCTCGGTAATAGGCATATATATACCGGCATACCTGCTTACCCTGGGGCACTCCTTATCTCAGGTAATTTTGTTTTATGTGATTACTCATGCAGTAGGGTTAATATATGCGCTTCTGATCTTTCCATGGGTTGTGCAAAGATGGGGGCTGCTCAATGCGTTTAAACTCAACTTCCCGTTGCAGATAGCTTATCTCGTTTTTCTCAGCTTGCTTAAGACATATCCTATTTCTATAGAGTTCATCGCCGTGTTGAATGGGCTTGGATTGTTTGCTTATTGGATACCTATAAATATTTTACTGATTCGTCACTCAAAGTCAGAAATTATGGGGAGCAACATGTCCTGGTTTTTCGCACTCCCGAATATCTTTGGAATTTTAGGTCCTATAATCAGTTCCGTGTTGATCCCTTTCGTTGGTTTTTGGCCGGTATTTTGTATATCGATTGTTGGGCTTCTCATTTCATATATTCCTCTTGTTCCTGTTAATGATTCCGATTTGAGAATTAAATTGAATTTTAGTTCAGTAATTCGACGACTATTGAGGAATAAAACGGTATTTTTATTTGAATTTCTCGAAAATATTATTGAAGAATCAGAATGGTTTTGGAGCATCTATGTGTTCCTTATTATCGGGTCGTTGACTGCTCCGGGAATAGTCGGCAGTTGCCAGGCAATAGGGGGCTCACTTTTCACGCTGATTATTGGACATTATGTAAACAAAAAAGGTAAACAACTCATTCCGCTAGCCAGTCTGCTACTTCTCGTAGTATTTTTATTCAAAATAGTGTCATGGACTCCTTTAACTGCATATATCGTGACTGTAGCCGGCTCGTTTATGTTGAGTCTTTTTGTGGTGTCGTACTATAGTGCGATTTATCGTACCGTAAAGAATGATGACGAAGAAGAGTTTATGGTGGTACGGGAAATCTCTACAGTTGCGGGAAGAATGGTAGTATTTGGTGCAATGTTCCTTCTTCAACAGCATTTACGATACTTTTTTATTCTCCCGATCTTTGTAACGCTACTTCTTCTGTTTCTGTATAAATTGAAAAATACTCACTTGAAGAGTTGAGTCTTACGAACATGAGCTTATATATCCTGGTATAAATATGCTTTGATCCGTATTCGATCTTTTAAATCGAGGCGTTTATATTTGTTTCCTATACAACAGAGTACTATGTTTTCTGTTGCGCTAGCTGTTTGAAGTTACGGGAATAATTGAGAGTGCTTTCATTTGATATAATTAACACATGAGTATTATCATATCAACCTTAGCATCAGAAGAGTGGACAAAGTATCGGGATATCCGTATTGAATCTTTACAAAACGAGCCGACTGCCTTTCTCAGTTCACCGGAGGAGGAAGAAAAACTAGATGAACAAATATGGATAAACAATTTGAAGAAAAGCAGCAACCAGCAGGGATTTACCCTCCTGTTTGCCAAAGACGGGAATCAAGTGATTGGTATGGTAGCTGGGTTTTGGGGTGGCAGGGAAAAAATAAAACACATTGCACATATTTATGGTACCTACGTGAATCCTGCCTATCGGGGAAAGGGGGTAGGTCGACTACTCATGCAAGCCGTTATTGATAAATTCAAAAGCATTCCTGAAGTTGAGAAGGTTAAAATTGAGGTGAATGCCCAAAACATATCTGCCTTCACCCTCTATCAAAAAATGGGCTTCAAAATTATCGGGAAAGCGGAGAAAGAACTCAAGATTAATGGTGTCTACTATGACGAGATTCTAATGGAGCAGTTTGTATAACTATATATATGTTTGTATTTAAAAAACCTCAACAAGAATCATTTAATAAAGTAGGCGTGAAAGGATCAATATTTCCCATTAGTGAACTGACTCCTGCATTCAACTTGCTAGCGCAACGAACTGATAATGTGATGATGACACCCCATACGGTGTTTTGAATTGATCTCCCATTCAATGAAATTGAAAAGATTGCTCACTGTTACGCAAAGTTGCGACAGATAATGAGATGCCTCCTCCAAATATCAAGTTGGCTGTTTAATATATTCCTACACCCTCAACATCGAGTTCCTTTATAAATGAAAGGTGCAATCGCCCGGGTAACAATTTCGTCTGGATACGGTTTAGTATTTTTATGTAGATACCCCTTCTGATCGTTAAGAAATTGGTACACTATCTGAGTATTATTTTCCTCAAGTTTATGAACGCCAGGCACTGTCAGAACGAGTCTGTCGTAATCCGTCGGACTCCCATCATAGCCACAACCGGTAAACGAATTAGGGAGTACTTTGCCGAATAAATTGATTTTGTAATGAACATCTACGCGCTGTCCTAAAAAGTTCTTTTCATAGTGCCATCCATTTTTGCAAAACTCCAAAAAACTGTAGCAATGTATCTGATTGCTCCCGATTATGTACACACTGCCAGCAACTACAAAAGCAAGGATACTAATGTGCAAGGTACGTTTAAAATGATATAGGAAGTTAACCGCTATCGCACCTAAAACTAAGGTGCTAGCTACCCCAATAAGTAGTAAAACAACACTTTCCTGACCGCTAGTAAAATGATGCATAAAGGCTGTAGATAAATACGGATTTAGAAACATCAATAGTCCTGACCCGAATAATAAGACTATGTTGAAAAGCCATAAATAGCGTAGCATACCTTCCATGATATCATACTTAGTTCAAGCGAGTAAATAAATATGAACAGATTGAAAATATCGGACAACAGCCTATCAATCTCGTTTAGGAGTCAATTATTTTTCTCGAAACGAGGCCTATCGAGTCTAAGCGGAACTGGAAAAGATCTCCCACAGAGCTAAAAAAGGAGGTGGAACAGTAATGTCTTGCTTCAAATCAAAAGACCTTTCCTGAAGAAATCCTTGAGTGCGTAGAGATGGGTATAGAGGTAAAACTTAAACAGGGACACTTCCACCGCAAACTGGCAATCATTGACCGACAGATTTTATCGGAAGGGAGCTTGAATATCTTGTCTCAAACTATGAGCAAGGAGATTATGCGAAGATGTACCAACTACTCTTTAGTCAGGGAAGTGCTGAAGTTTACGAATATGGAAAAATACAAGTTTAGCTGATGTATTATAAACTAGCTTGATTTTTCTACTTTAAAGACAAATGCGTTTGGAATTCTATATTTCTCTTCAGGCCATCCTTTGAGTCGTCGAGATATTTTTGATTCTATTAGATTGCGTAATAGAAAATTGTTCTTATTAATTACTTGGATATACGTATCTAGTGGATAGTAATAATTAAATAAATCAATTCCATAGGAATCAACTTTTATTTGAACCTTGTGAGGTTTAGAATAATCCATCTTTTCTACCCGGGTTAACAACCATAACGGATGCGGAATTGAAAATGTAAAAATACCACCTGGCTTTAACCAAGAATGAACTTTACTAAATATCAAATCCAATTTGTTAGAATATCCAATTGTATAGCTCGCGTTTACGACATCAAAGGAATTAAATCCAAAAGAAACAGACTCGTGTGTTGCCCTCAAAAAAGTACCTTTGCCACTACAATATTCTTGCGATAGCTTTACCATTTTTTCACTTGTGTCATAACCGGTAACTATGGCACCACGTTTTACAAATTCCTTTGCATGTTTTCCTAAACCACAACCCATATCGAGTAGCTGCTTGTTTTTTAAATCTCCAAGCAAATAAAGAACGGTAGGTAATTCTGTAACATCATTCGTTGCCTTACTACGATTATCATGATATTTATTTGCTATGTTGTTGTATAGTGAACGGGCTGATCGATACGACATAGGAAAAATTATACTAAATAGTTGTCTAATTAATTTACTGTGAATGCTTGACTAATTTACTTCCCACATTATGATGTAGAGTTGCAATCATAATGCAGCATAGAGTTACTAGACCTTAACGAGAATCGAACACTTTTTGAGGCGAAATTGTGAATAAGTGGCAGGGTAGTGAGTTGAAGTAAATGTGCTGATATAGCTTTAGATTGTCAGAACAGTCCGTTTGTGAATTAGCTTGACTCGGTGCTCTTAAGGGGATTCGAACCCCTGATTTTTAGGATGAGAACCTAACGTCCTAGGCCTCTAGACGATAAGAGCAAATACATAGCTAATACATATCCATGTATATTTACCTGTTTATTTTCTCAAGTATTCCTATTATACTATGATCGATCCCTGATTTGAAAGAAATTATTTACAGGGATTTTTTTATGAAAAAAATACAGTTTACCCGTGATGGGTATGAAAAAATTAAAAAAGAATACGAAGAACTTGTGGGCACCAAACGTCAGCAGGTGATAGAACGCTTGGCTCGCGCGCGTGCAATGGGCGACCTATCAGAAAATAGTGAATACACTGCTGCAAAAGAAGAACTGGCCTTTGTGGAAGGCAGAATCCAAGAACTTACCGAACTTATGAGTAGTGCAGAAATTGTCGTACAAGAAAACGATACACACAGTATCGATATTGGGTGTCGTGTTATTTTAGAAAAAAATGGGACTCAAGAAGAATTTATGCTTGTCGGTGAGTTTGAGGCAGATCCTCTTGAAAAAAAATTATCGCTTACATCTCCCATTGGACAGGCTCTTAAAGGTAAATCCATCGGATCAGAAATTGAAATTGAAGTTCCCGTTGGAAAGATAAAATATAAGGTCGTAGATATTCGGAAAGTGTAATCTCTTCTTACTCTGCAAATTACTCAATGCATCCAGGATACTAATTCGTGTTGCTGCAGGCAGGTCAACTCGCGAACGATGAAACAACAAAAAAACCTGGCTTTTGAGGGCCAGGTTTTGAGAAATGTCGTTTTAAAAACGGGACTGATTAAAGCAAAGGTTTTATAATAGAGTCCATTGACTTATAATCTACTGCTCCTTGGAAATTGGTTGTATTCACAAAGAAATCAGGAGTACCGTTATACCCAAGCGTTTGAGCTACCTGTTGATCTCTGGTTAAACTCTGTGCATATTTGCCATCTTGCAAACATTTACTGAGGAAAGATGAGTCAACAACTGGTGCTAAATAGTCGACAAGCACCTGTATATTCGCTTTATCATTCTGGACTTTATTATTGATTATTTCGTAGCCTTGATTGTTCATGAGCAAGTCATGTGCTTCCCAGAACTTATTCTTTTCATATGCACAGTACAGTGCCTGTGTTGCAAGTTCACCATTTCCATGCCCTGGACTATATATCCAGACAAACGATGCTTTGCCCTGGTCAACAAGTTTTTTCATTTCGGGGACAACTGGGGTGTAGGTCCCGCCATCTGCAACATACTTCATTCTGCCGCCTCCCAGCGATTTAGAAATTTCCGAGTTTTTACCTGCTGCTACGTGACAAAAAGGGCAACTTGGATCACTAATCTCGACAAACAAAATTTTGCTATTGGCATTGCCAAATTTTAGGAATCCATCTGCAAACAATGCTTTAATTTTATCAATAGAGACTGTTGGTGCTTGTTGAGCTTGTTGCTGTGTACTGGGTTGGTTTGCTGCTGCTCCATTTTTGTTATCTTCAAGATTTTTTACTTTAAAGTAAAGGTATCCAGAGAAAAATGCCAACACAACGAGCGCAATAACTAACAAATTATTAAATTGGAAGGGAGTCGAAACTTTTTCGGATGGAATCACTGTTTCATTATCAGGAGCGGTAGAGGAAGCTACTTTTTTTGTAACACGTGTTTTTCTCACACGCGGAGTGGTTGATTTTTTGACTGTTGTTACCATATGGTAAAAAATATAACGAACGTGTAAACGAATGTCAATCGGAATTAACGTATTTCTGATCCTACCTTAATTTGTTCCCCGATATCTATGAAAATGGGTTCAATATCTGAATCAATCATGAGTACCATTCCGTTGGAAATTTTGCCTGCCATTGGCCTTGGTTCAAGATTTGCCAAAATAGGAAAAGATCTTCCTATCAATCCTTCTGGTGTGGTAAATTGCTGAATGCCCGATAAAATTTCAACCGTTCCATAATCTTCTCCAAGATCAATAGTAAGTGCGAGAAGTTTTTTTGAATTTTCCACATTTTCTGCGTGTAAAATTTTTCCAATCCGAATATCGAGTTTTTCAAAATCTGCGTAGGTGATTGTAGGTTTTTTCATAGAAATAAATGATAATTTAAAATGCCATGAAACAACGATTCCAGACCATGTCAAACGTGGCTGTTGTCATTCCCGCAACCCGCCTCTTCGGCGGGGCGTCGGGAATCGTTGTTTATTTTACCGCGCATAAATCCGGAACATGTTCGCGCCTATTTTTTCCATTTTATATAGAGAAAAGCTCCCAATTTCTTTCGTATTTTTCACATGCGGCCCCCCACAAAATTCTTTCGAGTAGGCAGTTTCAAGTGTATTCCCAATATAATATACTTTTACCTGATCTGGGTACTTTTCCTTGAAAAAAGATTTTGCTCCTAGTTTTGTTGCCTCATCTTTCGGTAGGATTACAAAGGAAACAGGAAGTTCTTCTGCTATTTTTTTGTTGAGAATTAGTTCAATCTGCTTTATTTGATCCTCTGTTGGTTTGCTCACATGATAAAAATCAAAGCGCAATCGTTCAGCACTAATATTCGATCCTTCTTGACGGACATCGTTTCCGAGCACGTCAAACAGAGCTTGGTGAAGGAGATGCGTTGCTGTATGATATTTTAAAGTTTGTTCGCTTTGATCTGCTAAACCTCCCTTAAACATCCCTGCTGAGGCGGTACGAGAAAGAGCACGGTGCTTTTCAAATTCAGCTCGAAATGCGTCTCGATCGAGTTTTTTGCCCTTTTGCTGGAGTAGTTCTTCAGTTATTTCTACCGGGAAACCATAGGACTGATAGAGGTCAAAGGCCTGTTTTGCGTTTACTTCTTCCATTTTTTCAATTTCTTTTAATCCTTTGTCGAGACTTTTTCCAAAACGGCACATTTCTTCCTGAATTACGGGGAAAATAAGTTCGCGATCTTCACCCCACGTATCAAAGTAGAGCCCTTCTCCAGAGTAGGTTCTGAGCACAGCGGATACAATCTCTTCAAATTCATCAGAGGGGGTAAGATGACCATTTAATTCTCGCATTTTGATTGCGGCTCTTCGTAACAATCTTCGGAGCACATACCCTTGTTCTTTATTTGAAGGTACAACACCTTGTTTTATTAAAAAAGTAGAGGCCTTAATATGGTCGGCTATTACGCGCATCGGCATTTTGTTTTCTGATGCATATTGTTTACCAGAAGCTAATTCGACTGCCTGCATGATTTCCTTGTATAAATCTGTCAAAAATACATCGGAGTTATCGTTATTTGCAGCAAGCAAACGTTCAAAACCGCCACCAAAATCAATATTTTTCTTAGGAAGCGGAGTAAAACTACCATCCGGTTGTTTGAGGTACTCCATAAACACAGAGTTCCCAATTTCCATGAATCTTCCGCAGTCGCAGTTGGGGTGACATTCAGGACCAAATGCCAGATCGTGGGGAGTGCCGAAGTCGTAAAAGACTTCGCTATCGGGCCCTCCAGGTTCACCGGATGGCATTTCGGAAGGCGAACCGGCACGAGACCACCAGTTTTTTGTATCGTAGGTAAAAATTCGTTCTCCAAGTTTTGCGTCAATGCCGATTTTTTGAAACACCGACTGCCAAATTGCAATAGATTCTTCATCCGCGGGAATGCCGTCTATTCCTTTAAAAACGCTAACAAAGAGTTTGTGTGGGTCGAGCTCAAGTTGTTGTGTGAGGAACTCAAAAAGCCAGGCAATCTGTTCTTTTTTAAAATAATCTCCCAGAGACCAATTTCCAATCATTTCAAAGGATGTCGTGTGGCGATTATCTCCCACTTCTTCAATATCCTGGGCCCGTATACAGGGCTGAATATCAAAAAGTCGGGTGCCGGACTGATGTATCTCGCCCAGTAAGTTCGGCATAAACTGTTGCATCCCCGATCCGGTAAATAGGGTAGTAGGGTCGTCTTTGGGAACGAGAGGGATGGGGGGGACTTCCACATGTCCGCGTTCGATCATGAATTTTTTATACCGCTTGCGAAGTTCAAAATGAGTAATAGCCATTGTTTTTGCATTATAGCATATAATAAACATACATATGAATATCCATTCCTCCGCAAAAAATGAAATTGCCCCATTTCTTGAAAAGCTGCCAATTCCGGCTTCTCATTCTCATAAAGGTCAAAATGGGAAATTGCTCATTATTGGGGGATCGGAGCTGTTTCATGCAGCGGTGATTTGGGCTGCAGAGATGGCTGCACATATGGTAGACATGGTGCATGTTTCATCTACAGAGGAAAATAACGAGGTGATTCGTTCTTTAAAAAAAATATTTCGAAATGGAATAGTTATTCCACAAAAAGATATTCCTTCCTATGCAGAGGAAGATGATGTTATTCTCATGGGCCCGGGGATGGTACGAGAAGCAGAAACTGCACGTTTTACCCAGAACGTATTGCTTTCGCAGCCGCGAAAACAGTTTGTTCTAGATGCCGGTGCTCTTCAAATGCTCCAGTTGGAGTGGATATCAGATCGGGAAGTGCCTCTTATCCTCACTCCGCACGCGGGTGAATTTGAACGATTGTTTGGTGTATCGCTCCTCGATAAACCGGAACATGAGGTGAAACAAATTGTCCAGGAAACTGCCGCACGCACTCGCGTGACCTTGCTTGTTAAAATGGGCTATGATGTAATCTCGAATGGAGAAGAAACGGTTACCGTTTATGGAGGAAATGCAGGTCTTACCAAGGGGGGAACAGGAGATGTCCTTGCAGGACTAACGGCTTCTCTTTTTACCAAAACAGATGCACTTTCATCGGCTGTTTTGGCCTCCTATGTACTTAAATCCGCCGCAGATTCGCTGTATCAGGAAAGCGGTTATTGGTTTTCGGTTTCTCAATTAATTTCGACAATCCCTCACATTCTTAAAAATTTGCATTATAATTAAATTTATGAAAAAGGAAACGGGTATTGCAGTGTTTTTAGGTATTGTAGTGGGGGTTATTGTGGCTTCTGTTTTGGTATGGCAAAGTCGACAAAATCAGCTTCATCAGGCTAAAACGATCGGGAATACCCAGGTTGCTACCCACGCAGCGGCGTTCAGCGATACATTTGAAACCTTGGCTATCTCTCAGCCGGAAAATGGTGCCATCATAAATGGAAAAACGATAACTATTAAAGGAAAAGTAAACAAAGGCTCCCTCATTGTTATACAATCTCCTATTAAAAATGTAGTGTTGAAAAATGATGCTGAAGAGTTCAGCACCGATTTCCCTCTCGCCTTTGGAGAAAATGTAATACACCTGGTGGCATATCCAAGCGACCCACAGCTTACCACGCAGGAAAAAGATTTAAAAATTTACAATCTTGACGAACAATGAATAAATTAACCGTTCCGGTGCTGATTACACTGTTTACCGTAAGTACCCTTCCGTTTGCAGTCCACGCACAAACAAAAAAAGCAAGTACCTCTGCTGTTGCTTCGTCTTCGGCGAGTGTTGAAGATCAGGATGTAAAGGCCTTGCGTGAAAAAGTTGCCTCAAAGGTTGCTGAATTACGAAAAAACCAGAAAGCAGTTGCGGGCAATGTAACCGATATAACAACTTTGGCAGCGGGTACCATTAAGATTAAGACGCCGGAGGATATAGAATATATCGTTAAGATAGACGACTCTCTCACCAAACTGTTTCAGGTAGTTGGCAATTCGAAAAAAGAAATAAAAAAATCTGCTGTACAAAAAAATGCCTACCTCTTAGTAACCGGACCACTCATCGATAAAACGATACAAGCGAATTATGTATACCAAGATGACCAATATATTGTAAAATCCGGAAAGATTACTGAGGTAAATAAAGATGATTATTATGTGAAAGTTATCAGTTCAGATAAGGATAATTACACGTTAGATGTTCAAACAAAATCACAATTGGTCATGATGAATATTAAAACACTTGACCAGGAGAAAGTTGGTTTTTCCAAGTTGAAAGAGGGAGACACAGTTCATTTTGTGGTACGTCGAACGGGAACAGAAACAGAGCCTAATCGTTACTCGATTGAGCGTATGCTTGTCATTCCCCAGGAATATTACCAAAAGTAAATCCTTTTTTATAAAGTCAAACCGATCATCTTAACGATAGTAAACAGTACCGTCATTCCCGCGAAGGCGGGAATCCAGGGGGAATACAAAACCTCGTGGATGTCGATGCTCGTGAGGAAGACGACGTTGAGCCCGTGGAAGGGTTTCTAGAAACAGCAACGTCATCCTTGCGTACGCGAGGATCAACGGGGTAATTGAATCGATTCCGGAAAGAAAATTTTTCATTTACAATATACAATCTATGTTTCACCTGATAAAAAAATACTTTGACTTTAATGAACGAGAGATGGAAAAATTGCGCAAAACGCTTGCGGAAATTACTGCCTTGGAAGATAAGGTCCGTGATTTGAAAGATGAGGATTTCCCGAAAGAAACACAGAAAATGCGAGATCAGATTCAGTCTGGCAAAAAAACAGTAGATGATCTTTTGCCTTGGGCCTATGCAGTAGCCAGAGAAGCCGCTCGCAGATCGTTGGGAGAGCGGCATTTCGACGTACAGATTATGGCAGGTATTGCACTTCATCAAAATAAGGTAGTGGAACAACGTACGGGTGAGGGGAAAACACTTACCGCAACGGCCCCTTTGTATTTGAATGCTCTTGCTGGGAAAGGTGCTCATTTGGTTACAGTGAACGATTATTTAGCTCGTCGTGATGCCGGGTGGATGGGGGCAATTTTTCATTTTTTAGGTCTTACAACTTCTGCCATTATTTCGGATAAGTCGTATATTTACGATCCAACCATAGAAGATAAAGAGGCGCGAGACTGGCGATTACTTCATTTGCGTGAGGTAAGCAGGAAAGAAGCATATGCTGCAGATGTAACCTATGGTATAAACTCTGAGTTTGGATTTGATTATTTGCGTGACAACATGTCCAGTCGGAAAGATGATTTAGTTCAACGCGGATTTTATTTCGCCATTATCGATGAAGGCGATTCCGTGCTTATCGATGAAGCCCGCACGCCACATATTATATCTGCTCCGTATGAACAGGATACGTCTAAATACTACCAATATGCAAAAATAGTGCGTAATTTGGAACAAAAAACAGATTATATTATCGACGAAAAATTAAAAACTTCAAATTTAACAGAGGCAGGAATTGCAAAAATTGAAAAAGCACTTGGCGTTTCCAATGTGTACGAAAAAGATTTTGATACGTTATACCACATAGAGGCTGCCCTCAAGGCAGAAACGCTTTTTAAAGCAAACAAAGATTATATTGTGAAAGACGGCGAGGTTATTATCGTGGATGAGTTTACCGGTAGACTTTTACAGGGTAGAAGATTCTCTGAAGGGCTTCATCAGGCAATTGAGGCAAAAGAAAATGTAAGCATTCAGCGTGAATCGCGTACACTGGCCACGGTATCGCTTCAGAATTATTTCCGTATGTATGAAAAATTGGCCGGTATGACAGGCACCGCAGCAACAGAAGCTGAAGAGTTTCATAAAATTTATAAGGTGGACGTTTTAGTAATGCCGACCCATCGCCAAATTCGAAGAAAAGATAGTGCCGATATGATTTATAAAACGGAGCAAGCAAAGTTTAATGCGGTTGTGGAGGAAATTGTTAAAAACCATGCAACAGGTCGTCCCATATTGGTCGGAACTACTTCGATCGAAAAGAATGAGTATTTATCGCGACTGTTGGAGAAACGTGGAGTTCC
This sequence comes from Candidatus Roizmanbacteria bacterium, assembly GCA_013335175.1. Taxonomy (GTDB): domain Bacteria; phylum Patescibacteriota; class Microgenomatia; order UBA1406; family GWC2-37-13; genus JAAXWC01. Next base: position 21,533 of record JAAXWC010000018.1, read on the forward strand.
ACATGCACTATTAAACGCGAAAAATCATGAACAGGAAGCTTCTATAATCGCACGTGCCGGTGAAAAGGGTGCGGTAACTGTTGCAACCAACATGGCTGGTCGTGGAGTGGATATTATTCTCGGAGGAATGCCTCCCAGTCGGTATCAAATTGGAAAAGAAGATAGCAAAAAACAAGAAAAAGAATTTACTATTCTTCAGGAAAAATGGAGAAAAAATCACGACGAAGTGGTTGAGCTTGGAGGACTGTACGTAATTGGTACCGAGCGACATGAGTCTCGCCGTATAGATAATCAGCTTCGAGGACGCTCAGGAAGACAGGGAGATCCTGGAGAATCCTGCTTCTTCGTATCTCTGGAAGATGATTTGATGCGAATCTTTGGTGGGGATCAGATTGCCCGCATGATGACAATGCTCAACTTCCCAGAGGATCAGCCGTTGAGTCACCCCATGGTTTCCAAAGCGATGGAACAAGCTCAGGTAAAGGTGGAAGGGTTTAATTTTGATATTCGAAAACACTTAGTAGATTTTGATGATGTGTTGAATAAACAGCGTGAAATTATTTATGAGCTACGGCGGAATATGATGAAACTCCCCGAAGAAAATCCGAAACTGTTCAAAGAAAAAATATTCGAAATGGTTTCGGAACAAATTGCAGAGATGGTAACAAGCTATGCAGCAATACACGATGCTCTGACGGCAGACGAACTGGAGAAATTGCCACAAGATATTGTCTTGGTAATCCCAGCGCAGGTAAAAACGGTTCGAAAATATCTAGAGGAACGGGATTTTGAAGGTCTTGAAGCTTATTTGCAGAAATCGGCTCAAAAATTCTTTACTTCCCGTGAAGAAGAAGTTGGCGAGGCTCTATGGAACGAAATTGCACGCATGATGTTCCTTACTACGATTGATAAATTCTGGACCGAGCATTTAACTGCAATTGAAGATCTTCGTGAGGGAATTAATTTACGAGGATATGCCCAGTTAGATCCACTGATTGAATACAAAAATGAGGCATATCGTATGTTTGAAAAGCTTGTACAGGATATTCATTTCGAGGCGATTCGTCGGTTGTTTCATGTAGAAATTCAAAAAGGGGAAGAGCCGCCGACCGAGTTGGAATCTCCAAAAGGCACACCTATGGTGTACCACTCGGCTTCTCGACTCAATCCGTACCAAAAAGAGGAAGCAAAACCGCAAAAAGCAGAAAATTCGTCATTCCGGCTTGACCGGAATCTAGAAACCAATGCCACGGCAGGTTCAGTACCTCAACCGGTAAAAAAACTCGGAAGAAATGAACCGTGTTGGTGCGGAAGCGGCAAGAAATTCAAAAAATGCCACGGGATAGGGGCATAACTACATATGCTAGTATTTATAGACGATTCGGGTTATGCGGGGTTTAAATTCAATAAAGGCTCCAGAGATTCTTCATTATTGCTTGTATATTATTCAATGATGAGTTGGAGGCAGAAAAAACAACTGTTCTCATAAAAGAGTTACGAAGATGTCTTAATTTTTCAGATCTTGAAGAATTTAAGTTTAATAAATCAAAGTGTCAGGTGAGAGTTAATTTTCTTGAGAAAATTAACAAAATGAAATATGGCATTCGTAGTATTGTCATAGATAAAACTCTTATTAAAAGTAATAAGCTCATAACTGATAAAAATTCGTTTTATAGTTATGCTATTAAATCAGTTCTCAAAAATAGTTATGGTGAAATATTAAACGCAAAAATAAGGATTGATGGTAGTGGTGACCGCAATTTTCGGCGTAGTTTTTTAGGATATTTGCGAAGAGAGTTGAATTCCAAAGATAAAAAAATTTTAGCAAACTGCAAACTTGTTGATTCAAAAACAAACGTTTTAATTCAAATGGCTGATATGATAGCAGGAAGTATAAATCGATATTACGATGCTGCAAAAACGGATAGTAAAACATACAGGAATATATATCACGGACGAATGGGAGTTCCAATAACAAAAAAAAGCCCTTCTAGGGCTTTTTTCAACCACGCTCCTATGTTAGTTCCCTAACCACGTCTCCATCCGGTAACAGTTCAGAATATCAGGTTTTTGTAATTGAATAATATCAAATACTATTGGTTATTGTGAGTGCAATTTCACACCAATTTAGAGATATACTCGGATCATCCCAAGGTTCTAAAGGAAAACTCTGTCTATCCATGCCAGCGTGGGTTTAATATGCTTTGCAAAACTACGTTTTTTTCAGTTTGCAATAAATTTCCACTTTGGAACTTTTTAACAATCTAAAGTACTTAAGTGTGAAAAGGATGAATGTAATGAATCTAAGTTTACTAATCGTAATTCGTGAATAATGGTTGATTACTGGAAATAGAGTAACTATAATCAGTACCATGAGTCCCATGGATATTGTTGAGGGTGTTCCCGTTAAACCAGTGAGCGAAAACGACGTTCCTATAAAAATCACTCATGGTTGGAGCATATACACAAAACGACCTATAAACGATCACCCAACGCATGTTGATCAACCCAGCTCAGGTTTGCCCGACTCACATTATTCGCAATTACAGTGGGAAGATGCGCCTAATAACCGACGCTATATAGTAGAAGGAACTGGCATTGAAGGGGGAATGAGTACTGTTTATAAAGGTTGGGATCGAAAGTTTGAAAGATTAGTGGCAGTAAAGGTTGCTAATTTTGATACGTCAGGTCTCCCTCAAGATGAAGTTTACTATGCTCATATTGAAGCAATGGTTATGGCAAAACTTTCTCCTGCATGTCCTTACATTGTTGAAGTGTACGATTTTGTCAATAACAAAGACAATAAACCAATAACCATTATGGAGTACCTTGATCCGAGTAAATATTCTATACTTCAGGACATGGTTGACAACAAACATAAGTTTAAAGTTCAGGACGTTATTACCATTGTTCAACAGTTAAAAGAAGCATATGATGCCATTCATGCGAAAGGTCTCTCTTACCATGATCTAAAACTTGGGAACGTTTTTTATGATGAGGTAAATAAAATAACTAAGCTTAGTGATTTTGGATTAGAGCCGATAAATAAAGATAGGCCTGATGATCTCCGCTTTGGCACACTTAGTACTGCTCCTCCTGAAATGATTCATGGAGGTAGACTGGACGAAGTAGCAGAAGTATATTCGCTCGCTACCGTTACCTATGAACTCTTAACAGGAAAATTACCATTACACTGGGATCCAGAAAATACACATAAATTTACTGATGGGTATGGAAATGACCCTCAAGATGAGAAAGATCTTGCTGAAAAATTTGATCACACAACGGCAATGGCTTTAAAGGAGTTATTTATGAAAGGAATGAGTGTAGAACGTAAAAACAGAATTCAAACTATTCATGAATACTCCGATGAATTAATTAGTATATTACAAAATTGCAAGAGACGTTCTATCTTATCAAAGGTACAGCAATTATTTAAAAGGTAATTACGGTAAGGAAAACCTTCATTTTATATTAAGAAACAATAATCAACTCCGGGAGTTGATTAGACCTTCAAAAGGCTCCGCAGATCTCCCATATTTTTTACTCATTTGATTGAATTTGCACCGGTTTCTGGAAATGCGCGGAGGATTGTGTGCATAATGTGAAGTAAATAACGTAGAACAAATTTGTTTTTAGGTAATATAACCCGACTTTCGCGAATTAGTGACCACGTAGTTTTTTTTCATCATTAGTCGTACTTCATCAGGGATAACTGGCTCTGTCTGATACTGTTTCCCTTCAATACGAACGGATCCTGATTGAATCACCCGTAACCTCTGGATAAATTTTTTAATTGATAGATTGGTCTTTTTCTCAATGAACCGGGCAATCGCTAAAGCGGCAAATACAATGGTCAGGTGAGCTTTGATTGGTTCAGGCTTGGAGGATCATTCAAAAGATAGCATCTTCACCCTAATCATCCCCAAGCGTTCATCATAGCTTTGTCAGGCAGAAAGTATTTTTATTCTGAGAGTTTGTAAATTTTTATTTTAGATTGTTATGAAAATCTTTTACTCCTAAATGGTGAAATGTTCCTTTATTCACACTTTGCCAGGGTAAGTTCATTACTCATGCCCTCTTGTACAACAGGGAATGTCTTGACAACCCTACACGATTTTTTAACCAGATCTTCATCAAATATTTCGTCTATAAGTGGTTTATCAACTCCAAGTTGAGGATAATACGCCCCATGGCCAATCAGGAGTGCTTTTTGTGCAATGGCATCTTTCGTGAGCTTTGTCGCATTTAAGTATTTTTTCCGAAAAATGTTAGCATTCGTGTCAATGATCGTATTGAGAAGCGGCGTATTACTTAAAAACGAGACGGCAGGGGCAATATCATTTGTGCCATACAAAACGTTGGGTTGCAGTTTAACGATCTCATTTTTTATCGATTCAATCTGGTGAACTCGTCCAATTTCCTGAAACTGAACATAGTACCATACGATATTCACCAACGAGATCATTGAGATTGCAAGGACCACATAATCCGTGCTATCCCTCCATTTCGTTTTTATTGCAGATGCGATAGGGACACTGCTTAAGCAGACAAATGGGATCATAAAATTGAGATATAAATAATAGATATCTTGATAAAAGACCAAGAAAATGAGAGAAAAAATATAAAAGATTCCAAAGAATAGTTCCTTTGAAACACGCACTATGCCAACCACTAATAGGGTAAAAATAAGGGGATCATGGATAATAAAAAAGATAAGTATTCCCAGTTTAGAAACCCCTGCACCTCTGGTAAGCGAATACTGAAAAATATCAGCATATAGTTCCTTAGGTGCAAATACAAGAAATGGCAAAAGAATCAAAAAAACGGAACCAATAGTAACAGCTATGAAGGTGAAAATGGATTTGTCCCTATTTTTTCCCATCAAAACCAGATAGGTTACCAATAAAGGTAAAAAATATGCTTTTGTGAGAATCATTGCAGCCGCGAAAATCCCTGTTAAAATAACACGTTTATGGGTATAAGTATAGTAGCTTAAGAGCGCGAAAAGCGAAGCAGTAAACACTCCCGTTTGATGATCGGAGGTCGATAAAATAATAAAAGAAAAAAGGTAGAGACAACTGGTACCGGTTGCTATAAAAATATCTTTACTTTTTTCAAGTGCAATTTTGTAAATGAGGAAGGAAGAAATGCCAACTTCGATTGCTGCTGTAAAATAGTACAGAACGAGATTGTGTTGCAAAATGAATACATAGAGTGCGTGGATAGCGGGGACAAGCGGAAAGTTGGTGAAGAAAATATCCTTATAAAGTAGTTTTCCATGGAGGAGTTCAGTTGCGGTATAAAAATAAATATTTGAATCCGAGGCACGAACACTTAATCCAGATAATTTTATACAAAGAAAAACACCAATCGCAACTAATACGGGGATATATCGTTTCACTTTGAATATTAGTATACCAATTTAGATATCGTTCTTTCTGTGAGAAATAATTTGAGGTAAGATAAACGGTGTCTTTCCATATTCAAGAACAGACTGCAAGAGCTCATAGTGATCAAAGGCAAATTCATTTTTATCAGGCAATTTGTCCAAGTTGTACCAAGTTATTTCAGATGATTCGTTATCTGGGTGAGCTACCAATTCTTCAGCAATTCCAAGAAAGACAAATGATATGTTTTGGCGATCTTCCTGAGGGCGATCAGGAGCATCTATTATTTGGAATAAAGAAATAAGTTTTGCGCGATATCCCGTTTCTTCTTTGCACTCCCGCAACGCTCCCTGCTCCAGTGTCTCATCCCGGTCGAGATATCCTCCGGGCACAGCGAGTTTATTTGGATTCGAAAGAAATGGAGCTCGACGCACCAGTACTACCTGTGTTTTATCTTGCGAAAACAACACAACATCTACCGTAACATGGCGGAGCAATGCCGGTGAGTCATTCTCAAAGGTACAGTGTATCACCTTAATGTTTGGTTATCAAATAGATAACGACGCCAATGATAAGCCCTAAAATCACTAAATTGGGAAAGCCTGCGATAGAAATTATTCCAAAAATCGCAAGGAGCCACAGAAGAAAAATAACCGAGGCGATAGTGCGAAACGGGTCGGGAAGAAGGTCTATAAGCCATACAATGAGGAGAAAGGTAAGGAGGTTGTAGAGAGTAATCTGTCTTCCAAACACGGTAAATAAAAGAAAATCGTGAAACGGAAGAGCTGGGATATTTACATATCCCAACAACCATAACGCCCCGAGAACAACTACGATAAGTGTGATCATACACTCAGTATAGCACACTACTTCACCGTAACACTCTTTGCTAAATTTCGTGGCTTGTCTGGATCAAGGTTTTTTGCAAGAGCCAGATAGTATCCGAGAAGCTGTGCGATAACCACATTGGGAATAATTGTTGCTTCGCCACAGTTTTTTACCTCAATATACGCGTCAAATACAGGATTTGGCTTACTTGAAATACCAATCACATAGGCACCGCGTGCCTTCACTTCATAAGCAGACGAGAGCGAATCTTCGTATGTTTCATCCTCTGGGTTATAAATAATTACCGGGGTTCCTTTTTCAATCAGTGCAATCACACCATGTTTTAACTCTCCCCCTGCAAACCCCTCTGCGTGGATATAGCAAACCTCCTTTATCTTCAGTGCGGATTCAAGTGCACCCGGGTAACTAATACCTCGACCCAAAACAAAAATATTTTTAGATTTTACTATTTTTTCAGCTAGTTCTTGAATACTTTTTTCACGTTCAAGAATACTCGTAATTTCTCTTGCAGCATTGAAAAGATCTTTAGTTCCTTTATCGACCGTGTGAGCCATGGTATGTGCTAGTAAAAAAATAGCGGTGATTTGCGCTACAAACGCCTTCGTGGAGCATACTGCTTTTTCCGGGCCAGCTCCGAGTAAAAAGGAAGAATCCGCGGTACGATAGAGAGTAGACCCAAGCACATTTACCAGTGCCATAATATGTGCACCTTTTTCTCGTGCTTTTTGCAGACCTGAGATGATATCAATAGTTTCTCCAGACTGAGAAACAGCCATTACGGTCGAAGTGTTATCGATAAAATCCAGATGATACGAAAATTCCGATCCGAAGCTGCTATTCGCGTGAATTTTAGCTATTTTTGAAAACAAATACTCGCCACAAAGTGCAGCGTAGTAGGCAGAGCCGCACCCGACGAAATAAAATCGATTCGATTTTTGTATCGCGGTAGCTAAATTCTGTATCTGATCTGTTTTTTTTGTGAGTTGTTTCACAATAGCCGCCTGTTCGTGAATTTCCTTTATCATGAAATGGGCAAAAGCTCCTTTTTCTACCTGTGATTTATCGATTTCTAACGTTACGGTTTTTAGCGATTTTTCAGTACCGGTTTCATCGTATAATCGTGCACCGTGTGGATTCATCTCAAGAAGTTCATAGTCGGGCAGAAAAAAGACGTTATTGGTATAGGGAATCAAAGCTACCGCATCAGAAGCAAGTATTTGTTCAGATTGAGTTCCACTATACACAAGGGGAGAACCATTTTTAATAGCAAAAAACTGATTCGTTCCGGGAAAGAAAACAATAATTGCGCTCATCCCGGTAAGCATGCGAAATACCCGCAGTACTACTTCCTTTAAATCAGTCTCATTTTTCATTTCCTCTTCGAGAAGATGTGCGATTACCTCAGAATCAGTCTCCGATTTAAAGTGATGCCCTGCTTTTTGGAGGTTTTGTTTCAGCTCTTCAAAATTTTCCACAATACCATTGTGAACTAGTACTACCTCATCGTTGCAACTGACATGCGGGTGCGCATTTGCAGCCGTTACACCGCCATGAGTTGCCCATCGGGTATGTCCAATTCCAGAAGAAGCGGTAAAAGGTGGAAACGTTGCCTCCCCAATTTTACCGGGGTGTTTTTCTACATGAAGTTTGCTATTTTCTTTTTTAATTGCAACTCCCCATGAATCGTACCCTCGGTATTCGAGAGATGTAAGTCCTTGTAAAATAAGCTCACCAGCATTGGTTTTTTCACCTAAGTATGCAAAAATTCCGCACATAGAAATAGAATAAAATACTAATGCGGAAGAAGAGAGAAGATTGTTCTGCTTTATCTTTGGTATTCTGCATTACTGCTGAATTTTGAATAAAACATTGAGGTTGACAATACCAACCTAAGGGTTTCCGCAGATACTCACTCTGTCGGATGACAGAGTGGTTCGATTTTCTATCATTCCTGATAGAACCCTTTTCCTCGTATTCCCGTACCAGACGGCACGGGACCACACGCTCGTATTACTAATTCATCCTTTCCTTCCGATAGGAATAGGATACAAAAGAAATAAAAAACAATCAAGGGAAATATGTGTAATTATTCAGAATAAAAAAAATCGTTATTGGTCTCGAGTTTCGCCGTCATTCTGGGCTGATGTACGTCATCCCGGACGGAATGACAGTGAGGATAACAACGACTCCCGGCAAGCGGGAGTGACAAACAAACCAAAAAAAGAATGGGTGGCACGAGTCAGGGGTCTCACGCACTTTTGACGGTGGTGTGATACTCGAAGTCAAGTGCGGGGAAAAGACGAGTGGCAGGCCGCCATTCTTTTTGAAACTAAACAACGATTCTGGACGCACTACGTTTGCCAGAATGACGACGCTGAGCTCATTGCATTCGCTGTCCGGAATGACGTTGTATCGTCATCCCCGCGTAGGCGGGGATCCATCCCGA
>JAAXWC010000003.1 GCA_013335175.1 Candidatus Roizmanbacteria bacterium
TATCTCGTTTAGGTTTGCGTCGATCATAGTTATGTTCATCCTATGATTCTACCTGCCGCTTTTTTTCATGCTCATCTTGTATGAGAATGCTTTCTTTTTCATGCTCATCTTGTGTGAGACAAGACTAGAAGAAGAAAAAGGGTTACAATCATGATATAATCACACACAAGAAAGAATACGTACGAGGTGAAGTACATACGCAGAACATTGAGAACGTATGGTCTCACTTGAAACGAGGAATATACGGCGTATATAGACATGTATCAAAGAAGTATTTATAGGCTTATGCAGATGAGTTTGCGTTTAGATATAATCACAGGAAAAACCCAAACAAAATGTTTGAGGTTTTGCTTCAAGAAGTCATGCAAGTTAGGATGATTTCGTTGAAACAGCTCGTTTAAGAAGCAGAGTAAATTGGTTTCTTTTTATAGAAACATTACCCTTAACCTGTTGTTGCTTTTGTTTTTGGAAGTTTCTTTTTTTCATAGCTTTTTTTACTTTTTGGTAAATATAAATAATGACCTTCAATATCTTTTCTACTTATTTTTCTCATCAAGTTTTCATATTTTATTACATACTCAGATTCTTCATCTTTAGTTGTACTATCTAAGTAGACATAACCAATAAATCCTTGTGGTACATTGTTTGTATGTGCTGTTTTATCTTCTGTTACTAAGATACTCTTATTCTTTCCATATTTTTTTGCAATCTCTGGATCGGTTAATTCATGATCGTATGGCTGAACTCTCTTTTCAGTCCATCCAGCATTAGTGGTAGCCTTTCTATAAGGTGGTCCCAACTTCGCATCTGATGTTGCGACTCCATGTGTTGTGTGCTTCCGGTTTGTCATCTTCTAATTTGTTAATTTCTTTTGACAATAGCTTTACAATTTTTACTAGGTACCAATAGTTAATTTCTGGGTACCTGCTCTTTATTTCTTTAATGTTCCAACCTAATACAAATTGATCTAATATAAATGATACGGGAAGACGTGTGCCTTTTAAGAGAGGTTTACCATGTTCAACACCTGGTTTTATAGTTATATAATCCTTAATCAGACTTAGTTTTTTTTGATTCATGTTTTTTTATTGTTTCATCAATTATCTTACTTATATCTTCAGCAGCTTTTCTAGGAAGTGTTACTCTAGATACTATTTGCCCTTCCGTAACACCAGCATTAGGATGAATATAGATGAAATCTAGCGTTACATCATTATCAGTAACAGTAATAGTTACTGTTTGAGCATACAGTGTACCTATAAAGGAAAGGGCATTAACTTTCACTTCCCTTGTGTTTAGAGCTTTATTATCTGCCATATTTATATATTATACCTTAATAACAAGTATAAGTCTACACTTATACGATTAAGTCAATAATATACTGATTGAAAAGTTAAAGTCAAGTGTTTAATATAAAATCATCTTACTTGTCTTGACGGTGTATGTGCCGAATTCAACCTCTTAGGCTGCGACTACGCCGGAGCCACGTTTTTTTCTAACGGGTATTTTTTCTGGTTCTGGCAAGTGTCGATACTCAACAAACGAAGCTACAGACATAATAATGGTTGCGGCAAGGAGGCCAGCACCTATTGCGTACGGAGGGCCATACATTCCCAAAGAAGGTATAAGTATGTAGCAACCGGCGGTCAGGATAATGAAAAAAACAATGTTGGCATATAAAATGTATCGCGGTTTTTTTACGGTATAGAGTAAAAATAGTAAAGGCAAGTTTGATATCGAATAGATGATAAAGGGAATGGCAAGGGCATGGGTAATGCCGGTTGTATGAGAAAACTTCTGCGTAAAAAATGCCGTGAAAATAAATTCAGGAACAAAAGCCAATATAATGAATAAGGCTGTTGGGCCGAGCAGATACAGTACTCCGGTTTTCAGTTTATGCAAGATGTCTTCTTTTGTACTTACCCGAGAGAATGAAGGGGAAAGTACCTGGGTAATACTAATTACCGTGGTCATAATGGTTAAAATTATCTTTTGTGCCAATCCGTAAAATCCTACCTGATCCCCCATTTGAAAATACGATAAAAGAAAGAGATCCATGCGTAGGCCTAAATTTAAAAACTGAGAAGCAACAAAATAAGTCATGGTGTAGCGAAACCGAAACTCTTCTCGACGTACATCGGATTTTGCCAAAAGGAACACCAACTCTTTTTTCTCCATAAAAAGCAGTGCAAAAAAAATGACGGGTCCCAGTATTCCGAAAACAAAAATAATGTTTCCAATACTTGCAGTGTGGGTAAGGATAAGGCCAAAAATAACCAGAGTCTTTATTACGTTGGATATAAGCATGTATACATTTGTTTTTAAGAAGTGTTTTGCGGCGAACAAACAGTTGATAACAAAATTTTGCCAGATAAAGAAAAGCACCGATATCGCGGTAAGATAAAGCTCGATAACGGGCGCACCGGTTTTAAAGAAAACTTTATCTAAAAAGGGGAAGAAAATAAAAAGTCCTCCAATGATAAAAAATGAAAATAATGTCTGATAGAAAAAAGTACTTTTAATAAAGCGATACAGACCAAACGATCGGTTCTCAAGGAGTGGTGGCAGGTATGAATAAATGGTCGCGGTAGTGCCAAAATCAAGAATGTTTGCCAAAACGTAGGCGATGCCCAACAGTACACTCAAAACACCATATTCACTCGGTGAAAGGATGCGCACCAGAATGTATACCGTAAATACGGTAAAAAAAGTGTTTACGTAGTTGCCAATCGTGTTAATGATAATGTGTTTACTGTCTTGATGCTTTAAAAATGCATATACTCGTTTCATAGACCTTATTATACCCCGTTTCAATTCATTTTACATTTCCCTATTTTTCTTTTACAGTTAGCACTATGCATCCAGTTTTAGCCCTGATTATTGCCAATACCATTTGGGGGGCAGCCTCACCAATTTTTAAGCTAGCGTTGGAAAATATTCCGCCATTTACGCTTGCATTTATTCGGTTTTACTTTGCTGCGCTCCTCTTTTTCCCATTCATTCGGTTTGAGCCGCTTCGTGCTTTATCGAAAAAAGAATGGTTCCTTTTATTTTTGGGAGCGTTCCTTACCATATCTCTCAATATTGTGTTCTTCTTTTTAGGGTTGCAGCGTACCCAAAGTATCAATGCCCCGATTATTGCATCTGCTGCACCACTTTTTTTATTTTTGGGATCGATTTTTGTGTTGAAAGAAAAACCAACATTTCGTGTTTTAGTTGGGATGACAATCTCATTTTTGGGAGTTCTTATTATCATTTTTATACCATATTTTCTAAAAGAAGGGACATTTCAGGCAAAAGACGAGCTGTTGGGGAATATGCTATTTGTGGGTTCGGTGCTTGCAAACATTGCAGGTACATTGGTACTCAAAAAGGTCATGGATAAAGTTTCCCCTCTGGTGGTAACGGGCAGTGGATTTCTTTTTTCGGCGGTTACCTTTGCTCCGTTTATGATAGTTGAGTTCCAGACATGGGATATTAGTATGCTAAATGGTGCGGGTTGGCTTGGAATTGTGTTTGGTGTTTTCTTTTCATCAGCGGCAGCATATTTCTTGTACTACTACGGAATTTCAAAAATCAAAGCTCAGGAAGTGGGTGTCTTTTCGTACCTAGATCCGGTGGTTGGGGTTCTGTTGGCTGCACTGCTCCTGCACGAGTATCCTACGCTTTATTTTTTCATTGGTTCTGTATTTGTTTTTGGGGGAATTCTCATTGCACAGCGGCGTATCCCGTACCATCCCTTTCGTCGATTGAAGGAAACGGTCTGGCCACTATGATGCTGTACGATGTGAATGTTCTCTGCTTCAAAAAGAATGGCGGCCTGCTACTGGCGTCATTCCTCGTATTCCCCTAGCCTTTCCAGATTCCTTACAGTACAATATATCTTTAACGTTACCATTTGAACATAAAAATATGAAAAAAACGGCTCTTATTACCGGAATTCTCGGACAGGATGGACCTTATTTAGCACAGTTTCTTTTAGAAAAAGGGTATAAAGTATATGGCCTTATGCGACGATATTCCAACCCAAACTATGGAAATCTGGAGTACCTGGGTATAACCAAAGACATCGATTTTGTTGAAGGCGATCTTACCGACGAATCTTCACTCTACACAATTATCAAAAACGTTCGGCCACAGGAAGTATACAATTTGGGAGCACAGTCGTTTGTCGGACAGTCTTGGGAAATTTCCAAACTTACCACAGAAGTAAATGCATTAGGCGTTCTGTACCTTCTGAATGCAATAAAGCAATTCTCCCCTACTTCCAAATTTTATCAGGCCTCTACCAGTGAAATTTTTGGAAACAGTAATGTGGATGGATTTTTAGATGAAAACTCTCCGTTCAAACCACGAAGTCCCTATGGCATCGCTAAGCTCTATGCATACTGGATGACCATCAATTTCCGCGAATCGTATGGAATGTTTACCTGCAATGGTATTTTATTTAATCACGAATCGCCTCTTCGGGGAATTCAGTTCGTAACGCGCAAGATTACCGATGCCGTCGCACGAATTAAATTGGGTCTTCAGGATAAACTGTACTTGGGAACCTTGGATACAAAGCGAGATTGGGGTTTTGCCGGAGACTATGTCGAGGCAATGTACCTTATGCTTCAACAGGAAAATCCAGATGATTATGTTGTTGCAAGCGGATCCACTCACAGTGTCCGGGATTTTGTCGACGCAGCATTTAACGTAGTCGGTATTTCCGATTGGGAAAATTATGTAGCGATAGATCCACAACACAAACGGCCCGCCGAGGTATTCCATTTGCAAGGAAACGCAAAAAAAGCAGAGGAAACGCTGAATTGGAAACCACGAGTTACCTTTGAAGAACTCGTAACAATGATGGTTGAAGCGGATCTTAAGCGTTTGCAACCTCAGGTAAAATGAAATCTCGTTTGGAGCAAGTATACGTAATCGGCGCCGGACCTGCTGGAATGGGTACTGCGTACGAACTAACCAAAGGGAACACTGCTCATTCGTTTGATCTGCATATTCTTGACAAAGATTCTGTAGTCGGTGGATTAGCGCAAACTTCTGAGTTTCATGGCTACAAATTTGACATTGGCCCCCATAGATACTACACAAAAAATAAAGAAGTTCTTGCTTTGTGGCAATCCATTCTCGGGAAAGATCTTTTAACCATACCCAGATTAACGCGTATCCTTTATCGCCATCGATTTTTTCGGTACCCTATCCATATACCCGATGTCATCGTAAATTTGGGTCTACCGGAAGCGATTCGTTGTTTTTTGAGTTATTGCCGGGCGCGTATTTTTCTCCGGAAATTGCAACCAAAAACATTTGAACAGTGGATCACCAAACATTTTGGGTCGAAACTGTATCACATTTTTTTCAAAACGTATACGGAAAAAGTATGGGGTATCTCCTGTTCTCAAATTGGCGCAGAGTGGGCAGCACAGCGGATTAAAAATCTCAATTTTGTCGCGGTCGCCAAAAATGCTTTGTTGAAAAAAAAGGGAGATACAGAAGCAAAAAGTCTTATCTCTACGTTCTGGTATCCACGTTTTGGTTCTGGTTCGTTTTTTACCCGATTACAGCTGCAATGTGAAAAAAAAGGTGCGCAGTTTTATTTCAACCAAACAGTGGGTACGCTTTATCATGAGAATAATCTCATTACACATCTGGAAGTAAACGGGAAAAAATATCCAGTAGATTCTGTTTTTTCGAGTATGCCTCTGCCTCAGCTTATTCAATCGCTCGATCCGCTACCTCCGGAATCCATCTTAAAGGCTGCTGCACAGCTCTCTTTTCGCGATCATATTACCGTAAATATCATAGTCGACAATCCTCGGGTTGTTCCCGATAATTGGATGTATATTCACGCTCCCGAAGTGCAGATGGCGCGGATTGCCAATTACACCAATTTTTCCTCTTGTATGATTGGGAAAAAAGGAACTTCTGGTCTTTCTGTGGAGTACTTTGTATTTCAAAAAGACCCCCTTTGGAACAGTACCGACGCCGAAATTATTGCGCTTGCAAAAAAGGAGTTAGTTCAACTCCATCTCTGTACAGACGATGAGTTAAAAGAGGCCTTTGTAACAAAAGAACGCGATGCTTACCCCATGTACTATTTGGGGCATAAAAAGTATTTTGAAATCATTCAGTCCTATGTCTCTCAGTTTACGAACCTCGCGCTTATCGGGCGTGGTGGTATGTTCCGCTACAATAACATGGATCACTCACTGTATTCAGGAATGTTGGCTGCGCGAAACTATCTTGCGGGGAAACAGGTTTACAATATATGGAACATAAACGAAGATGCAGAGTACCACGAGTAAAAAAGTATTACCAGTTTAAGAAAATATCTGCCCGGGGATCATTTCTCCACTGTTCAACGGTTAAGCCCTGCTTGTCTTTTGGAGACATCGGAGGATTGTCGCGTGCATAAGAATCAAATACTTCTTTTAATGGGGCTTCACAGAGCGACCAATCAATGTCTTGTGCCAATGGAAAAATTCCAGCTTCGTTTCCCGGACTGTATTCTCCGGTACAAAAATACTCAATTGCGCCATCTTCAGGATAGACATTTCCGTGCGCGAAACCAGGAGGAATCCAGATCCACTCACCAAAATCTTGCTCCGGTGCAGATGGCATGTCGTAGGCAATAATTTTTCCAAAGTTTGCGGAGTTTTTTCGTATGTCCAGAACCAAATCTATCATTCTTCCCCGGACTGTCCGAACAAGCTTTCCCTGGAATGGATTCCACTGGGTGTGGAGGCCTCGGATGGTTCCTTTTTGCGAGGAACTTTCGTTGGTCTGTACAAATTCATACCCTTGTATAAACTGCATGTCTGGGTGTGCAAAAAAGTCGGATTTTCGATAATGCTCGGTAAAATATCCGCGCTCATCGCGGAAACGTGCATAGCGAATTACTTTTACTTCGGGGTGAGCAAGTGTTTTTACTTCAAGAATTTTCATAAGGTACAGTGTATCGAGAAATACGTTCGTTGTCCAGAGAAATATATTCTCAATCGTCACCGTCATCCTCGACATAATCAAAGATTCATAGATCGTCATTGTCATCCTCGATCTGATCAAAGATTCATAGATCATCATTGTCATCCTCGACCTGATCAAAAATTCATAGATAGTCACCGTCATCCTCGATATAATCAAAGATTCATAGATCGTCATTGTCATCCTCGACCTGATCAAAAATTCATAGATAGTCACCGTCATCCTCGATATAATCAAAGATTCATAGATCGTCATTGTCATCCTCGACCTGATCGAGGATCCATGGGCAATAGCATATACCTTTCTCAGGAAATAATGAGGTGAGAATTTTGTAGGATTACCCAAAATACCGCGAGAGGATCGAGTGGATAATAGAAAGCGCAATGGCGGTAAAAAGGATAGCAAGAAGAATGGGAGGGGGCGAAAACCGGAGATTAAGTTTTGGAAAATATCGAGATTTCAATTGGGCAAGGAGCAGTAGAAAGAACGGAAAAAAGATAAGGAAATATCTCCCCTGAACTCCATCGGTAACGGGTGCGCCTACTTTTGCCCACACAATATAAAATAGAGTAAGAATGTACGCATAGGAAGAAATGAGAATTACCGTTAGTATTCCTAACTGAACAGGACTCAACAGTTTTGCACGAGGTACAGACGTCGTAAGTATCAGTATTCCAAATGCAAGGCAGTATCCGGCATAAACCGGCAGATCTAACCCATAGTCCAGCCATCCGAACATGCCAATCAGTCCCTGCGCATAAAACGAAAACCGATGCGCGGTAGTTGTTACCAGCATGCTTATTTCGGTGAACGGATTTCCCAGCAATCCGGCAATTTGTGCAGAGGGGTTTGCTCCGTTTGGATAGACACCGTACGTGGTAAAGGCTAATACCGTTAGCCATTTTGTGAACACAATAATTCCACCGATAAGCACAACAAGCACCAGTTGTTTCTTTATGGTTTGTTTCTGCAACGGGAGAAGGAAGAGGAGAAAAATAAGCAGTTCGTATCCGGCAATTTTGCTGAAATACAGACAAAAAAAGGCGATACACAGAAGGAAATACGGTATTCGCGCCCGAAAAAGTAAACTAAAAATAGCAAGCCCCGAGACAATCCACAGTCCGTCGTAGCTATACGATGTAATCTGGTGAAGAGCCATAGGAAGGGCAAATGTACACAGAAGAATTGGTTTATATAATCTGGCAGTATTTTTATAGATCCAAACAAATGCAGTAAAAATAAACAAAAATAGTGTTAATCTTCCGAGAAAAAAAGTAATAAAGGCATTGGTGTGAAACCAAGTCCCGAGCATAATTCCGATTGTTGAAGGGAGGTACGGAAGGAGCGGATAGGTGCAAAATTCTTTGAATGAAAAGCGAACGGTTTTCAAATCGTTTTGTGTTGCAAAGATTGGTTTTTGATAAACTGTAGCCGAAAATTTGTTATTTTTATGGTTTGGAAGGTGGAAGGAATCAATGGTTTTTTCCAGGGCAAGGTACTGATTTTCCAGTGTCGTCTCCGTTTGTTTTGAGTCGCAAAAAATAGCTCCTTTGGTTATCCCGAGTGTTCGCATAAAGTGAGATTTTTCGTCTGGTTTTTGAAACGGAGGAACGAGGAATACAAAGGCAAGTCCGACAAGAAATAGAAGGATAAACGTGTACATTTCCAGCCATTGTTTCCGAAAGAACATGAGAGTAATTGTACCATAGAGATAGGTTCGGCTTTTCCCACAGGTGAAGTCGTTGTTACTTTGTGTGTTGACGTACGTCATTCCGGACTGAGGAGCCTGCCCCGGACTGTGCCGATCCGGGGGAATCTATTTCATCGTACCTTTATTAAGGTTAAATTGAATAGATGCTGAATCTGGGTTCAGCATGACACAATACATGGATCCCCGCCTTCGCGGGGATGACGAAGAGAGACGGGGGGATGACAAGAGAAACATGGATCCCCGCCTTCGCGGGGATGACGAAGAGAGACGACGGGATGACCTATTCGTTTTTAGGCACCCAATTATTTCATAACGTGCTAATATATACGTATCAATGAAATCAAAAAACACTATTTCACATCGTTCGAGTATTTTTGTGGTTATGCCGGCATGTAACGAGGAAAAAATAATAAAAAAAGTAATCGAGTCGGTACAAAAACAAGGGTACGAAAATATTATTGTGGTGGACGACGGTTCTTCCGACGATACGGGTGAAAAAGCATTGGAAACACAGGTACTAGTACTCCGGCATAGCATTAATCGAGGAAAGGGTGCGGCGGTGAAAACGGGAATAGAGGCGGCAAAAAAGCTCAATGCATCGGCAGTTGTTACCATGGACAGCGATGGTCAACACAACCCAAAGGATATCGCTCCGATGGTCGAGTATATCGAAAATGGATACGATGTAGTGCTTGGGTCCCGTCTTTTGAAATCGAAGGGAATGCCGTTCATAAAAATTATTGCGAATTATCTGGGAAATTTTTTCACCTGGATTATCTATGGGCTCTGGGTAACGGATAGTCAGTCGGGATTTCGCGCTTATTCAAAACGGGCAATCGCAGAGATAGATACCAAGCATGATCGCTATGAATACGACAGCGAGGTAATCCGCGAAATTGTGAAAAACAAGCTTCGGTTTATCGAAATTCCGGTCCAGGTTCGCTATTCCAAATACTCTATGAATAAAGTTCAAAAACAATCCTTTTATACTGGTATTAAAACATTAGTACGTCTGGTACTGTCGTCATAAACTATGCATGTATCCGTAACACCCTATCAACTTTTTCTTGCAGCAATCGCTCTCTATTTTATTGGAGAACGAATAGCAAAAGTAATTCGTCGAGAAAAAACACAAACAATTTTTAAAGTAATAATGACTATAGGAATTTGGTCTGTTATTTTGGCAATATCTCTGTTCCCTAAAACAGCACTCTACCTTTCTAAACAACTGGGAATGGGAGAAAATCTCAATACTCTTATTTTTTCCGGGTTTATTTTGGTTTTTATCATCTTATTTAAAATGTTAAATATACTTGAACGAAATGAACGAAATATTACCGAACTTGTGCGAAAAGAAGCGTTGAAAGGAATCGCACAATCGAAACATAAGTCTCGAATCTAATACCTATGCAGCATCAATTTATAATTCTTGCCTATAAAGAATCTCCCTATCTGGAAGCGTGTATTCAGTCTCTTCTTCGTCAAACGGTTAAAAGCGAAATTAGTATCTCGACCTCTACTCCATCGATTTTTTTGCAAAGAATTGCGAAAAAATATGGTCTCAAACTGGTGGTGAATACGGAGCGAAAAGGGATCGCTGCCGATTGGTCTTTTGCGTACAAAATTGCGACTGCCCCTTATGTTACGTTGGTACACCAAGACGACACCTACGATTCAGAGTTTACGAAATTATGTATTACAGAAAATCTCAACCGTGAAGAAAGTTCGATACTATTTTCCAATTATGCAGAGCAGATACAGGAAAGAGTAATACACAATTCGCATAATTTAATAGTGAAGGATTTTATTCTTTTTCTCTTTTTTTTAGTAACGAGCTCTCTTAAAAATACAGCAGCGAAAAAACTATTTCTTTCTTTTGGCTCCCCTATCCCCTGCCCGGCTGTTACCTTTCATAAAGCAGCAATTGGACCGTTCCAATTTAATAATTCATTTCATATTAATTTAGACTGGGACGCATGGCTACGATTGGCAGAGCTGCCGGGAAATTTTGTGTATATCAAGAAGCGATTAGTACGGCATCGTATTCACTCGCTTTCCGCAACTACTGAGGGAATTGCATCGAATGTACGATATAAAGAAGACAAAATTATGCTCGAAAAAATATGGCCAAAACCAATTTCAGCTTTTTTATTATTTTTCTATACCGGGAGCTATCGGTCGAATAAAGTGGAGGGCTAACTACTATGCTTTGTCTTACCTGTCGTTCTTATTATGCTTTTATCAAGAAATCAAAGGGCAAAAAAACCTATTGCCGCAAATGCGGAACAGCAAAAAAATTTGTTCCACCCAATTATGAACACTATCACGAAACGCGGTATTCCTACGAGCGGGTTCGTACGGTACACAACGATCCCCTTCTCAAAAAAATATGCGATCTCCTGAGGTTCCAAAAAAATGATACGGTCTTAGATTTTGGTTGCGGAGCGGGTGATTATGTTTCTCAAGTAAGTTTGATGAGTAAAAAAACAAAGGGCGTTGATCGCGATGTTACTACCGCAAAAAAACGATTTCCAAAAAACAGTTTTCTTACTCAAAAAGCTGAAAAATTGCCGTTTCCTGATAACTCATTTGATAAAATAATGGCAATTAATGTGATAGAACATGTGTATGATTTTGATGGATTACTGAAGGAATTAAAACGTGTTCTCAAACCTCAGGGAAAACTATTTATTACTACCTACGATACCCGTTTTATTCTCCATTTTTTGCATAACGATCCGACACATGTAATAGAGTGGACCAAAGAAGAATTTGAGACACTAATTTCGAAATATTTTACGATTGAACATAGTTTTCGCTACGGCACATTTTTTAATTACTTTCCTTTCAATAAATGGATTGTACAATTTCTCAAACCCGAGTTATGTATAGTTGGGAGAAAATAAAAGATACTCTCTCCTACTCATATTTAGATATGAAATCGAGGTTATCAGAGTAAGTAATTCAAAACAGCTCCCTATTGTAAATAATAATATATTATATATTTCCAATTAGTGGTTACTTAAATTATTGAAAATTCAACAAAAAGAAGATTATAATGATGCATTAAAGGTATTGAAGAAGAAATAATAATAGCGTATTATGAGCATGACTAGCAACATTGTAGGGTAGCTTTGATATTATTAATTTATTATTTTATATGAAAGAGCGTATATTGGTTACAGGTGCAGGGGGTTTTATTGGTCATCACATGGTTAAATATTTAAAAGAAAAAGGCTATTATGTTCGAGGCGCAGATATTAAAAAACCTGAATATGAAAAAACACATGCTGATGAATTTTTATTACTAGATTTGCGTGAAAAAACAAATGCTGATATTGCTACACAAGGGATAAATCATGTTTATAACTTCGCTGCAAATATGGGAGGAATTGGGTTTATTGAGACTGTTCATGCAGAAGTAATGCATGACAATGTTTTGATCAATACTCACATGCTTGATCGTGCATATAGAAACGGTGTAAAACGATATTTTTATTCTTCATCAGCATGTATTTATCCGCGCTACAAGCAACAAGAAACAATCAATATGGGACTTAGAGAGTCTGATGCGTATCCTGCCGATCCGGATAATGAATATGGATGGGAAAAACTTTATACTGAACGATTGTGTCAAGCATATTATCAAGATCATAAGTTTGAGACTCGTATTGCACGGTTCCACAATATTTATGGACCGTTAGGGAGTTGGCAAGGAGGTAGAGAAAAATCACCTGCTGCTATGTGTAGAAAGATTGCGATGGCAAAAAAAAACGATACAATTGAAGTTTGGGGCGATGGCGAACAAGGCAGATCTTATTGTTTTGTTAGAGATTGTATTGAAGGGGTATATAGACTTATGATGTCTGATATAAGAGTGCCAATTAATATTGGTTCAGATAGATTAGTAACTATTAATCAACTCATTGATATAATTTCAAAATTTGAAAACAAAACAATTCATAGAAAATATGATAAAACAAAACCTCAAGGTGTCAGAGGCAGAAATTCAGATAATACGCTTATTAATGAATTGTTGCAATGGGAGCCATCAATAACGTTAGAAGAAGGATTGAAAGAAACATATTATTGGATAAAAAGTGAAATAGAAAAAAACAACTATTTAGAGGCAGAACATCAAAATAGTACTGAACCGGTCGCAGCTAGATGTTCAAACTTATGACGCACTATATATGAAAATATCAATCATAACGCCTTCATATAATCAGGGTTTATTTATTGAAGAAACGATTAAAAGTGTCCTTTCTCAAAACTACCCTGATTTAGAATATATTGTTGTTGATGGAGGTTCTACTGACAATACTCTAGCCATTTTGAAAAAATATACCCATAAATTAAAGTGGATTTCTGAAAAAGATAAGGGGCAAACGGATGCAATCAATAAGGGGTTAAAGATGTCTTCCGGGGATATTGTCGCGTTCATTAATTCAGACGATGTGTATCTGCCTGGAACATTGCGGAAAATAAGTAAAATTTTTAAACGTAATAAAAATGTTCATTGGTTAAGTGGAGATTATGTCATAATTGACCAAGATGGAAAAAAAATTCAGTTTTTTATTGTATGGTATAAAAAAATACTACGATTATTCCCGTTTTTTTCGATGCTTTCTATTGCAAATTTTGTGATTCAACCTAGCACTTTTTGGAGAAAAAATATTGTAAAAGAGATTGGTTTTTTTGATGAACGTTTGCGATATACGATGGATTATGATTATTGGCTTCGAGTTATACAAAAATATCCACTCTATATCATCCACGAGCCTCTTTCGCTTTTTAGGATACACAAATTGTCTAAAGGAGGTTCTCAGTTTGAGAAACAGTTCCAAGAAGAGTTTCAGGTGATAAAAAAATATACTTCTAATAAATTCCTTCAGTATTTACATGCATTTCATAATTTTTTCATTATTAATATTTACAAATGGATAAAATGAAAGGTAAAAAAATATTAGTAACAGGCGGTGGTGGTTTTATTGGTACGAATTTGGTGTATGAATTAATCAAACAAGGTGCGGATGTAAAGGTTATTGAGTTGCCCACAAAAGATTGTAAGCATTTGCCAAAAAACGTTTCAGTTATAAAGGCGGACATCAATAAAAAAATTCAACTAAAAAACGCTTTTAAAGATGTAGAAATAGTGTTTCATTTAGCGGCAAGAACAGACCTAAATGGAACTTCTCTTGATGATTACAAAACTAATACATCGGGGACAAAAAATGTCATTGAAGAAGCAGTTACTTCAAAAAAATTAAAACGGATTGTCGTCTATTCAACTCAATTAGTAACAGGTCTTTTTAATGAAACTCGATTTATTGATGAAACTGAACAGTATAAAACGAAGACGATATATGGACAGTCAAAAATTCAAACGGAAAGAATAACGGTGTCACTGTGTAATAAGTACAAAGTCCCCTATACCATAATACGACCTACTTCAGTATACGGTCCGTACGGTGAAGAGCCATACAAAAACTATTTTAAGATGGTTAAGATTGGTAAATATTTCCATTTTGGAAAAGCAGATAATCTTGTGAGTATGGCTTATGTAAAAAATTTGGTAAACCTTACTATCCTTCTTTCAGATCATTCGAAGGCAAAGAATGAAATATTTTATGGAACAGATTTCCATCCTTATACAATGCGACAGTTTACCAATGCGGTCGCTACTTACTATGATAAAAAAATTATGACAGTTCCCTACCCTGTTGCATTTTTGGTTGCGTATATTTTAGGTATCGTTAAGTTTTTTGGTATCCCGGTACCTTTATATCCCTTCCGTTTAAAAAATATTGTGATGAACTACTGCTATGATATTCAAAAATCAGTTCGCCTTGGATATAACCCAGAGTTTGATTTAACACTCGGTATCAAAGAAACTCTTGACTGGTATGAGAAAAATAAACAGTTATGAAAACGAATTTAATCACAAAAAAATATACAACTTGTATACGGTGTAATGGTATTATTGTTTTTCGATATAGAGGATTGCGCGATCGTTTGGATACCGTACGTAATGCATACTCTATTTGCGAATGTCAAGATTGTGGTATTACCTTTACTAACCCTTTTCCTGTAGATCATTTAGAAGTGATGTATCCAAACCTGTATTTATCTACTCGGGAGATACATAAAAAGAAAAAGGTTTCTTTAGAAGAACGATACCGAAACGATCAGTATAGATTTGATTTCTCTCTATTTTCAACTACAATCAGAAAGCAACTTGCTGACATATCTTCATATCTTGATATTGGATGTGGAACTGGTGAACGAATACAGTATGTTGAAAAACAGGGGTGTAAAAGAGTATTTGGAATTGATTTTTCCGATAACTATACGATTGTTTTACCAAAAAAGCATTATTTTAAAAAAACAGCTATTTTAGATTATATACCTAAAAATAAATTTGAATGTGTATCGCTTTTTCATGTCATTGAGCATCTATCAGAACCTGAAAAAATTCTTTCCCATATTTACAATAATGTACTAGCTGATAATGGCTATTTGATAATTCAAGTTCCCAACTATAATAGCATTGAACGAAGATTTTTTAAAAATAAATGGTTCTGCTTTGATGTACCGCGCCATATATGGCACTTTTCCCCTATTACTCTTTCAAACCTGTTAGTAAAAAATGGATTTACGGTGAAATCTATTTACCAAAAAAATGCTTTTTTTCACCCTGTCTCAATCAATGCCTCGGTATATAAAGATTTAGATATTCAAAGAATTTGGGTTAAATTATCAAAACCTTCTCTTTCTCGTTATGCGAGTTATTGGCATATAATGAAACTTGGGTGGGTTATTACAACATTCGCAACGATACCGATATCCTTACTTGCAAATATATTCTCAAGAGGATCAATGTTGACGATAATTTGTGTTAAAAGATAAATTACGAACTTTCATTAAAAGAGAAAAACAATGCAATGTGAAGTTAATTTATACAATAGCATATCATTAATGAATACGATAGAATAACTACATGATTATGAATATATTTGACAGAATACCAAAGCCCGTATATTTCCCTATCTTGCTAACTATTATAGTAATGATATTGTCCTTATTTAATCTACAAGGTTCATCTGTTGGTATGTACAATAAATATTTTTATGGAGCTTCATATAAAGATTCAAATGTCATTATGGGGCAGCCGCGCGCTATTAGAAGTGATGAATGGATTGTACAGACAACACTATTACAGTCACAAGCGGAACTAGATTTTCCTCTGATAAACAATATTTCTGGATTAAAGGAGAATATTAGCAGTATTTCAGATGTACCGGCGAAAAACTGGAAAGTATTATTTCACCCATCAAGTTGGATATATTTTATTTTCCCCGCAGAAAATGCATTTGCATTTAAATGGTGGATAAGGGCTGCATTGATGCTAATATCCATTTATAGTGTTTTTTACCTTCTTAGCAAAAAGATATCATTCTCAGTTATTGGTTCCCTATTGTTTTTTTTCACACCGTTTGTTCAATGGTGGTATTCAACCTATGCGATTGAGTGTATAACCTATGGATCTTTCATTATTTACTTTTTTATCAAATTTTATACTGCTTCTTCTTTATTACAGAGATTAAAATCATATATTTTCTTAACCTACTTTAGCATTTGTTTTGCATTTACAATGTACCCTCCTTTTCAAATTTCGGTATTCTATTTTTGCTTATTTTTTCTTTTGGGGTACGTAATTCAAAATGGCTCTTTTCTAAGGAACAAAAACAATATCATCTCATATGTGTTGATGGGTATAAGTTATATAGGAATTGTAGGCTTATCACTGTATTTATACTATATGGATAACAAAGACGTTATCGATATATTACGTCATACTGTATATCCGGGATCCAGAGATGTTGCGGGGGGTGGGTATGATATGTTCCAATTTATAAGCGGATTTTATAACATTCAACTGTTATCCGATTCAAAAAAATTGCCTCCAATATTAGGGAACCAGTGCGAAGCATCTACTTTCTTCATGTTATTCCCCTATTTATTTCCAGTCACAATATTCATTACTGTTAAACAGTTTATTCAGAACAAAAAAGTAGATTTTATTTTGATTTTTATAATGATGTATTTATTCCTTTGTACACTTTGGTTATTTACAGGGTTGCCACATATTCTTGCTCGTATTACTTTTCTTAATCAGGTTACACAAAATAGATTGATTATTGGGGTAGGTATGGCAAATTTATTTTTCTTACTTTATTACTTATTGTTTGTAAAAATTCCGCAAAACATTGATTTTAAGATTGCTGCTTTTATTAGTGCGTTGTATGCTTTTTTTATAAATCTTTATGTAGGTTTTTACTTTCAATCTCAAAGTAGCTTATTTATAAAAAATAACGGAAAAATCATCTTAATTTCTCTTATTGTGGCTGTGCTAGTATGGCTGTTAATATTGAAAAAGCGGAATCTATTCCTTGGTCTATTTTTGTTCTTTTCAATAGCAAGTACATTAGGGATAAACCCTCTTTATCATAGTTTAGGCCCCTTACTTCACAGTACGTTGTCTGAAAAAGTTCAGGCAATTCATAAGTCTGATCCATCAGCTCGCTGGGCAGTTTATGATAATATCATATTGGGTAATTTTCTAAGGGCAAACGGTGTAAGATCATTAAGTGGAGTATATCTTTATCCGCAACTCGATTTATGGAAAAATTTCGATGTTACTGAAAAGTATATAAATATATATAACCGCTATGCTCATGTATATTTTGTTTATAATAATAAAGAACCTTCTTTATTTAAAAAACTTGGCGAAGATATTTTTGTAGTGAATATTGATCCTTGTAATAAGGATTTTGCCAAGCTGAATGTTAAATATTATGTATTTTTAACAAAGGTGGAATCTGCTTGTTTAAAACAAAAAGCAAATATACCCTATTCTTCAATGCCTGTCTTCATTTATGAAAGAATTTAGAAAGTTATTGGCGAAGAGAAAAATCATTCGATGTTAGGGTTAAATTACGATTATACAGTGGGTCATTAACGATTAATTTATTCCATTTATTGTACATATCGTTATTCTCTTTCATAAATTCTTTAAAATTTCGTGTTCCCTCAAATGGATTCCCCACAGATACATTCTCATAATGGTACAGTTGAACAAATGGTGTATATACATTAAATAATCCGTAGCTCGAAACTCGCAGACATAGATCAATATCGTTAAATGCAATTTTAAAGGCGGGGTCAAATCCATTTAAACGGAAGAAAAGTGATTTTTTAATCATTAAACATGCCCCTGTCACAGCAGATATGTCCCTAATTGCATCTTTTGCGTAGAGCATTGGAAAACTTTGTGGCCTTTCATCTAATTCATTATTCATAACGTGGTTTGCTACCCCATTTAATCCAAGGATTACTCCTGCATGTTGAATATGTCGATTTGCATAGTAAAGTTTTGGTCCGACTGTACCAATATGTGGTAACTGTGCTAGTTCTAGCAAACCCTCAATCCAATCCGGAGTAATTACTTCAGTATCATTGTTTAAAAATATGAGAAACTCTCCATTGCTTGCATGTGCCCCAACATTACAAACATCTGAAAAGTTAAAAATTTTATCCCAATTAAGTAGTTTAAATTTCGATTGAACTTTTGACAGTTCTTCGTAGAGTTTAATCACTTTTTGATCTGAACTACCAGTATCTACCACAATGACTTCAAAATTATTATAAGTGGTTTTACTATAAATGGAGTTTAAGCATGAACGGATGTATTCAAATTTGTCCTTTGTAGGGATAATAATAGAAACTAAAGGGTTTTTTTGTATAAAATATCTTACCCGCCATAAGCCTAAATATTTAGTTTCAAGTACTTCACTAGACGGGAAGCGTGCCTTAGCGTCGCTTTCTAACGCTTTTTTTTGATTTATAAATGCATAACTTTTCGCACTGGTCACATGTTTCTCCGAGGCTGTAGACGTTTCTGATTTTCTCCAACTATATAAAATGGTTGGTATATGAGCAATGGCGTTAGTTTTTCGTGTAAATCTTAAAAGCAAGTCCCAATCTTGTGCCCCTTCGTATCCTTTTCTGAAACCTCCAATTTTGACCAAATCTGATTTACGCAGTACTGAAAAATGAGTGATATAGTTGATCGATCGTAAATAATCTGGGCTCCAATCAGGTTTAAAAAATGGGTCGACATGAGTTATACCATCAAAATCAATTTTGTCTTCATCAGAATATATTAAATCTAATTTTTTGTTGCTATTTAAAATATTCACCACTTCAAAAAGTGCGTTTGGCCATAATATATCATCATGATCTAATAATCCCACAAATTCCCCGGTTGTGAGGGCAAGAGCATCATTTGAAGCTAAAGATATATGCCCATTACTTTTTCTAAATTGATATTTGATTCGTCTGTTTTTATGGGCATATTCCTTAATAATTGTTCTTATTTCTGGGTCGGAAGAATTATCATCTACTATGCATAATTCCCAGTTTTGATAAGATTGATTGAGTACAGATTGGATACATTCTCTTAAATATACGTGGTTTGTGTTATATGTGGGTACTACAATAGAGATTAGTGGCTTGTACTGAAGTAATAGGCTTTTTGACTGCTGTATATCAAGATCCTTTTTGTTTGGCCAATGTTTTTTAAACCACACTTGGTATTGTTCATTAATTGAACCAATATATTGACTTGTTTTTTCATATGCAAGGTAATTTTGGTAGAGAGTTTTAGGTCCTTGAGTAATTAAAACCTTCCCTACTTTTAGCACTTTCGAAGGGTTTTGTAGAATGTACTTAACTATTTTTTTCCCTTTATTGTAATTCTGCCATAGTTTAAATGCTTTTGCATTTGTGATCTTGTTTAAGATAATTTCCAGATTTTGTGTATGAGTCATTAAGTATTCAATCTTCGCTTTTAATTCATCATTTTCCTTGATCAATGTATCAGTTTGGTCTTTATTATTCATATTTTATAACAGGATAGTTAACCTTATTATTAAATAGTATAAGATGTTATTTATAGTATAGTATTTTGCTATATTTAAAAAGGCCTTAGCTCTTTAATTGACTCCATATTTTTACAGGTAAAAGCTAGTAAATCCGTAAAGTTGATAAGATGATGGGTGGAAAGAAGAATTTTCATCCCTTTAGTGTAACACGCGGACGGTAATAAATCTGAGTGTTTCTTCTCCCGTATTTTTAACAGAGTGTTGTTCGTCTTTTTCGATAACAATAACACCCCCAGGGGTTATGTCGAATGTTTCTCCATCTACGGTCATTTCGCCATATCCTTCTAAGAAATAAAATATTTCTTCGGAGTCGGCATGTGCATGGGGCTCAAAGGTTTCTCCTGGTTCGAGGTGAGCGTCGTTCATGGTTTGAAGATGAGAGCTAGAGTGTCCCTGGTCTTTTGCTATAAGAAGTTTCCGTTTTGCGCCGCCATGAACAACTGTTTCTTGGATTTGTGAAGTGTGCAGTTTTTTCATAATTCCCCTATCTTATCATGTATCCGATAAGTCTTCAAGATGGTGATGATTCTCGTAAATGTACATTCGTTCACATATCCTGTACATATATGTACATATTAAAATATCGCTAGATTTCTGTCAAGCGTAAGGTATTGGGATTTTTAGTTCCATCATCTCGTTACTTTGCAAACTTCAGTCGGAGAAGCCCGATCTGATTCCGTACGGCAATCGAGGGAATTTTTTTTAGATGATAGACCTGGGTATCCCCCATAAGGCGTTGCCGATGATTCATCGGAAGTTCGAATAAAGAAAGACCTTTTTTTACCGCCATGCCAATAAACCCCCACCAAAAACCCTCTTTCATAAATTTCAGATACGGAATATATTTTGAGATTTTTTTCTTTTTAAAGAGGACAAATGGTGCACTTGGATCGTGAATTTCTGTCGGGAATAAAAACTTAAAAGATTGTTTAAAAGCCCCAGAAAAGATTTTTCGTTGCAATGCATCGGCGCGATTGGTTCTCCATCCAATAAGAATGTCGGCCTTTGCTTTTTGTTTCCAAAACGCGTGGAAGTCTTTTGGGTCACACTGTCCGTCGGAATCGATGCACAAAATATAGGTGGAATTTGCTGTTTTTATTCCGTCGATTACGGCACCCCCATATCCCCGTCGTTCCGCTTTTTGGCTTAAAACAAGCTTGTATTTTTTTTGAATTTTGTTTAACAGCTCTTTGGTACCATCGGTTGAGCCATCTTCACAGATAACAAAATGGTAGGAAATGCCTACCGTATCGAGTTCTTTTTTCCATTCTTTCAAAACCAGTTCGATAGAATCGACTTCGTTAAAAACGGGAAGGATAATATTGAGATCGTCCATATTTTGTATTAAATGTTAAATATAAAAAAATCAGATTCCCGACGCACGATTGTCATTCCGGCTTGTCCGGAATCGTTGTGAAAAGGACCCCTTGGATCCCCGCCTTCGCGGGGATGACGAGAAAGATGGATCCCTCCCGAGTACTCGGGGAGGATGACGTTGCTACGCCCTTTGACACGGCTCGTTGGAATGACAGCGTTCGTCCGAAAATGATGTCGAGACCTTATACAATTGTCTCGACGGTTTTTGGTTTGTTCTTTAAAAACCATGCAATCGTTTTTTCGAGTCCGGTTTTAAAATCATTTTTTGGTTCCCAGCCAGTTAACTTTTTTGCTTTTGAAATGTCGAGTGCCCGTGTTTTTACTCCCTCCGGTTTCGTTTTATCGAAAATTAATTTTTTCGGTTTCCATCCTAAAATATCAAAAATAAGATTGACTGATTCTATCATGGTATAGCGGACACTGGTTCCCAAATTAATGGGATCGGCAGTGGTTATATGTTCGCATGCGGCGAGTGTCCCAGAGACTATATCGTCTACATAGGTAAAATCGCGATCTTGTTTTCCGCTTCCCCAGATAAGATAGGGATCATTTTTATCTACGGCGCGGCGGATAAGCATCATAATAGCGTGGGTGTCATTTTCCCACGGACCGTATGCGGTAACATAGCGCGTAATGGAGCCCTTTAACCCATACTGGTTATGATACCCCTTGAGCATCATTTCTCCCATAAGTTTTGCCCATCCATATTCTTTGTCTGCATTCCCCCATTCGTTTTTAAAAGCATCTTCCTCTTTGAGAAGATACTGCGAATTATATTCTTTTTGCAAATCTGAAGGGTAGACACAGGCAGAAGACGCAATCTGAATGCGATCTACTCCGGCAAGATGGGCGGCTTTAATAACATTCTGATTGATAGAAAAGCATTCACAGCAATCGCCAGGATGCGTGTCTATATATCCCCTTCCTCCAAAATTTGCCGCCAGATGAAATACTATTTCACTGTTTTTAAACGCTTTTATATTCTCTTTTAGCTCTTCGCAGTTTAAATATAGAAACGAGTGTTTTCCATCGGTGGTTTTGTATCCGGTCGCAGTTTTTTTATAATCTAATCCATTTTCTTTCCACACGCGAAACACATTTTTTAACGAACCGCTAAAAAGATTATCGCCAATTTTTGTTGAAGCCCCTTGCTGTATAAGTTCACTTATTAAATGCGAGCCGATAAAGCCCGCTCCTCCGGTAACAAATACCTTTTTATCGTGGTAAAAACTTTGCATAGGTACAAAGAGAATAAATAAATGGGAATAATGGTACCATTGTTTTTTTATCGGTGCAATCGATATTGCAAAATGAGATGAATTGTTTCTTTTACGATTCTAATTGTAAATGTAACTGTGCATAAAAAAAACAATTTTAGACGAAACAGAGGAGTGTTCGACGAGTTTTTGAGAAAGTATCGATACATCCCTTTGGTAGATTCCCACACTTTGCGATATCTTCGTTTGTTGACACTCATGCCGTGAACATGTATTGCCTGAGCACTAGGGACATACAGACACTTTTTCCCCAGAGCATTAAAACGATAAAACCAATCGGTATCGTTCCAAAGCAATGGAAACTGCTCATCCATCTCTCCGACAGTATCCCAGCAATCCCGGGTTAGAAGCATACACGAAAACATTGGTTGACCGTTAAGAATAATCTGTTTTTTATGTGGATTACAGTACGATCGCATCCAGTTATCAAATTTGGGCGAAAGAAAATTGAGACCGACTACGAGATACAAAATATCGGAAAGAGTCGGAAGGCCATAGATGTTCTTTTGAATTGAACCATCTCTATTGAGAAGTTGTGGCACAACACAATCAATACCAGAACTAAGTTCTTGAAGCAAGGTTTTTAGACAATTTTTTTTCAAAATAATATCGTTGTTTAATAAAAAAAGAAGATTGCCTGACGATAACTGAGTGCTTTGATTTGTCCCTTTTGCAAAGCCGAGATTATGCGTATTTTTTTGAATTCGTACCACTTTTATTTGAGAAAAATAGGTAGTATCAAAATCATCCGAGTGATTATCGACGATAATAATTTCAAATGAATTCAGATGAATATCCTGTGCATTTTCACGAATAGATTGTACACATTTTTTTAACATCTCTCCCCCATTCCAGTTCACAATAAGGAAAGATATTTGTTTCATAAATTTATATAATACGCTAATACTATGAAAAAAAGAAGGATACTCAATATTGGATGCGGCAAAACACGTATCCCAAATTCTCTTGGTTTGGATATCGCGCCCATTCCTGAGTATGTCGATGTAGTGCACGACCTCAATGTATTCCCCTATCCATTTTCAAGCGCATCGTTTGAGGAAATACATATGTATCATATTTTAGAGCATCTGGAAGATCCATTGAAAGTTTTACAGGAAGTTTACCGTTTGTTGAAGCCCGGCGGATACGCGTTTATTCGTGTTCCTCATTTTTCTTCGAAGGGTGCGTTTACCGACATTACTCACAAACGGCCATTTGGATACAATTCTTTTGATTGTTTAGAAAAGCAAAATGCACAACATTACTATACGATGAGTAGTTTTTTCATTGAGGAAAAAGAAATACGCTATTTAGGGCTTTTACAAGACCTTTCCTACCATGGTACACAATCTACCTCGGTTGTGCTTGAATTTGCAAAACTTGTGGAACGCGGAATGAATCTACTTATTCGTCTCTCCCCTCTTCTGTTTGAACGCTTGTGGTGCTATTGGGTGGGAGGTGCTACTGAGGTGTATATAAAACTGCGGAAAGAGGAATGACGACGCAACGTCCGGAATGACGACGCTGAGCCTGAAATGACGCTGCTACTCCCTTTCACAACGATTCCGGATGCGCTAACGCTTACCGGAATGACGACGTTGAGCCTGGAATGACAACCTTGAGGCCGGAATGACGTCAGCGGTGCCTGCACTCTCAGAAGATACTACATTGTCATTGTCATTGTCATTCCGGCTTGCCCGGCGACCGTAAGGAAGTCCCCGTATGAAAAAGGGCATGTGGTCGAGGGAAATCGTTGTTTAGGGTACACTACTTCCGATGCAAAAAGCAGGATACGTCTACATCATGGCAAATACTAGACCCACGCTCTATGTGGGAGTAACCAGTAATCTCATCAAGCGCGTATACGAACACAAACAGGAGAAAGGATCTAAGTTTACGGCTCGATATCTCCTCACGAAACTTGTGTACTACGAGGTACTTCCTACCATTGATGCCGCTATCATTTGTGAAAAGCAACTCAAGAACTTATCCAGAAAAGAAAAGCTTGATTTAATTAGTAGGAATAATCCCTCGTTTGCCGATTTATACGATTCCATAAAACAGTAACAACGATTCCGGACAAGCCGGAATGACGACGTTACTCCTTTTTTCACAACGATTCCGGATGCGCTAACGCTTACCGGAATGACGACCTTGAGCCTGGAATGACGACGCTGAGCCTGAAATGACGCTGCTACTCCTTTTTTCACAACGATTCCGGATGCGCTAACGCTTACCGGAATGACGACGTTGAGCCTGGAATGACAACCTTGAGGCCGGAATGACAACAAAGTTGCGCCCAACGAAGTTACTGATACACACGAACCTCATATTTTTTCCCTGCTTGTGTACAGTACCCGGCTACCGTATACAGATTGGTTTGTAACCAGTTTTCAATTTTCTTGCAGGATTTCATCGAACTCGATTTATTGGGCTCCTTATAATTTTCTCGTTCATACTCAAGATACGCAAGCATTGGTTTTTTTGCATGGTGCAGATCGGATGCGATAACGTTTCCATCTTCACAATTATTTTGCAGTCCTGGTTCATCGCTAATATAGCGAGTTGCCGGTTTTATGGCAGGGTTTATAAGATAGAGCATGGCGTGGTTAATATTGTAGTTGGAATAGTCTGTTCTTCCGACAAAAAGCGATTGGTAGGCATTTGCCAGTGCAACGGCATTGCAGTTTTTATTTACCTCATTTAGTGCCCCATAGTAAGGGGTGTCCGGAACACTGTTTACCAAATTCGTTACCGGAAACTGGAAACAGATGTACAGCGCAAACAGAACGAGCACCGGATAGAGTTTTTTATATTCGCTGCTGTATAAAATAACTGCCAGGAATAATGAAAAAAGCAATGGGAGGGCATGAGGGAAATCTGCTCTGCCCATACTATAGGGCAACGTGGTAAGCGGAAACAAAAGCAAAAAGCAGAGATGCCATTTGGCAGATTTCAATTTAGGATATGCCGATACAATAAACGTTGCACACAGCAGTAGAAATAGCGCAATTAAAAAGTAGACGACGTACTCTGTTCCGAACGGGTGTGGCATGTGTATACCGAGTGATGGAAGGGGTAATCGGCGGTACGGCATAATTTTTAAGGGAACAACAAAAATCCAGTACAGCGCATCTGAAAGGGCAATATGATGTAGTGCCAGGTATACCAGGAGAGATCCGAAAGAGGCAACCAACGAACCAACAAGAGTTCCGATAAATAGCACTACCGAGCGGAGTGGTTTCCTTAATATGCCTTGCAAGACACCATACACAAGAGAAATCGCAAGGAAAAAAAGAGGCCATTCCCAGCGAAGAAGGAACAACGAAAAATTCAGGAAAAAAATAAACAGAAGATAGCGAATATCTGGTAATTTAAAATAGTAAAAACTCACCGTCGCAAGGGCAAAGAACAGTATCATCTGAAAGGGATCTGCTGCAATAGACACATTGCACATAAGGATAAAAATGAAGAGTGCCGTATGAAAAAAAGACTTTGTTTTTTTATAAAAGAAATATAAAAGGGGAAGAGCAATGCACAAAAAAAGCAGAGCAAATATACGATATCGCGAAGAAAAGTTCAGATGAAACAATTCGCTCAGCATGAGCAATCCGGGAGGATATACGAATCCAAAATCTTTATACGGGATAAATCCCTTTGCTGCATATAAACCGGTAACAAGTCGAAGTGAGTGATCGAATATATCAACCGTAAATTTCAGGCGAAAGGCACTCAGCCAAACGTACAGAAAGGTTAAAAACGACCAAGCGAAAAAGATAAATTCAAAGAGAGGAAATTTTTCAAGTTTTTCTTTCATGGTAATGGGATCAGTATAGAAAACGAATAAGGAATATACAAATATATTTTTGTACAATAGAGAGATGCAGCTTTCTATAATTATCCCGACATGGAATGGCAAACACCTTCTGGAGCAAATGCTCCCCTCGCTCATTCGTTCGTTAGCTGTATTTCAGGATTCAGAAATCATTGTTGTTGATAACGGTTCAACCGACGAGACAGTTGCATTTGTAAAAGAAGTATACCCAAAGATAAAAGTAAGAACGCTCCCAAAAAATAAAGGGTTTAGCGGTGCTGTTTCGCAGGGAGCAGAACATGCACAAGGCACATGGCTCGTATTTTTAAATAATGATTGCTATCTGTATCCCGACACGATAGAAAAAATGATGCATTTGGTACAGTCAAATTCCGATATTATTGCGACCTCACCCGTAATACTCAAATCCGGAAAGACATCTTTGATCGAAAACGCAGGGTATGTCGTCGATTTGAAAAAAGGAAAAGCAGAGGTTGTTACTGATATCAATTTCCCTCGAAAAAACAAAGAAGAAACAACGATTCCGGACGGAGCCGGAATGACACATGTAGCTTTTAGATCAGGAAAGGTGTATGGTTTATCTGGGACCTGTCTTCTGATTCGTCGTGATGTGTACGAAACGGTAGGTGGCTTTGATCCAGCGTTTCATTCCTATCTGGAAGACGTGGATTTGTGCATTCGACTGGCAAAGGCAGGGTATCGGTATGCGATCACTCCCGACGCATTTTGCGATCATAAACACATGGCGACCTCTTCACGAATGGGTCTCTATAAACAGCGGCAGGATTTTAAAAACTGGATACGTATTATTGTGAAAAACTATCCCTTCTCCTTTTTGTTGCGGAACTCCCCCACTCTTCTTGTGGAACGCCTCCGGAATGTGAATGGACTTATTAAAAAATCATTTTTAGCGCATTAGGAGAACATAATCAACCCCCGAGGTTGATTTTAGACCACGTCGGCGAACATGCCTTCTGCTTTTTTGAAGATAGAGAATGCAACAATAAAAAGTAATCCAGAGACAAGAATCCCGATGCCAAGGGATGCCCAGTTTGGCGCATCTCCCCCAAGGAGAACTTCCCGATAGGCATTAATAAAAACGGCCATCGGATTTATCTTAAAAATCCATCGGTATTGCTCTGGAAAAAAATCAATAGAATAGATAACTGGGGTAAGATAGAACCATAAAGTAAGAATAAGCGTAAACAGATACTGTACATCGCGGTAGAGCAGATTCATTACCGACAGCAGTAAGGAAATGCCTAAGGTAAACACAAATTGCAGGGCAAAAAGAGGAATGAATAACAGCATATATGCCGTGAATGGAATGTGAAACCAGAACATAAGAAGAATAAATACAATAGTTGAGAGGGCAAAGTCAAAGGCTTTGGCAAGAAGGGTAGAAATAATTAAAATTTCGCGCGGGAAATAGATTTTTTTTATGAGTGATCCATTTTCAGGAAGGATACTCATGGAGTTGCTAATAGAGTTGGCAAAAAAAGTCCACGGGAGAAGACCGGCATATAAAAAGATCGGAAACGGGACTCCCAAGTTTTGAACTTTCATAATATGAGAAAACACAAAGCTCATAATAAGCATCTGAAAAAATGGATTGAGGATAACCCAGAACAATCCTAAGAAGGATTGTTTGTAGCGAGCTTTTATTTCTCGCATGGTAAGATGTTTGATAAGTTCCCAATGGGCAAAAAGTTTCATAGTTATTTTTGATGGTACAGTTCTAACCCTTTCTTTGTTTCTCCGTCATAAAGTATTTTTCCTTCTTGTAAATAAATGACTCGATCACAAAAATTCTTTACCGTATCCATACTGTGTGAAACAAAAATAATTGTGGTACCGTTTTTTTTAAACTCATTCATTTTTTGTAAGCATTTTTCCTGAAATGCAGTATCTCCTACTGCCAAAATTTCATCGATCAGTAAAATTTCCGGTTCAATAAATATGGCGACAGAAAAAGCAAGTCGCATATACATCCCGGAAGAATAATATTTGACCGGCATGTCTATAAATTCGTTGAGCTCTGCAAACTGTACGATATCAGCGAATTTTTTTTTGATAAACGATTCTTTCATTCCAAGAATAACCCCATTTAAAAAAACATTTTCCCGACCAGTAAGTTCGGGGTGAAAGCCTGCCCCAAGCTCGATAAGCGGGGCTACTTTGCCGTTGATCGTGGCAGTTCCGGAAGTAGGAGAAGAAACCTGAGCTATGAGTTTGAGCAGGGTCGATTTTCCTGCTCCATTTTTCCCGATAATACCGACGCATTCTCCTTTTTCAACGGTAAACGAAAGGTCTTTGAGTGCATGAATTCTCTCCAGTGTTTTTTGTTTTATGAACAATGCCTGTACCAGTTCTTTTAATGTTTTTTGATGCTGAAGAAAAAAATATTTTTCTACGTTTGAAAAGGCAATGACTGAGTGTTCGTGGGTCATGATAGTGTACATTGTAACATAAATCCATGCTATCATCTTCTTATGCGTTTACTTAGCATAATTACGTTTTTTCTCGGTATATTCTTTATTGCAGCGAGATCTGTTTCAGCAGGAGCGGTGTCTGGAACCCTTGCCGGGCCGCATGGTGAAACTGGGCGATTTGATTATAGTTTTGTCCGCTCTGATCCTCCGACTACCGAATGGGGTACTACGGAAAAAGATGGAAGTTTTTCTCAACTCTTGGAAGAAGGCAATTGGCAGTTTGTGGCAACTCCGCCCGCCTCTCTTAGTTTTACCGATCGCTCTGTTATCTCTTCTATTCCACTCGGGACGGATCAGAATTATGATCTTGGGCTACTTCGCTTTCCGTTTGTGTCTTCTGCATCTTCTCATGCAACAGCTCTCCCTCCTCAGTGTACCGCGCCTCCGGGCGAGCCGGTTATTATCCGCGCTTTTTATGAAGATGAAACGAAAGGATCGTATCTATACGCTACCCGATCGGCTGCTATTATTGTGGTTGCCGACAAACCAGATTATACGGTCTGGGGAGATTATTC
Organism: Candidatus Roizmanbacteria bacterium; assembly: GCA_013335175.1. Lineage (GTDB taxonomy): Bacteria > Patescibacteriota > Microgenomatia > UBA1406 > GWC2-37-13 > JAAXWC01. The sequence continues at coordinate 29,201 of JAAXWC010000003.1, forward strand.
GTTACTTGAGAATTTGCCTCTTGGTACGGCAAGCAGTGCCGGCGTTCTCAAAGGCGAAACAGGAACTACCTACCGGATAGATTATGCATTAAAAAATCCGCAACCAACGTTTGGGTTTCCGATTATTTCTGTTTCGAATGGCGTGTCCACTTCGTATGTTTGTTTAGAGCCTGGTCCGACGAACCTCGATATTCGCTCTCCGTTCCGTGGACTTCAAACGACAGATTTTACCCATCCGCTTGTCGATTTTCGGGCAGTACAGAACTTTACCATTCACCAAGAAGATCTGTTTAAACTTGTCTTTCACAAACCACTCAATTTTCGTGACCCAGAGGTACAAACCTGGGTTGCTTCTTTGTCTGCAAAGCTTATCGCGGGGAAGGGGAAAATAGACCTCGATGCAGGAGCAGTTCCCGAAATACAGCAGTCTGGTGCCTCTGTTTCGTTGTACGGTCTTACGAATTATCTTTCTACACCGACGGTCCTCTTAAACGGATATGAAGGCGGTTCGGATATTTCTTCTGTGGAATTTGATACGGAAAAAGGAATCCTTTCGTTTGATGTTTCGCATTTTTCTGAGTACAGAGCAGTCCCTAAAATAGAAGCTCCTAATCTGCTAAATAACATTGTTACGACCAATACAACGATCACGATAGATGGTATGGTAAACGATCCAACCGCAACGGTTAAAATTCTCAATGGTGTAGAAGATCAGGGAGTAATTGGCGTTTCGGCACATGGACGGTTCCAGAAAAAAGTTCCGTTGGTTTATGGAAAAAATTCTATTGTTATTTCTGCATCGAACGCTATCGGAGCAGCCCCGGAATTAACTCGAATAATAACCCTTGTTCCCCCCAGACAGCCCTGTACAGAAGCTATGCAGCCGCCTGCTCCGGTAGTGATGAAAGTTGCAAGAGATGGCACTACCGTTACCCTTTCTTTTATTGCATCGGAAGGAAAGGTTTCTGATTATCTTATTTTATATGGGCTAACATCGGCAGATGAACGATTTGGCGATTTTTTTTCTACTTCGCAAAAGACCGGGATTATAGAACACACAATCGGGAGTTTGAGTTCCTCTGAGACGTATTATTTCAAAATTCGTGCTGCCAATACCTGTGCTGCGGGGCCGTGGAGTGCGATTCAGGAATCGAAACCCGCGCGGATCGCACCTCCTGTTGAGTTGCTAAAAACGGTGAGTGCTGTTCAGTTAGCAAACGGAAGTGTGGAAGGCGCATCGGACGCAGTATATCGATTGCCCCGACGGAAGGAGTATGATAAATACGAAGATACGTTTTCCCCTCCTGATAAGCCAAAAGACATTCGTAGTGTAACTGGTTGGTGGGAACGGTTTGTTGCCTGGCTCAAGGAAGGAATTGGATTTGAGGAGTAATGAGTATGAGCCTCCAAAAGAATGGCGGCCTGCCACTGGTGTCATTCCGGACTCAACGTCGTCATTCCGGTAAGCGTTAGCGCATCCGGAATCGTTGTGAAAGGGAGTAGCAGCGTCATTTCAGGCTCAGCGTCGTCATTCCCCTGGACAGGGGAATCCAGTGTAAAAATATGCATTCGATGAGATCTCTCCTCAGGTGATTGGTACTCTGGACCCCTGCGTCCGCAGGGGTGACGTTGCATCGTCATTCCGGACAATCGTTGTGAAAAAAACATGCGAATAGTGCCTGTGTACAGTATAATGAACTCATGAAAAAACTTACAAAAATAATCGCAACCATCGGTCCTGTTACCGATTCTCCAGAACAAATTGAAGCTCTCATACACGCCGGTGTGAATATTTTTCGCTTTAACTTTAAACACAATACGGTTGAATGGCACAATGAACGTATTGAACGAGTAAATGCCGTGGCGGAGCGTTTGGGTGTTTCTATTGGGAAGCTTATTGATTTGCAGGGGCCTGAAATCCGTATTGTTATGAATCGGGAAGAACTTGATTTACAGATAGACGATAAAATTCTTTTTGGAAAAGAAGCTTTAGAAAGCTCTGAAAAGGGATTTTCTCTTACCCATCCAGAAATTGTTTCTCATTTAAAAGAAGGGCAACATTTGGTTGCTGAAGACGGAAAATTTCACTTTCATGTTACGTTTGAGGGAACTACCTGCTACCTTATTTCCGAATCTGCCGGGATTCTCAAAGATAAAAAAACACTCAATATCCCTGGAGCAGATTTTCCCTTTCCCGTTCTTATTGATCGCGATTTAGAAGGTATTCAGTTGGCTGTTCGCGGAGAGGTAGATTATGTGGCGCTTTCTTTTGTTCGCTCGGCAGAAGATATTCAGATATTGCGAGAAGAGATGAAGAAATATAATTTAAAGGCAAAAGTTGTCGCCAAAATTGAAACGCAACGCGCGATTCATGATCTGGACGCGATTGTTGCTTCTTCCGATGCAGTTATGGTTGCACGCGGAGATTTGGGAGTGGAACTTTCGTTGGCAGAGGTCCCCTATTATCAGAAGGTAATTATTCGTAAGTGTTTAGAGCAAGGTGTCCCGGTAATTACGGCAACGCAAATGCTCGAGTCGATGATTGAAAACCCGTACCCGACGCGCGCCGAAGTTTCTGATGTCGCCAACGCAACCTACGATTTAACCGATGCAGTTATGCTCTCTGGAGAAACAGCAACGGGGAAACATCCGGTTCAGGCAGTTTCGGTTATGGCGCATACGTTAAAATTTAACGAAACGAAATTTCCAGACGACCAGCGGCAGCATTTTCATTTTCAGTTAGAAGATCAGGGCTCGATTATTTGTGACGCGGCCTATACCATTTACGTTGAGATGCTCAAGGCCGGTAAAAAGATAAAAGGTTTTATTATTTTTAGTAATTCAGGGCGTTCGGTACGTCTGCTTTCTCGGTACCATGCCTTGGCTCCTATTTATGCATTTACTCCTAAAAAAGAGGTGTGCGAGTCGCTGAGCATTAATTTTGGAGTAATCCCCTACGCCCAAGAGACGCCCCAGGAGCGTTGCTTTATAGACGAAGATTATTCCCGTGCAATACGCTTTTTGAAAGAAAAAGGTGAAGTAGAATCGGGCGATGCTCTTATTATTCTTCATGGCGATACATGGGCCGTTGAGGGAGGAATTTCTACGGTAAAAGTGGCAGAGGTGGTATAATATCCTATAAAAATGAAATCATTTATCCGTAATTTTGCCATTATTGCACACATTGACCACGGGAAGTCTACCCTTGCTGATCGTCTTTTGGAAATTACGGGTGTGGTAAAAGCAGGAGATCATAACGAGCAGATGCTCGATCAGAATCCTATCTCGCGTGAGCGTGGAATCACTATCAAACTTGCCCCCGTACGGATGAACTATGGGGAGTACATTCTGAACCTTATCGATACTCCCGGACATGTGGATTTTTCCTATGAAGTAGATCGTACATTAGCCTGCGTTGAAGGGGTAATTCTGTTGGTAGATGCAACCAAAGGTATTCAAGCGCAGACAATTGCCAACGCATACAAAGCGATTGAAAAGAGTCTGGTTATTATACCAGTTATCAATAAAGTCGATCTTCCAAACGCCGAGGTAGAAAAAACAAAACAACAGATTGTCGATTTTTTAGGAATTCCTGAGGAAGAAATTCATTATATTTCCGCAAAAACGGGGTTGAATGTTCCTGAGTTGCTAGATTATACGGTACGAAATATTCCGGGACCGAATCACAACGATTCCGGACGAGCCGGAATGACAAACAGTGCACAACAGTCTTTAATTTTTGATTCGTACTACGATACACACCGAGGAGTTATTGCCTTTGTTCGTGTATTTCACGGTTCATTAAAAAAAGGGATGAAGGTGCGTCTTGCGGCAACAAAAAATGTATTCGAGATAAATGAAATCGGAAGATTTACCCCGGAGTTAGTTCCTGCTGCGGAGCTTCTGGAGGGGGAAATTGGCTATGTTGTTACCAACTTAAAAGATATTCACGAGGTTCAGGTCGGAGATTCTCTCATAGATGAAAAAGGACAAACTCCTGCTGTTTCGGGGTACAAAAAGGTACAGCCGATGGTGTTTGCTTCTATGTTTACGACCGATACAGCCGATTACTTGAATTTAAAGAAAGCATTGGAAAAGCTGACACTCAACGATTCGTCCTTAGAGTATACGGCAATTTATAGCCAAGCCCTGGGAGCAGGCTTTCGCGTCGGTTTTTTGGGCCTTCTCCATGCCGATGTAGTTCGTGAACGGTTAGAACGAGAGTTTAATTTAAATCTTGTGCTTACGCCCCCGCAGGTAGACTATCCGGAAGAGAATGGTTCGTATTTAGAGCCTATTATCAGGCTGATGATCGTTACCCCTCATGAATATCTGGGCGATGTGATGCAGCTTTGTGAATCGTACCGGGCAACTTTTTCTACCATGGATAATAAGAATCAGATTACGATTATGTATGAGATGCCATTGGCAGAAATGGTTTCTGATTTTTTTGACAAACTCAAAAGTGTCACCAGTGGGTATGCTTCTTTAGACTGGGAGTTTCTGCGCTATGAACCGGTCAAAGCCGATAAACTTTCGGTTATGTTAAATGGCGACGTGGTTGAGGAGTTTTCAGAAATTGTGGTTGCCGATCGGGCGTACGATAAAGCCGCCGATTTAGTTCGTCGTATGAAAGAGGTTATTCCCCGCCAGCAGTATGAGGTAAAAATTCAGGCAACGTATAAAGGGAAAATTATCGCTTCTGAGCGAATTTCTGCCTATCGGAAAGACGTATTAGTCCATGGAAGTAAGACCGTGGGAGGTGGAGATTATGGACGTAAGCGCAAGCTGCTTGAAAAGCAGAAAGAGGGGAAAAAACGTATGAAGATGATCGGATCCGTAGAAATTCCTAAAGAGGCCTTTGTGAAGCTCTTCCGTAAAGAAGGATAAAAATATCTCTCGTCATTCCTGAGCTGAAACGTTCATCGCGCGCCGCCTTTCTTTTTCGAGACCAGGTGGGTTCCCTCTCTGCGGGCGATCCCAAGTCTCTCAAAAAAAGGATGGCACGCTCAGGAGGAGCAACGTCATTCCTGACAGCGAATAGAATGAGCTCAAGGTCGTCATTCTGGCAAACGTAGTGCGTCCAGAATCGTTGATCAGGTTTAGCGTACGTCATTCCGGCTTGCCCGGAATCGTTGTTACTGTTTTATGGAATCGTATAAATCGACAAATGAGGGATTATTTATACTAATTAAATCAAGCTTTTCTTTTCGGGATAAGTTCTTGAGTTGCTTTTCACAAATGATAGCGGCATCAATGGTAGGAAGTACCTCGTAGTACACAAGTTTCGTGAGGAGATATCGGGCTGTAAACTTAGATCCTTTCTCCTGTTTGTGTTCGTATACGCGCTTGATGAGATTACTGGTTACTCCCACATAGAGCGTGGGTCTAGTATTTGCCATGATGTACACGTATCCTATTTTTTGCATCGGAAGTAGTGTACCCTAAACAACGATTTCCCTCGACCACATGCCCTTTTTCATACGGGGACTTCCTTACGGTCGCCGGGCAAGCCGGAATGACGATGCTGTGCCTGGAATGACAAGCTTGAGCCTGGAATGATAACCTTGAGCCTGGAATGACAGGAAAGAGCGGGGATGACGGGGGGACATGGATTCAGGGGGCAAGCTCGAAGTACTCTTATAACAAAATGCCAATAGCTACCAATACGATTGGTACTGCGAGGATAAGCCATGGAGTAATACCTGCCGAAGGGATAGTTGGTGCCGGTGTAGTTGCGCGTGGGGCGCTGGTGGGAGTATTTTGTGCCTGAGCGATATACGTTGTAGGTGCACTAGTGGGTTTTGGAGTTAAGGTTGGGGTGCTGGTGGGGACTGCGGTAGGAGTGGGTGTTACGGTACTTGTCGGGGTAGGGGTATTGGATGGCGTTGGGGTTGCCGTTGCAGAGGGAGTTGGGGTGCTGGTACTTGTAGGCGCAGGGGTGGTTGTTGGGCTTGGCGTGTTGGTTGGAGCTGGTGTAACGGTAGGTGTCCCGGGTCCGGTAGTAGGTGTCGGAGTTGGTGTCTTCGTTGGAGTTGCTGTCGGGCTAGTTGGTGTGGGTGTTGTCGTTGGTGTTGCACTCGGGCAGCAATCAGTCCCTGCTGAGTACGTTTTTTGTCCACAGACATTTTTTTCAGTAACATTTTTACAGTAAAATTTTTTGTCATCATCGAGGTTTGATACATGCCAGGTTTGGCAGTAGGTATTCTCGACCGGCGTACAGGTAGTAGGAGTCGGGGTTGCAGTTACACTACAGGCAATGCCTATATGCCCAAGCGATTCGTTCCCGTTGTTTGTGCACATATCAGCGGGTTGATACGCAACCGTGCAGTTACTGGGGACATTTTTTATGGTTGGAGCCGAACCACAGCGTTTTACTCCATCTGCATTGTAACAACTACAGCCAGTGAGGGTAAGTACGGTATCTTTTCCTGCTACACTTGTTACGCTCCCCTGCTGCCCACGACAGCAACCATCGACTGCATCTGGGTTGGGATCGCCGGGACAGCTTGCCGAGAGTTCGATCCCGGAGGGCACACCTTCGGCACTTTCTAACTGATATTTAATGGTTGCACAATGTTGTCGGATAAGATCGGCATTCCCATCACAAGAATTAGCCCGCGTTTTTGTTCCCACATTTGTTTTTTTAGTAGTGAGCGAGGTAATAATTAACACTGCGGAGAACGCAAGCAACAAGAAAAATATACCAAGTCGCAATAATGGTAAAACTGTCTTCTTCATAGCATCATACCAATCAAGGAACCCGAGCTTCAATTAACTCATTGTACGTTTTAAACTGCGAACTTCCGACGGCTTGCACATAAAGCAAATAACCTCCGGTCCCATAGCGTGGATCTTCGGCAAATTGATAGGTTTCGACAGCTTTCATTGTAAATAATTTGTTGTATAACGGTGTTTTAAGATTTATCAATCCGTACTCATAACTTGCGGGGTAATCAAGGAGTTTATTCGCATTTTCTTTGGTATACCGAATTCCATTTACCGAAAATACGCCACTCAGCAAGGGATACGCTTCAATAAGGGCGGGAATAATTTCATTTAAAATCTTTCCCTGCCGGAGTTGATTCTCAATCTCGATATTCATTTTCACGAGATCTTGCCGTTGTTTTGCAACCTTCGCTTTCTCCTCTTCGGGTTTACTCGCTAAAAAAACGTCGGTAGGAAGCCATGCTCCCAGAATATATCCAGTACGCGATTCTACTTCTTTTTTGGTCACTTCTTGTCTGGCAATCTCATACCAAATAGTTGTTTTTAAGGTAGTATCGAGTACATTGGGAGGGGTGGGTGAAGCATAAAAATCGTTAAATCGTTTCAACAATAATGGATCGGGAATAACAATCCCCAAACGAGCAACTTCCTGCTTCAAAAAATCACGATCCGGTTTGAGTGGCTGTTGGGTTTGAGCTGCAAGAACTTCCTGTACCGTTGGGATGGGTGCAGATGCTTTGAACGTGGTAGAAATGGACTGTCGTTGAAGTGTGAATCCAATGCTGGAGATAAAAATGAGTAATCCAAGGCCGAGGATAAGTGTGGTAAGTGGTGGTTTAATTTGGCGATGCGAAGTCGCTGAACCATGCTTCGTTTCAAACTCATGAATATTCAACGGACTAAAAGAAAGCGGTGTGTAGTTTTTTCCCATTAATACATTCTATCGTATAAAATTCTACCGCACATTGCAATACCTATTCATCCTATAGAGGGGAAATATTTGTTCATAAAGGTGAGTTGGCGTTTCGCGTAGGACACCTCCGCCTGAATCCATTTTTGTACCATTGTTTTTTCATCCCACTCCCCTCTCAGAAATGCGGTAATTTCTTTACAGCCAATTGTTTTTAATCCAGGATCTTCTGCGGTGTATCCCTTGGCTAAAAGATCCTGAACTTCTTGTACGGCACCTGCACGGATACGTTTTTCTACTCTATCGGTAATGGCAGAACGGGCTTCCTCAGGAGTAGCATGACTGCACGTCTTTATGTTGATGCTTAGGTCTGGAAGATTTAATTTTTTTTGAAGTGTACATTCAGGATTCATGCGCGTATAGTTTTCCAAGGAAAGTCCATGCATGGTAAGTTCGATTTTTCGGATAAGTCGTTGCGGATTATTCCGATCTGAGTTATTGAGTTCTTGATACAGGTCTGGATTGAGGGTTTGTAATTTTTCTTGAAGCTCAGAAACGGTCTGAGTATTGAGGGTTTCCCGTAATTTCCAGTCTGCACCAATGTGCTGTGAAGGTATTTCGTAGAGGAGATGACGAAGATAAAAGAAACTGCCACCGACAATAATGGGTATTTTTCCGCGTTTAAGGATGTCTAGAATTACCGATGTTGCGCAGGATTGAAAATCGTACGATGAATATTCCTGGTGGGGATTTGCTACGTCGTACAACCAAAGCGGCACTCCCTGAAGTTCATAAAATCCGAGACGATACTCCCCTATCTGAGAAACAGGGTGAAACCTACTTCCGGGAGTAATATCTTTTCCGGTTACTATATCAAGACCGGAATAGGCTTGTCGTGAATCGCAGCTTATCAACTCGCCATCGAGTTCTTTTGCTTTTTGAAGAGCTAATTTTGTTTTTCCCGTTGCCGTTTGGCCGGTTATGATGAGAATATGACTCATAGGTATAGAATAGTATGTTCGTTCTGTGAATAATGTTTGATGTCTCTGCGCATACCTACTTTTTTAGTGGGATGTTGTTGTATGTACGTTCTGCATGCACGTTGCATCGATCAAGTTCTGGTAGAGATACAGTACGTCTATGGGGCCGAGGCCGCCGGGAGTTTTATTATAAAATGCAGCAATATTCTTTATTTCACTTTCGTCAAAATCACCCGTTAGTTTTTCTCCCTGTTTTCGTAATCCTACATTCAAAAGTACTACCCCAGGTTTTAGATATTCAGGTGAAAGTATTTTTTTACCGGTGGCGGTAATAATAATATCGGCTTCCTTGTAATACGCCTCGGGTTCCGGGGTTTGTGAGGAGACATTCAAAAAGGGTATGTTAAGAAGAGAAAGTGCGCGTGCGATAAACTTTCCTCCTGTTGCTCCGCGTCCGGCAATGACAATATTCTTTCCTTTTACTGCTTTGCGAAGTTCTATTCCATCTTTTTTCATATCAAATATTTCGTGATCATGTTGATCAGATGTTAAATATACATATTTCATTGCGGTAAGTACGGCTAAACCAAGGGGAGGCAAGAACGTAGATTTTGCTTTATGACCTTCTATTTCCTTTGATAGGGATATGTAATTGTAAATGCTATCAGTTTGTAAACACATGGGAAGCGGTTGTTGAATAATAATCCCCGTTACCTTTGGATCGGAAGCGTATTTTTTGAGAATTCCTGCGAATTTTTCAAATGACGGAGGCTTGGTAAAATGCACAAACTCAAACTTTGCCCCAATTTTTTCTGCAATTTTTCGTTTTATTTCTACGAATGAAAGTTGCTCGGGAGAGTCTTCTGCAAGAATAGTGACCAAATAAGGAGTAATACCACGTTGTTTGAGTTCCTGAACTTGGAGTTTTAGATGTTTCTCGAATGCTTGCCGAATATCATTACACGGGATCATCATAAATTATGTCTTATTATAGCAGAAATTTTATGAGATGGCTAGGGAGGAAAAAACTCAGCTTTCTCTGTCCGCATTCACGCCACCCCATTCAACTACGTGGAAAACGTCAGTTTGTCTTTTAGTAGGAGATATTAGTGGAGCCTCAAGTTGCATCGGTTTCAATACTTTCTTAAAGGCCATAAATACACGTATTATTTGCATGGGCTGTGGAGTGATAGTTAATGTTGAGAGTGCAGAATATTGAGCTAAGGGAAAACTGATAACTGAAAACTCATTTTTCTGTAATTCAGGAAGCCAATAGGTAATAAAATCAGTTTTTTCTCTCGAATTAAATGCAAATTTTTCTAAGATATTTTCAAGAAAGTGCTCTGCTTCATCACCTGCTATGCAATATCCAGTTGAAAAATCCCATAGAGTTTTTGAAGGTGTAGTACCTTCCCAAAATAGGTAGGGGTACTGTTTTCCATCAATTTCAATCGTTCCATTTGGCAATGCATTCCCCTGCCAATTACCTGATTTTCGACGGGGATATTCTGTAATAATTTCCCCAGCATAGTTAAGATGAATATTCACTTCTTGTTTTATTGGTGAATAAACATATACTACTGGTTTTCTCACCATTGTCATAAAATGAAGCGGTTCACCAAATGGTACAGAAGTCACATTTTTTTGATTTCCTAAAGCGTCAAGACAAATAAAATTTAGCTGAGGTAATGTGCTATGATCATGTTGAATTTGAATTAAGTAAGTTTCTTCGCCCATTGCGTTACGTTCAGAAATACGATAGGTCTCCCCTTTTGCGTCAGTTTCTATAAGCTCTGGTGGGTGGGTAAAATAGTTTGGCAAATTTTCAAAATCTAAGATAATATCTCCAGAAAACTCATCCAAATCAATGTTTCCCCCAAAACCTCTGTATGTCATCATTGGCGAAATCGGAGTAGGATTCTTGAACGTTACTGTCTTCGGATTAAACTGGTCCCACGTAGAATGTACCCAAGTATCAATTTGCTGAGGCATTGGTTTAACAGATCGAGCGAGAGCTTTCTTCCTTAATTGTTCAATCATTCTTTCTATTGCTTCTTTTTTCAGAGGTTCTGCATTATTTGGATCTCCCCATCGCCGAATTGCTTCTTCTTCAGCGGTTTTTCTGATTTGTTGGATTTCTTCTTCGGTTAGTTGTAGCTCCTTAAGTCTTTCTTCATAGTTTTTTTTAAATTCATCGAATTTTGCTTGTTTAGAGGCTTCATCTGGATACACTAGCCTTTCATGTTGAATATATTCCTCGTGCAGTTTGTCACACAGTCTTTGTAAGGTAGCAAAATCAATCTCATTGAGTGAAGAAATACGCTTGCCGTTCGCTAGAGTAATTCCGTCTATGGAATATCTCACTTGTAGGTTTAAATCTTGCTTAATATTGTTAAAATCGTATCTTTTAGCAAAAAAATCGCTATTGTAAAACATTTTGGTTCTTTGAATTACATGCCATAGTAAAGCGGCAGAGGTATCAGAACTGCTTGCTGCTTCCTGAATTTTTGGTAGTAACGTGTTTTCGAAAACGGGTTCAAATGACCTTAGTGGAACTTGATCCACCTTAAACCATAAATTTGACTCAATAACTTTAGGGTCTTTTACCCTTGGTACTCCTTGCATTCTTTTTTCCTGTTCATCTTTCACTGCTTTTTCCACAGCACGATTCACATCTGTTTGTATTTCTATTTGTTTTTCCCTTTGTAGGTTTATTGTGATTGATGGTACAGTTTTATCGAACTCTGCTTCTGCTATCGCCCTTAATGTAAGGTTTTCCTCTTCGTATGGTTTCAGGACTTCCTTTCTATATTTTTCAAACTTGGCGTCTGCTTCTGCGAAATCGGGATTTGACAATAGCGATTCCACATATACAATTTCATTCAAACGATTAACCAGTTGCCATTTGCTAGGGAGGGAACCAGCAGCTATGTTTTTGCGATATTCTTGTATTTTCTCACGATTTATTCGTGTAGCATAAGGACTTGCTTCAATCTGTTCTAGTGATAAATCTACGTGTTTGGAAAAGAGGTCTATTAATTCGGAGCTTTGGGGATTGTCACCAAACATCTCTACGGTATATCTTGGTATTACGGGTAAATTGAGTTGTTCTTGTGGTGGAGGAACTGGCTCAGTCATCTTTTCATTATATTCTATAGGCCAATAGTTTGTCAACTACTATGACGATTACAAAAAAAGAAGTTTCATAGATAATAGCCAATCGCTACGAGCTCTCTTACACAAACGTCGCACTGACTACCTTGTCTTCTTTTTCAGAGAATCGCATAAGAATGACTCCTTTTGCCGCACGAGATCGGGTAGGAATAGATTCGAGAGGAATCTTTACCACCTGGCCATTCGTAGAGGTAATGATGAGTGTTGAATCTTCTGTATCGATAATTTGAACAAAGGCAATATTTCCCATTTTTTCATCCACAGATGCTACTTTTACGCCTTTTCCCCCGCGATGTTGGCCTTTAAAGAACGAGAGTTTTGTCTTTTTCCCAATGCCACGTTCTCCAATAACCAAGATATCTTTATCAAATTCTTTCGTAGAAAATACATCTGCTGAAGCTACTTCGTCTCCCTTTTCGAGATCAATTCCGCGCACTCCGATAGAAGAACGTCCGGTTGTTCGAATTTCACTTTCATTAAAGATAATTGCTTTTCCAAATTTTGTGGTTAAAATAGCCTGATGCTTACCATCGGTCAGATTTACCCAGAGCAGTTCGTCTTTTTCTTCGAGTTTTATTGCAATAATGCCATTCGTGCGAATATTTGCAAAATCTATAAACGGCGTTTTCTTTACTGTCCCCTTTTTAGTTGTCATGAGAACAAAATTTGTGCTGTAATCGGTTCCATTACTGAGACTGTAGGTCAAAATTGAGGTGACTTTTTCTTCCGGTCGCAAAGATAGGAGATTTACGATTGCCTTGCCTTTGGAAATACGGGAACCTTGGGGAATATCCCAAACACGATTTTGGAACACACGGCCTTGGTTTGTATAGAACAAGATCTGATCGTGTGTCATGGCAGTCGTAATGTAATATACGTTATCTGTTTCTTTGGTCTCCATACCGGAAACGCCTTTTCCTCCCCTATTTTGAATCCTAAAAGTTTCTCTTGGAATCTGTTTTATGTATCCTTCTTTTGTCAAAACGACAATTACCTCTTTGTTTTCAATGAGCTCTTCGTCGGATATCTCACCCGGGCGCATTTTTACCACTTTAGTTTTTCGTTCATCTCCGTATTTTTCTTTCAAATACAAAAGCTCAGTTTTGATGACTGCAAGTATTTTGAAAACATCACTGAGTAAATCTTCTAGGTAGGCAATGATTTCACGGAGTTTTGCCAGTTCCTCTTCTATTTTATCGCGTTCCAAACCGGTTAATCGCTTGAGTTGCATATCTAAAATTGCCTGTGACTGAATATCTGAAAGTCCAAAACGGCTCATCAATTCTGCTTTTGCAATTGGCTCCGTTTTCGAACCGCGGATAATTTTGATTACCTCATCGATATGATCGAGTGCAATAAGATATCCTTCTAAAATGTGAGCGCGTGCTTTTGCTTGCTTTAATTCGAATTCGGATCGTTTCGTGACGATATCTACTCGATGATGAATATAATGCTCGAGAATCGTAGGAAGCGATAAAGTTTGCGGAACGCCATCTACCAATGCGACGATGTTGACGGGGAAAGAAGTTTGTAGTTCGGTGTATTTAAACAAGTTGTTGAGCACCTGTTTGTAGGTAGCATCTTTCTTTAGTTCAATTACCACTCGAATTCCATCACGATCAGATTCATCTCTCAAATCTGCAATACCATTTATTTTTTTGTCAGTTGCCAAATGGGCAATTTTTTCTACCAAGTTTGCTTTGTTTACCTGGTACGGAAGTTCGTTTACCACGATTGCCATGCGATCTTTGCGGACCTCTTCTTCTTCTACCTTTGCTCGAATTAATACTTTTCCTTTTCCTGTTGCATAGACTTGTCGAATATCAGCAGCACCATAAATAATACCTGCTGTTGGGAAGTCGGGGCCTTTAATATGTTTGAGTAGTTCATCGAGTTCGACGTTGAACGCAAGTTTTTTTTCTGTTGCGACGGGTTGCTCGGCGGCACCTTTTTCTTCTGGTGAAATTTCTTCAGATGAGGTCGGTTCTGCTTGCTCTGACGGGATAACGACATCTGCTAGTTTTGCACTATCAATCATGACCATAATGCCATCGACGAGTTCATTTAAGTTGTGAGGTGGGATTTTTGTCGCCATACCTACCGCAATTCCCTCTGCTCCCATAAGTAACAAGTTCGGAAGTTTTGCTGGTAAATAATCGGGCTCTTTCAATGTGCCATCGAAATTGTCTGCCCATCGTACTGTCTCTTTATCAATATCAAGAAGCATTTCTTCAGCGATTTTGGTAAGTTTTGCTTCGGTGTAACGCATGGCAGCTGGAGGATCGCCATCGACTGATCCAAAGTTTCCCTGTCCTTTCACCAATGGATAGCGCATTGAAAAATCCTGTGCCATACGAACTAAAGAGTCGTACACAGGGACATCACCGTGCGGGTGGTATTTACCTAACACTTCTCCGACAACCTTCGCAGATTTAGAAAAACGAGCACCGGAGGTGAGTCCCAGTTTGTACATCGCGTACAAAATTCGTCGGTGAACTGGCTTTAGGCCGTCACGAACGTCTGGAAGGGCACGAGACACGATAACAGACATCGCATAATCCAAGTATGCCCGCTTCATTTCGGTAGAAATTTCTGATTGAATTATGTGTTGTTTTGGTGTGATGTCTGTATCTGCCATAAATATATATTTACAAAAACGGCGGCCTGTCATTCGCTATTTCCCACCCATGCTCACTTTCGTTGCGCGTGCGTGGGATCCCTTAGCTCAGACACCCGTTTTTTAATAGGTACTGCTGTTAAATAAATCCAAATTTATTTCATAGAACTCGTAATTGCTTCGTATGCTTTTTCCTTCCCTAAGAAATTTCGGGTTTTTACCCATTTATTGGGCTCTAACTCTTTATAGTGATCAAAAAAATGTTTAATTTTCTTTTTGGTGGTTTCGTCGATATCGGTAATATCTTCGATATCTGCAAAAAATGGATCTACTTTTTTTGTTGGAACGGCGATAATTTTGGTGTCTATCCCCTCTTCATCTTCCATTTCGAGCATTCCAATCGGACGAACCGGAATTGCGCATCCTGGTGCAACTGAGTAGGTTGAAATGACCAAAACATCTGTTGGGTCGCCATCTTCTGCGGTTGTTCCGGGAATAAATCCATAATTAAATGGGTAAAACATCGCGGTATATCCAAAGCGGTCAACCATAATCACGCCAGATTCTTTGTCTAATTCGTACTTGATAGAAGATCCTTGAGGGATTTCTACTACTACATTAACTTCTGCTGGTGGGTTTTTTCCGATTGAAAGTTTTGATATGTCCATAGTAAAAAAAATTGTTAATTTTTATTTGATTGTCATTCCGGCTTGTCCGGAATCGTTTTTACAAAAAATGGAGGCCTGTCATTCGCTTTTTCCCACATATGCTCGTATTACTGTGCGTATGTGGGTGCCCTAAGCTCAGACACCCATTTTTTTCAAAATGATTACACATCCAAATTTGCCATCTTCGCGTGCGTGATAATAAACTTTTTTCGTGGTGGGACTTCTTCTCCCATGAGCATAGCAAACACATGATCTGCTTCCTGGGCATCGTCTATGGTTACCTGTTTTAACATTCTGTTTTCCGGATTCATGGTTGTTTCCCACAGCTGATCTGGATTCATTTCTCCGAGACCTTTATATCGCTGGATGTTGATATTCCCTTGTTTTGGTGCTGAAACTTCGTCTGCACCTGCATCTTCGGTACTTACAACCGCTGGTGCTGTTTTCGTAAATTGTTTAATGTGTTTGTCTCGTTCTGTTTCGTCAAAAGCGTACAAGATCTTTTTTCCTGATTGCACTTTATACAACGGAGGCATAGCAACATACACATGGCCTTTGGCGATTACATCGGGCAAATGGCGGAAAAAGAAGGTGAGAATAAGGGTCATAATGTGTGCTCCGTCGACGTCGGCATCGGTCATGATGACAATTTTGTGATAGCGTAGTTTTTTATAATCTACATTTTCACCAATACCCATACCAAGTGCGATTACCAAGTCTTTGAGTTCTTTGAATGAAAGCACTTTATCTAGATATGCTCGTTCGGTATTCAAAATCTTTCCTCGTAAGGGAAGAATAGCTTGAAATTTTCGATGTCTCCCCTGTTTGGCGGAGCCACCGGCGGAATCTCCCTCTACGATGAATAATTCTGAAAGCGCGGGGTCTTTTTCCTGACAATCTGCAAGTTTACCGGGCAAACTCGCTCCTTCTAAAGCTCCTTTTCTGAGTACTGCTTCTTTTGCTGCCTTTGCTGCTAATCGAGCTTTTTGAGCAAGCATAATCTTGGAGAGAATTTCTTTTCCTACGCGTGGGTTCTCTTCTAAATAAACATCTAATCGCTCTGCAACAGCTTGCTGTACGATAGCTTGTACTTCTGAATTCCCGAGTTTTGTTTTCGTCTGGCCCTCGAATTGCAAATTTCCAGATGGCATTTTGATATAAACGACCGCACTTAATCCTTCTTTTACATCATCTCCGGTGAGTGCTTCCTGAGTATCTTTTTCACTGAGCAATTTTTTTGCATAGGTATTTAATACCTTGGTAAGAGAAATTCGGAAACCAGTAAGATGGGTTCCTCCCTCAACGGTATTAATGACGTTTACAAAAGAGTACACATTTTCAGAAACAGAATCGTTGAATTGGATTGCTACTTCAACCTCTTTGTCGTCAACGGTTTTTTTAATAAGAATAGGATCGTGAAGTACGTGTTTACCGCGGTTGATATCGCGAAGCAAGGAAATGATTCCTCCATCAAAGTAATAGGAAAGTCTATCTTGAATTTTTTTGTTCTCAATTTTGAAATGAACGCCTGCTACTAAGTAAGCACGTTCTTTCATCTGTTTTTTGAAGTTCGTGTAACTGATTTCCGTTGTTTCTTGAAAGATTTCATCATCAGGAAGGAAGGAATATGCAGTACCTTGTTCAAACGGGAAGTTAAGCTTTGAGTCTTTTCCCTTTACAACGGGCCCTTGTGGGATACCACGTTTGTATTCTTGTCGGTAAATAAATCCACCCTTTTTTACTTCCACGATAACGTGAACAGAAAGGGCGTTTACCACCGAAGCGCCTACTCCATGCAGACCGCCGGAGATTTTGTATGCTCCTTGTCCAAACTTGCCGCCTGCATGGAGTTTTGTCATCACCAGTTCCAAGGCGCTTACGTTGTACTTGGGAACGGTGTCAACCGGGATACCTCGGCCATCATCGTATACTGTCATGTAATTGTCCTCCCCGATTGTGACAAGGACATTATGACAGAAACCAGCCAAGGCTTCGTCAATTGCATTATCGACTATTTCATTCAAACAGTGATTTACACCAACCTGCGACGTTGAACCAATGTACATGGCCGGTCGTTTCCGAACCGGTTCCAGTCCCTCGAGGACAACGATTGATTGTGCATTATAATCTGTTTGATTTTGATCAGCCATACTTTTTTAAAAAATTAATTCGTCAGCATTACATCTTACACTATTCAAAGCTATTATTTCAATTCCACTTTTGCGCCTGCATCGGTTAGTTTCTTTGCGGCTGCGTCTGCTTCTTCTTTCTTTACATTTTCAAGAACAGGTTGTGGGGCTGATTCCACCAATTTTTTAGCATCCATAAGGCCAAGAGCTGGTACGATTTCTCGGACTGCTTTAATGACATTAAGTTTGTTTTCACCAGCTGCGGTGATAACAACAGTAAATGATGTTTTTTCTTCTGCAGGTGCTGCTGCTGCGCCGTTGGCTGCAGGTGCTGCCGCTGCTACTGGCATTGCGGATACACCAAATTTCTCTTCGAGATATTTGGCAAGATCAGCCATTTCAATTACGGTTAAAGTTTCAAGTTCAGTTGCAATTTTTTGAAGTTTTTCTGAAAGTTCCATTGTTTAGTTTCACCTCGCTTTCGTATAAATTGAAATAATAATTCCTTACGCTTGTTTAGAACGTTCGCTTAAGATATAAGCGAATTTTTGCATATTAAATTTCAATGCATATACAAAATGAGTTGAAGGACTTTGCATTCCTCCCAGGATTTTTGCGATCAGTTGATCTTTTCCAGGAAGTGTAGCAATTCTTTCAAGCTGAGTTTTGTCGTACGTAGTATTGTCTAAGAATCCAGCTTTAAACGAAAGACTTTTTTCTTTTTCTGCAAATTTTTGAAATGCAGATAGTCCAGAATTCCATTCTTCTCCTAAAGAAATAATTGCGGTACTTTCTTTTACCGGTACGGCATGTTTTACCATAGGGTGAAGTTCCATTTTCTTTTCTGCCATTTTCTGGAGTGCTTTGTCGAATAAGCTTGTTTTAATTACTTTTAGTTGTGCACCATTTTTTTTCAGTTCACGACGAAGTTGTTCGAGCGTCAAATGGGGGGTGCGATCAAATTTGATGAGCGCAAAATGGGACGTTGTTTCTAAAAATGAAAGAGTACTTTGCAGTAATTCCTGCTTTTTTAAGCTTGCCATATTTTTCTCGCCTGACCCGCCTTGGCGGGTCGTCTTCCAGGAACTTATTTTCTATCATTCAATAATTAGGGTGAATGAAAACCTGAAGTCTTGGTGTAGATCAATTATACTGGAAAAAAATAATGATTCAAGAGCAAAATATGAAGCGATCTTATTCACTTCGTTTGCACCCCGATTTTTCGAAATACCAGGCAGCTCCCCTACAGGGTGCCCCTCCTGAAAGTATCGGAAAAATGAGGCGCTGCGCTCTTTAATTGTCATTCCGGCTTGACCGGAATCGTTGTTCATGTTCAGCTAGAGTGCGAGACACCCTTTTTTATTTTAATGGAGCAATCTCTATTACACTTCTCCTAATAGCTCACGGAGCGATTTTGATTTTTTTTCCTCTTTTGCGCCTTTTTTCTTTTTTTGAGCAGCAGTAGCCTGATAGGTTTTTGCTTGTTGCATTGCAAGTCGGAATTTGTCTACACGGCCCGTTGCGTCTATAAAGCGATGTTCTCCCGTGTAGAGAGGATGACATTTATAGCATACTTCGACAGAGATATTCTGCTTGGTTGAGCCTGTTTGAAAACTATTCCCGCAGGAACAAACGACCGTTATTTGGTGATAGGGAGGGTGGATCTGTGCTTTCATAATGGAAGGATTATATCAGATAACGGGGGCAGAAGTCAAAGGGAAAAAACAACGATGCAACGGCAATGAGAAATAAACGATTATGCACCCGTCATTTCGGTAAGCGTTAGCGCATCCCCACAGAACCTCGCCTATCGGCAGGCAGGCAAGGGGAAAAATTTTACATTGGATTCCCCTGTCCAGGGGAATGACGACGTTGAGCCTGAGCAACGATTTCCCTCGACCATTTGCCTCTTTTTACGGGGACTTCCTTACGGTCGCCCGACAAGCGGGAATGACGATGCATTGTCATTCCGGTAAGCGTTAGCGCATCCGGAATCGTTGTGAAAAAGGGTATTGTCATTCCACAGAGCCTCGCCTATCGGCAGGCAGGCAAGGGGAAAAATTTTACATTGGATTCCCCTGTCCAGGGGAATGACGACGTTGAGCCTGAACAACGATTCCCGTCAAGCGGGAATGACGACGTTGAGCCTGAGCAACGATTTCCCTCGACCATTTGCCTCTTTTTACGGGGACTTCCTTACGGTCGCCCGACAAGCGGGAATGACGAAGAGGAGCCTGAGAGCGAGAAGAATATCATTTCAAAATCAACTTTTTCTTAAATCCTCCTCGTTTCGCGGCCTTTTGCTTTCGCATCATTTCGAGCTGTCCCACATTGCATCCTTGTACTGCTGCAAGCGCGTAAACTACTTCCAGAATATCGGCAAGTTCTTCAAGTTTTTGCGATGCTTTAAATTCATCGCACTCTTCCTGTAATTTCTCCATCAATTTTTCTCGATATTCTTTTTCATCGGCAGTATGAAACTGGGGATTCTTTCCTTCCTGACGCATTATTTCGGGAATTATATCTCGAACGAGTTTTGAGTACATGAGGTTATTATATCACTCTGTTTAGAGATGTTAGTACGACGTTTTTATTTTATCATTCACGAATTGGTGAAGTACAGAAGAAACAAGTGTTTGATACGGCATTCCTGCTTCAGCAGCTCTCCGCTTCAGCTTATATACATCACTGGTAGACAGCCTGATATTGATATTCTTATTTTTTTCCAAATAATTTACAGCCGCCTCTTTTGCTTCAGTTAGCAGCTTTTTTTCGTCATCTGCTGTTTGCATCTCTTCTTGTTCGAGTACATCCAGCAATTCTTTTTCCTCGTTATCGAGTGGTTCAAATAAATTTTTTTTCATATAGATAATTCAAACTCATAATTATGGTAAATATTTTTTGGTTCTTTTTCTATCAGGAAAAATCGTTTTTAAAATTAAGATATCGTTTTCTCGCTTCACAAACGGAACCACGTACACATAATCGTTGATATTCACTATAAAGAAAAGTTGATGCCGATATTTTACATTCAGTGGTTGCTCCACCGATATTAGTTTTCCTTCTTGTATCGCAACAACGATATCTTCAAAACAAATTCCTCGTTGTTGTCGCAGCACACTATTCTTTTCTTCATTCCACTCAAAATTCATACCTTCATTTTATGACAAATAGTATGCAATGTCAATGTTATTTTGGATGAATATTTGAATATTCCAAACGTCAATTGGTTTTTATTGATACTGTATAATTATCCTGTCTATGAAGAATATACTATTTTGGCATACTTTGAATAAATGGTCAGAATTAACTCTCAAAATCTACTTTTATGGAACACTTTTATTGGCGATTTTATTCTTTATTCTGATGATGTCCACCAGTATTTTTCCGTACTCCCCTATTCCATCATTATTGCCGATAATCGGAGCACCCTTATTTTTTTGTTTTTTGATTATTGTTCCGTTCAATACTTTTATTCTCAGTTCTCTCTTTTTGCTTTCTAAGGTTCTTTCTTTGGTAAAGCACGGGAAAAGAATTTCACATCATTTTTTTTCTCAGCAACAGATGTCCCCGATACTCCGTGTTTATTTTTTTGTTCTCGTTCCGTATGTTATTTTTCTGCTCATCGTTCAATTCACATCATTTGTATCTTCTGCAACAGGCATGTTTTATGTTTATTCATTTATTGTCTTATTTATTGCTTGGTATGTTGTTTTTTTTATAGGATATTTTGCTTTAAAGAAACATATTTTCAATAAATATACAATTCTTCCGAAGATATTATCCATAATGGTAGCCCTGGGATTATGTGGATTTTTCTGTTATTACGCTTATATATGGTATGATGAAACTCAGCCTCATGAATACTTTACATTCCGTCTCGATGATCCCAAAGGGATCTACAAACTAAACTACGATGGAGATTACTGGCTTACCTATTATGTCAAAAAGACAGATTGTTTTGATGTTTGGGGTAAAACAACCTGTCGGGAATTTTTAGATAAAAAAGGTAATACGGCAATTACTGAAACACCAGTCGATCTTACCCCTTATCTGGATAAAGATATTGAAATTACGGGCTCATTTGTCCCTTCACATGGGGCCACAACAGGGAATGATAAAAAATTGTGTGTGAAAGGGAAATGTTCCGTAAGTCCTGGGCCGGGGTATTGGTATGCTTCTCCTTTAAAAATAAAAACGATACGGTTGAAGTAGGGGCACCTCTTGTGTCCGCCCCTACAGAAAATCTCCGCGCGACAGCCACGTTTGACGTGGTAGAGAATCATTGTTCAGGCGCAACGTCGTCATTCCGGTAAGCGTTAGCGCATCCCCACAGAACCTCGCCTATCGGCAGGCAGGCAAGGGGAAAAATTTTACACTGGATTCCCCTGTCCAGGGGAATGACGATGTTGAACCTGGGCAACGATTTCCCTCGACCATTTGCCTCTTTTTACGGGGACTTCCTTACGGTCGCCCGACAAGCGGGAGTGACGATGCTATCATTTACCCCTCAAACACCTTATCCCATTTTCCTTCGGAGATGATGTCATCGAGGTTATGGTAGCTTTTGTTAATGCGGTGATCGGTGAGGCGATTCTGGGGGAAGTTATAGGTGCGAATTTTGTCTGCCCGTTCCCCTGTTCCTACATCTTTCACAAAGGAATTGACAACCCCTTTTGTTTTTTCCTCTTCGAGTTGATAGAGTTTTCCCAAAAGTAAATCCATTGCAATTTTTCGATTTGCTTCCTGGTACCGTTCTTGCGAGGCGGTGGTAACTAATCCGGTTGGTTTATGCGTTAATCGAACTGCTGTAGCAACCTTATTCACGTTTTGGCCACCATGCCCACCTGCTCGAAAAAACTGCCAGTCTAAATCTGCAGGATTGATGCGTACATCGCTGGAAATAATCTGAGGAAGTACTACGATAATGGCAGTTGAGGTGTGAATGCGCCCTTTTCGTTCAGTTGTGGGAATGCGCTGCACCCGGTGTACACCCGTTTCACCTTTAAAAAGTTTATAGGCATTTTCTCCGCTAATTTTAATAATATCTTCATCTAAATAGATATATTTAAACCCTCGTCTTTGGGCAAAACGAATATACGAAAGAAGAAGCTCTCGCTCCCAGATTTTGGATTCGTCGCCTCCCACCCCGGGGCTTGCTTCAATGATGACAATGTTTGGATTAATTTGCATAGTATTTATTTAATGGTGGTCTGTCACTCAATGTATTTGTTGTCATTCCGGACTGGGGAGCCTGCCCCGGACTGCGCCGATCCGGGGGAATCTATTCAATTCAACAATACATGGATCCCCGATCAAGTCGGGGATGACGAGAGAAACATGGATCCCCGATCCCAACTTCGCCAAGGCTTCTATGGGCAGGCAGGTCCGGAATGACGACCTTACCCCTTGGATCCTCCCCAAGTACTCGGGGCGAGGATGACGTCTAAAAGGTAAAAGCCAATAGCTAACATTCACAGGCTACCGTTCTTTTTGAAAACAACGATTGCCGACATTGCGGCAATGACGTAACAGTTATTTAAAAATTATGAACGGCCTCTTCCCTCTTTACTTCCCTTTGTTCTCCGGTTTTCATGTTTTTTACCTTTACAATCCCCTTTTCTATCTCATCTGGTCCGAGAATTACAACGTAGGGCACTTCTTTTTTATTCGCATATTTTAATTGAGCGTCCAATTTTTTGTTTTCATCCAGTGCGCATTCGGCAGAAATTCCTGCTTCTCGGAGTGTGTTTGTGAGTCGAAACGATTCTTTTTTTGTGTCGGGCGAAAAAATGGATACAAATACCTGTGCCCCTGCAATCTGAGAAGGAATAAGTCCAGCCGCATCTGCCGCTTCGAGAGTGCGGTCAAATCCAATACCAAACCCTACCGCCGGCATATCGATGCCGACTAAATTCGCGATTAAATTGTCGTATCGTCCTCCCCCACCTACAGAGACAGTTCCATATTCCGGAATACATCCTTCAAAGATAAGGCCGGTATAATAATCTAAACCACGTGCTAGTGTGGGTACAAATTCAAATGTTTCTTTTGGTACACCGAGCTGCTCTGCAATTTCTACAATTTTTTGCAGGTTTTCAGGGAGTTCGGCATTTTGCAATGTTAACAGTAAATTTTTTGCATTACTGCCATATCCTTTGGCGATCAGTTCTTGAATTACTTCCTCTTCTGTTTTTTTATCCAGCTTGTCTATTGTTTGAATGACGGAAAAGACATCTGCGCCATCAATTCCAAAGCTTTGGATGGTTTCAATTAGTTCCTGGCGGTCATTTATTTTAATTTTTAGGGAAGTAAAGCCAATGGCACGGTAAATACCGGCGTAAACTGCGAGAATTTCAGCGTCGGCTGTTTCGGAAGTGCTTCCAATAATATCGGCGTCGCACTGATAGAACTCCCGGTATCTTCCTTTCTGCGGTTTTTCTGCTCGCCAAACTAACTGAATCTGATACCGTTTGAAAGGTACCGTAAGCTCATTTCGATACTGCGCAATAATGCGGGCTGTTGGAACAGTCTGATCGTATCTTAGTGCAACTTTTCTCCCACCCTGATCTTCAAATTTATAAATCAGTTTTTCCGCTTCTTCTCCATATTTACCTAACAAAAGCGATTCATATTCAATAGCGGGCGTTTCCAACGGTTCATACCCAAAACGTTCAAATACCTGACTCATTTTGTTCTTGAGCCATTGACGCTTTTTTGCTTCAACAGATAGAAAATCGCGAAACCCTTTGAGAGTTTGTGGTGCCTGATTCATATGTAGGTATTATAGCAGATTCCCGTCCTTTCCGTTTTTGGTCATGGGTTGGATTACCTTTTTACTGTTTAGCCGTTTCAAGTGTGACGATTACGGTGATAACCTGCCCTTTTCTCCATATTTTTACCTGGACCTTATCGCCGACTTTTTTGGTTGCAATGAGTTTGGCGACGGTTTGGTCGTTATCGCCATTAATAGCCTGACCATCTATTTCGGTTATGATATCGTCTGGTTTTATATTCGCTTTGTCTGCCGGTGAACCAGATATGACATCGGTCACGTAGGCTCCCTGAACTACCTTATTGAGAATGGCGGTGCGTTGATCTATGAGTTGGTATCTTACTCCAATATATGGCCGTTCAAAAGACCCCCCATTTTTGTTAAAGGTATCCATGAGCGTTTTAATGACATCGGAAGGAATAGCAAAGCCAATATTTTGCCCTTCCGCAGCGACGGCAGTATTAATACCAATAACTTTGCCAGATGAATTTAGTAGCGGTCCTCCTGAATTGCCTGGGTTGATAGGTGCGTCGGTTTGGATAACGTTATCAAGTTTTTCAACATATCCTTCAAGCGGAGAACCGGCGGTTATTCCTCGACCAAGACCGGAAATAATTCCTTGGGTTACCGTATTTTTAAACTCACCAAGGGGTGTCCCAATGGCGATAACGAGCTGGCCAAGTTTTAGTTTCGTAGAATCACCAAGAGGAAGAGGTTTGAGATTTGTTGCGTTTATTTTAAGAATTGCGAGGTCGTTTAACGGGTCGCGGTAAATTTTTTCAACATTATATTTTTGATTGTCATTCGTTAAAATTTGGTACGTTGCTGTTGTATCGGACACCACGTGTTTATTGGTAATAATAAGTCCATCTTGAGAGATAATAAAACCGCTCCCAATATTTGCTTCTATCGATTTTTGTGTTGGAACAACTCGCAATCCTCCAAAGGGATTCATAGGATCTATCTGGTAATAGTTTTGAGCTTGGGTTTTACTGATACCCACGGTTACTACAGAAGGAAGGGATTCTTCAACAACTTTCGTAATTACCGATTCTTCGTAAACTACCGTCTGAGTAGATGAATTATTTTGTGTGGTATTTACATTTTTGGGCAGGTACTGTTCCAGTTTTAACTGGGGAAACAGTTGTTTATCGGCTATTGCGGCTACAAGTAAAAGTAATGCGATTACAATGAGTAAACGTTTCATAGGCTATTTTCCTATTTGCTCCAGCGCAGTCTGCAATTGGTTGTCAGTTTCTTTCGTGAGGGTATTGCCTTCTTTTGGCTCCTGGAGCGTAACTTTTATTTCAGGCTCAATCCCTTTTCCATTAATCCAATCCCCTTTTGGGAGAATCCACTTGGCAACGGTTACATGAAGACCGGCGCCATCTTTAAGATCTAATGCTTCCTGGACAGATCCTTTTCCGAAACTTTTTTCACCAATCAATTTTGCCCGTCCATAGTCTCGCAAAGCTCCAGATAAAATTTCTGAAGCAGACGCAGAACCTTTATTGATAAGTACGACCAAAGGAATATCGAGCAATTTTCCCTCTCGGATAGATTCGTATGTGTGGGAAGAAGTGGTTGTAGACTCCTGTTTGACCACTACTTTTCCTGTGGGGATAAACTCAGATGCCGTGTAGACCGCTGATTCCAAATAGCCACCTGGATTGTCTCGAAGATCTAAAACCATACCTTTAATTTCTTTATTTTGCCATTTTTCAGCAATATCAGCGGTGTATTTTTCCCAGTCGCGATTTGTATTGTCTCCAAATTGATTCATTTTCAGGTAGGCAATTTTTCCACAGGTGGGGCAGCTTACCGGTGTCTCATAGGAAAGCTCTACGGGTGAAACAACAATAGTGTCTCGCATGAGTGTTAGATCGAATTCTTTTCCATTTCGCTCGAAGGTAAGGGTAACCTTTGAACCTTTGTCACCGCGAATTTTAGAAACAGCTTGCGGGAGTGTCCAGCCCTTTGTGGACGTTCCTTCTACTTTGTTCACATAGTCCCCTGCTTTTACCCCCGCTTTTTCTGCGGGAGAGTTTTTAAGTGGAGCAACTACGACGATTTTATTTTCCTTCAATCCAAGCTGAGCTCCGATTCCCTCAAATTTGCCTCCAAGGTCGTCTTTGGTTTGCTTGTTTTCGTCGGGAGTGAGGAAGAAGGTGTAAGGATCTTCAACAGAAGCGACCATTCCTTTTATCGCACCATAATACATTTTTTTTACATCGAGTTTTTTCTTATCAACATATTTTTGATCAAGCTGATCCCAGGTATCCCAAAATAGACTAAAATCAAGGTTTTTTACCTGCTGATTTTTTGATTGAGAATTTGAAAAATTGGTGATAGAAACGTTGCTTGTTTGACGGCTTCCATTTTGGCCATTGTATTCTCCAATTTTATAACCGGTCCCAAAAATAAAGATACCGAGGGAAAGGAAAAGTAATATGTCGATAATACGTTTAGATTTCATAAAGGTTTGTTAATTATTACACGCCGTAAAGATACATTTTATTATTTTTCCCGTCTACGATGCAATAGGGAAAATTATGTTCCTTCAGCTTTTGCCAATCTTCTAATTGATGGAATTTCGCTTTGGGTAGTTGTGTCGGCTCGGGTAGCTCGTGGATGGTAACATATCCGTCTACTCCGAGTGTTTCCAGTTTTACCTGTTCAAACGGGGTAAGTGATACCGAAAAGACAATTTTTTGGTCGGTAATGTCAAACTTTAGATTATAGGGCTCATCTCCGTTGTACCATAAAATTTCTCCTCCAAAGCTATTGGTTGGTTCTGCAATCGTAATTTCTTTGAGGTGTTTTACTTTTATTTTTACGTCCTCGTCGCCGACCTCGGCCACTTCTCCACAGAAATAGCAGACAAGATCGCTCACATTCTCGGAATCAGTCTCTATCGTAATGGAGCCGTCCGTATGATTAATTTCTTTCAAAACACCTCGTACCGGACTTTTATATTTTTTTGTGCCCAAAAAAGATTTTGCTTCGGCAATCAGTTCATCTTTCTCGATTTGTTCGCCTACAAATTTTTTTAAGTACTGAAATATTTTTTTTTCTGGTTTATGGAGCAGTGAAGCGAGGGGAACCTTTATTTCCTTTTTATCTTTTTGCTTTACAAATGGAGTACCGTAATCTACGGTCTGACCAACCGTTATGGCGAGTTCTCCATCTTTGGGAATAGGAATAGAAAGATACATGCCCTCATTATAGCGAGTTTTACTGCAAAAATGCAAAGGAGAAATTCCTCTTACACTCCGTGGTAGGAGATATATGGAAGTAATGCTAAAAATCGTGCGTATTTTATCTGTTTTGTGAGTTCGCGTTGATGTTTTGCACAAACACCAGATCGATCACGAGAAACGATTTTCTTTCGTGCAGATAAAAATTTTTCAATATTTTCAACATCACGATACGAAGGAGCAGAACCGAATTTGCAAAAAAAACATTTATCCATAATAAAAAAGATTTAATAAGTAAATAATTGTCAAACTTAGAACGGGATATCATCGGGACCGACGTCCTCTTTAGCTCGTTCTGGCTCTTCATAATGGGCTATTTCTTCGTGTGGGATAGTAAATTCTTCGTCAATAGCATGTTCTCCACGTACTTCTTCTGGCGTGCCATTTTTTCTGGCTCCATCTCCAAATACGATAAAGTCATCTAAAATAATTTCAGCGACTGTTTTTTGAATACCATCTTTCCCGGTGAAATTTCGATATGTAAGGCGGCCTTCAAGGTAGATTTTTCTTCCTTTTGTAAGAAGTTTACCGGAAAGTTCAGCTAATTTCTGCCAGGCTACAATGCGGTGATACTGGGTTTCTTCCTTGGTTTGGCCGTCTGCGGTTGTCCAAGACCGATTCGTAGCTACTCCAAAGGTACACACAGCTGTTCCCGCAGGAGTATATTTTAATTCTGGGTCTCTTGTTAAATTACCAATGAGCGTGACTCGATTCAAAGATCTGCTTGCCATAGGTGTCGGTTATTAGTCAATTTTTAATAACAAATAACGAAGCATTTTGCCACTAAAATTTAATTTAGTTTTGAGGGCAGTTACCTCTTTTGGAGCGATTTCTACGTCCCAACTGAAGTAATATGCTGCGTTATTTTTATCTATCGAGTATGCTAAATCACGTTTTCCCCATTTTTCTTCTTTTGTAATTTTAGTTTCAAATCCACTTAAAACTTCTTTCACATCTTTTGCTTGGGCTTCTTCGGTAACTAAAAAGGTAAATTGGTACTTGTTCATAGGTTTTTTTCTCGATCAATAAATAGTAAGTATGGGTTTTTCCCTTGAGGAAAACTTGTACGGTATATCATAATAAGAACCTGTTGAAAAATCAAGGGGAAAAAAGAAAGCAAATAATGAAGAATGAATGGTAGATTATAAAACTATTTTCAAATTTCAGGTAAAATATGCAATATGAAGATTCGCTATCTGCTTCTGGGAATGATGTTTCTCCTTTTTTTCACTCGTTTTGTTAATCTTGGCTGGGGACTTCCCTACCCTCTGCACCCGGATGAACGGAATATGGCCGACGCTATAATGAAGCTGTCATGCACGCAGTTTGATCTCAACTGTTTTAATCCTCATTTTTTCGCGTATGGTCAGCTCCCTTTGTATCTTTCCTATGCGCTTGTTTCTTTGTATCACCTGGTACTTGGGCGATTGAGCGATCCGGTATCTTATTTTGAAGCAGTTTTTGCCTTGCGCATTTTTTCTGCTTTCGCCTCTGTCGGTACCGTATTCTATCTGGTGAAGACTGCATTTGTCCTTTTCCCGCAATGGAAAAAGCGGCCTTTTCTGTTGCTGCCCTTTTTTATTTTTTCACCAGGACTCATTCAGTATGCCCATTTTGGAACGACAGAATCCCTCCTCATGCTTTTCTATACCATACTTACCTATCTATCAGTTCGACTGATTACTCATTCCCTTTCGCCTCTTCGCTTTACCGTGTTTTCGGGACTCGTATGGGGAATCGCACTGGGTACCAAAGTTTCGGCCCTCGTATTTGGAGGAGTCCCGTTGCTTACGATAGTTTTATTCTTTCATCTGCAAAAAAAACGAGATCTTCGATTATTATTTCGTACGTTGTTGCTCTTACTGGTACTCGCTGGTTTTGTTTTTGTGATAAGCTCTCCGTACAATTTGCTTGCCTGGAAAGAGTTTCAGGGGTCTATGAAATATGAATCAGAGGTGGGGTTGGGAGCACTATCTGTTTTTTATACCCGCCAGTTTGACAAAACGCTCCCGTTTATCTTTCAGATGCTCGCCGTTTTTCCGTATGCCCTTGGGATTCCGGTACTTGTTTGTGCGGTTTTGAGCTTTTTTTTGCTTCCGAAAACACCTGGATTATTTGTATTGCGGATGGCTACCGTTATCTTTATCATGTCCCAAATGGCTCTTTATACCAAATGGACCCGGTTCATGGCCCCGGTATTTCCTCTTATGATTCTGTTGGCGGTAGGAATGTATACGATAAAGATTCGTTTTCGGAGAAAGAAATGGATACAGTGGGGGATCATAGGTTTTGCTGGTGTATCGCTTCTTCCGGGTATTGCCTTTTTATCTATTTACCTAAACTCCGATGTTCGATATCAGGCTTCGCACTGGATTTATACCAACGTTCGGCCAAGTTCGCTTATTTTATCGGAAACGGCGAATGTTATTGATCTGCCGCTTCCCGACCCCTCATGGGATATTCGAGTTCCGTCCTATCATACGATTTCTTTTAACTCATACGATTTGGATACCGAGGTTGAGTTGCAACGGCAGTTTGAAAACTATGTTTCTGTTGCGGATTATATCTTTGTCCCGTCGCGTCGTGTTTTTATGAATCACACGTGCCTGAGGCCAGAAACTTCAATGAATTTGACCGAATTTGCCATTCATTCCGACGGGTACTGTGAATATTTAGAAACGAAATATCCGCGCTTAAATCAGTTTTATCAGCAGTTATTTTCTGGGAAATTGGGGTTTGAGCTTGTGGCGACCTTTACCTCTTTTCCAAAAATTGAGTTGGGAGGAGTGACTTTTTTTGAGTTCCCAGATGAACAAATGGAAGAAACCGGTACCGTGTTCGACCACCCAGTGGTACGGATTTATAAACGGGTAAAGTAGTATTTACGGCAGCCAACCGATTTTTTTGAAGAGCGATACGGTAGGACGATTGAGCGGAATGGCGGCAAATTCTGAAGGAGAAAACCAGGCTAGCTCAGCGATATCATCTCCGGGTGTTACGTCGCCCGAGGCATACTTCGTTTTAAAGACATGAAAGATGTAATGAATCATTTCACCGTGTTTATTGAGTTCGTCATCTTCAGCAACGTTTATTTCTTCAAGATCAGAAACGCGGATATGACCTTCTTCCCATAATTCGCGTTCAATTGCTTGGGTAAGCGTTTCCCCTTCCTCCACTCCACCACCCAGAATGTGCCATGTGTTGGGATACGGAGGTACATCTTTTGCTTTTTTGCCAAAAAGGTACTTCCCGTCTTTTTCTACAATGGCGGCAACAATAACGCGTGTTTTCATATGAAACCTATTATAAAACATTTTTTTTTCACCGATTGAGGATGAAATGGTATCTTGACACTTTTGTCATTTCCTGAAATAATCAAGTCATATGAATACTACAAAAATTGTTTTATCAACGGCGGCTATTTGTGTAATGGTTTTTGTATTTTTATCACTCATAAAAGCACTCAATGTTGCCTACCCTATTAGCATTACTACCGAAACAAAAACGAATTCTGAGATCTCTGTTTCCGGTGTGGGGAAAGTAGACGTGGTCCCAGACACAGCAACGGTCGATGTGGGTATTTCGGTAAACAACGCAGCAACGGTTGATGATGCACAAAAGAAAATAGATACCGTCAATAATAAAATTATCGAAGCGATGAAATTGCTGGGAATAGAGAAAAAAGATATCCGTACGTCTAACTACTCTATTTATCCAAATTACACCTACTCAGGTTCGGATAATAAAATCACCGGATACAATGGAAATGTAAACATTACCATTACTTCTAAAAATTTGAATCTTGTTTCAAAAATTATTGAAGAGTCTACAAAAGCTGGTGCCAATCAGATTCAAGGCTCCCGTTTTATAGTGGCTCATCCTGAGAAATATCGGGAACAGGCTCGCGATTTAGCAATTGCAAACGCGAAAGAACAAGCAGCGAAAATGGCAAAAACCTTAGGAATTAATCTTGGCAAAGTATCTAATATTATAGAGAATAGTGGCTCAGATTCTGTAGCGTATCCAGTAATGGCAGAGAAGACACTCAATTTGCGTGCCAATGTTGCCTCCTCGGCAGATATGGAACCCGGAACTCAAACGGTAACTTCGAACGTTACCTTATTTTTTGAAAAGTAAGAGCATTACTTTTCCTGGTACATTTTTTTAATAACATCTTCCAACGACTCTTCTTCTATGGAAAGATCGTTGAACTCGACGTTGGGAAGGAGTCGTGAGAGTACATCACTGAGCTGTTCTTTTTTGACGCATAGTCGGAGCTTCGGAAACGTGTAATCTTCCGTTTGAATAGAGAATTGCTTCTGTACTTCTTTCGAAATTGGTGTAGAAAGGGTCAGTTCAATTGTTTTGTCGGTACTGTAGGTACTCAGGAGTTTTTCTAAGGTTCCATCGTAAATAATGGTTCCTTTGTTAATAAACAAAATCCGTTTTGCAAGGCGTTGTACGTCTTGCATGTAATGTGAGGTAAGGATAATAGTTGCTTTTTTTTCTTCCTGATACTGCTTTATAAAATTGACAATAATCTGTTGAGCGAAAATATCGAGTCCAATGGTTGGTTCGTCTAAAAACAGGATTTTAGGATTATGAAGCAACGATGCAATGAGTTCAACGCGCATCCGTTGTCCGAGAGAAAGTGTTTTTACCTGCTGATGAATGAAGTCTTTACACTCGAGAAGGGTTATCAGTTCATCTACATTTTTTTTATAAACATTTTCAGGAATTTCATAAATTTCTTTATTCAAACGAAAGGAATCGGTCGCTGGAAGATCCCAAAGTAGTTGATTTTTTTGTCCCATTACAAAACCGATCTGTTTTAAAAATGCCGATTTTTTCTCCCACGGTGTAAACTTTAAGACCTGAATTTCTCCATGAGACGGGTATAAAATTCCCGATAGAATTTTCATGGTGGTTGTTTTTCCAGCTCCATTTGGCCCGATAAACCCAATAAGTTCGCCTTGCTCTATTTCAAATGAAATGTCGTCGAGGGCTTTTTGATTTTTGTATACGGGGTGAAAAAAGTCTTTGTATATATTCCCCGTTTTTACCTGGCTTCGGTATAGTTTGGTTAGTTTTTTTACTGAGATCATAGGTGTGTTTCTAACTCCCTGCGCTTTGGTATTGCATCAGTGCTTTGTTCCACAAAATAAGTGAAAAAATAAATCCACCGATAGAAATACCGAAACTGATTATAATCATAGGGACCGATAGAAGTCCCAACAGTGCCTCTACCGGGACAGTCATCATAATACCAATAGGTATTACAAACATCAATAAAGAACGAATCGGTTCGGTGTAGATGGTTATAGGGATTGATGCCATCCGGCTTATATCTCGAAAAATCATGGTTACATGATCTACCTCCGTTGTGAGGATTCCCAGAGCTAAAACGATAATATAAAATGTTGTCATAAGAAGCATTCCATTTATAAAAAGGATGAAAAAGAGAAGGAGTTCAAACGGACTTGAGGAGAGTTTTGACATAAAATACCCCAAAATAAGTGCATACGGGATAATTGTTACAAGATCAGAAAGATCAATTCCTCCCACGAGAACACGGAGAAATGGATGATATGGTTTTACGAGTACCGTATCAAAATCTCCCGAAATAATAAGCTGACGAAATCGATATACCTCGCGAAACAGAAACTGTCCGAGGGTATCGATAAGATTGTACGTAAGGAAAAAGATAAGTGCTTCGTTGAGGGTGT
Source organism: Candidatus Roizmanbacteria bacterium (assembly GCA_013335175.1). Taxonomy (GTDB): domain Bacteria; phylum Patescibacteriota; class Microgenomatia; order UBA1406; family GWC2-37-13; genus JAAXWC01. The sequence continues at coordinate 62,166 of JAAXWC010000003.1, forward strand.
ACTCCCCCATCACCTTTGTTCGGGAAAGTAAAAAATAGACAAATAAAAAATACAACCCAACTCGAACGAATTTAGTTAGCGTAAACAGTACGACTCCCACCGGGTGCTGGAGCGTTGTTTTGAGCGAATTTACCGAAAAAAGCCAGAATAACATAAGATTTTTTTTCATTGGTGGTTACCTTCCGTAAAAACTAAAATTTTTCATGCCTGCTTTCCAAATATTTTTTGCTGCAAAATACAAAACGCCTACCCATACAAAGCTTATTACAAAGGGAAGAATTAAATCCGGCTGTAATCCGGAAATAAAGAGTTTTGCCGGGAAATAGACCAAATACGGAAATGGGGTGAGTAAGAGAGCAATCTCTAATGGTTTTGGCAAAATATCTATGGGGAAAAACGAGCCGGAAAGCATGGAAACGAGAATAAAAAATATAAACCGCGGTGCCCACACTTCTTCTGTCCAGAATGCGATAAACGAGAGTACAAGAGAGATAAAAAAAGAGATTCCACACGCGGAAATAAGTGCGAGCAAAATAAAGGGTAGTGTTGCACTATCGTGGAGAGGAACCAGTTTTGGTTGGAACAGGAGAATGAGCAATCCGATTTCAACGACGGCAAAACCGACGTTTATAGCCTTATCAGCGAGCTCTCGTGCAATGGTATAGGAAAATATTGAAATCGGTTTTAAGAGATTATTGATAATCGCACCGCTCAAAATATCTCCTGCAAGATCGGCAGTACGTCCGGAAAGTACAATGGCGTACACTAAATTGGAGAATAAAATATAGGTGACCATGGTTTCTTTGGAATATCCAAAGAGCGTTCCGCTTGTTTGGTAAACACTAGTCCAGAGAAAATAGATGAGTACAAAATTCATGACATTTCGTACACGCCAGAGTACAAAGCTCAGTCGGTAGTTGAGGTACTGCGCAACGGTTACGACAAATATCCTCCAAAGTTTTTTGAACATACGTATATTTTAGCCTATTCGAGCGGGAAAAGGTGTATAATACGAATTCTAAATTCTATGGGACAGATTGAACAAGTATCTGATCTTTCAGATACAAACATTCCAGATATATTTTTAAATCCTAATTCAACTCTTCTTGAACAAGCAGATTTGTGCTTGTTCGGAATACAGTCCCAGTTTAGCAAGAATTTTTCGTATCAAATTCTTGTACTAAACAAGGAGGATACCGCTCATATTCACAAAATTTGCGAAGGTCAGAAAGAAATTATCAACGATCTAGCTGGCGATCCCCTTTTATCCATTGGGTATCAACAAGGATATGAAAAAGCTATCAATATCATAAAAAATAATCCCAAATACATGTTGCAGTGGAGTAAATATGTAGGTGTACACATGACTCAAGTAAAAGATCTTCAGCATCAACTCAGTAATGGATATACAGAAGCGCACCGACCTACAGCATTTGTGGTAGGGTTTGCAGAGGCAATGCACGAGGTATCCGAACATTATTTATTGATACAACAGGCCAAAGAAGAAAAAGAAGTTCTCATAAATGCTCCTGCAGAACTGAGGGAAATATCGGGAATCTTTATGTTCTTTGATCATCTTGCAGGAACAAATATTCGAGATGCAGTGAATGAGGGGTTTGCTTTTCAAAAAAGGGCTATGGTAAAGTATAATCCCAACCTGTCACCTCACCTCGTTTCCATAGACAAGGTTATTTCTGACTACGAATGTGAAGCTTTATTGCAGAAATCGAGAATGAGCATTTATCTCATGTTACAAAAATTAGAAGATACTTTAAGACCTATTATAACTACAAATAGCAATTTATATGAAAATCCCCATGCACAGGCAATGACCGAGCTAATGAAACGTGGGTATTTGAGAGAATTGGAACAGAGAGCAAGGTTGAATAAACTATTTTGTGGTAATCAAGAATCTGAAAAAACTGAAGTACAATTCTATCAATTTCTTAATGAAATGTATTATCTGAACAACATAACAAAACGGGAAACTTCCAAGGTATGGCAAAATAGATCAAATAGAGTGGATATAAACCCCTTTTTATCAGATATTGGCATTTCTGTTTCGGAACTTCACGAACTTAGTAGTTACGGTATAAAACCACGATTATGGTTTTTCTTAACCTCTGGACTTTTTGACGGATTACCAAATGAGTCACAGAGGACTTTTCAGATGCAAGAAAATAGAGCAGCCGCGTTCTTTTCCCTAGCCTCAGCATTTTTAGATCCAGAAATGGCACATGGAGCAATACGCGAGTACAAAGTGCAGTTAGAATCTACGCTCCGGTATTACACTCGATTAAACGATGCAGAACACTTTTCTGGAAAAGAGAAAGAATCAAAAATTCGAGATGCCTCGATTGATTACTTTCTCGAAACTGCACTCTATTTTGAACTATTAAAACAAGAGGATGTTGATTTGTATAAATTGTTCACTACAAAGACCCCCAAGGAATAACCTACAGCGATTTTTCCCACCACATACTCTCTCGATTATAAGTATACCCACATTTTCTAGCGGAAATATCATAATTCCGTTTAAAACGCGGAAATACTCTATCTGAAAGTATTGAATTTTTTGGTAAAAATTTGTTACAAGCTGCTGGTAAAACTCGATAGTGAGTGACACCTAAAGAATTCGCAAACGTTTCCGCAGACTCAATGAGCGATTCTCTCCAATAGGTTTTTTTATGATCTTCAATATCTTCCGAATAGGGAGGCCCTTGAATTTGTACAATTTCAAGATACCCATCACAGATATTGAATGATGTATGTCCAACAAATTCAGTGCCGTTCATTTTTAATAGATTCAATGTCCCATCGTAATGCAATTTACAAGCATGTAGCCTCGAAAATGACGGTACTCTTGAAAACGGGTGTAAATCACCTTTTGCTCCACCAGCTGACAGTGGCTCTTGACGGGTATTGTATAACAATGAAGGTGATTCTTTTACAAATTGTTTTAAAAGATTTTGTATTTCAATAAACCCGGGAATTACTGTATTCAATTCTTCACACTTTATAGATCTATCTAATACCCGATACCAGTAAGCATATTCTGGATACGCCGAGACGTTTGTTTCTGTTCCTGGTTTTAATAATTGTTCCATATGTATAGACCAAAAAAAAACCGCCTTGCGGCGGGTGATAATTCTATCCATTATCCTTCCGCCCTAGATAGGGATGGCAAGAAGGACAAGAATGGATACATTGGTTAATTTCATGAAAAAAAGTATAGCAAATTATTGTTTTTTTACAAGAAGTTATGAAGCAATTATTCAAAAGTTTCTAAAGGAATGGCGGCCTGCCACTCGTCTTTCCCACCCGAACGTCCTCGACATCCGTTCATCGCGCGCCTCCTTTCTTTTTCGAGACCCGGTGGGTTCCCTCCCTGCGGGCGATCCCAAGTCTCTCAAAAAAAGGATGGCACGCTCAGGAGTAGCAACGTCATTCTCGCTTGTTCGGAATGACGGCAAAACTCGGGATCAATAACGATTTTGTTTTATTCTGAATAATTACATTATGAAGCTGGTTCTGGGTGAGAATCTGTTGCGATAATTTGCGGGAGAACCTGGTTTATAAACAAACGGGCGGTTTCCCACGAGGGATCCATAATAGTAACTGCTGGTAAAAGCGATCTGAATTTTTCATGAATAAGCGAATAATGGGTACACCCAAGGAGAACGGCATCGCACGTATACTCCTCTATATATTTTTTCACGGTTTGAAGATGTTTCTCAATTGCATCTTGATCTTCATTTTCAATGGCGTCGGCCAGAGGGAGAAATGAGAAAGAAACAAGAGCGGTCTCTGGCGTTTTTTTCAGTTTATCCTGATAATAACTTGAGAGGATGGTAAAGTTTGTCCCGATGACCATAATACGGTTCGACTGATGATTTTTGTTGATAGACTCTGCCACCCGGAGAATAGGAATTTTAAGTTCTTGTTCCAGTTTTGGATAGATATGACGACCGGCAATAGAGGCGGTATTACACGCGACTATAATGCAGCGTGCGCCACGCTGGACGAGAGAATGGATATTGTGGCGGATAATCTGCTCTAATTCCTCTTTTGTTTTTGTTCCGTAGGGAAAGTGGTTCGTATCGGCAAAAAAATCTATGTCAAGTTCGTTTCCTGATTGCTGGGAAAGTTTTTTAAGGGCTTGTACGATACTGAGTCCCCCTTTACCTGAATCGAAAATGCCAATTTTAAATCCGCCAGAGTCCATTCTATTATCATATCACAACAATACCGGTAGGTGTTTGCTATACTTCAGGGTATTCCATGATACAAATCAAGCAACATCAAGACAATATAAAGGCATATAAAATCTATCTCCGGGCTACGGCTGCTACAAGAGAATATCTTGCAACCAACGGTTATCTAGAACTAGAACTCCCTGTACTCTCCCCTGTCCTGATTCCCGAATCGTATTTAGAAATTTTTGAAACCCAGTACCGTTTTTTAGATCACAAAGAACCGTTGTATCTCGCACCCTCACCCGAACTATTTATGAAACGTGTACTTGCCTATCAAAAACTGAATTGTTTCTCCCTGGGAAAAGCCTTTCGCAACGGGGAGACCAATTCGTCTCGTCATGCTCCGGAGTTTACCATGCTTGAGTTTTATAAACTAGGAGCCGATTATCTGGGTATTGCTGATGAACTATTGCATTTAATGCAGCATATTGCAGAACAACTTTTTCAATCTCATTCTATTGTTTATCAGGGAAAAGAAATATCACTAAAACAATGGGAACAAGTATCGGTAACAGAAGCCTTTGAACGGTATGCCGGTATCGATTCAGCAGAACTTTTTGATACAAAACTGTTCGTACAAAAAGCAGAAAAAAAAGGATATACCACTGCCGGATTTTCTTATGAAGATATATTTTCTCAGATATATGCTCAAGAAATAGAGCCTCATTTAGGGAAGAATGGCTATCCGACTCTCCTGTACGATTATCCCAAAGAATTTGCGGCTTTGGCAAAGTTGAATCCGGATGGTAAGACAGCGCAGCGGTTTGAGTTCTACATTGACGGAATTGAACTGGGAGATTGTTATACGGAACTGACCGATTGGCAAGAACAACAAGAACGTTTTCTTTCCGAACAAGAAAAAAGAAAAGAAAACGGTCTGATAGCTCACCCGACGGATGAAGGATTTATTGCGGCTTTGCAACATGGGCTACCCCCGTGTGCAGGAATTGCGATTGGTTTTGAACGACTTGCCATGATTTTTGCGAATGTTTCGTCAATTCATGAATTAAAACTTATTGAGGTGTATTAATCATTTTTCTGTGGTATCTGCAATGGGGATTTTTCCATGGTGAGGAGTGTCTATCACGAATCGGGCCGTTGCCGCAATCCCCGAAAGGCGTGGACGAACAGTCTGCCAGAGCTTAATAGCGCGGGGAAGCGGAACGGTAAAACGTTTTGCCCAGGGAACAGGATCGGTGTAGTGAAGATAATAGGGGTGAATACCGTTTGTGACTACCTGAACAAAAAGATCATGCAACGTATCGGGCGAATCGTTTACTCCTTTTAAGAGAACTGACTGCGATAAGAGCGTTGCACCCGTATTTTTCAGTTTTTTGATTATGGCCTGTACTTCTTCCGTAAGTTCCGCTGGGTGATTGATATGCAATACCAGATACAAATGAGGAATACGTGCGAGTAACGCATAGTGCCAGTCTTGTAGGAAGAATGGATTGGTGATCGGGACGCGGGTGTGAATGCGAATAATGGTAAGATCTCTTTGTTTTTGTAGGGTTATCAACGATTCTAAAATCTGTTCAAGGTATTTTCTGGATGTTACGAAAGGGTCTCCTCCGGAAAGAATCACCTCATTGATTTCCTGATGATTTTTGAAATAGGAAAGAGCTTTTTGAATATCCATTTCATCTAAATAGGGTTTTTGAGCCAATGTTTCTCCCCTCTCTTGAGATTTATCTGCCGGAAGACCTACAACTCTTCCGCGTGTACAAAATCGACAGTACGAAGCGCAGTATCGGGAAATGAGCCACAATGCACGACCATAAAACAGAACGGATCCATCCGTGCGTAGTTTTCCTTGGTATTTGTATACAACTCCTGGGGCCACTTCGTTTTCTTCTTCTGCCAGAGGATCATTCTTTTCAATGCATACATCGGCTGGTGATAACAAATGAAACTGTAAGCCAATAGGGCCGTTTACTCCCCCGGTTTTATCAATGAGCTTCCGTAAATAGGGGGAGATCAATTCAGGGAGACTTCCTGTTGTTTCGTGTATTTTTTTCATCCCTCTAGTTTAGTATGAAGGAGTTTGAGGATCAAGAGAAGAAAAGGTAGTATTCATATCGTAATAATTGCATAAATCAGCTATCATTAATGAATGGATTTGCACTCATTTTTTGCTCCGTCTTCTATCGCCATTGTTGGCGTTTCTCATGATCCCAAAAAAGTTGGCTATCTGGTTGCAAAAAATCTGCTCGATCAGGGATTTTCGGGCCCCCTATTCTTCATAAATCCAAAAGGTGGCGAACTGTTTGGCAAACAGGTTTATATATCGTTGGATGAAATCTCTGAAAATATAGATCTCGTTGTGTTGGCAATTCCTGCGCAGGGTGCACTTTCTTTGCTTCCAGAGCTCGCAAAGCGCGGAATTCATGAAGTTGTTTTGTTTGCTGCTGGGTTTAAAGAAACCGGAGAAGAGGGAAAAAAACTTGAAGCGCAACTAGCATCGCTTTGTCAGGAGCATGGAATTACGTTGCTCGGTCCAAACTGTATTGGGTTTCTTGCTACCCCATCGAATGTGAACGCAACCTTTCTCAAATACGGCTCAAAAAAAGGAACGATTGGATTTGTGTCGCAGTCGGGTGCTTTGGGGAGTTACCTTTCCGATTATTTTGCTGCCCATCCGGCGTTTGGCTTCTCCTATTTTGTGAGTCTGGGAAATAAAACAGTTCTCAACGAAACCGATGTCTTGGAGTTTCTCGCAGACGATCCTCATACGGAGGTGATTGGCATGTATTTAGAAAATGTAGTCGACGGAAAACGGTTTCGGGATGTCTTGTGTAAAACTACAAAAAAGAAACCGGTAGTGATTCTTAAATCGGGGAGAACGGCGAAAGGGTCTCAGGCTGCGCTTTCTCATACGGGAGGATTAGTCGGAGATGACGCGGTTTTTGATACTATTTTTCGCCAGTGCGGGGCAATTCGAGCTGAAAATCTGAATGAATTTAAACTCATTTTAGAGCTGTACAGTGCCCATCAAATCCCGCAGTCTGATACCTTTGTCGTGCTCTCCAATGCGGGAGGAGTGGGGGTTCTCCTGGCCGATGATCTTATCCTAAAACATATCGAACTTAATCGTCTTCCTCCGGCTGGAGAACAGGAATTAAGTGAAGCATTTCCAGAGAAAAAAATAAGTCTGCATAATCCTATTGATCTCTTAGGAGACGCGAGCGCAGACGACTATCAAAAAGCGCTCACTATTATTTCCACTCAAGGTTCGATCGGAGGAGTAATAATTCTTCTCACTCCCCAGGCGAATACAGAGGTAGAAGAAACGGCAAAGAATATCATTGATTTTCATAGCCGTTGTCCTGTTCCGGTATATCCTGTTTTTATGGGAGAGGCTTCTGTCGCGACAATTCACCGATTATTCGAAGAAAACGGAATGGTAAGCTTTGAAACATACGATGGACTCGCTTCTGCTTTGCAGGCAATGATAGCCGTTCAAGATCGCGTGCAAACTCGTGAATCGGATTCACCGATGTATCGGTACTCCCTTTCGTTATTAGCAAACAAAAAAGAAATAGACGACCTATTTCAAACAGAGAAAGCTGCATTTTTTTCATTTCAAAATGCATTGAAAACACTTGAGTACGTTGGAATTCCCGTGGAAAATCCGATCCTTGTGCACTCAGAAGAAGACATACCTTCTGCATTACAGCTTATTTCCTATCCCCTCGCAGCAAAACTAGCATCCGAAACTATTACCCATAAAACAGAGGTTCATGGAGTACGCATAGGGATCCAAACAGAAGCAGCATTGCGTGCTGCTGTCTCGGAAATGATGGCTATTCCGGGAAGTTCTGGTTGTTACCTTCAGCAGATGGTGAAGGGACAGGAGTTGTTTGTAGGTGCAAAACGAGATAGGACCTTTGGAACGATTCTTGTTCTGGGTTTAGGAGGAATTTATACTGAACTGATAAAAGATGTATCTCAACGCGTGTTCCCATTCTCAAAACAAGATTTCACAGCAATGCTCGGTGAAACAAAAGCGGGGCGGCTTGTAGCTGGTTTTCGTGGCTCTTCCTCCCTAGATCCAGAACTGCTGTACACCATCCTTATTCGACTCGGACTTTTGTTAGAACACTATCCTCACATTCAGGAGGTAGATATCAATCCTCTTATACTGGCAGAAAAAGGTTTTGTCGCGGTAGATGCGAGAGTTATCCTTGGTACCCAATCGTAAGATAGTTGCATTTATCGCAGGTGTTATAAAACGGACAAATGGTTGCGGAACAAACGACCTTTTTCCCTGCAAGAATTAATAGTACGCGTTCAGAGTGCCGCAAATGGGAGCCTTTGAGATAAAGAAGATCGCCCGTTTGGATTCGTTTTTTTACCGTAACTCCTGCTTCAATTACCGACGGGGTCCAGTAGATTTTTTGCTTTTCGACACCTCGTTTGAGTGCTTCTTCGTACGTATATTTTTGCATGGGGCCGACTGTAACAACAAAATCGAGGTTCAGAGTTGCAAGGTATGCGCCGAGTTTAGTATGTTCTTCTTCCGGGAACTGGAGTTCTCCCATTTCACAAAGGACTGCGTACTTTTTCCCTTTTACCTGCATTGCGGTCAACGTCTGAAGGCCTGCCCGTGTTGAAGTAGGATTTGCTCGTCGTGCATCGTTGAGTACCAGAATATCGTTTGGACCTTTTTCCAAATTGAGCCTACCTCTGAGCGGAGTAATATCTGCAATCAATTGGGCAAAATCCTGCTGAATGGATTGAAGTGATGTCTTACTATCTTGCTCAGTTCTCATGCGCTTATAGACTGCATAAGCGGCCATTGCGTTCAAAATTTGGTGTGCTCCCAGCAGTGAAGTTTGAATCTTCCAAGAGGAAGCATCTTTTTCGTGAATCTGTGCCCGTGTTCCCTTCTCGTCTAATTCAACATCAGACATCCAGATATCACATTTTCCGGGTGTTGTACCATACCATAGTATCGTTGCTTTGGTGTAGGGTGCCATTGCACGCACATATTCATCCTCATAGTTTAAAACTGCATAATCGTTTTTTTCGAGATGCTCGATCAGCTTGCGCTTTTCCTGAATGAGTTTTTCCAGTGAACCGAGATGCTCTTTGTCCGTATGTACCGGCGCAATACCGGTTATGATTGCAATGTGCGGTTTTGCGATTTCCAAGTGCAGCCCCATATCGCGAGGATTATCGATTCCGAGCTCCCAGATGACAAATTTCGTTGAAGGCCGAACCCGGAGTGCAGTAATTGGCACATTGTAGATGGTATCAAGATTGGTATCGGTCACCACCACACGATTCTTTCCAAACGCGTGTTGAAACACTTCTTTCAAAATATGGGTAGTACTGGTTTTTCCCTGACTACCGGTTAGCGCAATCTGTATCGCTTTTGAATGACGGAGCCAATTTTTTGCCAAAAAACGACGGCTGGAATGGTATATTCTTTTGATACGGTTCGGTGTATAGTGCGACATTGATGCTTTTTCGTCATCCTCGCGAACGCGGGGATCCAATGAATAATTTACTACTTTTCATATAAACCTATCGGTTCTTTTTTATAATCTCAAATGTTTCCTCTCTATCTTCAATATTGTATCCTTTTTCCTCAATTAGTTTTCGTAACTCATCGGATTTTGCGAAGTCTTTTGCTTGACGTGCTTGTAATCGTGTCCAACCGAGTTGAATTATCTCGTCAGGAATTTTTTCTTGTTCTGTTTTTGCTAAATCCAGTCCCAGTACTTCATCAAATTCATAGAGCAAATCAAGTTTGTCTTCTGATGGGATATTGCTTTTGAGCATTTCAAACATAACCGATACGGCTTGAGGTGTTTGTAAATCGTTTGCAAGCGCGGTACGAAAGGCAATTCGGTATTCATCAATTTTTGCAAGTTTATCCTCGGAAAGCATCGAACGTTCGGTCTGGCTTCGGAGCGTCAAGACGGTATTTTTCAGTTTATCCAAGGTTTCTTGCGCTCCTTTTGCCGATTCCCAGGTAAAGTTTAATGATTGACGGTAATGTGCCTGCAAAAAAAGTAATCGCAATGCGAGAGGTTCGATCCCCTTTTTCTGCACGTCTTCGTAGGTATAAAAATTGCCAAGCGACTTACTCATCTTTTGTCCATCGACCTGCAAAAAGTTGGGATGAACCCAAATTTGGACGAACTTTTTTCCGGTCGCGCCTTCCGACTGGGCAATCTCATTTTCATGGTGTACGGGAATATGATCAATGCCACCTGTGTGAATATCAATACTCTCACCCAGATACTTCATACTCATCGCGGAGCACTCAATATGCCAGCCCGGAAATCCTTCGCCCCAGGGAGACGGCCAGTGCATTGTATGGTCTGCAAACTTCCCTACTCGCTTAAACCACAGTACAAAATCGGCAGGATGTTTCTTCTGAGGGTCTTCAAACACTTCATCACGGACTGCCTGTAGTTTTTCATCGATCTTTTGGCGAGATAGTTTTCCATAATTCGAAAATTTTGAAACATCAAAATAGATCGCTTCATCTGTTTCATAGGTGAACCCTTTTTTTCCCAACGTTTGGATAAGCTCAATCATTTCCGGAATATGATCAGTGGCTTTCGACTCCACATCTGGAGGGAGAATATTTATTACCTTCATTGCGCTGTGAAAAAAATCAGTGTAAAACTGAGCAATTTCCCACACAGTTTTTCCGTATTTTTTCGCGCCTTTTTCCAGTTTATCTTCCCCAGTATCGCCATCACTGGTGAGATGTCCGACATCGGTAACGTTCATCACCTGCTTTACATGAAACCCTTGCATAGTGAGCGTTCGTCGTAGAATATCTACCATGGTGTAGGTACGCATATGTCCAATATGGGTGTAGTCGTATACAGTCGGTCCACACGTATACATTGTCACAACTGGCGGATTGAGGGGTTGAAGCTCTTCAACAGAGCGTGACAATGTGTTATAAAGTTTCATACGCATATTGTATCGTACGCACGAACCCGCGTAAAGGGAAACTTAAGAAACTTGCTATAATATACATTATATGGATTTTTTATGGCGGATGGGATTTGTACTTTTACTCGTTTTATTGAATGGGTTTTTTGTAGCGAGTGAGTTTGCATTGATTGCCGTTCGCAATACCCGCATTACTGAACTTGCACGGGGCGGTAAAAAAAGCGCAAAGATGGTTCAAACTGCACTCAAAGATGTCGAGTTTTTTATTTCAGCAACACAGCTTGGCATTACCATCGCCAGTCTTATGTTGGGATGGATTGGAGAGCCTGCCATAGAAAAACTTATTTCTCCGCACTTATCGTTTCTCCCCCATGAGTATACGTTTATTTCTTCTCACTCGCTTGCTGCTGTGATATCGCTTTCTGTTATTACTTATTTGCATATCGTACTGGGTGAGTTAGTACCAAAAACAATTGCACTTCAAAAGTCGGAACAAACTGCTTTGTTTGTAATTTTCCCACTAAGTATTTTTATGAAGGTATTTCGTCCGTTCATAACGCTCTTAAATAACACTGGAATCTTTGTAGCGAAACTGGCAGGATTTACGCCAAGTTCGCACAGCGAGAATGCTCATTCAGAGGAGGAAATAAAAATGATTTTAAGCCAAAGTCGAAAAAGTGGACTATTAGATCGGGCTGAAGTCGAAATGGTAAATAACGTATTCGATCTGAGCGACACAACGGTGTCCGACGTTATGGTCCCTCGTTCCGAAATGGTTGCGTTTAGTGACAAAGCACTGTTTCGAGATGTCGCTGAAAAAATTCAACAAAATCCTTCATACAGTCGTTTCCCCGTTTATAGGAAAAATATAGATAAAATTATTGGATTTATTCACATTAAAGACGTTTACAAAGCGATGTTAAATGGGCAAATGAATGTTTCGCTCTCGCAAACAGATTTAATCAGAACAATCATAAAAATTCCAAAACGGAAAAAACTCGCTCGAGCACTTTGGTACATGCGGAGTAAAAAAATTCATGCGGCCGTCATTCAAGATGAAAAGGAAAAAACGACAGGACTTATTACAATGGAAGATATTGTAGAAAGTCTTATAGGTGAAATCGAAGATGAATTCGACGGTCAGAAAACTCCAACTCGTATGGTACAATGAATGTATATCGGTTATTAATTACGAATCTAACTATGGTAAACATTGGACAAGCAATTCCTGAATTTTCTCTTGATATTTTTCAGAATGAACAAACAAAAAAAGTTTCTCTTTCCGATTACAAAGGCAAATGGCTATTACTTTTATTCTATCCTGCCGATTTTACCTTTGTCTGCCCTACCGAACTGGGTGAAGCCGCACAAGCGTATGAAAGTTTTAAAGAGTTGGGCGCAGAAATTATAAGCGTGAGCACCGATACCGTGTATGTACACAAAGCCTGGCATGATGTTTCACCGATCATAAAGACCATTGAGTATCCTATGGCGGCAGATCCAACCGGAGCGCTTTGTAAAGCATTTGGAACGTATATTGAGGCAGAAGGACTTTCTCTTCGGGCAAGTTTTCTCATCGATCCGGAAGGAATTTTAAAGGCAATGGAACTACACGATAACAGTATCGGAAGAAATATCCAAGAACTCCTTCGCAAGCTTCAGGCATCGCAGTATGTACGCGAGCATAAGGGAGAAGCCTGCCCCGCCAGTTGGAAGCCCGGTGCGAAAACTCTCAAGCCAGGTCTCGACCTCGTCGGAAAGATCTAATCAACCTCGGGGGTTGATTATGCATTTCTAATGCGCTAAAAATGATTTTTTGTAGAGTATAGTCTGTAGACAGATTCATTCTCTCTCGATAGTATAATGGCATGCCTTACCGAGATGAACCATTTTTCACCTACAAAATTTATCACGTCTTCAATAAGACCATTGACAAACGAGAGATCTTTACAGAACAACTTCTTGGCAAACAGTTTTTAGATCAGCTTTGCTATTATCGCTCAGATAGAGCTACACTTAGCTATTCAAAATATAGAAAACTTCCCGAGCATCTCTACAAATCAAAAGAGGCTGAAATTCAGGTGAAGCTCTCATATAGAGCTACGTTACTTGCCTTTTGTCTTATGCCGAATCATTTTCATTTATTGCTCCGTCAGGAAAAAGATGGCGGTATTCAGGAAATGCTATCAAACACCGTAAATGCATTTACCCGCTATTTCAATTTGTTACATGAGCGAAAGGGGCCAATTTTTCTTCCGCGCTGGAAAGCTGTTCGGGTTCGAACAGAAGAACAACTGCTCCATGTCTCCCGGTATATTCATTTGAACCCTACCTCCTCAGGTCTCGTTTCTACGTTTGACTCACTTCTCACCTATCCGTTTACGTCTTTGCGCGAATACATTGATTCATCCGCTGAAGCGCGTTGTTACACGAAAGAAATACTATCTTTGTTCTCAGGATCTCGATCACTCTACGGAGAATTTGTGAAAGGCAATATTGTGTATCAGCGAAGATTAGCAAAAATAAAAAAGCAGACTCGGTAAAAAATCATTTTTAGATTGTCAAATAAACATAATCAACCCCCGAGGTTGATTTTGTGTTGACAAAGTGAACGATAGTCCACTACTATGTAGGTATGTCGACTCTCGAAAATTATCTGGATAAGGTGAAGGGGTTTTATGCAAAAAGTAAGCGTTTGCCTTCGTATTCGGAGATGCTGATCCTTTTCGGATTTTCTTCAAAAAATGCGGTGTACCGGATTGTCCATAAGTGGGTGGATGAAGGGATTCTTCAGAAAGAAAATAATAAGCTCTCCCCTACTTCCCGTTTCTTCGCTTTGCCGTTCTATGGGATAATTAAGGCAGGGTATCCGATTATCGCGGAAGAGAATAAAAGTTATCTCACTTTGGATGAATATCTTATTGAAGATCCTCAGTCTTCTTTTCTTTTAAAGGTCAGCGGAGATTCGTTGGTAGACGCCGGAATTTATGAAGGTGATATCGTTATCATCGATAGCAAACGTGAGGCGTATACGGGAGATATTGTCCTCGCACAGATTGATAGGGAGTGGACACTCAAGATCTTGCGAAAGACGCAGGGACTCACTTACCTGGAAGCGGCAAATCCCAAATATCCACTTTTTAAACCTCGTCAAACACTAGAGATTCGGGGTGTCGTAAAAGGGGTGGTTCGCAAATTTAATTGAAAATACACATCTAATATGTATATTTTATGATATACTATAAGATATTTGTATGGAAAACGATCTGCCATTGCCATCAAAGCTGGTATATACCAGTTCTCGAGAATATATTGTGAACGATACTCCGTTTATAGTTTTTCCTGTCACTCGACCGTTTTTGAAGGGTGGTATCGTGGATCTGCAGAGAGTACTACAGGAAGAGACTTCTATTCATAACATTGTTGTTGCAAGTAGATTCCCTCAGTCTGTTTTTGTTCAGAAAGCAGAAGATTTAGCCAGAAGATATCATTTACCTTTGCTCAAAAGCGTTGGTATTTTTCCTGAAAATCCATCTGTAAGCCGTACTACCGGTGTCTCCTTCTATGGAGCAATGGCTGCTTCGTTACAGCATTACGATCGAGAACTCTACAATGCCATACCGGACAAGCAAGTATATATTAACTATCTGGCCACTTCTTTTTCTGTGGCTCCGGAAGTAATAGCATCTATTGGTAAAACTGTAGAAGATCCAACCATTCCCTGGATGGAGGAAATGATCCGCAAACAGGAATTAAGCCAAGTTTATCAGGAACTCTCGAGTGTGTCTATAAGCGCAGGATGGCGCAAATTAGAGGAGATTAAAACGAGCGGCAAAGTACTGCTCATGGTGGACAACGATCTGAAAGATTATTTTGGTCCGTATCTTAGTTCTAAACAGACAGAATTGATAGTTGATGAACCAAGTCTAGATCCAGAAACCGGGTTGCGTGATGAAGCAGAACAGGCTGCGATTGCATGCAATGTGCATGGCTACTACAAACTACTGGGAACTGAAGTGCAAAAGCAAATGAAATGCTACGAAGAGATAGGAGAATACAACCTTCTTTCGTATGATAGGTACAAGAACGATCCATGTGTGAAATATGGTCTTGCAGTACTCGTTGAGTTTGAAAAACTAGGAAATCCCTATGCACGTACCCTCCTTAGTAGGGCTCGCTGGTTAGCGAATGCAATGGAAATTGCATCATCTTCTGATAGCCGTATTGCGCGGTATCATCCGGAGAATCCGGCTCCTTCGCGATTTTCCTCTACTTGAAATGGAGAGAACTGAGGATTGCAGATATAATCTCTTCCTTTCGTTTTACCTCTTCTTCGGGATATCCGGAAAATCTAAAACGGATATCAAAATATTTTCCATTCGAAAGAAAGGGATAATAGTACTGAACAAGTAGTTTCTCTGGATTTGTTGCATCGCCAGAAACTCGTATTCCCTGAATCAGTTTACCAGAAATACTGGCTGAACGTGGTTCTGCATGGTCGAGATTAAACGAGGTTACGGTTTTGTACAGTTGGTTATAACACTCTTCATCGGACTGACAGGTAAAATTGGGAGAGAATGGCGGTGCGTAGGGTTCGTATCCGGCAGAAACGTCTATGGTTTGTTTTGCATCGAGTTTGTTGGTATCGGAAAAATACAGCCGTACTCCCCGCTCTTCGCTGTTTCGATCGTCAGGAAAAAATTGAGGAGGTAGTGCCATGGTAAAGGTATGGTTTGCGTTTTCGTACGTTTTCCATACGGACATATCTAGACTTGCTCCGGGAGTTGAAATGAGAACAGCCGTGGAAGAGGTCACAGATGCAGGTGAAGGGAAAATTGTTGGAATCGGAGTCGTAAGGGTCGTAGGAGTAGGAATCGTATCGGTAATCGTTATGGTGGAGATAACTCTTGCCTGTGAGGGAATGAAAATATAGAGAATAAGCAAAACCGAAAAGAAAAAAAAGATTCCTACCGTTATCGTGGCGCTCAGCAAAAACTTATGATGGGGAGCTATATGCCGTTTCGTACTGGGATGATATTTGGGAGGATGCGTGTGATGGCGATGGTGATTGGTATGTGTAGATTTTGCATGCATATCCTATTGTACAATCTCTTATCAGTAATGGAGAGAAAATTAAAAAGGTACAAAGGGCTCTATGCACCAAAAAATGCGAATTAGACTATAAGAACAAGCAAGTTTGAGGCTAAATGCAATACTATAGGATACATATTTGATACGTAAAAACTGGTGTACATTTGTATAGGACAAATAGTACTTAGATTTCAAACTCAGTTGAAGGGAATGCTCATCCTAACAATCTTCTTCTAAAATTGAGCCTAGGGCGGCTTTTTATCAAAAAATATGCCATTTTTGGATTGATAGAGCAGGCCCGAGCGAAGATGAATACTTTTAGCAGATAAAATACTCTTCTGCTAAGGTACAATTTGGTAAGAATATAGTAAGAAATATGATAAATCGAGCCATTACGATGCTCTAAACCTATATTTTTATATATCCTATAGTATTTCTGATATGGCTATAAAAAATCATAAAACAGAGTTTTTTGTGCCTACATATCTACTTTAATGGAGAAAAAAATAAATTGCAAGAGGAATGTCTTCTGATGTCGGGGTGGCGGGAATTGAACCCACTGCCTCTCGGTCCCGAACCGAGCGTTCTACCGATGAACTACACCCCGTAACATCAGAACAGCGTTTTGTTATTATACTATCCCTTGCGCAGCAATTCCACGGAAGCGAGAATTACTCAATCAATCCCTTTGCTTTGAGATCTTCAAAAATCAAATGAGTAATAGTTCATTATAACAAAGGGTACAAATAATCTGTCTATCTGATCGAAATAAGAGATACATGTGGGAGGTAAGTAAGTAGAGACGGCCAATCTGGCCGTCTTAGTAGTTATATCACAGGTGCATATTCTCTTCATCTTCATCCCAGTGAAAGGGGTTTTCATATATATATTTCCTAATTGCATCGTAGCTTTTTTCATTCCGGATAATATGATCGTAATACCGCGGCTGCCATTCAAATTTTGGATTCAATTTTTTCATACTTAGTGTGCATGCACGTTTATATTGATTGACGATCAACGATAATGAAGGCGTATTTGAGACGGCCAGATTGGCCGTCTCTACAGAATGAATGATGATTATTCCATGAATATGATTGGGCATTACAATGAATGCATCGGTAAATACATACTTATGCAGAACTGAAATTTGATTCCAATATTGCTGTGCAATATTTCCGAGTTGTGAGAGTTTATGAATATGATTGGAAATAGTTCCAAAGTGCTGTTTTCTGTCCTTTGTACAAATGGTTACAAAATAATATCCATTGCTGTGGTAGTCGTAGTTTGCTAATCGAGTTGTTTCGATACGATATGTATTTTGAAATTTCATCGTAATTCCATTACTGCTTGCCTTTGCCGCCACTGTTTTCCATGGTAGGAGGAGGTTCGGTAGATGCTTTTTTTCGTGCTTGTCCCAAATGGGCTGGAGCCTTTCCAGGAGATTCTGCCGGAGCGGCTTGCATTGCCTGACGCTTTTGTTGTTCTTCTTCCTGTTTTTTTTGCTCCTCTTCTTGCAGTCGTTGTTGCTCTTCTTGTTTGCGCTCAGCTATAGCTTGTTCTGATTCATTCATTACCCGTTGATGGAATTGGTTGGCAAGCCGTTGTTTGAGTCCCAGTTCTTGTTGATGTTTCGCAACTTCTTCCTGGTCCTGACTTTTGTACATTTCCTGAAGTTTGGTAAAATCTAAATCACTGTGGCGTTTTCCTCCATTTTCTGCGGCAGATGCGGCTGCTTTTTCTGCATGAGCTGTTGATATGGGTTCGGGATCCAGTCCAAGAAGCTGTCCGAATAATTCAACCGGGTCAAATGGGGAGAGTACTTCCTTTACCCCTTGTTTTACTTCATCTCCGATTTTCTCAAAACTGTCCTCAAAAACGTTGGCGATTTTACTTTTTTGCTGGTTCATGATATAATAGGCTATTCATTTATATGCCGAGCATCGCTTTCGCTTTCTCGGACATGCGATCTACACTCCAGGGCGGATCAAAGGTAAGTTCTAATTGAATACCATTTTGAGGCACCCCTATTGAAATGAGTTTATCACGAATTTCTTGTTCAATCAAAGGAAAAAGTGGACAGCCGATGGTAGTAAGGGTCATGGTGATTCTCACTTCTGATTTTGAAGTAACAATTGTATACACCAACCCTAGATCTACTATGGAGACATGCAGTTCAGGATCCATAACTTCCTCAAGAGCGGATCGAATTTCTGATTCGGTTATCATGTTTTTAAGTATAGCAAGTTCGGTAAACGGTGTATAATGAAGTGAAATTGAAGTGTCATTGCGAGGAGTAATGCGGTATTGAGCGACGAAGCAATTTTGAATCTCGAACCATTTGGGATTACTTCGTTGCTTAGCTACGTGTAACGTGGCTGCGCGCCTTGCAATGACAATCAATAGAATGTTGTTTTAAATTTAGTTTTTTTAGTATGGAAAATTTTAAAGTTCGGTTTGTTCCCTTAGGCGGAGTCGTCGGGGTAACAAAAAATATGTATGTTTATGAGTTGTATCAGGGAGATGTCCTTCAGGACATTTTGTTGGTAGATTGTGGAATTGGATTTCCGCAAGAGAAGGAGTTAGGGGTAGATTTTGTAATTCCCGATATTTCTTATCTCGTGGATAAGGTAGATAAAATTCGTGGTCTTTTGCTAACCCATGGGCACGAAGATCATATCGGCGCAGTCCCCTATTTATATGATAAATTGGGAAAGCCGCAGATTTTCACGAGTAAGTTAACGGCAATGTTTGTTGCGAATAAGGTAAAAGAGTTTGCTATTTCACCCGATATTACGGTAGTTCAGTACGGAAAAGATTATAGTTTTGGTGGATTCCAAGCACGGTTTATTCCGGTTACGCATTCTATTCCTGATACAATGCACATTTTGATAAAAACACCAGCGGGTTCGTTTTATCATGGTCCGGATTACAAACTCGATCTTACCCCACCCTATGGCTCTCCTCCTGATTTTTATGAAATTGTAAAAGCAGGAAAAGATGGATTACTGTGCGTGATGTCCGATGCCCTCGGAGCAGAACGAGATGGTCTTACGCTTTCGGAATCGATTGTGGGACAAACGTTTGAAGATGAGATGCGAAAGACAAAGGGAAAGTTTATTATGACAACCTTTTCTTCCAATATTTCCCGTATCCGACAGTGTTGTGAAGCGGCAATAAAATTTAATAGAAGTATTATTTTTCTCGGTCGATCAATGAGAGAAAACACGCGTCTTTCTTCAGAAATTGGCTATTTGCCGATCCCGGAAAGTCTCATGGGGAAAGAAGAAGACGCCGCACGACTTCCTCCGAATAAGATATGTTTGATTGTTGCCGGTTCACAGGGTCAGTACGACTCGGCTTTGTACAAAATCGCAAGGAAACAAAACAAAAATATTCGGATTAAATCGGGGGACAAGGTTATCTTTTCTTCTGATCCGATTCCCGGTAACGAAAACGAAGTGTACGCGCTTATCGAAGAGCTTTCACTTCAGGGAGCTGAGGTAATTTATTCCGATATTCAGGAACAATTGCATGCCTCAGGACATGGAAGTCGCGAAGATTTAAAATTTCTTATGCGATTTACTCACCCTAAATATTTACTTCCTATTGGAGGAAATATTCGGCATCAGCGTGAGTACCAAAAGTTGGCGGTTGATCTTGGGTATAGTAAGGAGAATGTTCTCCTTTTGAACGAAGGCGAAACGATGTGGTTTATGAAGAATGATGCCGAAGCGGGCGAAACAGTAGAAACGAAAAATATTTATGTTGACGCCTATGGTGTGGGAGATGTGGGCAATGTTGTATTACGCGACCGTAAAACACTCTCTTCAGAAGGTATGGTTGTAGCCCTTATCATAGTTGATGGTCGAGGTGCTATGGTAGCGCGGCCTCGTATTTTGTCTCGTGGTTTTGTCTTTGAAAAGAATGAAGATGCACTCTATGAAGATGCAGCGAAATTGATTGAGAAGACGATTCGTCCAAACACCGAGCGAATTTTAGATATGACTGCTCTCAAACGGGAAACGGCTAAAATACTCGAGAACTTTTTCTATGAAGCACGAGGGCGTCGACCACTGGTTGTTGTGGATACGATTGAGGTATAAAAGTTCTGTCATCCCGGGCTTGAACCGGGATCCATGTATCAGGATTAATTTTTTCAAAACATGATAGTCAAAATGCTATAAGCCGCGTGCATCCTTTCTTTTTCGAGACCAGGTGGGTTCCCTCCCTTCGGGCGATCCCAAGTCTCTCAAAAAAAGGATTGCACGCT
This sequence comes from Candidatus Roizmanbacteria bacterium, assembly GCA_013335175.1. Taxonomy (GTDB): domain Bacteria; phylum Patescibacteriota; class Microgenomatia; order UBA1406; family GWC2-37-13; genus JAAXWC01. Next base: position 82,704 of record JAAXWC010000003.1, read on the forward strand.
AAGGAGCAGCAACGTCACTCCCGCTTGCCGGGAGTCGTTGTTATCCTCAACGTCATTCCGAACAGGGGAGCCTGCCCCGGACTGCGCCGATCCGGGGGAATCTATTCAATCATATTAGAGATCCCCGACTAGTTCGGGGATGACAAGTTATTTCATTTTTCGAATGTAGTATGGCAAGTTTACCAAGTAGTTTAAAACAAATAGCGCTTTTTTTTGAACGGCTTCCCGGTATTGGAGAGAAGTCTGCTAATCGTTTGGCTTTTTATTTACTTCGCTTACCGGATGAAGATTTAAAAAGCTTTGGCGAGCAAATTATGCAGTTGAAGGCGCGGACAAAAAAGTGTAGCCATTGTTTGAATTTAACAGAAGATCTTGTTTGTAGCATTTGTTCAGATTCCTCGCGGGATCAAAGCAGCATAACAGTGGTGGAAGATGTTCTCGATCTTCTTTCCTTTGAAAATGGGAATATTTACAAGGGGTTATACCATGTACTCCATGGAAGAATTGACCCGCTTAATCATATTGGCCCCGATGATATTTTTATTTCTCAGCTATTGGAACGTATATATGCAAAAGGGAGTGAATTAAAAGAAATTATTTTGGCGACCAATCCGGATATGGAGGGTGAGGCAACCGCGATGTATATTCGGAATAGATTAGAAGAACTGAAAAAAGACAAAGGCTTTACGTTTACTGTTTCTCGGCTGGGGTATGGGTTGCCGATGGGGGCAAATCTTGAGTATGCGGATTATATGACGCTTCGAAAGGCGATCGAGAACCGGAATCGGTATTAACCTCGAGAAGAAACAAATTCTTTTTCAGCTCTTTAAGAAATGTTTCAGTTCCTCAGCAATTACGGGCGCAAGAGACACTTCTTTGAGCTTTTCAAAACCCTGATTCTCCGCTAAAAGAATGGAATTACTTGTTACAAATGTCTCAATTTGAGAATTGATTATTTTTTGTGGTGCGGTTATGGAAAAATCATGATGGACAATGGCAGCAATAACCGATGTCGCGCCTGCTTGTTTTGCAAGTTCTGCTGCGTGAATAAGTGTCCCGCCCGAAGTAACAATGTCATCTACTAAAATAACGGTTTTTCCCTTTACATCGCCATAAAGATCCAATGCTTTGCTTTGGTGAATATGATCCTGGTCTCGATGTTTTTCAACTACGGTAAGTTGAAAATTACTATCTCCAAATAAATCGATTCCAAAATTACGAGCTCGTTCTATCCCCCCCTGATCAGGAGAAGCAATAGCGATTGTCTCCCGGTCGAATGATGCATTTAATAGTTTTTTAACTGCCTGCGCCATAACAGAAAAGGCAGAGAGATTCTTAAACGGAATGGAAAAAACACCGCTGGTTCCTTCATCGTGCAGATCAAACGTATACACTTTATCAAAACCAATCGCTTCCAAAAATCGAATAACAACATTTGAAGAAACGCACTCCCCGTCTCGGTGTTGAATATTCTGACGAGCGTAGCCAAAGTATGGAATAATTGCAATTACTTTTTTCGCTTCCTGACGTTTGAGAGCGTCGCAATAGAGATAAAGCTCCATTAAATTGGTATCGGTTGGGTTTGCCGTTGGCTGAATAACAACACAGGTTTCGTTCTGTACATTTTCCTCAATATGTACCCGGACCTCTGAGTTATCAAAACGTACAACTTCTGCCGAAGAAAGTTGAATATTTAAAAGTTTTGCAACTTCTGCTGCTAGGGGTTTGTTTGCGGTGCCTGAAAAGAGTTTCATGGAATGTATGTGAAAAGTTAAAATGTCAAAATTTTGTCATCATTACAATTGCAAAACGGAGGCCTGTCACTCGTCTTTCCCACAGACTTGGCTTCGATCACTCCCTCGCCAGAAGTCCGCGGGATCCCTGACTCGTGCCACCCATTTTGGTATGCTTGTCATGCAAAAAACAAAGTGAGTGTTTTCCTTTACTCCTGCCCTTGGGAAATTTCGAGCAGTTTTTTTGCTGCGAGCTCTTGGGTTTTTTTGACAGCTTCATTGATTGCCTGAGAAACGCGATTTTCGAGGACACCATCAATCTCTATTTCGAGAACTTGCTGATCTCCGCGTACAACAACTTTTACGCCATTTTTTTCAACAGTTACTTTTTCTTGTTGCAATGCTTTTTGCATTTGCTGTGCTTGCTGTTGTAATTTTTGAAAATCTCCGAGTCCTTTGAGTGGGTTAAACATATGAATTTTTTAAAATTAAAATAACTATGTCATCCTCGTGAACACGAGGATCCAAAGGGTAATTAATTATTTCTTTGGATTCCCGCTTTCGCGGGAATGACGCATATTTGGATCCTGATTCCCCTGCCTTCAGGCGCCGTCACTTTCTCCCATTATAGAATTCTACAAGGGCAATCTCAAGCGGAATTGAATCTATGGGCGAAATTTTCAGTAATTGATACGCGTCGGTAAAAAGCTTCATGAGTTTCATAACGTCAGAAAGGGATAAATGGGTATATTCATCTTCCTGAGAAGAAACGCCGCTCTTTACAAGTAATGCCTCGCGGAGGTCTTCTAACAGCTCCTCAATAAGATTTTTTACACTTCCTCCCGATTGGGTGAGCTCTTCAGTCCAACTGAGTGCTTCTTTGAGCGTTTTCTGATCGATGAGTTCCAATAATGAGTACTGCCCGCGGATGCCCAGATACTCTTTTGCATCTTGAAGGTTGAGTTTATTTTGAATTACCAGTTCTTCCAGCAATTTTGTGGTATCGCGAAACGATTTTTCCGAATGTTTAGCTACGAGTTCAAGAATTGCCGGATCAGTCACTAGTTTCTCTGCCTCGACAATTCGTTGGAGCATTCTCAGGATGTCTTCACGTTTTGCGCTTCCGAATGAAACGCGATAACACCGTGAAACGATAGTTTTGGGAACTTTTTCTTCATTGGTGGTGGCTAAAATAAACAACACGGTAGACGGTGGCTCTTCTAAGGTTTTTAAAAGCGCATTGAAAGCGTCGGTAGTGATCATGTGCGCCTCGTCGATAATAAAAACGCGGTACCGACAGGCCATGGGCAAAAAAACGGACTCTTTGATAAGAGATCGGATTTCATCAATCCCACGATTTGAGGCGGCATCGAGTTCTAACACATCGGGAGAAGAAGAAGAATCGATAGCTGTGCAGTTGGGGCAGTGATTGCATGGTTCAACAGATTCGCCTTTGCCGGCAAATTTATTTTCTAAGCAGTTGACACTTTTGGCTAAAATACGGGCAGTTGAGGTTTTGCCTGTTCCTTTTTGACCGATAAACAGCATAGCATGGGGAATTTCTTTGGATGCAAGGAGGTTTCGTAAAACGTCTCGAACTTGGGAGTTGTCGAGTTCTTCTAAAGTTTTCGGACGGTAGGTTAGGTAATACATCCATTCATTATATACCAAGAATAACGATTAATGAGGAAATATGAACAGGGTTACCAGACGGTACTCGTTACGTCATTCTGGCAAATCACGAAAGTGATGCGTCCAGAATCGTTGTTAGATTCCGGACAAGCCGGAATGACGAGCAGTTGTCATTTCCGCAATCCATCTACAAGCTCAGGATTGATGCTGAGTCTAATCGAAGCATTCAACATGACACTTCTTATTCATTCATCAAAGGAGGAGATTATTTATTCCGTGTTCAATAAGCTGTCGGAGCATCGTATCAACATCTTTATTTCGTTCAGCAGCAAGAAGCACTGACTGAGGGTAACACAGGATAACCTCTCCCAGGAGGGATTCGTTTTCAATTTTTTCTTTAAACGTAAAAGCCAATACCGGTAAAGCGACATCTTCGTTTTTATAGGTACTGGCAATTTCTCGCATTTTTCGTTTCCCGACGAATACAACGTTTACCGTTACACCAGGGGTGTTGCGGGCCACAAGATACTCATCGCCTATCTGGCGAATAAGTTTCTTATTTACTTTATATCGTGAGGGAGCAGATACATGAATCATACAAATGTTAGACTATATGTCGGAAAAATCTTACAGGTTTTTTCCCTTTTCGTTTCTCTTTTTCTTTTTTTAAGAGAGAAGGTTTTTTATAGAACATTCGATCTCGGATTTCGGTTACAATATCTTCCTCAATAAACGTTTTTGTAAATTTACGAAATAAAGCTTCTTTTGTTTCTCCTTTTTTCTTTACTACATACACCATATGAATGATTAACCTCCTCTCTAAAATAGACTATGAAAGACCAATTCAAAATGCTAATTCCCTATTTTATCTTATTTGTTTCAGTATTTCAACGACTCTTGCAAGCGAAAGCGGCGAAGGGACCATTGCAGGATTTCTCGTAGATCCATTTAACAGCATATTTTTTGATACATGGAGATACCATGTGCCGATTGTATCTTCCTTTATTAGTTTTTCATAAAAGGGAGTGAGATCGTATTCTGTGGAAGGGATTGTTTTGATACTGAGATTTCCTTTAACGGGATGTTTTCGAATTACCGCGGTAAAGCCTTTTTTCTGGGCAAGCTTGGTAACAACTTCGTTGGATGATTCAACGGCCAGTGTTTTTCCGTATTTTGAGGTAAAGACAAATCCTTCTTTCATTTCTTTTTCGGCTATTACTTTTGCACGGAAGGTCTGAAAAATAATGTCGAGGTTGGTAAACATAAACTCTAAAATTGCGTGATCTTCTTTAATGGTTGGTTTAATGTTTTCCGAATAAATCGAAAAATTAAAATCGTAGCGATCGTTGTCGGGGTCAGGGAAGGAAACTTCAAAAAAATGATCACTGGCGTTTACGTAGGCGACCATTCGTTCAAGTGCGTGTTCAGTTTCTTCTTTAAAAGTTTTTTGTGTGAGGAGATATTTAAAAACAAGGTGGGTTGCACTAACGTACGCAGAAGTTTGATGGTGGTCAAATTTTCCGCCACCGGTGTCTACATGAATAATATCGGGATTTTCGTCGGGATCTTTATCTTCTAAGGTTGAGCCAGAAAAAACAAAGCTGTGCTCTGCCTCGGACCATCCTGGCAGGAATCGCCGAATGAGCCAACTTGCGGTTGCTGCGTCTAAATCTGGTGATGTGTGTGTTACGATGAGTTTCATAAGTGTGTTGTTAGTTTGTCATTGCGAACGATAGTGAAGCAATCTCTGTCATTCCGGCTTGGGAGCCTGTCCCGTACCGAACGGTACGGGGGAATCGTTGTTTCAAAAAGAATGGCGGCCGATGACATTACATGATCTTTTTCACGTCTTCTAGCTCGATAATTTTACTCTCTTTTTCGGTTCTTTTTTTGTATTCAATCTTTTTTTCGAGTCGCCTGGAAACCACCAAACGATGAGGGATGCCAATTAAGTCAGCATCGGCGAATTTTGCGCCTGCAGTTACATCAATTCGGTCGTCAAACAAAACCTCTATTCCCTGCTTTCCTAGGATTTCATATACTTCAAAGGCATACGCGCGTACTGTTTCATCTTTTAAATCAAGCCCGACTAAGTGAACCTGATACGGTGCAACTGATTCCGGCCAAACAAGTCCTTTTTCATCTGAAAATACCTCTACTAATACACCCATTACACGACTCGGACCGATGCCATAACTTCCCATATAGATCGGTTGTTCTTTGCCATTTTCATCTAAATAACGATAATCGAATGCCTTACTAAATTTCGTTTCAAGAGGGAAAATATTGCCAACTTCCGCCATCTTAAGTACTTCATACTCTTCGCCGGTTTCCGGATATAAATCTCCCTGTTTTGCCAGTTTAATATCATAAAACTGCGAAGGAAGCTGAAGATCTCTTTCAAAGTTGACATTGATAGAATGATAGTTGGTTTTGTTTGCTCCCATTTCAAAGTTTACTCGTCCTTGCAGAGAATCATCCATAATTACGGTTACATCGGCAGGAAGATTTAAAATACCAGCGTAGCCAATTTCTGCATTTGTGACGCGCTTTACTGTTGCTGCGGAAGCAAGCTTTAATGATTGGCACCCTAATACTTTCAATAATTTTAGTTCATTAATTTCATAATCGCCCCGAACAGCAGCAGCAACAACTGTTCCAGTTTCGGTTTCAAATAAAATTGTTTTTGTTGTTTTTTCGACAGGAATTTTTAGGAATTGGGCTAATGCTTCAACCCCTATGATTCCTTCACCTGGCACTTCCTCCAAAGGAGCTATTTCCTCGCTTTGTTCAATTTTTGGTGCTTCAGATGGGGCTATTTCTCGGTTGTAGGCAATATCTTTCGATTTTGCGTAAAATATGGTATCCTCTCCGGCCGAACACAGTGTTTGATATTCATGAGAAAAGTTTCGTGTGAAATCGCCGCCAGAAGCAAGAACAATTTTGGTGAAAGGTCCAATACCGATGCGATTGAATACATTCCAGTACGCTTCTTTTGCTTTTTCATAAAAAGTGAGGAGATCTGCTTCAGAGGTATGAAAACTATATAAATCCTTCATGCGGAATTCCCGACAGCGTAAAAGCCCGGATTTCGCACGCGGCTCATTTCGAAATTTTGTCTGGATTTGATATACCGCAAAAGGGAAATCTTTGTAACTTTTGTAAAATTTTTGTGCAAGTGGTGTAACCATATCTTCGTGCGTTGGACTGAGGACGTATTCATTATCGTTTTTTGCTTTAGAAACATCGTTTGCCGGTGTTGTTTTCATTAAAACGTCAATCGTGTGCAATCGTTTTGTTTGTTCCCAGATTGCTTGGGGTGCCAGTGAGGACATAAATACCTCTGAAGCTATTTTATCCATTTCTTCCCGGATAATTGTTTCAATTTTTGAAAGTACCCGAACACCGAGTGGGAGGTAAATATAAACCCCTGCCATAACCTGATCAATAAAACCCGCTTTTATGAGGAGGGTAGCATTTTTTGACTCAAATTCCTTTGCGTTTTTGTTTGTTTTAGCGAATTGTTTGGAGTATAACATCAATGAATGTCAAAATTGAATAATGTATAGATTCCGGGCAAGCCGGAATGACAACGTAACCCTTACCCCATGGATCCTCGTGTCCACGAGGATGACGAGGGCGCGCATTTACGCTTTTTTGTTAATCACGATTTTACCGTTGTCGTAGCCCAATTTATCAAGGACTTTGCCAACGGTTTCAATTGGTCCTACCGAGTAGGTATCGACAATGAGATCAAAAAAATTCGGATCAAAGAAATTAAAATCTCCATATACCTGTCGCCATTTTTTGAAATTTTCTTCTTCTCGTACTCTAATATTTTGTTTTGCTTCATCGACGGTTACTTTGTCTCGATTGACAACCCGGTCGATGCGGATGGCTTCATTTGAGCAAACAACGAGAATTTTGAGTGTTTTTGGGAGATCTCGAGCCATAAAACCAGCAAGCCAACTTTCGATAACGCGGTGAGTTTCCTGTTCAAAAATGTCGTGTTGTTTTTTTTCTATTTCACGGTCAAATTCTTCTGTTACCAGTGTTGCAGTTGGCATAACAAATTCATTCATAATTCCTCGAATAAACTGTCCCATAGATTCGAGTTTCCAACCGTACGGCTCGAGATACGGGCGTAAATTACTCATGAGAGTGGTTGTCCCCACCCCGATTCCTCCTGAAATAGCAATGTTATCGTATTTGAATTCCATAAAATTTTAAAATAATAAATAGCATCATTAAAAATGGAGGCCTGTCATTCGTTCTTTCCCACCCATGCTCGACTGGCATAGCGCCAGTTCTGCGCGTGCGTGGGAGCCCTGAACTCAGACACCCATTTTTTCTGTTTTCCCCGTAATCACCGCGATAGTTTCACCTTAGTGTCTCACCAACTTTATAATATCATTTGCTGTCACCAATACAGTCAGACCGATAAGAATGGCAAAACCAGCTAAATTTAAATATTGTTCAAATTTTTGATTCACCCGTCTTCGAGAAATCCACTCATACACAATAAAGACTAATCGTCCGCCATCCAAAGCCGGGAAGGGCAAGATATTGATAACGGCTAAATTTAAGGAAAGTAATGCGATAAGTTCTATAACTGCATTTGATCCGTACTGGACTGCTTTGCCTGTATACTGAGCAATACCAACCGGGCCCGTTACTTCTACCTGTCCTCCATTGCCGGTTACTAATTTCGCGAGTGTCAGGCCGAGCTGATGCACGATTTCACTGGTAAGAGAGTAAGCGTAGGTAAGCCCTTTGATCGGTGCCTCGTACCATGGATATTTTTTGATTGCAGTTTCTTCATAAATGGTGATTCCGAGTGCTCCTTGACCTTGGGGAGGATTTTTGCGAGGAGTTATGAGTACTTTTTTTTCTTCTCCTTGGGGAGTTTTATATATAAGAGTAACTTCTTTATTCCCGAGGAGTGAAACGGTAGATATAAGGTCTTTCGTAGAGGTAATTGGATATGTTTTTGTTGCATCGGTAAAGCGCACAATACTATCTTTGGACTGAAGTCCAACAACTTGTGCGGGCGAGTTGGGAGTCACTTTTTCAACGATTACCTTGCCGGTTGGGGAAGGTACTCCTTGTGTAAATAAGTAAGAGATTAATACCCATCCAAGAAGAAAGTTCATAATAACCCCGGCCACAATGACACTTGCCTTTTGCCATGGCTTTTTATTTATAAATGCACGTCCTTTGAGTTTTGGATCGACGGATGTTCCTTCATGGTATTCTTCGCCATATACTTTTACAAAGCCACCAATGGGAAGTAAATTGATACTGTAGAGTGTCTCCCCTATCTTGATTCCGAAAATCCGTGGAGGAAATCCAAACCCAAATTCTTCGACTAAAATACCGTTTTTTTTTGCAACAATGAAGTGACCAAACTCATGGATGAGGACGAGAAGCGCGAGAACGATTATAAATACAAGAATACCCATACGCTATTGTACTATATTACACCGCCATTATTTCTTCTTCTTTTCTATTTCTAATAGTTTCAATTTCATCCATGAAGGAAGTACTGAGTGTGTCTATTTCTTTTTCAAACCGATGCCGTTCATCTTCGGAAACTTCTTTTGCTTCCATTAACGATTTGATTTTCTTCCGAGCATCGTCTCGATGATTTCTGATAACATTTTTTTTATCTTCGATTTTTTGAGATACTACTTTCATCAGTTTTTCGCGCTGTTCCTGAGAAAGTGGCGGAATACGAATAAGAATTCTTCCTCCTTGAGGCTGTGGTGAAAGTCCCAAGGGCGATTTAAGAATGGCTTTTTCAATATCTTGCGAAGTGGAAGGGTCAAAGGGGGCTATAATAAGAACCGTGGGTCCATCGTTTGTGATGGTGGCAATTTCCATGAGCCTCATTTTTGCTGAACCACCGTAGGTTTCAACTATAAGGCCCTCAATTACTGCAGGAGTTGCTCGCCCGCTCCGAATTGCCTTTAAATCTTCTTTAAGCTGAAGGATTGTTTGTTGTGCATTCTGTTTGAAGTCTTGCGTGGTAGGTTGCATATGCTTTTAGTATACGGCTATTATTCCCCTAATGTCCAGCGAATGAATCGAGCGACTTTGATGTTTTCTCCAAATTTCAGAACTGCTTCTTTGATAAGATCGTCGATTGATTTTTTAGCATCGCGAATATACGCTTGTTTTAAGAATTCTTCACTTGTTTCGGCAGGAACGGATGCAATTTGCATTGCGAGCTCATTTCCGAGTTTTTGAAACTCAACATTTCCACCGACAAAATCGGTTTCACATTGGAGTTCAACTAACGAAGCAATTTTTTTGTTGTGATGAACGTAGGAAAAAATACCGCCCTGACTGGTGGTACGTTCTGCTTTATCTTTTACTTTTTCTGCGCCCCATTCGTTTAATTTCTTTTTAGCAGCTTCGATGTTATCGTTCGTTTCATCTAATGCTTTTTTACAAAGAGAAAAAGATACACCTGTTTCTTCACGAAGTTGTTTGAGTTTTTGGATGTCTGCCATAGATGTTTGTTCTGTCATTCCGGCTTGTCCGGAATCGGGGTAAAAATGTTAAATGTAAAATTTTAAGGTAAAAGTATCTACTGAATGGATCCTGATTTTCATCAGGATGACAGGGCTTAGTCATTGCCGATTAGTCGGCAATTGTTCTGGTTCATACTATTCGTTTTTTTACGTATTAGCTTTTGTATGCTTTGACGATTTCTGTGACGACGTATTCTACTACTCCGGCGGCATCGTCGTTTACGACGATGGGAAGATGTACTTCATCTGGGTTTGAGTTCGTGTCTACGATAGCTACTACTTTCAAATTATTTTGTTTTGCTTCTTTTACCGCATTTTTCTCTTTTCGAATGTCGATTACATAGAGGATGTCTGGTTTTTTGTCGAGGTTTACGAGTCCTCCATAGAAGCGATCAAGTCGGGCAATTTTTTTATCGAGTTGAATTCGTTCGTGTTTTACATATTTTTCCCATTCTCCTGATTCACGCGCAGCTCGTAACGATTTTAGGTTGTGCACATTCTTCATGATGGTATCAAAGTTGGTGAGAAGGCCGGGCATCCATTTCATGGTTATGTAAGGAATTCCATTTTTTTCACAAAGCTCAGCAGTAAATTGATTTGCAATTTTTTTAGTTGCCACAAATAAAACCGTTTTACCTTCTTTTCCGGCTTCTTTCATTGCGTTTCTTGCTTTTTCAAGGCTTACAACCGTAGTAGGAAGATCAATAATAGATACGCCATTTACGATCTTGTATAAGTATTTTTTAGCCTTGGGGTGAAGTCGATTTTTTTTGTGACCTAAATGTGCGCCAAGATTAAAGAGGGCTTGCACTTCCTCGGTTTGTTCTTTCGTTAAAGTTTGTGTGTCAGACATAGATGAGATTTTAGCAAGCGGACGGCAAATTTGCAAATGATTTTTGAGAACAGCAACAGACTAGTCTCTCCTTTGCCTTCGGAGAGCCTAACCATACTGCGTTTTATTCTACAACTTACTCAGTATACCCATATTTTCGCTCACTATCAACCTCGGGGGTTGATTGTGTTGTTGTAATGCTCTATAGAGAATTATTTCCCAAATTTCTCATATAAAGAGTTAATATGCTTTTGGAGGAAAAATTTTCTGACCGAGTTGGACAAGCGATAGGGAGCAAACCTGTTGAAAAATCAGGTGGATTTTTGCTTGTATCTCTGCCGTATCAATCCCTTTTTGAGCAAGTTGTTCCAGTACTTCCGCAATTCCCTTGTCATAATTGTTTTTATGCTTTTGCATAATGTCTTTCCAGACGATATTGCTAAGGGGAGAAAGGAGAGCTTGGTTGTATGGAACAATCCCTTTTAACATGAGAAAGGCAATCATCGGATAACTGATTGCACCGGTAAAATAGGCGGTGTTATCGTTGCTCATAATTGCGTTTGTTTTTGAATCGTAGGTTATGGTGTAGTATTTCCCGCGCGAGCTGCTGTAACAGCGTGCCTCGTTTTCTGAAACCATTTCTATTCTTTTGTCTGTAATCGCAGTGAGTGCTTCGTAAATTTTACTGATATGAGGTTGGTGCCACATGGAACCATTATAATATGCTACAATAAGAATCGCTATTCTTTGTTTTGAAGCTAAAACAATGTTTGGAGGAGTCGCATAGCGGCCGAGTGCAGCAGTTTACTAAACTGCCAACCTGTCAAAGGGTTCGTGGGTTCGAATCCCACCTCCTCCGCCAAGTGGCTTTGAGAGATGGCGAATGCATCATTTAGCTTGATGCATTCAGCTTTCTTTTGGGTTCCGAAAAGTAATTCTTCGTATGTTGGCGCCAAGTCAAAAAGTACTCCAAAATAGGCTGCTCTATTGATAGGTTCAGAGCCTCCGGTCAGCAATTCATCTAGGTGTTCCAGAAAATATTCTACATAAGCCATCACAACCTTTAAATCAGTTGGTTGAGCGAGTTGAGCCTTTTTCTTTTGTACGATAAGTCCGGCAATCTCATCCTCTATTTTTATGATATCTGCCTCAATGTATTTGATAGCAACCTCTGAGGACAGAAATCTGATCTTATCAGCTGTCAACTGTGCCTGAGCTTGTAGTTCACCTATTCGTTTATCGATAAGATTCTCATCGTTTTCTGTCTCTTTATTTCTTCGATCGCGTTCCTGAAGAACTGCCTCCGTGAGTGCTTTCCCGTAATTGGGCTTTATCTGAATATTACGTATAAAGTTGATGACGGTTTTTTCAAACTCTTCTTTTGGTACTCGAAAATAATGCCCCCGTTTATCACAGTGATAGGCGGGATAGTATTTGCCAAGTTTACCCTTAGAAGCACTGCCATACAAAGGTTTTTCGCAGTGAGGGCACATAACTACTCGTCTATAGGGAAACTCAGGATTTCGTACTCCCTTTTTAATGAGATATCTAGGATTATCCCAGTTCTTTACCTGCACTTCTCCATTTTCTTCAATGATTGCGATTTTCCCCTGATTTGCCCGATTAAAGGTATCTACGGAAACGAGTCCATCGAACTTTCCTTTATGGGGATTATCCTTCGTCCATTTGACGTAATTTACTCCTGCATAAAGGGGATTTTTAAGATAACTCCAGAAGCGCTTCAGCGTAAGTTTGCCTCCGCCCCGCTGCCTGAGAATTTGTGTTCGATCAGTTTTATCTCTAAGGCAGTCGGTACGGGTTCGGTAGCCTAATGCATTAATTTCCTTAATAATCCGATGATCATCCATCGTGCCTCTACACCGTAGCTCAAACATTTTCTTAATCCACACTGATTCAACCGGATGAGGTTTCAATATGGTTCGTTTTCCGTTTGGAGTCTCAATCTTTTCATTGATAAAACCAAAGGGCGGTTTTCGCACCCAGTACCCCATGCGTGAATACCGTATCTCCGCTCCAATCATACGCGACATGATGTCCCGCATTTCATCTTTTGCCCGCTCTGCTTCAAGCATTTCCGCCTTTTTCGTGGGAGAGTAAACGCTCCATTTGAACGATACGCCCAAGTGTTCAAGGGTATTTACCGTTTGCGCTCCGATTACGCCATAGATATCAATAAGCTGAACTCCGTGAGTCTCAAGCTGCATCTTCATGTCCTCATAATAATAGGAGCCTCCGCGGGTAAAGCGATCGATGGATTTGATGATGAAAAGCTGAATGTCGTTTTTGGGAGATTTACAATAATCAACTGCTTCTTGAATTGGCTGTTCGTCTTTCGAGGCCGATTCAAGGAACACGAAGAACTTTTTGATATGAATATTGTGGTTTTTGGCGTATTGTTCAATCTGTTCTTTCTGAGCTTCAGGAGAATCCCCTTGTGTACCCTGCCGAACGGTTGAAACCCGGATAGCAGCAACGGCATTTTTCTGAGGGGCGCTATGTTCCATAGGTATTCATTTGTAATTTCTTTAGTAAAGGTCGACCGTTTTTCTCATCTTCAATGATTTTGTCGATAATTAGGTTAGCGAGAAAGTTAACGCGATCCGCAGGAGAAAGAGTAGAAATAAGGCCTCTGGATGATAAAGTTTTATTGATGCTTCCCTTTAGTCTACCCATATATTTATATGAAAATTGATCTTAAATATTATGCCTATAAGGATAGTATATTATCCCTGAAGGGATAATGTCAAGGGTATTTTACTCACAAATCTCAATGGGATCCTTGCCTGACAAAATGTAGATTTTTAGCTCTATATTTTTCCCTTCTTGGCTAGGAAATTCTCCATTCATAAGCGTTGCTTTAAGTTTACAAAAAAATAATTTCAAGTCACTTTCAGGAGTAAAAATAATGTCCAAAAGATTTCCATCATCTAAATTCAAAAATAGATATATTCGTCTCAGTGGAAGATGTATTGGGCGATATTCCCATAATTGCTTTATTGCTTCGCTAACTCCAGCATTAATTTTTTTAATCAATGTTGGATGAACTGCTGTATCTAAAAACCGTCCATTACCTTTTTCAAATTCTTCAGAAACAGCCTTGTATTCATTGTCTGAAAATCTCGTCGTTTTTACTTCTATCAAACCTCGATTATCTGTATCTAAAACTTCAATGTCTGGACTTAATCCATTGGACGATTCATCTATAAATGAAATTGATTTATATCCGTCTTTGCGTAATAACCAATATGCCAATGCTTCATTTAATATTTCCATAAAATGTGGCCAGCCTTTTTCAGCGCTTAAGCTCACTGTAGCGCTTTTAAGTCTACCTAGTAAATATTCTAGGTCTGTCGTTGATAAGACTTGTAGAGCCTCTTCATATTTGCACCAATATCCCTCACCATTTAATAGTATTGGCCTTGTACGAAACAAATATCTTATATCTTTTTCATTTTCGCCTAAGTATTCGTTAGCAAACTTAATCAAGACAGGAAACTTTGAATTGGTTATGTTGATTTGTTCTTGATCCATGCAAAAAATTATACTAATTAAGTAGAAATTAATGTTTGCTTACTGTCTATGATGTTGGGTAGTATCATTAAAATATGCAAATTAACGATATAAATATGCTTAATGGTCTAAGAGGTTTTGTAGAAAAGCGACAATGTGTAACGAATAGTGGGGTACATTTGGGAGGAACCGAAAAGATTTATTTCGCCTACATAAAGCCAATGTTGGAGAAGAGAAAACTAAATAAAGGTATGCTGCCACGAAGCACGATGTCTAGAACAGAAATGGAAATATACGTAGGGGAACTTTTTGCACTCGCAATGTACGACAAGTATCACAAAATATCTAATTGGAGATGCAATCCCACAATTAAAAACATGACTCCTGATTTCTATATTAATGATGAAAGTGAGATTGTTGAGGTTTATAGTCCTGCACTAAATAGTAATGAATCGAATTGGGAGTTTTATATTAAAACCCTATTACCTGAATTAAGAGATTATGTTCAAAGCAAAACGCACAAATATGATTTTGTACCTTTGACAATCATTGTTCACATAATTACTACTCAGTTCATAGATACAATACTAGATTCATTAAGACAAGTCGACTTAAGAAGTTTGGAGCACAAATTAATTTTATATCATGGAGATAAAGAGTATTTAATCTAGATTGATTATCATCTTAATCCAAGAGAATATGAAACAACTTGAATACTCAACATTTGTTCGATAAAATCAGGGCATCATAAATTGCCAAACCATGAATTAATGAGTGTGCTTCCTCATGCCAGTATCATACCCACAATTACCCCTGCTGTTGTTGATCCACAGCGAGTAGCATTGTTGCATTTAATTCAAAATCAATCGTTACCTTTACTTTATCAACTCCTTTTATTAGTAATCCTCGAATTCCCGGATCCGTTCCATTGGATTTCGGAAGATGCTCGCTTCAATCTGTATTTCAGTCTTATCAAGGTACCAGCAATTATTAATCTTTCTTATCATTTTTCGCCATTTTGGGGCTTTGTTTTTCTTCACGTTTATCCGCTTCTGCTTGTTGCATTGGCCTCAATTTTCATCGGACTTATTTTTCAACTTCTTCACGTGATTCGTTATGGAGTAGCGGCCTTCCTTTCGCGCTTTATTCCTGAAAGACCAAAAACACTACTTGAGATTACGTTTCCGGCAAGTGTCCGTAAATCAGCATATTCTACTGAACAGTTCTTTAATCACCTTCACGCGATTTCTCAGGAAAAACGTAGTCTTACCGAAATCATTATGGACAGAAAATACACCTATTCTTTCGAAATTGCCTCAATAGGCGAATATGGCATTAAATTCTTTTTAATGATCCCAAATAACGATATATCGATGCTCGAACGAAGTTTATTGTCTTATGTCCCTGGCATTAAGGTCAAAAAAGTCGATGATTATCTCGTCAAATATCTCTCGACTAAAAGCTCCAATGAGGAAAAGGGAAATTCACAAAGTAAGCGAATTATTCTGGAAATGAAGCTGATCGGTCACTTCGCTCTTCCTTTACAAAAACAAAAAATGCTCGATGAATATGATCCTGTTTCATACATTGCCGGGAATATGACGCATCTTGAAAACAATGAAATGATAGTTTTTCAGATAGTCACCACACCTGTCCTCGCATCGGTGCATAAACGGCTAATAAAAATAATGAAAGAATTGCACAACCGCATTTATCGTGGTGAGCCACTTGGTCAAGTACTGCATACTTCGACTTTCCAGATTATAGTTTCTTTGCCTATCCTATCGATTTTTTGGAATATTGCCAGATTTACCGTAAAAACAGCTTTTTTCATACTTCGGTTGTTATTAGATATAACTTTTGCTTTTCTCGATGACTCAAAACGGAATGGATCTTCGCAGCCGGAAAACAATACACGTTATACAGGAAACCCTTATGAAGAAGACTTTACCCAATCAATAAAAGAAAAGATCGATCAGGGACTATTTGAAACTAACATTAGAATTTTGGCAGTAGGTCAAGATGAATTCGAATGTCGATCGCGCCTTGCTGGGCTAGCCTCATCATTTGAATCGTTAAGTTCTCCTTATCAAGGGCTTACCCTAAAAAGCTCGTTCAATATTCCCTTTATTCCTGCACTCACATCAGATGTACAACGATTATGGAGCTTTAAAAACAGATCCTTGTCTCGCGAGACCCCTTTCAATAAAAATCCGATCCTTTCTGTGTCGGAGCTTTCAGATCTTTATCACTTCCCATCCTCTATCTCGTCCCACACTGAAGATCTGCATAAAACGCATAGCAGCGAACTTCCGGCACCTCTTTCATTAAAGGCAAGTAAATCTCTTGATGTCGTGTTTGGTGAAAACGAGTATGGAAACCGGAAAACTCCCATTGGGTTAAACCTCGATGACCGATCACGAAACGTATACCTGCTAGGACAAACCGGATCGGGCAAAACAACCGTCATGTTCCACATGGCAAAAGACGATATCCAGAAAGGGAGAGGTGTAGCAGTTATTGATCCTCATGGTGATCTGGCGACAGACCTCCTTTCAACGGTATCCCAAGATCGGATAGACGATCTTATCTACTTTAACCCGTTCGACATGAAGTACCCGATTGGCATTAATTTACTAGAGCTCACCCCCGGACTTGATGAAGATAGTATGGAACTCGAAAAGGAACTGGTATGCGAAGGAGTGATCACCATATTCCGGCGGGTCTTTTCAAAAGATGAACACACGGACGCTCATCGAATCGAATACATTCTCCGGAACACCATATACACTGCCTTTACCGTCAAGGATGCAACATTGTTTACCATCTATGATCTGTTGAATAATCCTGCCTTTCAAAAGCAGGTTATTAAAAATCTCGAAGATGAACAACTCTTAAACTTCTGGAAAAACGAGTTCGGGAGAGCTGGGAACTATCAGATTGTAAAGATGGTTTCCGGTGTTACTGCCAAGGTAGGAAGATTCCTGTTTTCTCCCATTGCCAAACGAATCCTCGAACAGCCGAAATCCACTATTCAGTTTGATGAGATATTAAACGAGGGGAAAATCCTCATTTGTAATCTCGCGGAAGGGAAACTTTCAGAAGATACCATGCAACTTTTAGGAACAACTATTATTACAAAAATCCATCAGGCAGCATTACGGCGTGCAAAATTAAATCGGGAAATGCGACGTCCTTTCTATCTTTTTATCGATGAGTTTCAGAACTTTGCCACCCCATCATTCACCCGCATCTTATCAGGTGGGCGTAAATTCGGTCTTCACGCGACAATCGCGGAGCAATCAACCTCTCAACAGGAAAACCGTAGCCTCATTAATGTCATTCTCGCCAATGTCGGTACCGTTATCTGTTTCCGCACCGCCAGCCCCATCGATGAAGAGCTTATGCTTACTCAGTTTTCGCCTCATATTAAAAAGGGTGAAATTGCCAATCTTCCCCGTTACCGCTTTTACATAAAACTATCAGCCGTTGAACCGGAAGAGCCATTTTCCGGAACCACCCTCGCAGCAAAGGTTGAGTTTGATCATGAGTACATAGATTCTCTCACTCAGGCATCACGGAACAATTATGCAATAGCCTACAGAAAACCCGAAAAGCCCAAAAAGACGCCAGGGAAAAAGAAAGATATTGAGCGTAAAATTGATGAGGACGTAGGATCATTAGTTTAGCTAATCTTGAGTGTAAACACGTTTACACTAAAAATAGCTATTTTTGAGGTAAGGTATTGAAAAAGAACGACCCATATATTATATATATGCATATTCACTTTCATACCTATGTCAACTATTATTCGTCAAAATGAACTCTTCACACTCCTATACCGTTTTCGCTTTTTACAAAGACGACATTTCCAATTACTCCTCAATCACAAACACGTAAGCCGCATCTATAACTGGTTAAATCAACTAACCCAAGAACACTATCTCAAAAAATTCTTTAACGCTCATACCATCACTGTTTCTGCTTCCTATTCCCTCAATACCAAAGGGAGAAAATACATCAAAGATCATCTTGATGATCGGGAATTTATGAGCGTTAAAGAACCAGTATTAGATCGGGTATGGCGTGAATACAAATATTCAGAGCAATTCAGAAACCACTGTCTGTTTATCGCCGATATTTACGTTTCGCTATATGAGCTCGTGCAAAAAACAAAAGCAGTGCTCAATTTCCGGACGAAAGTAGAATTACTTTCCATCAAAAACTTTATCTTTCCTGCGCCCGACGCGTTTTTTTCTCTTGAGGAGCAAGACGGAAGCAAAAAATATTTTTTCCTCGAGGTGTTTGATCCTTCAACTCCCGAAACACGGGTAACTCGGAGAATAAAACAATATTTTGAATACTGTGATAGACGATACTGGCAGGATCGAAGTGAAGGCTCATTTCCTCGGGTTGTCATCGTCCTTCCTGATGTTCGTGCAAAACGCTTCACATATAAACAAATTCAAAGGAAAATAGCCGGACGGGAAGAGCCAATCTTTTATTTATCAACATGGGAGGAAACACGAACGAAAGGTATGGTGAAGGAAGTTCTACAAAGAGTAGTTGCAAAGGATAGTGATTGAGGGACAATAAAAAAAACGCAAGCAGCCTTGAGTTAAGACTGCCTGCGGCGGTAGACTCTACATATCTCCGCGACTTCTCAAGCTTTCGTAACTGTCAGCGGTATAAATAATATGGTCAAGCACCTGTATCCCTAGGATATTTCCGGCATCCACTAACCGTCTTGTCATCTGGATATCTTCTGATGATGGTTCGGTAACGCCTGACGGGTGATTGTGAGCTACAACGATACTGCATGAATGCTCTTTTATCGCCCGGGTAAACACTTCCCGAGGATGAACAAGGCTTGCATTGAGCGTGCCTACTGAGATTAGCTCCAGCGATTTTACCGTGTTTCGGGTCGTGAGGTGAATGACCCAGAAGTGTTCTTTCTCACGGTCTATCACGTCAACTTTCTTCCACACCTGCTGCAAGACTTCGTACATCTCACTCGGATTGCTAACAGGACTAGTTTTGTCTTTGATCTTGAATTTCATAACGGTATATAAGTACAATGAATTGGTAATAAAAAGTGAGAGGGAGCCTATCTTTCGATAAACTCCCTCTACTCCAACTAAAAGACAGTATCGTGAGTACTGTCTTTTTTTGTTAGTCCCGGTATCTCCGATATTCTCTTCGGAGTAAAGTACCGGTCCCGTTCAATCGGCAATCCCAAGTGCCCGCGTACGTTCAGAAGCTCAGACAAGGAAAAGTATCCCCATTCTTTCTCAAACCCGTCAACAAGTCCGAAGAACGTGTCTTTTCCGTCAAACTCGGTCGCGTACCACGTCCAGCTTGAATCAGGCGTAAAGAACTTACACCAGACAACCGGATCGTTTTCCTGCTCGGACGCGTAGAGTTTCGGCAGCTTCTTCAAGAGTTCAGCAGTCAGTAACTTCATAGGTAGATCACCCCCTTTCGATCAAGAAAATGAATAAGCTGGGCAGATCTGTTTCTGTCCATCGATCAGGGGTATGGGGTCATAAAAACTGTGGAACAAATGTCCCACTATGATTTACCTTGAAGTGAGGCTGTGGGAGGATTTTGTACCTGTCATAAAAATGCTTCTGCATTTTTATACAGGTCAAACACCCGCCATTTGAGGAGCAGTTTTTACCCCATATAATAAGAAAGCATGGACAGAAAAAGGTGCCTAAAACACATTTGTGTTATGTAAGAAATGTTGTTTTTTTACAATTATTATCTATGGAAGATTTTAAAATATATATTTACCTAGGTAAAAGCTTACCTGAAGAATATAAAGATGATATGAGTATGATCATCGAGGACTTAAAATCAGATAGTAAAGGTGAAATAGACAAAACTCACCAAGGTGTGAATTTTGAACCAAACAATGAGTTTGTAATAGCAACTAAAAATAATAAAGTCGTTGCATTTTTGAACTTAAGTCGTTCCTCTGTTATGTGTGTTATTTCCTATATGGCAAGAGCTAATCCTGAAGGTAAAGGAATCCCAAAAAAGCTTATTAAATATATCCAAGATACAAATAAGTATCCGTTTATTTGTGCAATAATTAGCTCCCTGAAATCTGAGAATGTAAAAGCAATCTTGCAATCGTGCGATTTTATATATGACAAGGGGGTTTATTGTTGGAAAAGGATATAATATATACACTATTAAATTAAATGATAATTTTCAATCGTACTATTAGTATGGAAAAACCACTTACTAAATTTATTCCATTCATCATCGTTGCTATTACTTTTTTAGTTTTGGTATATGGCCTATCAAACTTATTAATTACCAATAATCAAAAAATTACTCAGACTACAAAACATGCGGCAATAAATGAGCTAATAACGCCAACGCTTAATCCGGAAGAGGAAGTTTCTCAGGAAAGTTTTAATATAATTTCTGGAGAAGCATCCGACTACATATTAACGATCCATAAACAAACCCCTTTTAGACATTGCCCGAACGTAGTTGATTACTATAACTGGAAAATGGATTTTTATAACAAAAATCCAGAACTTCGCTTCGCAAAATGGACAAATAAGGCTATGGATCTAATGAAAAAAGATAATCTTTATTATTGGTCTTGTGGAGTAATTTTTATAAAAATATATTCTGACCAGTTGGGAAAAATGTTATTTCAAAATAGTAACTCTGCTCTTAATTATTCTTCTCCCTTAACAGCTCCGTCACAAATTAGGCCAATATCGCCGATAGTAATAGCTCCACCGATTTATATGTTTGCTCCACAACAAAACACAACAACTCAATATCAAGCTGTACCTTACCAACATATTTCAGTTTCAGCAGATACTCCAAGCGGGTCAGCCCAAAACTTGTTACAGCGCTTGGATGACGATTTGCTTAATATGAATGCAATAAACCACGCAAACGATATTATGCAGATCAAAGAAAAATTCGAAGATAACTTATATAACATAGAACATCACTTTCCTTTAGGTAAATAGAGAAAACATAATTACTAACGCGCATTAATTAGCTCATATAATGAGAAAGCATGGACAGAAAAACACAAGTATAAGAAGGTTTTACAGAGATTAGGGCATGTTTTTCACGACCTGTAATTACGGTAGTTCATGGTTATCATAGAGGTGTTATTGTAGTTTCATTATTTTCACTCAACCAATACAGTCCATTACTGATTTTTTTAAATAACTTATTTGTTTCCAAACAAGATATTATATTGGCAGGTTTTGTATTTTTATATTTACTGACATAATCGTATATTTGTTTCCAATGAAGTGGAAAGCCAGCTTTTTTTATGCATTCAATAATAAGCTGTGGCGTTAATTCTTTTCTGAAACCCCATGAAGTAAGTCCATACGTGCCAAGAACGCCGCTATGAGCAAATGTTTTGTCTTCAATTAATATTGAATGACCTCTTCTAACATCCAGTTGCCTCTCAGATTTACTAATTAGTTCATTAACTTTATTGACTATCTCAGTAAAATGCAAAGGCATTTGCTCATCTTCCAGAACTTTTTTTATTAAAGCAATCCATGCTTTTTTGGAAAAATGCCCGTGTGAGTAGTGTCTGAAAATTATCTCGGAATCACCGGAGGGCATATCGATTTTATCAATTCGCGGGTCTGCTTTACAATACTTTTGAATAAATTTATTTTTGTTGAAGCGTTTGTCAGTAATTCTACTCAATAACCTAACCTCGTTTGAAATAGATTGTATGCTAATACCTAAGTCTTCCGTTTGTATGACTGAGTATATCTCTTCAGAAAGTTTGCTAAGCAGCACTCCATCTATAAGTGGACTATATATCAAAATATCACCGATTTCGTAATTCTGTATCCAACCTAAATCCGATAATAAATCAAGGATGGAGCTTCCGTCTTGGTCAATATGTCCAAGAACTTGAGGAACCACTATATCTGCTTCTTCAGATGAAATCAAGCCATCGTTTTTATAGAGTAGCTTTTCGATAATTTCAATCAACTGTTTTTTTAATGAATTTGCCGGATGATTCATTCTGCCTAAGGCTTTATTTTGAATCTGGCGTATTCTTTCTCTGGTTAATCCATAACTTTCGCCTATTTCTTCAAGAGTTTGTCTCTCGCCATTTAACAATCCGTATCTTGTTGATATAATTTTTCTAGCTCTATCATCACCACATCTGCTAAGTAGCTTGAGAATTAATTGATCGTCAGGTATAACTAATTCTTGATAAGATTTGATTGTATTTACACAAATTGGGTTCTTTTTCCCCACATTATTTAGTTTTTCTTTTATCAAATGTTGCGTTAGCAACATATATTTAACTGACTTTGATCCTACTGCCCAGATTTTTCGCAATTTATCTTCAGGAGTATCACAAAACTCTCCAATTGTAGTAATACTACCGTGCTTACGTAAAGCGTTTTCGAGTCTAATGGGTAAACTAAGAAATTCTATTGGATCATTTCGAGTTAATACCTCTGGAATGTTTACATTAGTAGGTGATAATATATTTGCAGCTCCAAATTTACTAGGAGAATCACTATCTAATTTAAGTTGAGGAAACAATAATTGATCATTGGTTAATTTGGATATCATTTCTTTGAGTTGAACTGTACTTTTCATTTAGTAGAAAGTCTTCAAGGTCAACTGTAGCTTTATCATATACTAGAGAAGTTATTCTTAAGATTTCTTGTGTAGTCTGATCTTTTGTCAGCGCCCCACCTTCTTTTTTTGCCAACCTTTCAATCGTTTCTATAGTAAAAATGTCTATATATCTTTGGAAAAGATAGTTTCTCCATCTGGGCGAATCTACTCCGTATTTATCAATTATTTTTTTTGCCATAGGCTTCTCAAGGTTTATCCAATATAGTCCTCGATCTACATCCTGCTGTCTTTGCTCGACTGAAAAATGCCGTTCAGAGAAGACAACGGGAACACCGGGAAAATCCGGATCGTCCTGTCCTGAAAGCAAAACTAGCGGTGACCTTGATCCTTTCTTTTTTTCTTCCCCCTGGCCTCCTCCTTTTCCTCCCCCTGAACCTAAACCACCCTTATCTATTGAAGATTCTCTAGTTCCGCCTCCTGATCCTTCGTCACCTTCTCCGCCTGTTGATGAACCTTTTCCGGAACCGCCCAATACTTCTGTAAAGAGTTTAGACATAAACTGATTCTTCCATTTATTAAGAATCTGGTTAAATTCATCTGTTGCCCTTATATTTTTCTCCTCTTCCTTTTTTGCATCTTTTTCGGCAATTTTTTCTCCCACTTCGTCAATTCTCTTTGCAATCCATTGTAATAAAGCTTTTGTCTTTTCATTGTCCGTGAGTCTTTCTCTGTCATTTTGAACACAGTCGTAATCTGGATCTTCTAGGATAGGACACGAGCATTCACCATATATATATTGTGCCTGGGGAAAATATCTCAAAAACCCTATCTGTTGCATGTTGTAAGAAGCTATGACACCAATTTCACCTATGATATCAATACAATTAAGCTCTGGCTTTCTACCACCCCTACCAAATGGTAGCGAGGATGTTTTAAGCACCAACCTGCCTTTTTCATATCTATGGTTGGACATATAAATCTTTTCACTTTCCCCAATGTCAGCAGAGGAGTCAAGTAATTCAGGAATTTCAAAAGAGAAAGGCTTTTCAAAACTTTCCAATGGCTCAATTTCTTCCATTTTAAGTTTTTCGCATAAAGATCTTCCGTTGTGAATGACTGATACATTACTGAATTTAAGAGGGCTTCTTGCTTGAGGGTGATACTTCAATTTATCGCAAGTCCTTTGAGCAGGAAGATTGCGTGCAGGCAAGTTTTTAGGCTTAATTCCTTTCACTACTGTAAAGCCTGTTTCACCTAGATTGAGCTTTTGCATGATTGAAACCGGTATTATTGCCTCGTCTATTCCTGCAATTTCAAAAGCATCCGTCAGATTAATCTTTTTATCCTTAAATTCTGGGACAAAGCCATATTTTCTATTTTCATTAAAACCAAATATATTTATTTTTCCGTCTCTATATGTGACAAAGTGGGACTGTTGAAACATTTGTCTCATATAGAACTTTCCTCCGTTGCCATGTCCTCCGAATACTTTAACCTGTCGGCCTCGCGTAGCTGCGTTAGGATCACCCCACCATTTAAACGCTTTATCTATATCAGTGTATCCCATTCCGACAAAATCAATACATTCAATGCTTGGAGGATTTTCCCGTGTCCCATCAGTAAAACGAAAAATGATAAATTGATCTTTGTCCGAAGCGCCTGTACGGCGATATGCGTCAACAGAGTTTTTCAGCCACTCTGCCAATCCTTTTTCATGACTAAAATTGAACCCATTACCCAATATGTCCAGAGTATTATCGTGAAAAACATTCGGCTCTTCTTTTATTTTTAATATGCTTGTTTGCATTATCTCCCCCCTCCTTTACTACTCCTTACAAAGTCGATGTTCGCTTTAAATTTTTCCAATAAGTAATTATGACATTCTCTAAGTTTCTTATATAACTCATCACTTCTTTCCTGAATAACACTAATTGCGTCCTCGACAGTTCTGAGTCTACCTAAGAAATCGTATTTATTTGTTCTGACAGTTACACCAAGGTAAGAGTAAAAATCTATATCGAGAATTTCATCAGGTCTTCCTTTCAAAAACAGCTCAACGGCCACAGATGATTTGAGTCGATCAAGCTCTTTTTGTTGATCAACAGTTAATTTAACCAGAGGCTGACTTTGAGCATTTATGTCTTTGTTCTGGGAGATACTTAGAAGCTTTTTTGCGTAAGTTATTCCTTTTGGAGTAAGAGAAAAGTACTTGTTGCCAGATAAGATATAACCCCCCTTTTTTAATTCACTGTATAAAGGTTTATGAATGATATCCCCAGTATCAGGATACTGGGGATATCCTTTCAGTTGAAAATCAGCCGCGAAATTCTTATAAGCAGCAACCGCGATGTCCTCAAATCTTACTTGCTTAGAGGCTCCATTTGATAATTGGTACAGCGATAATAGGATCTTTTGCGAACGCGTTAATTTTGATGTCCGAATTTCATTTTTCATAGATATGCTTACAAAGAATTGTATCTCACTATAGATTGAATTTATTCTTATTATTTAAGGCAATTAAAAATTTCGACTTGGCCAGCTTAAGTTCACTCTCTACAGTTGTAAAAATTCGTTTGAAATCCTCTTCCGAATACGAATAGTTATGCTTATTCGACAGATTCCCAAGAAGGCGGATATTTCTGATTACATTGTTTGTTCTGCTCCCAGCAAGCCTCTTAAATGTTGTGCTTTTAGTTTCTCCAGATCTCATAAATGTTAGTAACTTATTTAGTTATTCGATAATAATCGTACTATATATTAAATATATAGTCAACAGAATTAAAATATAAAGTATGACAATAATCGCTAGAGTTTAAGTAAAAAAATCATTTTCTGTTTACAAAAAAATGTTATTATATTTACTAATATGACTGGAAAGCTAGGAATAATTGATCTTTTTTCAGGCTGTGGAGGCTCTGCTTTAGGCTTTCAGCAGGCTGGCTTCCCTATAAAAGTGGCTGTTGATATAGATAATAATGCTTCCGAATCTTTCAAAATTAACTTCCCAAATTGTAAGGTCTTCTCATCTGATATAAGCTACATATCGGGTAAAGAGCTGTTGGACGCAGGAGGCTTCAGGAACGGAAATGAGGCAATACTTATAGCATGTCCACCTTGCCAGGGTTTTTCGAGTGCACGAAGGAATTCTCAAAGATTAAGTGATCCAAGAAATAAACTGATATATGAGTTTTTGCGAGTAGTTGAAGAGATAAGACCATTAGCGTTTGTATTAGAAAATGTTCCGGGGCTTGCCACAGGCATTGGTAAGCCGCTATTTATTCAGATTCTTCAAAAGCTAAGCGAACTAGGATATCAAACGATTTATGATGTAGTCAATACTGCTGATTATGGCGTACCTCAAAGAAGGAAAAGGCTTGTTCTTCTAGGAACAAATAATGCTAAGATTAGACTTACCTTTCCCTGCAAAACAAATGCTGATCCCGGAACAGCTAGCGATTTACCTCCTTGGAAATCTGTACGTGAAGCAATTGCTGATTTGCCGAAAATAAATGCTGGGGAAAAAAGTCCTACTGACCCTATACACTGTTCAGCAAGTCTTGCGGATATTAATCTCCAAAGACTCAGATTTACTCCATGGGATGGAGGAGACAGAACATCCTGGCCTGAAGACTTAGTTCTTGAATGCCATAAAAACGCGGATGGACATAAAGATGTGTATGGAAGAATGCGATGGGATTATCCTTCGCCGACAATGACGGGCGGCTGCGGTATGATATCAAAAGGAAGATTCGGCCATCCAGAACAAAATAGAGCAATATCTTTGCGAGAAGCCGCAAGACTGCAGACATTTCCAGACGAGTTCAAATTTATAGGTAACTTTGGAGAAATTGCGAGACAAATCGGAAATGCAGTTCCACCTTTACTTGCTAAGCGAGCAGCGGAATCACTTCAGTATTCAATTGATGAACTGGAAGTATCGGAGAAGATGCACCCTAACTTCTATCAGGAATATCCTTATTCTCAAGAAAACGTATAATCCGTTTAAACGATTTTTCGGGAGACTTGGTGATTTGTTTATCCCAAAAGTGTAAGACATGCCATCCCTCTTTCCTTAGTTTTCTTCTAACTCGTCGATCTCTTTTTATATTTTCACTAATTTTTTTTGACCAAAAGGGCTGTAGAGAAGCTTCTATTTGCTTAAAATATTTGCCATGCCAAAACTCTCCATCAATAAATACAAGGGTCATTTTTTCAGGAAATGCTATATCAGGCTTACCCATTATGGGTAAATGTTTTTCAAAATTTATCTTTGCAGAATCAAGTAAGGAGAAAATCAGGAGCTCGGGTTTCGTATTCTTAGATTTGATCTGGGACATATTGAAACTACGTTGTTTCTTGGTTAGTTTGTCCATCAACTAATTTTACTACTTTGTATTTAGAAGCATTTTATATAACACGTCAAACCAACTGACGATGTGTTACTTAACATACTCCCAAATATCCTTAACTGTTACGCCAATAGCTTCTGCCACATCACAAGATAACGATAAAGTTATCCGATTCCTTTTCCCCTCCTCTAGGTTTTTGAAAGTTGTAATGGACAAATGAGCTTTCTCAGCCGCATCTTCGATTGATATGCTTTTGCTCTCTCTCAACTGTTTGACTCTATCACCAAACATTTTTGAAAAATTTGGTTCCATAAATTTATCTGAAATAGTAACTGGTCAAAATTATAGTACTGAATTGTGAATTAATTCTTTAGTTTATTTGCTACAGATACTGATGTTTTTCCGCTCGTTTTCATCATAATAATCTTATTACTAATTCATTATTAATATGACTAACTCAAATATTAGCAAGGCTAAAAATGCGATTATTTATGCCCGGGTTTCAACGGAGGAACAGGTAGACAACTTCTCTCTCAACACTCAAGTTGAGCTTTGCGAAAATGAAGCGAGGAAGCAAAACTATAAGGTCATAAAGATATTCAGAGAGGAAGGAAGATCGGCAAAAACCATTTCCGGAAGGCCAACGCTTCTTGAATTAATCCAGTTCTGTAATAAAAATAGGAAAAAAGTTAATGCTGTATTTATTTATAGAATTGATCGCTTATCGAGGAACGCATTTGATTATTGGACAATTAAAAACAAACTTTTATCCTTCGGGGTACAGGTTGTATCAACCGCAGAACCCATTGGCACCAGTCCTGTAGAAGTCTTTATGGAGTCTACTTTTGCATCAATGGCACAAATGGATAATGCAATACGAGGTGAACGAGCACATAATGGCATGAAGGCGCGCTTATTAGCGGGTTACTGTAACTCTTCAGCACCATTAGGCTATATAAAACAAAATAAACTCGCGGAGAAGGATCCTAAAACTTTTCATCTAGTGAAACTTGCATGGGATCTTTTTGCTTCAGGCATGTTGAGTATTAATGAAATAGTAGATATATTAAACGAAAAAGGTTTACGAACAAAATACAATCAGGCGATTAAATGTAGAACTTTATATAAATTGTTTAGTAACAAATTTTATATGGGTGTACTCGTGTCAAAAGCGAATAACTTAGAAGCAAAAGGACAACATATTCCTATGGTGTCTCGTCGGCAGTTTTTTCAGGTACAAGAATTGATTCATTGGAAAGATCATAATAAAATAGCAGAGGCAACACGGATACAAAATAATATTGATTTTCCATATAAGCGTAATCTCTTGTGTGGTAAATGTGGAGCTCATTTAACAGCGTCGTGGTCTAAAGGTCGTCATACGCGTGTACCATACTATCGATGCGCACGTGGATGCACGGGCAAATCTGTAAATGCCAGACTTATTCATAAGCTTATGGACGAGATCGCAGCATCCACAAGCATATCTTCAACTGATACTTTTAAGCTCACTCATATGTTTAAAAAATACAAGAAAGATATAACTGAAGATGTTAGAAGTAAGCTGCTAGGCATCAGCGGAAAGATGACCTTATTGAACAATGAAAAACAGCTTACTGTAAGAAGAAACCTTGACGGAGTGTTTTCAGATGAGATATATAAAGAGCAGATAGAATTAATTGATAAACAGTTAGCTTTACTCACGGAGGAAAGGAGAAAAATCACTTTATATAAAACGGACAGTAACAAAATAAATAGAGAATTCGAGATACTCACTGAGAGCTTTCCTTTAACATTCAAAATGGCTCATCCTGCACAGAGAAAAGCACTAATTGAGTTTTGTTATCCAGAGGGCTTCGTTTGGGATTACCAAGGGAGTTTGATAAGATCATCCGATAATACTAGGCAGAAAAATGAAGAAATGTACGCATTAGTTTTACAAGTATTTCTCGACATAATAGACTCACAACTACTTCCCACTAGCATATCTAGGGAGGAGTACCTATCACCCTGATCGATAACGAACTACTATCCCTTTATAGTTTCAAGCATGAGAGTCAAACATATGAAGAAAAAGATGAATGATCAAATGGAAAAATTGAATGGATGTCGAACAATGCAAGCAAACATAGATCGCACCTTATAAAGACGAAAAAGGGATGACCTTTACTACTTTACCCACGATATCCACTAATCCGTTTTCAAAATCTTCTACAGTAAGAATAATAGGTGGAAAATTTTCGGTAGACTCTGATATTAACGCAACTGTTTTGGGGTCTGTATTCTCATTTATTTTAATCTTTTTAATGTTGACTAACCCCTCATTGACAATGACACCATATTCGCTATTATTTGGTCGTTTAGAACTGTCTGCAATAATATAATCTCCCTCTCGAATTTGGTACTTTCCTTCAACCTTAGCTTCGTTCATTGAGTTGCCGACAGCTTTTAGTGAAAATAGATTTCTTCCTGAAGACACAATGCTTGGGGAAACTTTTAAATATCCCTGAATGTTGTCTTGCGCAATAAATGTGGCAGGACCACAATTTGCCGATCCATATATAGGAACAGCAACTAAATTGGTAGGCACTGAAGAGCTTAGTTGGTAATCAGAAGTTAAAAATCCTCGATCGACCAATTTTTGCAGGTGAAACTTTACGTTTTGAGGGTTAAGTATTCCAACTTGATCACCAATTTGCCTTAACGTCATATTTTTCAGTGAGACTGACTTTGCTAAATTTAGTAGCTTCTGTTGATTGATATGCATACCTATATTATACACAAAAATTCTCTAAGCACATTTTGTTTTATAGTGCCAATTTACTTATTGACAAGCTTATTAACAACTACTATACTTTTTCTATTTCATTAATAATTTAGTACAAAACTATGGCAAATTATCATGTTACCAAGAACAATGACCACGGATGGAACGTAAGAAAAGAAGGTGGTCAAAAAGCAAGCATTACCGTTGACACCCAACGTGAAGCTGAAAAATTAGCAAAACAATATTCTGGGAATTCAGGTGGTGGCGAAGTCCGGATCCACGGCGAAGATGGAAAAATCCGGGACAGCGATACAGTTTCTCCGGGGAATGATCCAAATCCACCCCGAGATAATAAACACTAATATGGCATACGAAATAGATTATTTACCAGTTGGTAATGGAGAAAGCAGTGGCGACGCAATTATACTGCGATTCGGTAATTTACTAGGAGAGAGAAAGGAACAGACTATAGTTGTTATTGATGGCGGATTCAAGGAAACTGGAGAGCAAATTATTGAACACATAAGAAAATATTACTCTACCAACATAGTTGATCTTGTAATAGCTACTCACCTCGATAGAGATCATATTTCGGGTTTATATCCAATTTTAGAAAATCTTCAGGTTACCCATTTACTTATGCATCGGCCTTGGGAACATGCAGAGAATATAAAAAAATTATTTGTTAATAAAAAAATTACGCAATCTGGACTGGAGGAGAAGATTGAGAAATCGTTGCAACAAGTAGTAGATTTGGAAGATTTAGCTCTCAAGAAAAAGGTAGAGATTGTTGAGCCATTCCAAGGAGTTAAGGGTTATGGAATGACGGTTTTAGGTCCTTCAATCGACTACTATGAAAAGCTGATACCACTATTTGATGGTACACCCCAACCAATTATGATATTGGAACAATTAATGGGTGCCACAAAGTCAGCCTTGGAGTCTGCGATTGAATGGATTGATGATAAATTCGGAATCGACCTACTAAATAATGATGAAGAAGAAACGAGTCCGGAAAATAATACGAGTGCCATTGTTCTATTCCAAATAGATGGCCATAAGTTGCTTTTTACAGGCGATGCAGGAAAAACTGCTTTGCATTTAGCAGCTGATTATGCGGATTCATTAGGAATTCCTCTGACTGATCTTAATTTTATGGACGTTCCACATCATGGAAGCAAGCACAATATTAGTAGCAAAGTTCTACAACGAATGAAGGCGCCAATAGCATATGTGTCTGCTTCCAAAGAAGCGCCTAAACATCCAGCTAAAAAGGTTACAAACGGTCTTAATAAAATTGGTGCTAGAGTCTTTGTGACTAGAGGATCAATCTTAAATTTTCATCATGATACACCAGTAAGGGAAGGTTGGGTGGCGGCCGCTGAAGAACCGTTTTATGAAAAAGTTGAAAAATAAATTAATATCTATGAAAAGCTTTGACGAATATAGCATTAGGGCAAAAATATATCCAGCTATATTAACCTCTCTCCCTTTTTATATTTTTTACTTTTCTTGGTTAAACGATCATGTTGGGAGATTATTGAATCAAATAGTTAATTCAACGAATTGGTCTTCAGCACTATCTTTGTCTTCAGGCGCCTCTTTGCAGGCGGCCATCACCTTTTTCTTTATAGAGATTAATCGGTACATTTCAAAGTTTATATTTGAAAAAATAGTGTTTGCCAGTGAATTCAATTTTGCAACTACCAATCTTCTACTCTACACAAATAACGAATTTTCAGAAAACTACAAAAATATAATACGTAAGAAAGTATATGATGTATTCAAAATAAAACTCCCCACTCGTAGATATGAATCTACAAATATTAAAGAGGCAAGAAAATTAATTAACGAAGCAGTTGGGCTTATTCGGGAGAGAGTTAAGAAGGGAAGCCTATTACATGAATATAATATCCGGTATGGGTTCGCACGAAATTTTATTGGTGGATGTGTAATAGCTTTACTCGTCTCTCTTTTTAATATTATTTTTTTCTCTATTGTTAAAATTATTATTCCAATTTACATTTCAGTAGTATTGTCATTTATTTATCTATCAGCACTACTAATGTCAAAAATAATATTAAACAAACTAGGGCATGAATATGCAAAAAAGTTATACTCAGAGTTCCTGGATCAATAAGTTTATTAATTCATATGCTAAAGCTACATTTTATCAACGTTGGGCACGGGGATTGTACAATAATTGAGTTCGAGGATGGCCGTTTAATGATGGTTGATATCAATAATTCAAAAGCTTTAGATTCTGAGTCAGAGAAAGAATTAATGGAAGTGTACAAGATAAGTTATAGTGATATGTTTTTAAGTAAATTAATGGGGAAAAACCTCTTTTCCGAAAAAGGATACGATATTGAACTTACCGATCCTGTTGAATATTTTAAAAATAACTGGCAAGGTAAATCAATATTTAGGTTCATTTGTACTCATCCTGATATGGATCATCTCACAGGATTATATCGATTGTTTGAAGAAGAAAAATTACCGATTCTTAATTTTTGGGATTCTGAGCATAATTTTGAGAAAAATGATTCAGAATTTGAGAATCAAACAAAGTTTGATAAAAGAGATTGGGAAACATATCAAAAACTAAGAAAAAGTACTCAATCACCAAAAGTACTTAATTTAGAGCGACATGCATCTGGTGAATTTTATACGGGAGATGGTATTTATCTGCTATCATCGACCAAGGAGTTAAAAAAATTAGCAGAGGAAAAACAAAACCCTAATCATTTGAGTTATGTATTAAAAATAACACATAAGGATCATGTTGTTATATTAGGTGGCGATGCCACTACGGAAGTTTGGGAAGACATAGTGAATGAGTTTGAAAGTGATTTTTTAAAAGCAGATGTATTAAAAGCATCACATCATGGTAGAGATAGTGGTTATCACGAAAGCGCGGTGCAGGCAATAAATCCCCTTATTACAATCGTTTCAGTTGGGAAAAAACCAGATTCCGATGCTTCCGATAAATATAGAAAACACTGTGATAATGTTTGGTCAACTAGATGGTATGGCAACATCACATTAACTTTAAATGATGATGGAAAAATTAACTATACACACCAATATAGTCGTAAATAGTACTAGTATTCATAAAACTCTATTAGAGATGTACTGAAAGCATCAAATACGGCTTAATGTAAGCACCTTCTCTGTGTCTGTTATACTATCCTTGTATGCATAACGCCCAGGACGAAAAAACGAGAAAGGAGATTGCCGACAAATTTCGAGAAATCCGCCTTGAAAAAGGACTTAAGCAAAGTGATGTGGCTGAAAAAGCAGGACTAAACGCTAATTATTACGCAAAAGTTGAACGTGGTGAAGCTATCCCATCTGTAATTACCTTAAAGAAAATTCTTGAGGCACTTGGTGTTAAATCTTCAGATGTACTCTCGTTTTAGTTCCTACTGAGTGCTTTTTGCTTCTTTAAAGCTTCATACATTTCTTTTAGTTTTTCTGGATCATCGTGACTCATTGTATGAATAGTTGTTTTTAGATACTCAAGAAGCTCTATCGCCATCTCTGGTGTTGCATTCTCTGGATCTGTGATCTTGAGAAAATTGAGTACACCCTCAATATCTTTTTGATTTATCTCATAACCTCCTGATTTGCTCATGGCTCTTATTATACAAATAAATAACCTTCTACCGTTAATAAATGAACTTTCCTAGGTTTATAAACTCAAAGCACCGCTTTGCTTCAACTTCGCTCCCAATCCTACGCATAATCTCACGGCTTATATTCTGTGACAAAATATTAAGACTTCCCTCCCACAATATTTTTCTGTCCAGTATTGCCAACTTTCTATGACTGTAATCATTGGAAAGAATAACTTGTACTCCGAGGGTCTGAAGTCGTCTTATTTCTTGCTCTGCCTGAACCCGAAGTGTAATATCATGATCTTCCGGATTTCTGGTAAAAACATAGACTTTGACTTTCTTGTGAACCAATCGTTCGAATACAGATATGAAGGAAGCCATGCGATAAGAGGCAATAAAAGGACTTTCGATAATCACTTCTTTATGACAATTTTTCACATCCTTTAAAAATTGAGCATAAAAAGTCGAATCATCGTATAATTGTGAGTTTACGAGGTCGGGAGAAAGATGCAATGTGCTCTTGAGGTGTGAGATAATAAAATCGTTCATTATTTCTCTGTCACCCCCTTTCCCTTTGATAAATTTTGAGGTAAGGAAACAGAGATAATTCCGTTCTGATAGGTGAACCCAAGTTTCTTTAATTTTTCGTAGGTTTGGAGAAGACTGGGGCAAATGGTGTTCCACCTACGGGACACTTCGCCCGCCAAGATGTCTACGATAAAATATCGGGATTGGGAAATTTGGACTAACATTGATTTTTTTGATGAACCAAAAATAATTGATGGATACTATTTGATTCGTTTTACTCCTGCTTTAATGCAAGAGCAGACTATTGAATTTTTAAGAGAAAAAGTTGAACTAATAAGACAGAATGTTTTTTCAATTAATAATAAACTATTGCCTTACTTAAGTGTTTTTCTCTCATTTGAAGATAAATATTGTATAAATAAACACGAGCAACTAAACAATCAAAGTGATATAAAACAATCGTTAAACCTAATATTAGAAGAAATTGAAGCTTTGTCTTTGTGTTTGGATTTTCCTCTTAATTGTTATCAAATTGAATATATAATTCCTCCACTTCAACCAATAAATGGGAAAGTACTTATTGCAACCAGAAAGAATTTAAACAGAGGCCTAACTTTTGAAATCGAAGAAAGAGGTTCTGCTTCTAACAAAATAGTAAATGATTATGATTATTATTTAGAATCAAATACGAGTATTAAAGCGGCTAGTAAACATTATTTGACAGGATTAACGTTATTAACACTCGAAGACATGTACCCAGGTTTAATTGACGCTGCATTTATGCAGTTTTATCAAGGATGTGAAATTCTTTGTGGTGACAATTTTAATGAAGATGAAGCTAAAAAATATATTGCAAAAAAAATCATAGAGTCTGAAAAA
Organism: Candidatus Roizmanbacteria bacterium; assembly: GCA_013335175.1. GTDB lineage: Bacteria > Patescibacteriota > Microgenomatia > UBA1406 > GWC2-37-13 > JAAXWC01. Next base: position 117,721 of record JAAXWC010000003.1, read on the forward strand.
TTACAAATAATTATTCACCATCTTTGGCAAGTAAGACATAGTTATTTTGGTCATGGAAACTCTAAAAATAATCTAGATGGAAACAATGATAATCAAAGCGTATATCTTATTGCAAAACAAGTACTTGTCGCAAGGTGGTTATGTAAAAAATTGCTAGATATAGATTCACCCTCGATGGGATCATTAATTCGTGAGATGAGGTTTTATAATAAGGGAATTTCTGAAGATTTTAGAGGTGAAGTTAAAGAGTTAGAAACAAATTTTAGACTAAAATACGGGATTGAAGATAAAAGAAGAATTAAGATATTCAATTCAAAAGGGGAAAAAATAAAAGAGGGTACTGACTAGATAACTAATAACTACAGGACTATTTGTTTTCCTTTTTGAGAAGACGTTTCAGATCTTTCAACATCGTAGCACGGTGATTAAACCGCC
>JAAXWC010000034.1 GCA_013335175.1 Candidatus Roizmanbacteria bacterium
TTCCGCTCTTTATCATTGAATCGGAGTGGCGGTTTAATCACCGTGCTACGATGTTGAAAGATCTGAAACGTCTTCTCAAAAAGGAAAACAAATAGTCCTGTAGTTATTAGTTATCTAGTCAGTACCCGTAGTATATATACTACAGTTATATATCTTTACAATGATGTGCAAACGATGCAATTTCCCCTTGAACGATCAAATTACAGAGTTGGGGGATAAATGAATAAGAATCGGATATGGCTTTCTGAGTTCGTTTCTCTACATATTCAGGGAAGTTAATTAGTGTCGGATTGAGGTCAGGTTCAAGTTGAAACTGAAGCGGACCGTCTGGTGATTTGCTCCACATTCCTTTCAACAAAATGCTGTTTTCATTGGCAGGGGCAACTCCGAACTGTTGAAACAAACATCCCCCCTCGTGATGAAGAGAATCGCCACCTTTTGCGGGGATCATTACCAGAACCTTATAGTTTTCTTCTTCACTCGTACGAGACACGACAGTTACATACCCTTCGAAAGATGAACCAGGTTCGCGTGCTAGCACGGCATGCAGAGTTGATTGATGATCCAATCGCGCAGATGTCATGTCTCCTCCTTGCTCCTCTAAATCATCACACTGTGGTATTGTCAGACTACCTCTGGGATTGCTTCTCATTGCCGATGATGTTTCTTCTGTAATTAGAGGCAAAGACTCGATCCTTTCATCCGAAGAAAAAACGATGTGAGAGCTTCCCTCTGAATATTGCAGAGCCACATGAAAGTGACCACCTAAGAGATATTCAACTTGTTGCCCAATATCCACAACGTTCTTCCAGGTAAGGGTTTCCTTCTCAAAATAAAGGTCCTTTCTCACATCTTCTTTCTGAGGGATAGCACGTGACATTTCCAGCAGCGATCGCCAATTTTCGGGCGGATATAGATTAAAAGCAGTAAAATATATATCTTCAAAAGCAATGATTTCTTCCGTTGTATTCAGACTTCCCCTTTGATTGATGTAGTTGCGGATAAAATCAATTTGCCCTGGAGTAAGGGGACTTTCAAATAGACAAGATTGTTCATAGGGTGATACCATGGGGGTATTATAGTACAAAATTTTCAAGAATATACCTTTATGTCAGTGATCTATTGCAGATTGTATGGACATTCAAAGCCAATCGGTAATATCCTTCGCCAGTTCTTCAATGTGTCCCGAAAACCCGTGATCTGCGTTTTCGATGATTGAATAATCTCGTTTTGGGTTGTATTTTTTCAAAATATTCACAGCACGTGGTACATCTCCCCACGCATATTCATCATTTCCGCCGTAAATGACAAACGAAGGTTTTTTTATGGCTGCAAAATATCCAAACAATGGTTTTGAGGAGAGTTTAACGCTATTCATTTCTTCATAAAACGGAAACATATTATAATCACCATCGGGATTTGCGATATCATAAAATGCCTGATATGAATAGATAGAGTTTTGTTCAAGGAGTTCTGGGATAAACATCTCGCCCTGTCCGTCACCAATCTTTTGTTTTGCCTTTTTCAGAAGCTGCGCATGTTTTTCTTCCCCTAATTCGTAATAATACATCCCGGTATCGTCTCCCCCTCCCAATAACACATATTTAGAGATTGGATTTTCGGGACGATAATGATCGTACACACAGATTTTATTAGCCCCCGTTGAATGACCGATCAGATACAGCTCTTCGCAACCCTGTTCTTTCAGAAATGCGATTGCTCCTTCAATATCCTCTATGCACTCTTTAATAATTTCATGCGACATGCCGAAGGTTTTTCGTGTTGGTTCTTCCCCTTTTTTGATGACATCAAGATGAAAATACGACATCGCGCCCCGATTATTAAATGCAAGGAGAGCAATCCCTTTCTTCTCCAATTCTTCAGCAATAACCTGGTATTTTGAGCTATAAAAAACAGAAGATCCCATTCCGTGAAGCCATATCGCAGCCTTTTTAAAACCGTTTTTTGAGTACCACAAACCTGGTAATGTGAGCCCATCAGCAGTTGAAATCGTTACAAATTCTGGTTGCATAGGAGCATTGTATCAGATAAACTTGAGAACGCGGACATTAAGGCATGGATCCTCGTGCAAGTCGAGGATGACGAAACAATAATATGGATATTAAATACGAAACCTCTGCAGGAGGAATCATCTATAAAAAAGAAGGCGAAAAAATCCTTTGGCTCATTACCCAACACTCTCAACATAAAGGATGGGGATTTCCCAAAGGGTTAGTCGGAGATACCGTAAAAAATGAACCAAAAGCAGACGCCGCTCTTCGTGAGGTGAAAGAAGAAGGCGGTATAGAAGCTAAAATCGTAAACCCGGAACCAATTGAGGTTACATATTCCTATCAATTCCAGTCCATCTTAGTGAAGAAAAATGTTTTTTATTACCTGATGGAGTACGTGTCTGGAGATCCAAACGACCACGACTGGGAAGTGTCTGAGGCAAAATTTGTCTCAGAACAAGAGGCAAAACAAACGCTTACTTTTTTTTCAGACAAGGATGCCTTTGAGCAAATTCTTCATTATCTCTCCTAATGACAGTACGTATTATTTCAACAATTAATTGCGTGAATACAGTAAAATGTATATTGCTCTATGTTCCCTGCTCATAAAACAATTTTTGTATCTGCTTTGATATGCATATTCCTCATTATACTTGTAGTTAGTGGGGCCCTTCTCTATACCTCTAATCAGAACACGATCCCTCAAACTAAAACTTCTGAACCCATTACCCCCGGTCTTGCAGTAACCGTTCCGGGAGATATCTACCGCGACGGCAAGGTTTCGCCACAGGATATTATGATTATCAAGCAACATCTTGGCTGCAAGAAAACTGATCCTTGCTGGACAAAAGTTATAGGAAAAACTCACGATGGGGATAATCCGTTTTATGGTTCCGATTTGGATGTAAATGGAGACGGAAAGATTGATGAAGCGGATATCCCAACGCTCACGAAATAATTCTAAGCTTCTTGACATTGTGAGCCACATGTTTTATGATGTTCCTACTTCAGTTAGCGAAGTCTGTGAAACTCAGACACTGGGTCGCAACCGTAAAAGTCGGGTCGCCTAATTGAAACTATTAATACCTTCGGGACCAAGGATTTATGAAAAAATATACAACACTACTTGCCTCGTTTCTCGTAATACTCCTCATGGTGCTCAGTTTGTCCTATGTTTTTTATCGATCACACCGTACAATACCACAAAAAAATGAAATAAAGAATAGCGCGTCGGTACAACAAATTATTTCGTACCCTGATGGAAAAAAAGCCAGCCATTCTTACACACTCGTCAAGGATGAAACTGCGCTTTCTCTCCTTTCCCGTACCCAGAAAATTGAAGTAAAAACCTATTCCTTCGGAACTTTAGTCGAATCTATTGATGGTATTAAAAATGGGAACGAGAACAAATACTGGCTCTTTTATGTAAATGCGAAAGAATCTAAAATGGGAGCTGGAGATTATAAATTGCAACCAAACGACACAGTAGAATGGCGATATCAAGCATATGAACAGTAAATTATTCGTATTTTTTACATTACTTATCGTGGGCATTGCATCGCGGCTCGTTCCTCATGAACCGAACTTTGTAGCTGTGGGGGCAGTAAGTATGGTTGCAGGGTACTATTTTTCAAAAAAAGTTGCATTGTTGCTTCCGGCATCGATCATGATTATTTCTGATTGCGTACTCGGCTTTCATGCAACGATGCCTTGGGTATATGGAAGTTTTATTGCCATTGCATTGGGGAGCCATCTTTTAAAAAATAAACTGCATATTACCAATGTGATTGCTCTTTCTTTTGCTTCCTCCTTTGCATTTTTTGTGACTACTAATTTTGGTGTTTGGATTGCTACAGAACTTTACATGAAGAATTTTTCTGGACTCGTAGAATGTTACTACTATGCCTTACCTTTTTTCAGAAATACAGTTTTGAGCGACTTGTTTTACAGTGGAATTTTCTTTAGTGCAATCTATTTTGCTCAAAACAAAAATTTTCTCACTCAGATTAGGTTGCGGAAAATTATGGGCTTCTGCTTTCAGTAAGCAAACGAAAAAGATTTTAAACCGAAAGAGAATAACCACAAATATTATTCCTTCGATGGTACGCTTGAGTAGAGTTCTTCAAATATCTTTCCTGTTAGTTTATCAGTAATCCTTCTATTTGTATCTTTCATCAGTTTTCTATATCCAGAAGAATCGATGATCCTACTTACAATACCAATATTTGGTCCTTTTTCGAGCGGCATAATGCAAAAATCACCAATGGGGCTGAGGAATCGAGCAGTAGCAATCGTACAACCGTTTGCCTGTTCTTGAACTCGACTCCAATCAATAGGTCTTGTGTAAGGTACGTCTCCCCACTTTTCTATTCCATCTTCTATAAATGAATATATTACTCCTTTTGTACCTGGTGGAATGTCGGTAACGTTCGTTTGAACATTTACTCCATTTATCCCCATTATACCGTCAGGAAAACGTGCCTCATAATAACAGATTGTTTTTTCAATAGCCTTAATAAGAGTATCTTCAGAAAGTTCTGTTCTCCAGGAGACAGTATAAAAGTACCGTTCTGGATCATATTCTGACCTAATAAAAGCTCGCTGTGGATCAAGTTCATCTAGGATAATGCTTACTTTATTTTCCATATTATTCAATACAACTATTTCCCCCGAATAACCTTCAAACCTATCCTGTTACCGGTAGGTGAGAAAAACCAATTATATACTATATCGCAGGAAATATTCTGATGCTCCCTTCTCAGACGGACGAGGTGAAAAGATGTAAATACAATGATGGGGTTGGAATGAGAGACAACCATATATTTAGACGGCTACTAACAAAATATCGAGTGTATCTGAACGATGTATTGGCTAAATATGCTGGTGAAACGTCAGTGAATAATGAGAGCTTATCGAATTCGATGTCCCTGAATTTACGTTATACTGGGATATTATGGTTACAAAAATTACGGCTCATAAGGGATATTGTAAAAAATATCCTGAGAATACCCTTTTAGCATTTCAAAAAGCACTTGAATTAGAAATCGAACGAATTGAACTTGATGCACAAATTACGAAAGATAGAAAGATTGTTGTACATCATGATTACACGCTCAGTAGAACTGAAAACGGACAAGGTGTGGTATTTGACCAACCATTTGATAGTCTTCTATCACTAGATGCAGGTAGCTGGTTTTCTCATGATTTCAAAGGAATTCAAATTCCATTATTGAGTGAAGTATTTGAAACGTGCAGAAGCAAGGTTGAGTATGAAATAGAAATTAAAAATAGCATATATTTATCGCATTTTATTTCCCAGTTAGTATCACTCGTGCAGGAATATAATCTTATTGAAAAAGTTGAGTTTACGTCATTTTCTATAGTTTCTTTATTAGAAATAAAACGAATTCAACCTAAAGCAAAAATTGGAGTATTTATACGTGATTATTCACATTGGATGCCAAAAACAGTTGGAGAAGCAATAACTATTGAAGAGTTACAACTTGGGCATGTGGATGTGGCTCATTTACCTATTTCATTACTAAATGCGCCATATATAAAAGCATTACACACTTCTGGAATACAAGTACATGCAGCAAATTGTGATTCAGCGGATGACCTTCGTACAGCGTTTGATTTAGAAGTCGACCAGCTTTCAACTACCGAGTTGGAACATGCCATTAGTTTGAGAAAGGAACTTCAATTGCCTACCCGGTTTTGAGCAGGAGACATACTTGTATTTGAACCGCTCCTCCTCCAATATCTCTCTCATTTTAAAAGTTGATGGAGGTGTTTTAGGAGCATATGTCAAGGTAGATGTATTGTATAATACCTGTAACCTACATTAAAGATTGTTGTTAATTGTAGGAGTATTTTCCTTTTATAAATCATCCCTGTGGCAGAGACCACAGGGTATTAACGGAGAAGAATTTATAACAATCGCAACTGGACTGTCTCCGGCGTTGTTCCTTGGTTTTGTACGTACGCTTCCACAACCTTCCAGTTCCCG